>CACZWL010000017.1 GCA_902784865.1 uncultured Bacteroidota bacterium | reverse complement strand
AACTGAAACTAAAAATGAGTCCGGTACAATACCGAACTCATTTCTGCAGACAAATTAACTGATTTTATTAATCCGTCCAACTTTTTGGGGTCACTTCACTGTCGGCCCTGTTCTGTTATAGGAGCATTGTCGTTATTGCTGCCTGTTGCGCTTCTCGCGGTTGATGTGCATGACGAGTGCTGTGGTCTCGAAGATGAGGTAGATGGGGAAGGTGATGGCGAAGGCCATGGTGAAGAGCCTGGCGTGCTGGGGGGTGGTGAGGAGGTAGGCTACGAGCACTACCATGTGGAGGAAGAGCGAAGCGACGGTGATGGCGAGGAATAGCTGCACGAAACGGCGGGCATCCTTGCGCATGCTGCCGGTGACGAGCCAGTGTTGGACGGCGGTCACGATGCAGAAGTAGCCCGTCAGCAGGAGTACCGCGCCGGTGGGCAGGCCGGGCATGAGCCAGATGAAGGCCAGCGCCACGACGACCGTGAGGGCTGCAAGTATCAGGAAGTAGCGCCGCATGGCTATTCGCTGAATTTGAGGGTCTCCTTGGTGGTGAACTTCTCGCAGTAGTGGCAGCGCAGCTTGAGGTTCTCTTTGTCGACGACGTCGAAGCGTGTGGGGACGACTTCGGCGTTGGTGATGCACTTGGGGTTGGCGCAGCGGACGAAGTTTTCGACGTGGTCGGGTATTTCAGCGTTGAATTTGGAGGCCACCTTGTAGTCTTCGATGTCGATGATGGAGGCGTAGGGGGCGACGAGTGCTATCTTGCTGATCTCCTCTTTGTTGAAGTGCTTGTTTTTGATTTTTATGATGCCTTTGCGGCCGAGTTTGCCACTGTTGAGGTGGTTTCCGATGAGCACTTCGTCGGTGTATCGCTCGAGGCCGAGGATGCGAATGACTTGGTAGACGCTTTCGGTGGGGAGGTGGTCGATGACGGTGCCGTTTTCGATGGCTGACACTACCATTTCTTTTTTGTTTTCCATTGTTTTCCGGGTTTAAAGGTTATTTGACACCGAGGATTGCAGCCATGAGGGCCTGGCGGACGTAGACGCCGTTTTGTGCCTGCTGGAAGTAGTAGGCGTAGGGGGTGGAGTCGACGTCGGTGGTGATTTCGTTGACGCGGGGCAGTGGGTGAAGGATGCGCATGTTGGGTTTGCAGCCTTCAAGCATGGAGGCGGTGAGGATGCAGGAGTCTTTGACGCGCTCGTATTCCATGGGGTCGGGGAAGCGTTCGCGCTGGACGCGTGTCATGTAGATGATGTCGGCGGTGGGTATGACGTCGCGGAGGTCGGTGTACTGGTAGTATTTGAGGCCTGCGTTTTTGATGCTCATCTTGACGGAGGAGGGTAGTTTGAGTTCGACGGGGGAGACGAGGTGGAAGGTGGCGTTGAAGTTGCACATGGCTTGGACGAGGGAGTGGACTGTGCGGCCGTATTTGAGGTCGCCGACCATGGCTATGTTGAGGTTCTCGAGTGTGCCTTGGGTTTTACGGATGGAGTAGAGGTCGAGCATGCACTGTGTGGGGTGCTGGTTGGCGCCGTCGCCGGCGTTGATGAGTGGGACGCTGGAGACTTCGGAGGCGTAGCGTGCGGAGCCTTCTTTGGGGTTGCGCATGACGATGAGGTCGCTGTAGGAGGCGACCATGACGATGGTGTCGTGGAGCGACTCGCCTTTCTGGACGCTGGTGCCGCCGGGGTCGGAGAAGCCGATGATGCGTGCGCCGAGTTGGTTGGCAGCGCTCTCGAAGCTGAGGCGTGTGCGGGTGGAGGGCTCGAAGAAGAGCGTGGCGACCACCTTGTCGCTAAGGATTTTCTGTTTGGGATTCTGCTCGAATCCTTCGGCGATGTCCAGCACTTCGATGTACTCCTGTTTGGAGAAGTCGGTGATGGAGATGAGGTTGCGTCCTTTTAATGTGCTCATAATATTATAATTGATATGTTGGTATTCTGGTTGTTTATTTTGTTTGTTCGAGGGCCAGCTGGCGGTTGGTGAGTGCGTTTTGCATGGCGGGGTCTATGGCCAGTGCGCTGTCGAAGTATTGTGCGGCGAGGGTGTTGTCGCCGTGGTGCACCATTTGTATCCAGCCGAGGTTGTGCCATGCGTCGGCGCTGTTTGGGTTGAGGGCGAGGAGTTGTCTGTAGAGGCTTTCGGCGGTTTCGTAGTTGCCGAGGTCTTGGTGGTATTTGGCGAGGTTGTAGATGACGTTGGTGTTGTTGGGGTCGAGCTGGAGTGCGGTGCCGAGGTATTCGGCGGCGAGGGGGTTGAGGCGGTTGGCATAGAGCACGCCGAGGGTTTCGAAGGCGGGTGCGTAGTCGGGGAATTTGTCGGTGACCTGGCGCAGGAGTATGACGGCGTTGGCGGTGTCGCCTTTTTCGATGTAGATGAAGCCTTTCATGAAGAGGGCGGCGCGGTTGTTGGGTTCGCGTTCGGTGACGGAGGATAGGTAGCGGAGCGAGCGGTCGTAGTCGCGGCCGTAGAAGGTGATTTCGCCGAGTTTGAGGATGACGTCGAGGTTGTCGGGGGCGATGCGTTCGGCGGCTTCGAGTGAGCGGAAGCTTTCTTCGATGTTGCCGTTGGCGAAGAATATGTCGCTTTTGAGGAGCAGGTTGGGCAGGTTGTCGGGGTCGATTTGCAGCGAGCGGTTGATGTCGTAGGCGGCTTCTTTGACGCGGCCGAGGTTGAAGAGGAGTTGCGCGCGCGAGGCGAGGAGCTTGGCGTCGTCGGGGTTGCGGTCGATGCCGCGGTCGAGGAGTTCGAGCCGGACGCTGTCGCTCACGTTGCCGTCGGGCTGTTGCTGGCGGCAGGCGGCGGCGAGCGTCAGCAGGGCGAGGAGGGTGTATGTGCGGGTATGTTTCATTTATGATATATTACGCGAAATTGTGTTTTTTATTGCAGGAGGGTGCCAATCAAGTTATCAACATCTGTTAGTTTCTCCTGCCGGAGGACTTGGCGAGCCTGCAATTCGCTGATGGGTAGCGACTTCCACAGCAGGCACCAGTATTCTTTCGTTTTGCGGAGTTGCGATTGTTCGGAGGGGTAGACGGAGTGGATTTCGGCGATGAGCTCGCGTATGAAGTGGCGGACGAGGTGCCTGTCGGCGGCGCGGTCGCGGCCGGGGTCGGCGATGTCGAGGGGCAGGGTGGGCGAGTAGAGTATGCCGCGGCCTATCATGATGTCGGCCACCGAGGGGAAGCGCCGCCGTATGGCGTCGGCGTGGTCGGCGGTGGTGATGTCGCCGTTGTAGACGACGGGGTGGTTGATGCGCGGCAGCGCGTCGGCGAAGGCGTCGAGGTCGGGCACGCCGGTGTACTGCTGCCGCCCGAGGCGGGGGTGTATGGTGACGGAGGCGAGGGGGTAGTCGTTGAGGATGGGGATGAGGGTCTGGAGTTCGCTGCTGTCTTTGAGGCCGAGGCGCACTTTGACGCTGAGGGCTGTGGGGATGCGCGGCACGACGGCGTCGAGTACGGCGCGGACGAGGTCGGGGTGGGGCAGGAGGCCGCTGCCGCGGCGTTTGCCGACGACTTTGCGCACGGGGCACCCCATGTTCCAGTTGATTTCGCTGTATCCGAGGTCGGCCAGCGCGTCGGCGAGGGCTATGAATTCGTCGGCCTCCTTGCCGAGGATCTGGGGGACGACGGGCATGGCGCCGAGGTTGTTCTCGGGAAGCACGTCCTCGAGTATCTCGCGGCTGATGCCGCCGCGGGCGCTGGCTATGTTGTGGGTCAGCGAGAGGAAGGGCGACACGGCGAGGGCTATGGCGCCTGGGAAGCAGCGCTCGTAGACGCGGCGGAACATGGCCTCGGTGAGCCCTTGCATGGGTGCCAGTATCATTGCGGGTCGTTTTTGGTGCCGATGAGGTCGCGGGCCTGGCGGCCGTGCTCGGCGATGAAGTCTTTGAGCGAGGCCATAAGGCGGTTGCCCGTGGCGTAGACGGGGCGGTAGAGGATGCTGCGCTCCTTGGTCTCGGGGCTGAGGATGACCTCGCCCTTGTCGAGCATGACGAGACCGTTGAGGACGACGGCGAGGATGCAGAGTGCCTTGGCCATGCCGAGCAGGGCCCCGGCCAGGTGGTTGACGAGGCTCAGCTTGGCGGCCTTCATCAGTCCCTCGATGCTGCGCCCAAGCAGGTAGGCCAGCACCATGGCGCCGACGAAGGTGATGAAGAAGGCGATGAGGATGGCGCTTTCGCCCTCGAGGCCAATGAGTTCGGCCACCCACTGCGAGAGGTGGACCGCGGCCCAGATGCCGGCGACGACGCCAGCCAGCGTGGCCGCCTCGCGTATCAGGCCGCGGCGCCAGCCTTTGTAGATGAGCCATGCCAGGGGGATGGCCAGCAGAATGTCGATGATTGTCATGCGGATGATGGGTCTTTGGTGGGTATTCTCTAGGTATCTGCTAGGACTGTTCTTTGTCTGTTCTTTGTCTGTTCTTTATCCGGCGACTGGCTGCGGGGTGGGGAAGTGCCTGGTTTTCAGCATTGAAAACAAGCGCCCGCCCAAGAGTTGGACAGGCGCTCCAATAACACATTTTCTTTTTCTACCATAAAGATAGAAATAAGCAAGCACGTCATTATAAACGTAAAGCATTTCATTTTGTTTCATTTTTTTGAAACTTTTTTTCAAACGTGCTGACAATCAGGTGCACCAGCAGGCCCACCAGGGTGCCGAACAGGGCGCCGCCGAGCAGGTCGCCGGGGTAGTGCTTGCCGAGGTAGGCGCGGCTGTAGCAGGTGGCCAGCGCCCACAGCAGCATCACCGCCGGCGCCAGCAGCGCGCGGCGGCGCGAGCGCCCCTCCCACCGGCGGTAGCGCATCCAGAAGAATGCCACCAGGGCAAAAGCGTTGGCGGCATGCGACGAGACGAAGCCGTACTGCCCCCCGCAGTGCGTGCGGAACATGCGCACATCCTCAAGCACATGGCAAGGCCGCAGGCGGCAGACCGTGTCCTTGAAGAGGACTACCGAGCCGCGGTCGGCCAGGAGGAAACAGAGGGCGATGCCGATGCCAACAAGCCACCACCGGCGCGACTCGCGGCGCAGCGTCATGGCTCCCAGGGCCGCCACGATGGCCACCACCCAGAACCAGTGCTGGCTGAGCGTCCAGAAAACCCAGTCGAGCGCCGTGCAATGGTGGCGGTTGATCCAGAGGAAACACTCCGTATCCAGTTGATTAAGAACTTCAAGCATTTGTGGTCAATTTATTGAATATCATATCTTTCAACTCTTGTATATTCTGCCCTGTCACGGCGCTGATGAAGATGCAGTCGATGCCCTTGGGCAGGTGCTCCTTCAACTGGCGCTGCATCACGTCGTCGATGATGTCGCACTTGGTGACAGCCAGAATGCGCTGCTTGTCAAGCAGTTCTGGATTGTACTTGCGCAGCTCGCCGAGCAGCACCTGGTACTCCTTGTCGATCTCCAGCTGCTCGCAGCTCACCATGAACAGCAGTATCGAGTTGCGCTCGATATGTCGCAAAAACCTCAGCCCCAGCCCCTTTCCCTCGGCGGCACCCTCGATGATGCCCGGGATGTCGGCGATGCAGAACGAATGGTCGTCGCGGTGCTTCACGATGCCCAAGTTGGGCACCAGCGTAGTGAACGGATAGTCGGCAATCTCCGGGCGTGCAGCGCTGACGGTGCTGAGGAAAGTCGACTTGCCCGCGTTGGGGAACCCCACAAGGCCCACATCGGCAAGCACCTTCAGCTCGATGATGACCCAGCGCTCCACGGCGGGCTCGCCGGGCTGCGCATAGCGCGGCGTCTGGTTGGTGGCGCTCTTGAAGTGGTCGTTGCCCAGGCCGCCGCGGCCGCCCTTGGCGATGATCAGCTCCTGCCCCTCCTCGGTCACCTCGCCGAGCACCTCGCCCGTCTCCGCGTCGCGGCAGACGCAGCCCAGCGGCACCTCCAGCACCTCGTCGGCTCCCGTACGCCCCGTGCGCAGGTTCTCGCCGCCGTTCTGCCCGTTCTCGGCGAAGACGTGCTTGGTGTATTTCAGGTGCAGCAGGGTCCACCGCTGCGTGGTGCCACGCAGAATCACGTGGCCGCCGCGGCCGCCGTCGCCGCCGTCGGGACCCGCCTTGGCGTTGTACTTCACCCGTAGCAAGTGCGCGCTCCCCGCGCCCCCCTTGCCCGAGCGTACAAGTATCTTCACATAGTCTACAAAGTTGCTGGTCATATCATCCTATTAAGTTCCAAGATTTTTATGTCATTGATTTTCATTCGGTATTTTTCCGCTATTCTAGGGTCGTCGATTTCTAATCTTCTTCTTATGCTTTGGTCTGTGAATTGCTGTTCTTTTTCAATTCCCACAAATTTTCTTCCCAGTAAATTGGCGGCAATGCCTGTTGTGCTGCTACCGGCAAAAGGGTCGAGAATCCAGTCATCTCGTTTAGTAGAGGCTAAAATAATGCGAGAAAGTAAAGCCAAGGGTTTTTGTGTGGGATGCTTGCCGCACGACTTCTCCCATTGTGCGATTGATGGCAGGTTCCACACATCACGCATTTGTTTGTTGCCATTGATATATTTCATGGTTTCGTAGTCAAAAAAATGAGTTTGTTTCTCATGCTTTCGCGCCCAAATGATAAACTCGGTGGAGTAGGTGAAGTATTTGCAGCTAATGTTTGGCGGTGGATTTGTCTTTGCCCACGTTATCATGTTGAGTAATTTATAGCCTAACTCCGCAAGACATGTGGCTACGGTATTTATGTTGTGATAGGTACCTGTAATCCATATTGTACCGTCGTCTTTGAGTTTTTTTCGACATAAAGACAACCATTGCTTATTGAAGGCGTATATGTGTTCTGGTGTGCCACCTTTGTCCCAGTCCCCTTTATCCACACAGACAACTTTCCCGCTTTGTATGCTTATTCCGCCATTACTTAGAAAATAAGGGGGGTCGGCAAAAATTGTCTGGAAAGAACAGTCGTGCAAACTGTTGATGATTTCCATGCAATCGCCGTGGAAAAGCGAGAAATCGTTAGACTTAGATAAGTACGCCGGAATCATTACTCGTCAAATATGGCTATAAAATCCGATATAGTGGTTAGATTGTATACTTTGGGTATTGTGGTGAATGCTTCTTGTAGTTTGTTACGTGCTTTGTTCCATCCTATGCCATCAGTAATCCAGACAAATTCATATTTCTGTAAGTTATTGATTTTAGGAGCAAGTTCTGTGTATGAGCGTGCGACTTCGTTTAGTTTTGAACCACCATCAGAATAGAAATTCACTTCTATCAAATAAGTTACACCGTTCTTTGTTACCGCAAAATCAAATACTTTCTGATCGACACCAAGCGCGGATGAAACTGGAGGAAACTCGAGAGAAGATACTTGCTCCCGGTACTCAAGACCTGCGTTTGTGAAAATGCGTGCAACTAATAATTCCGTAAGTTTCCCACTTCTGTTTTTTCGGGCGTTTGTATCAAGTCCTGTCTCAACACCAAACACGTAGTCCTCAAGATTGGTTATTTTCTTATTTCTGAAGATTTCGGACAATCCAGTTTCCTCAAGGAACTCCATCACACCATCTACACTTTGGAAAAGGGATTGTATCGTATGAAATTGACCTGTCTTGTCGAAAAATTTCTTTTTGTCTTTTTTGCGTACTGCTATCAAGATGTGCAAGGTATCAAAGACCCGCCAGTCTCTTCGCCACAGTGCTTCTACGGCAGCCTTTAAATCCTCTTTACCAATTAAATAATTAAGCATATTCAGACTTATTGCGATTTCTTCTACATTTTTTGAGATTTTTTTGAAATCACAATAAAAATCGAGGGTTGCATTAGTCTCTTTTAATTGAGACATAAATAGATTGAAATTCGTGTTCATCTGTTAAAATGAATTTTTGTTTCAGTGTAATTACGAACAAGTATCTCCTGCAGCTTTCCTCTTTTCTTCGGATTGGCGTTTACACTTCTTGACGCCCATACCCTGTCAATAGTATAATCAAGGTACAAGTCTTCAAAAAAGCGGTCCTGTAAGGGCGTGTTGAAACAATCGGAGTTGCTGAGCATGAAAGAATATCCTGCCTTTTCAATACGGTCGCAGAACAGTTTTAGCCGCTTTTGTGCCATATCGTTAAAGGCTTCTTTTGAGTAGTCGTTAAAAGAAGACGTGTTGCTCAACGGGCGATAGGGAGGGTCGAAATAGAACAGGGTCTTTCCGTGTGCTTTTTCGAATGTCTGTTGGTAATCTCCGGTCATTACCGCTACATTTTGCAATACAGCGCTGTCAGCGTAGATGGTATCGGGGTCGCAAATCGTAGGTGTTTCATACTTTCCAAAAGGAACGTTGAACAATCCGGATTTATTAACCCGATATAAGCCATTGAAGCAAGTTCTGTTTAAAAAAAAGAAGAGCGTAGTGTTTCTTATAGGGTCAAGAGCTTTCGTATTAAACTCATTTCTCATCAGCATAAAGAACTGCCGACGAAGGTCTTCTGAGCACAGGGAATGGTATTCTTCTTGTATCTCAGTAAGGGCGCCTATTAGCTCGGCCGGTTTGTCTCGGACAACCTGATAGCACGTTGTCAAGTCTTCATTTATGTCGTTTATGACAGCTGTCTTGATATTTGGGTGTTTTTGGAGCATATGAAAAAGCATGGCTCCACCACCGACGAAAGGCTCGATGTACGTAACATTCTCCCATTCGTCAAAGTCAGCTGGTAGCAGGGCTTCCAGCTGTTCGATGAGTTGACCTTTTCCTCCAACCCATTTGATAAATGGTTTTGCTTTCATCATTAATCTTTCTGCTTATATGTCATTGAATCTTCATACCAAACTGTCCAGTACGTACCGCCATCTCTGTCATCGTAAAGTTTCAGGTATTCTTCTTCTGAAATGTGTTTGTGTAAACAATTGTCCGAGCAATAACAATCACCATCTTCAATAAGAAATCCTTCAATCATAGGCCTTCCGCATTCGGCACAGACACGGAAACAATCCAAATGGTCAGACAAAGACTCCCAAAAATCGGAATCTGTCGTATGCGATTGGATGCCAAGGCCATACTCTTTCCATAACTCATGGTTGAGGCGGCATTCATTTTCGATGAAGTCGTAGGTGTTACGATTAGTCAAACTCCTTTCCATGCGTTTATGTTCATTTCTTTAGAACTGCCCGGGCCGTTTCCGGCGCGGGCAGTTGGGGTGTGGTGTGTCAGCCGATGGCTTGGCGGATGCGGTGGGCGATGTCTTCCACCGATCCGAGGCCGTCGATGACGATTTTCTTGCCCTGTGCGGCGTAGTATTCGGCCACGGGGAGGGTCTTTGTCCGGTATTCCTCCAGGCGGTGGGCGATGGTCGTCTCGTTGTCGTCGGAGCGGCCTTGTATCTTGGCGCGCTCGAGGAGGCGGCGCATCAGCTCGTCGCTCGGCACCTCGAGGTCGACCATGCAGGTCACCTCGCGGCTGTGCTTGGCCAGCAGTTTGTCGAGGGCCTGTGCCTGTGCCACGGTGCGGGGGAAGCCGTCGAAGAGTATGCCGCGGGTGTCGGCGGCGATGGCTTTGTCCATCATCTCGATGACGATGTCGTCGCTCACCAGCTGGCCGTCGTCCATGAGGCTTTTGATGCGGATGCCGAGCGGGGTCTGGTCGGCTATCTCCTTGCGCAGCAGGTCGCCGGTGGATATGTGGTTGAGGTTGTAGCGGTCTACGATATAGTCGCTCTGGGTGCCTTTTCCGGCGCCGGGGGCTCCAAATATGACTATGTTTTTCATGTCGATGGGGTTTATTTCACGCTGACAATCTCGATGTCGAAGACGAGGGGTGTGTAGGGGGGTATCTTCTCGCCGGCGCCACGGGGGCCGTAGCCGAGGGCGGAGGGGATGATGAGCTGGAGCTGCGAGCCGGCAGGCTGTCCTTCCACGCCTTGCTCCCAGCCGCGGATGAGCTGGCCGCGACCCTGGACGTAGGTGAGGGGTTCGTAGTTGCGGCGGGCGTCGTAGATTTCGCCGGTGCGGGCGTCGCTCTCGACGCTGGAGTCGAAGATGGTGCCATCGAGGAGGCGGCCGGTGTAGTTGACGGCGACTTCTTTGCCGGTGGCGACTTTAGGTCCGTTGCCTTTCTTCTTGACGATGACGTAGAGGCCGTCGGCGTTGGGGCGGGCGTTGATGTTGTTCTCTTTCACGTAGTTGGCTATGTCGTTAGGTTCCTCGGCCTGGCGCTGCTGGGCCTGGGCCATGAAGTTGGCGCGTTCCTGCTCGAGTTCCTCTTTGGTGATGATTTCCTGGAGGTTGACTTCGTAGTAGAATTTCATGCCTTTGCCTTTCTCGTAGCCCTGGGGCATCTGGTCGGGCTGGACGAATTTGGCCAGCGAGTCGGCTTCGACGGCGAAGGTGGCCTGGTCGCCGACGTGCATCATGAGGAGGCCTTCGTAGAGGCCGCCGCCGAAGCTGGGCGAGGCTTGCAGTATGCGTTCGGCATGGCCGTTGGTGCTGGCGAGCACGGTGGTGTCGAATTTCAGGGTCATCTCGCCCACGAGCACGTCGCCTTCCTGGACCTGCTGGCCGTCTTTGTTCTGCTTGTCGAAGCGGTAGTGCAGGCCGCCGTCGGTGGTCTTGAAGCCCGACATGCCGCCGTTGTTGCAGGCGCTCAGGATTGTCATTCCCGCCACTAGGAGCGTGGCAATTTTTACTTGTCTTTTCATTTTTGTTGTTATTTGTTGTTGTTTATTGATTTATTTTGATGTCGTAGATCAGTACCATGCGGCTGGAGACGCGGTTGCCGTCGCCGAGGACGCCGTAGGCCTGCTCGGAGGGGACGATGACGGTGGCGCGGTCGCCGCGGTGCAGCGTGCGGAGGGCGGCGTCGAGGCCGCGGGTGGGCTGCAGCTTGCCGGCGACGACGGTGTCGGCGACGTGGCTGTAGACCACTTGTCCGGAGAGGGCTTCGAGGCGGTAGGTGATGGCGACCGTGTCCTCGTAGTCGACGGCGCCGCCGCTGCCGGCTTCGGTGCGCATGACGCGTACGCCGGAGGGGAGCCGCTGCATGGTCCACTGCCGACGGGCTATGTAGTTGTCTATCTGCACCTCTTCGCTGCGGGCTATGTGGCGGTTGGCGTCGATAAGGCTTTCCTTGAGGGTGTCGCCGCGGTAGGCTTGCTGTTCGACGACGGGTACGTCGCGGCAGGCCGAGAAGGTGATGGCGCAGGCTGCGGCGAGCATGGCGAGGCCTAGTTTGTGTTTCACCTTCTTGACGGTGTCGGCGAAGGGGAGGGTGCTGGTGGCGCCTGCGGCGCGCTGGTGGCCGCCGCCGCCGAAGAGTTCGTGGGCCAGCAGGTTGACGTCGTAGCGCTGCTTGGAGCGGAGGGAGAGGCGCACGTGGTCGCCCTCCTCGCGGATGAGGACGGCGCAGTCGGTGTCGCGCAGTTTCATGACTTCGTTGACAAGGCCGGTCAGCTCGTGGCTCTCGACGCCGTAGGCCGCCATGTCGCTCTCGCGCAGGGGCAGCAGGGCGACCTGCCGGTCGGGGTAGACCGTGAGCAGTTGGCTCATGGCGTGGCCGAAGAAGCGCAGGCGGTTGGGGGTGAAGGTGTTCTTGATGCGGCGGTTGATGTCCATGGGGTCGATGCCGCACTGCGAGAGTTCGGCGGCGGCGAGGTAGAGGCTGGCGTCGCGGTTGGAGTAGGCGAAGGTGCCGGTGTCGGTGCACATGCCGGTGAAGAGGCTGGTGGCGGCATCGGCGGGGAAGGGCTGCGGGCCGAAGAGGTCGCGGAAGAGCCAGAATGCCAGTTCGCAGGTCGACGAGATGTCGGGGTCGGAGACGATGATGTCGAATGCGTCCTGCGCGGGGTTCTCGTGGTGGTCGATGAGTATCTTCTTGGCCGAGGCGGCTTTCAGCTGGTCGGCAAGGCGGCCCGTGCGTTCCATCTGGTTGAGGTCCATGCAGATGATGAGGTCGGCCTTGGCGATGGCGTCGGCGCACTGGTCGGGGTTGTCTTTGCCGCTGAGTATCAGGTCGGTGTTGGGAAGCCAGAGGTAGTCCTCGGGGCAGCCGTCGGGCAGCAGGGGGGTGGGTGTCTTGCCGGTGTGGAGGGCCAGCAGGCTGTAGGCGCCCGTCACCGAGCCCACGGCGTCGCCGTCGGCGTTCATGTGGGCCACCAGGACGACGTTGTCGGCGGCGCAGAGTGTGCCCCGCAGCGCTGCGGCGTCCCATGTTGCGCCGATTTTGGCAGTGTGTGTGGTTTTGATATGCATGTATATCAGTATGTTATAGGTCTGGCGGCTTGTTGTTTCCATGTGCAAATATACGATTTTCCGCGGATATATATGTTTTATATATAAAAATATTTGCGCCGCCCGACCGCCATGAGGGGTGGAGGTCAGGCAGCCGGAGGGTATCTTGTTCGACTCTGGTAGGTATCTGGTAGGTGAATAGTTCGACTCTTTCCCATCATTTCCCATCGATGGGAAAAAGCGGGAAGGGTGGCGTAGGGTAGGGGAGGAGGCATGCGGGTGCGCGCGGCGGAAATAAAAAAAAGGAGAGGCTAGCCTCTCCTTCTGTGACTCCGACAGGATTCAAACCTGTAACCTTCTGATCCGTAGTCAGATGCTCTATTCAGTTGAGCTACGGAGCCATCTGGATTTCGTCGTTGTTTTTCTCTTGAAATCGGGTGCAAAAGTACTAACTTTTCAGATACTGACCAAATTTTTTTTTGTTTTTTTTGGTGAAAAAGTCAAAACCGTCTGAATGCTAGCCGGTTGCACTGTGTATTTTTTTTGAGGCTACTCGTTGCCGACGCTGCCGGAATGGTAGACTTCGGAGTATAGGATGTTGCGGATTTCGGAAAATTCGTCGTCGTCGAGTTCGTATTTCGACATGATGATCATGTCGACTTCCTGCCCGCCCTGGCGGTAGGGTGGCTGGGTGTAGGGCTGCGGGTTGCGGAAGAGGCCCATGGAGGCGTAGAATTCGATGCGGTGCTCCGACTCTTCGCTGTGCGGGGTCTCGACCTCGAGGACCACTTGGTTGGTCTGTTGCGACAGGAAGTAGAGGAATGTGGCTTTGCCGATGCCCTGGTTGCGCAGCTCGGGGGCGATGGCGAAATGCTCTATGTAGATGAGGTCCTGGAAGTTCCAGTAGGAGAGGATGCCGACGGGCTGGTCGCCGTTTTCGGCTACAAGGAAATGGAATTTGCCGGCATCGCGCTGCCGGAGACTACTGAAAGGGGGGCGTTCCTGCTCGGGGAATGCCTCTTCGAAGAGTTTTTGTGCGAAATGCGAATGGTCGCTTTCAGCAAGGGTTGTGAATGTTATCATTTATTATATTAATGTGTTTGGTTCATAAATCGTCGCCTTTCTTCGCTATGATGGAGGAAAGGAGCGCTTTGGCGCGGGAGAGGCGCACCTTGACGGTGCCCAGGGGTATCTTCAGCCGCTCGGCGATTTCCTCGTAGGAGAGGTCTTCGTAGAAGCGCATCTCGATGATGCGGCGGTAGGGCTCTTTGAGCTGAGAGACAATCTGTTTCAGCGACTCGTCGCGCTGCATGCGTATCATGGTTTCTTCGGGGTTGGGCTGTCCGGAGGGGAGCTGGTATTCGACGAAGTCGCCGGCGCTGTTGTGGGAGAGGTCGGAGAGGGGTATGGTGTCGAGGCGCCGCTTGCGCAGGTAGTCGATGTAGGTGTTGACCCCGATGGAGAAGAGCCAGGAAGAGAAGGAGCCCGTGGGGGCGTAGCGGTGGAGCTGGAGGAAGGCTTTGCTGAAGGTCTCGACGGTGAGGTCGTCGGCCGTGGTGGTGTTGCGGGTCATGCGGAGCAGCAGCAGGTAGAGCGGCTCGCGGTAGGAGGCCATGAGGTCGGCATAGGCTTTGCGGCTGCCACGTTCCCGGGCATCGCAAACAAGCTGATAGTCAAGCTGTAGTCGGTCGGATGGTGTGTTCGGCTCCACTTATTTTTTGAATTTCCTGTTATTGGGTAACGGAATAAGTATCAAAATAGTATTTGCGATGATAAAATAAATTTCAAGAAGCGGAGCGGCGAGGTACACGAGGCCGGCGTCGAAACGCCTGGCGGGCTGCGCCATGGCGACGATTTGCCAAGCCCATTTGAGCAGCAGCGCTATCAGTGCCACGCCCCAGGGGGAGCCTGCGCGCGCCAGCAGCATGACGGCTGCGGCGTAGAAGACGATGTTGGCCAGCGGCAGTATGTCCTCGGAGAGGCGGCTGGCGACGGAGTGCCAGTTGCGCGTGGCCACGCGCTCCAGCCGCAGGTGGTGCCACTGGGCGAAGGTCTTCTGCGGCTCGGTCGTGAGCAGGGCGTCGGGGGTGATGCTGATGGCAGTGTTCTGTTTGTCAGCGTTTTGGTAGACGAAGAGGTCGTCGCTTCCGGCGGCCACGTTGTAGTGGCGGATGAAGGCGCCCTGGCGGAAGAAGAACTGGCGGCGGTAGCTCAGGTTGCGGCCCGTGCCGGTGTAGGGGTGCCCCAGCAGGGCGCTGCCCAGGTAGTGGGTGCTGTATGCCAGGTTGTCGTACTGCTGCATGACGCCAAGGAGGGTCTTGGTGCGCTTCAACCCGCAGTAGCCCAGCACAATCTGTGTGCCGGAGGCGGCGTAGCCCTTGACCATGCCGCGCAGCCACTGCATGTTGTTAGGCGTGCAGTCGGGGTCGGCCAGCAGCAGTATGTCGTTCTTGGCCGACTTGATGCCGATGGAGAGGGGGTATTTCTTGCCTTGGAAGAGGTTGACGTCCTCCTTGAAGGGGACGACTTTCAGGTGGGGGTAGTAGTCTTTGAGCAGCTTGAGGACGAACTGGGTGTCGTCCTGGCTCAGGTAGTCGACCACGACGACCTCGAAGTTGGGATAGTCTTGTTCCAGAAGGTATACCAGGTTCTCTTTCAGCCAGTTGGCGTCGTTGCGGGCGGTCAGCACGACCGACACGGGCGGCTCGCCCGTCGGCATGCCCGTGGTTTTGGGTTTCAGCTGCCAACGGCCCACGCGGAAGTGGTAAAGCCCGTAGTACAGACACAAAACAACCAGAGCCACCACCATGAGGGCAGCGAGCGCAACTGCGTAGCTATCAGTGAGAAATGTAGAAAAATCAAACATCTATGCACTTGAATTTTAATGTACAAAAATACTCAAAACATTGGGCGTGCAAGTGCAAAAGCCGATGAAAATATCAACAAGAAATCAACACCCCTAGCGCTCGATGCCGAAGTCCTTGATGAGGCGCTCGGCAAAGAGGGTGGCGCCGGTGTGGTTGAGGTGGGTGGCGTCGTAGTAAAGCTTGTGCTCGCGGAATGCGCTGTCTTCTATGTAGTTGTGGTATTCCAACGGGTAGTCCTGCTGCACCATCGCCACGGTCTCTTCCAGTGTACGCATGCCGCTTTCGGTGGTCATGTTCAGGAAGGCCTGCGCGCTGGGCGGGGTGACCACTATCAGCCTCACGCCATGCTGCTGGCACAGCTTGGCGATCTCGGCAAGCGAGGCGCATGTCATCTCCTGCCCCCATTGGTTGTGCGCCCACCAGCTGTCGGCACCCTGGAATTCCTTGGTCATCTTCCTGTATCCCAGTTCGTCCACGTCTTTGGGCACACCGTCGTTTTCCAGCTCCTTGTAGTGGTAGGGTATGTAGTGGTAGAAGTATTTGGGGTAGGGGATGTGCATGTCGCGGTAGTAGTGGTAGATGAAGGCGGCGCGGTCTTTGTCGTCGCCGTAGAATCCGTCGAAGCCTACCAGCGAGTAGTGCAGTGCCAGGATGACGGTCTTGAGGTTCTCCATGCGTGGCATGTAGCGCTTCAGCAGCGCCTCGTCGTAGTAGATGACCCTACCGCTCATGGCCAGGTTGAACGTGCTGTCGCCAAAGGCGTGGGGGTTGAGGCCCCACTCGAATTGCGAGTGCCCCATCAGCAACGTCTTGATGGAGCTGCAGTTCTGCTCCATGTAGTTGTATTTGAAGGTGTACACGTTCTTCAGCGGTATCTGGTTGACCGCAAGGCCCATGGCTACCATCACTGCGCACGCCATCAGGAGGGTGATCGCCGCCGATTTCAGGAATCTGTTCATAGTCTGCGACCCATTTTTTGTACCATGGCGCTCTTCCATGCGGGGAAGTCGCCTTGCATGATGTGCTGACGTGCCTGGCGCACAAGCCAGAGGTAGAACGTCAGGTTGTGGATGGAGCATATCTGGAGGCCCAGTATCTCTTCGGCGCGGATCAGGTGGTGCAGGTAGGCCAGGGTGTAGACGCGGTCGGCCTCGGCCGTGCTGGCGGGGTCTATCGGCTCGAAGCAGCTCTCCCACTTCTTGTTCTTGATATTGATGGTGCCTTCGGCGGTGAAGAGCATGCCGTTGCGGCCGTTGCGGGTGGGCATGACGCAGTCGAACATGTCCACTCCGCGGTCAATGGCCTCGAGCAGGTTCTGCGGCGTGCCCACGCCCATCAGGTAGCGCGGGCGGTCCTTGGGCAGGATGGCGTTCACCACCTCGATCATCTCGTACATCACCTCCGTCGGCTCGCCCACGGCCAGGCCGCCTATGGCGCACCCTTCGGGCTCCTTGCTGGCTATGTATTCGGCTGATATTCTGCGCAAGTCGGCATACTGGCACCCTTGCACGATGGGGAACAGCGCCTGGTGGTGGCCGTAGAGGGGTTCGGTCTCGGAGAATCGCTTCAAGCATCGGTCAAGCCAACGGTGCGTAAGTTCCATAGAATGTTGCGCATAGCGATGGTCGCTGTCGCCGGGGGCGCACTCGTCGAAGGCCATCATGATGTCGGCCCCGATGGTGCGTTGTATGTCCATCACGTTCTCGGGTGTGAAGAGGTGCTTGCTGCCGTCGATGTGGCTGCGGAAGGTGCAGCCTTCCTCTTTCAGCTTGCGGTTGGCAGAGAGGGAGAAGACTTGGAAACCGCCGCTGTCGGTCAGTATCGGGCGCTCCCAGCCGTTGAAGCGGTGCAGGCCCCCGGCCTGGCGCAGTATGTCGCAGCCCGGGCGCAGGTACAGGTGGTAGGTGTTTCCCAGAATTATCTGAGCGTCAATGTCGTTACGCAACTCGTGTTGATGCACTGCTTTAACACACCCGGCCGTGCCTACAGGCATGAAGATGGGGGTCTGTATATCACCGTGGTCGGTATGTATCACGCCGGCGCGGGCGTCGCCGCAGGTGGCTTGCAGGTCGAAAGTGAGTGGCATTGAGGTTGCGTATGTTGTTTCGTTAACTCCTTGTCTTACAAATATATGCAACTGCGCGCGGAGGCCGTCCGTGCGGTAGTTGGCAAATGCAAAGATACGCTTTTTTTTCGATTGTGTGCAAAAAAAGTGTCGCCGGGCACGCCGAAGCCGCCTACTTGCAGTTTTGCCGGGTTAAAACCGGCGAAAACGGCCATTTTGACACCTATTGACAATTCCCCGCCGCCACCCTGCTGCTGGAGCGCTGCAAAGGTGCTGCATGGGGCAGCATAAAAGGGGCGTGGTGCCCCTGTGTGTAGGGGGCACCACGCCGATGAAAAAAACCATTAGTGGCGGTTGAGACTATCTGACGGCCACGACTTTACGTGCCGTACGCTCGCCGACGCGGACGAAGTAGACGCCCGCGGCAGGCAGGTCGACGCGAAGCATGGTGCCGGCGGTGCTGTGGTGCACGGTGCGACCCATGATGTCGGTGACGGTGACGGCCTAGCCTGCGGCGCCTTCCACATTGATCGTGGAGCCAAGCGTGGTGACGACGATGCCGTCGCGGTCAGCATTGCTTATACCCGTGGTGTTGCGCGAGATGAAGATGTTGTCGATGAAGAAAGCGTACATGTCGTTGCTGACGTAGCGGAAATAGATCTCTATTGTGTCGCCCTGGGTAACACTGAAGCTGGCAGAGCGGTCTACATAGTCAGTGCTCGACAGTGTTTCGCTGAACAGTGTTGTCGCTCCGGCGCCTCCTGAGAGTACTTGATAGGTTTCGGGATAGCCGGAGTCGTAAGCTTTTGCTTTCCAGCTCACGGTGTAGTTGCCAGGGATGATGATGAGCGGTGTGATGAGCCAGTCGTCAGCATTAGCGGCATTTTCAATGCCAAAGCTCTTGGTGCCATTATAGCCGAGATTGCCATGAATTCCCCATGTACGGTTGTCCTGGTTGTAGTCGTAAACTCCCCAACACGTTATCTCGCCGTCGACATCCATGCTGTAAGTGAACGAGGTGATGATGCAGTTTTCGTCGACCTCGCCGGTGCCGGGAGTGCTGTTGGCCTCGAAGGTGGCGGTGTAGTTGGCGTTGCCGGTGACGGTCACTGTGCGCGGGTTCTGCGTGTTGTTGTCCTGCCAGCGCACGAAGCGGTAGTCGCTGTTGGGCGTGGCGGTCAATGTAACTGTGGCACCGCTGTTGTAGGTGCCGCCACCGCTGACGGTGCCCCAAGCGCTGTTGTTGCTGTTGACGGTGATGGTGTACTGCGTGGCGGGTATGGCCTCGAAGGTGGCGGTGTAGTTGGCGTTGCCGGTGACGGTGCGCGGGTTCTGCGTATTGTTGTCCTGCCAGCGCACGAAGCGGTAGCCGCTGTTGGGCGTGGCTATAAATGTTGCACTGTCGTCACAGGAGTCCATTGCGTGTGTTATGCTGACGCTGCCCTTTGCAGGGTCAGAACTGACTACATTCAACTCTGGCAGTATGGCTTGTAAATCTATATAATTCCAGTGGGGAGCACTCTGGTAAGCGGCGTATCTGCTGCATGGCACATATATTTTGTATCTGTTTAATCCGTTATAGATCTCATTTGTAGCAAGAATTATCGTTGGAGGATTATAAGCATGTGAGATAATAGGAGCCTGGACTCTATAAGCTGTCGCGCTTGACAAAAAAAGATTGGGATTAAAGTATCTTACGGATGGGCCAATGTTGATGACAAGGTTCTCGTTTGTGATTTTGAAAAGGTTGGCACAGCTAACTGCTTGTGCGCTATCGAGATTATAGTTTATGGTCTCAACACCGTTGCAGTTGTAAAACACGTACCTGTTGAGTGTATGGAGTGCATTGCCGGTAAGAGATATGCTTGTCGCTGATGAACAGTTGTAAAACGCATATTCGGCAACGATATGATGGGTAGGCTTCGGGACTGGTGTCGGGCGGCAGCGGCATCACGGAGGCGTTCTTCTCCGCCGTGGAGGAGATATGCCGAGGGGAGAGTCATGTGCCCTACCGCGCGCGGCGCTACGGCCGCTGGTATGTGCTGAAGGCCCTGAGAGAGGAACTGCGTGGCAATCCGATCTACGAGGAGTGGCTCTACAAGGAATACAGCGTGGGCGTAAGCCTCGACCATCCGAATATTGTGCGTGTGGAGAGCCTGGAGGCGGTGGAGCCTTTCGGCAACTGCATCGTGATGGAATGGGTGGAGGGCGATCCGCTTGGCGTCCGGTGCACCAGGGAGGTGCTGGACCGGTTGCTGGATGCCGTCGACTATTGCCACCGCCATGGAATCTATCACCACGACCTGAAGCCGTCGAATATCATGGTGATGCCCGACGGGCGTGTGAAGCTGATCGACTTCGGCCTGAGCGACGGTCCACAGTATGCGGCCTTCAAGCAGGCCAGCGGTACGCTGGGCTTCGCGGCCCCCCGAGCAGGAGGGTGGGGGATTGGCCGACCACCGCGCCGACATCTACGCCCTCGGGCGGCTGACGGAGAGGCTGCTTCCGCGCCGCTATCCGCTGGCGGTAAGCAGGGCCACGCGCAAGGACCCCGCCCGCAGACCGCAGAGCGTAGCGGCGTTCCGCAAGCTGCTGTTTCCGCTGTCCAGGCTTTCTATTTTGTGGGTGGTTATTTCAGCATCTCTTTGGCGAGGGCGAGGGCGCGGTCAAGTCCGTCGGGGTTCTTGCCGCCGGCGGTGGCGAAGTGGGGCTGTCCGCCGCCGCCGCCCTGAATTTCCTTGCCGAGGGTGCGCACCATCTGGCCGGCGTTGAGGCCGACGTCGACGCGGTTCTGTCCCAGCACGATGAGCAGGGCGGGCTTACCGTCGGTGACGCTGCCCAGCACCACGGCCATGTCGGGGCGCTCGGCGCGCAGGGCGATTAGGGCGTCCTTTAGCGCGTTGACGTCGCTGTCGTAGCGTTCGACGAGGGTGGGGGAGGCTTCGAGCTTGGAAGCCAGGCCTTTGACGGCGTTGGCGGCTTTCTCGCGCTGAAGGGCTTCGACGGCCGATTTCAGCGCGGCGTTGTCCTCTTGCAGCTTGGCGATTGACGAGGCTAGGTCCTTGGTACCCTTGAACATGTCGGCCAGCGACATCAGCTGCTCCTGCTGGCGGTCGGCATAGTCGGTGGCGGCCTGGGCGGTGACGGCTTCGATGCGGCGCATGCCGGCGGCGATGGCGCCTTCGCTGACGATGCGGAATGAACCTATCTGGCCGGTGTTGGCCACGTGGGTGCCGCCGCAGAATTCGACGCTGGGGCCGTATTTCACCACGCGCACGTGGTCGCCGTATTTTTCGCCGAAGAGGGCCATGGCGCCCATCTTCTGCGCTTCGGCGATGGGCATCTGGCGGTGCTCCTCGAGCGGTACACACGCGCGTATCATCTTGTTGACGCGCTGCTCGACCTCGCGTATCTCTTCGGGCGAGAGCTTGCTGAAGTGGCTGAAGTCGAAGCGCAGGCGCTCGGCATCCACGCTCGAGCCTTTCTGCTCCACATGTTCGCCAAGCACTTGGCGCAGAGCGTGGTGCATCAGGTGGGTGGCCGTGTGGTTGCAGGCCGTGGCCTGGCGGGCTTCGGCGTCGACGGAGGCGTGGAAGGTGGCCTTGAGGTCGGCGGGCAGCTGCTCGACGATATGCACCGTCAAGCCGTTCTCTTTCTTGGTGTTGAGGATTGTGGTTGCAACACTGTTGCAACATACGGCGCCGCGGTCGCCGGCCTGGCCGCCGCTCTCGCCGTAGAAGGGGGTGCGGTCGAAGACCAGTTGGTAAAACTCACGGTCTTTGGCCTTTACGTGGCGGTAGCGGGTTATGCGCACGTCGGCCTCCAGCGTGTCGTAGCCGACGAATTCCTGCTCGACGCCGGGCATCAGTTCCACCCAGTCGTCGCTCTCCACTTTGGCGGCGCCGCGCGAACGCTCCTTCTGTTCGGCGAGGCCGCGCTGGAACCCCTCCATGTCGACGCTCCAGCCTTGCTCGGTGGCCATCAGCTGGGTGAGGTCGATGGGGAAGCCGTAGGTGTCGAAGAGTTCGAAGGCGAAGGCGCCGTCGATGGTCTTGGTGGCGGCGGCGGTGCCACTGCCTACATAGTCGTTGAAGCGCTTGATGCCACCGGCCAGGGTGCGCAGGAAGGCCTGTTCCTCTTCGAGAATGATGCGCTGTATGAGTTCCTGCTGTTTCTGCAGTTCGGGGAACTGGTGCCCCATCTGGCCTACCAGCGTGGGTACCAGCGCGTTGAGGAACGGCTCGGTGAAGCCGAGGAAGGTGTAGCCGTAGCGCACGGCGCGGCGCAGGATGCGGCGGATCACGTAGCCAGCCTTCACGTTGGAGGGCAGCTGTCCGTCGGCGATGCTGAAGCTGACGGCGCGCAGGTGGTCGGCGCAGACGCGCATGGCGATGTCGGCCTCCTCGTTCTGTCCGTAGGGCTTGCCGCTCTTCGTGGCAAGTTCCTGTATCAGAGGCTGGAAGACATCGGTGTCGTAGTTCGAGCGCTTGCCTTGCATCACCATGCAGAGGCGCTCGAAGCCCATGCCAGTGTCTATGTGCTTGGCTGCCAAGGGTTCCAAGCTGCCGTCGGCTTTGCGGTTGAACTGCATGAAGACGAGGTTCCATATCTCTATGACCTGCGGGTTGTCCTTGTTTACCAGCTCTTTACCCGGCACCTTAGCCTTCTCCTCGTCGGGGCGAATGTCGACGTGTATCTCGGAGCAGGGGCCGCAGGGGCCTTGGTCGCCCATTTCCCAGAAGTTGTCCTTTTTCGACCCCTTCAGGATGCGCTCCTCTGATATGTGTTGCTTCCAGAAGTCGTAGGCCTCGGTGTCCATGGCCAGGCCTTCCTTTTCGTCGCCGCCGAAGACGGTGACGTAGAGCCAGTCTTTGTTGATCTTCATCACCTCGGTGAGGAACTCCCATCCGTAGGCGATGGCCTCTTTCTTGAAGTAGTCGCCGAAGGACCAGTTGCCCAGCATCTCGAACATGGTGTGGTGGTAGGTGTCGTGGCCCACCTCTTCGAGGTCGTTGTGCTTGCCGCTGACGCGCAGGCACTTCTGCGAGTCGGCGACCCTGGGGTGTTGCACCGGTGCGTTGCCGAGGAAGATGTCCTTGAACTGGTTCATGCCGGCGTTGGTGAACATCAGGGTCGGGTCGCCCTTGACCACCATCGGCGCCGAGGGCACGATGTGGTGCTGCTTGCTCTCAAAATAGCTTAAAAAAGCCTTGCGTATCTCGTTGCTAGTCATATTCTTGATTTTAGAATTCGTCGCGTTCCACCATCAGGATGCCTCCTTGGGGGACGATGTAATATTTGCTGCCTTCGTACTTGATTTCCACTGCGTTCTTGAGCAGGAAGATGGCCATGTCGCCAGGGCGTACCTGCAGCGGTATGTAGCGTGCCTCGCGCTCGGTGGGGTTCCACGCCTCGTGGTCGTCGCCGGAGGGGATGGGGTAACCGGGGCCCACCTTGAGGATGTAGCCGCTCTGCACCTCTTCCTTCTCCTGGTAGCCGGCCGGCAGCAGCAGCCCGCTCTTCGTCTTGCGTGCCGGTGCCGACGGGTCGATCAGCACCCGGTCGCCTATCACTATCAGTCTGTCTATGTTTCCGTTAGCCATACTCGGTCGTAAATAATCAAACTGCAAAGATAGCAAAAAAAACTCAATCTGCCCCATAAAAAACGCTGTTGTTTTTAAAACGCTGGTTGTGTTCGTGTTATGTGTCAACCTCTTCAAATCGCGCCAAATGACAAGTACCCCGATTTTCCCATCGAAGGGAAATGATGGGAAAGAGTCGAAGTATTCACCTACCAGATACCTACCAGATACCTACCAGATGCCTGCCGTCCGACCGACACCGCCGGCGACCCTGCCGACGGATTTTTTGCACCCTCTCCACAATATTATTATAATTGGTACGTTAAATATACCGTATGCAAGCCAAAAGACCCATCATCCTACTGCTCGCTGCCGCTTTGCCCTGCTTGGTTTTCGGCCAGGACAAGGCCCGCATGGCCGCCCACCAGCAGCGCCTCTCGGCGCTCGTCGAGAAGATTGTCTCGGCCCCCACCGACAACGAGCGTTACCTCGCCTCGGAAGAGGCCATCCAGGTGCTCACCACAGCCCTCGACGAGGACGACTCCGAGCGCTGGCAATGGCATCTGCCCGACTACGCCTCCGTCCTCACTTCGCCCGACGGCCGCCTCCGCCTCTTCACCTGGGCCGTCATCCGCGACAACGGCGAGTTCGAGTGCTTCGGCGTGGCCCACTACTACGACGAGAAGGAAGAGGAATTCGTCCACGTCATCCTCAACGACAAGTCCGACGAAATCCTCAACCGCGAGGAGTCCGTACTCACGCCCGACCAATGGCTCGGCGCTGTCTATCAGGATATTATACAGGTTGCCACCAACGACCGCACCTACTACACCCTCCTCGGGTGGAACGGCGTGGACAACCTCACCGAGCGCAAAATCATCGAGCCGGTATCCATCCGCGGCGGCCGCCTGCAGTTCGGTGCGCCGCTCTTCCGCCGCGAACGCAACCTCCGCCGCATAGTCCTCGAGTACGCCAACGAGGCCATGGTCAACCTCTCCTACGAGACGCAGTTCGTCCAAGAGGTTGAGCGCAAGCGCGAAAAGGTCAAGGGCACCAACCGCTACCGCACCGTCGAGAAGACCCGCGAGCATCAGGAACGCATGATAATATTCGACGAAATCGAGCCCCAAGTCCCTGGCATGGAGGGCCTTTTCCAGTACTACGTCCCCTCGGGCACCGAGATCGCCTACGCCTTCGTCGACGGCAAGTGGGAACTCCGCAAAGGAGTCCAGGGACGCCTCGCCGACAAGAAGCTCAACAAGGAATTTGCGCCCATCGTCAAGCCCGCACCATCCTATAAGTACGACTCACAAAGAGACTCCCAATGAACCTCAGCGATATCAACAGTCCCGCCGACCTCAGGTGTGCCAAACCCAATGACCTTCAGGCCATTGCCGACCAGGTGCGCACCTACATCATCGACACGCTCTCCACACACCCCGGCCACCTGGCCTCGAGCCTCGGCACCGTCGAACTCACCGTCGCTCTCCACTACATCTTCAACACCCCCGACGACAAGCTCATCTGGGACGTCGGCCACCAGGCCTACGCCCACAAAATCCTTACCGGCCGCCGCGACGACTTCACCTCTATCCGCACCTATGGCGGCCTCAGCGGCTTTCCCAAGATGGCCGAAAGCCCCTACGACGCCTTCGGCACAGGCCACAGCTCCACCTCCATCTCCGCAGCCCTCGGCATGGCTGTCGCCTCGCGCCTACAGGGCAACACCGAGCGCAAGCACATAGCCGTCATCGGCGACGGCTCCATGACAGGCGGCGAAGCCTTCGAAGCCCTCAACAACGTCGGCCTCTCCAAAGCCAATATCATCGTTATCCTCAACGACAACGGCATCTCTATCGACCGTGCCGTCGGCGGCCTCAACCAGAGCCTCACCCGCATCACCTCCTCGCGGCGCTACAACCGCCTCAAGGAGCATGTCTGGCAACGCCTCGACACTGGCCGCGGCCTCCGCCAGCGCTCGCAGTCCTTCTTCCAGCGCCTCACCCACGTGGCCAAGACCGTAGCCCTCGGCAACCCCAACCTCTTCGAGGCCCTCGGCATACGCTACTTCGGACCCGTCGACGGACACGACCTGCCGGCACTGATCGACATCCTATCGCGCCTCAAGACCATCGGCGGACCCCTCCTGCTCCATGTCGTCACCCGCAAGGGTAGGGGACTCCAGCAGGCCGAGCAGAACCCCATAGCCTACCATGCCCCCGGCAAATACGACGCACAGACTGGCTGTCAGATAACCTCCTCGCAGCAGGGACAACCGCTTAAATACCAGGATGTTTTTGGCCACACCATCATCGAGCTTGCCAAACAGAACCCAGCCATCGTCGGCATCACGCCGGCCATGCTCACCGGCTCGTCGCTCAACCTCATGCAGGAGGTCATGCCCGACCGCGTCTTCGACGTAGGCATCGCCGAGCAGCACGCCGTCACCTTCGCCGCTGGCCTCGCCGCACAAGGCATGGTGCCGTTCTGCAACATCTACAGCTCCTTTGCCCAACGTGCCTACGACCAGATAATCCATGACGTTGCACTTCAGGGACTTCCCGTCCTCATCTGCCTCGACAGGGCAGGCCTCGTCGGCGACGACGGACCCACGCACCATGGCGTCTTCGACCTCTCGTCGCTGATTCCCGTTCCGGGACTTACCATCTGCGCCCCCAGCGACGACCATGAGCTGCGCCGCATGATGTACACCGCCCAGCTGCCAGGCAACGGTCCCATCGTCATACGCTATCCGCGTGGCGCCAGTGTCCATGCCGACTGGCAGTGCCCATTCGAGCCTGTCGAGATAGGGAAGGGGCGCCAGCTCCGCCAGGGCACCGACGTGGCCTTCGTCGCCCTCGGCCATCCGGTGGGCGATGCATTGACAGCCGCCGACGAACTCACCGCCCAAGGCATCTCGGCTGCCGTCTACGACATGCGCTTTGCCAAACCCCTCGACACAGGATTGCTCGACACCATAGCTGCCGCAGGCTACCGCCGCATCGTCACCATCGAGGACGGAGCCCGCATCGGCGGCTTCGGCGAGGCCGTCAGGGCATACCTGGCCGACCGCCATCCGGCAATGGTCCCGTCGGTGACCGTCCTGGCAATCCCAGACAGTTTCGTCGTCCACGGCCCGGTGGCGCAACTGAAGCGCGACTGCCACATCGACAAACAGGCCCTCATAGCCGCCGCAACCCATCAGTAACACACAGGCCTCCGCAGAGAAGTCGATAATATTGCACTGCCGAACCCGCTGCAGAATTGCAGAGTTGCACCGCTTAACTCGCTGTAATCCACAAAGAAAAAGGGGAAGACTCATAGGAGTCTTCCCCGTATTTCACCAAGTTCTATTTAACATAACTCGGATATTAGTTATTTGTGCGTGATACTCTGGCTGTTACGCTAAGTCCTCGAGAATTCGATATTTGGAACCAGTGTGCATCGTTGTCCTGTTTACGCAAGACTGACAGCGTGTCGTCGGGTTGCGTCTCGTGGTTGTAGTTGATTTCCAGGCTGAATGGTTTGTCCAAGTCGAAGTCTGTCTGCATCAGGCTGTCGAATATCAGCTTGACGTATTCCGAGTTATTCACGTGGCCAACATGATCTATCATCGAATACCTTGCCGAAATTTCCATACGGCTGTCGGCAGCGGTCATGTCTGGCATTTTCAATCGGTCCACCTTGGCACGTTCCGTCGCGTTCCGGCTGTCGTATTCGTAGGTGGCCAGCGTGTCGTTCAGCCGTATGGGCTTGTGCGAGGTGAAGTCGATCAGTGGCCAGTAGCTGGTTCCTGTCATCAGCACCTCACCTTCTTCTCCCTCCATGCTGTAGTCGCGGAATGCAAACAGGCCGTCGTTGCCCCTAGACCATGTATTTAACATAATCTTTTCGGAGGCGTGTGCGCGTTTATATATTATATAGTACGCGCGCGATATAATCCATATCATATTCTTCCGACGCATGTCCTCGTATCCGATAGCGGTGGCTTTGCTGTGCAGTTCCGACACCTCTTGGCAGAGCCGGATGGCAGCCCATGTATGCAGGCGGTCGTCGCGGTCGCAGAGGTAGTCGGGTACCTCGATTCTCTTTGAAAACACTTTCATGGCGCAGACTCTTACATGCGTTCCGGCACCTCAATGCCGAGAATGTCCATGGTGTTTTTCAGCGTGTTGGCCACGAAATTGCACAGTGCCAAGCGCCACTGCTTCTGTCCCACGCACTCCTCCTTGAGGATGGGAGTGTCCTGGTAGAAGCTGTTGTAGGCCTTGGCCAGGTCGAAGGCGTAGTTGGCCACCATGGCCGGGCTGTGGGCTGCAGCGGCCTGCTGTAGGGTCTCGGGCAGGGCGTGCAGTATCTTGACCACTCCCCTCTCCTTCTCGTTGAGCTGGCATTCGGCGAGCTCGGGCAGGCTGCATTCGCCGGCTTTGCGTACGATGGAGCGTATGCGTGCGTGGGTGTACTGGATGAAGGGGCCGGTGTTGCCGTTGAAGTCGATGCTTTCGGCCGGGTTGAAGAGCATGTTTTTGGTGGGGTCGACCTTGAGGATGAAGTATTTGAGGGCGCCGAGGGCCAGTATGTGGTACAGGTGTTTCTGCTCTTCGGCGCTCAGTTCGTCGTTCTTGCCACGCTCGCGGCTCATCTCCTCGGCGGTCTTCTCCATCTCGTCGATCAGGTCGTCGGCGTCGACTACCGTGCCCTCGCGGCTTTTCATCTTGCCGCTGGGCAGCTCGACCATGCCGTAGCTCAGGTGGTAAACCTTGTCGGCCCATTCAAAGCCCAGTTTGCCGAGGATGAGTTTGAGCACCTTGAAGTGGTAATCCTGCTCGTTTCCAACGACATAGATGAGTCTTTCGGCGCCGAAGTCTTTGTGGCGCAGCAGCGCGGTGCCGAGGTCCTGGGTCATGTAGACGCTCGTGCCGTCGCGGCGCAGGAGCAGCTTTTGGTCGAGGCCGTCGGCCGTGAGGTCGCACCACACGGAGCCGTCCTCCTTGCGGAAGAGCACGCCCATGTCCAGGCCTTTCTGCACCAGCTCTTTGCCGAGCAGGTAGGTGTTCGATTCGTAGTATATCTTGTCGAAGCCGACGCCGAGGCGCTCGTAGGTCTCGTCGAAGCCTTTGTATACCCAGCCGTTCATCGTCTCCCACAGCGCGCGCACTTCCTTGTCGCCCTCTTCCCAGCGCTTGAGCATGGCCTGGGCCTCGACCATAATGGGGGCTTCGCGCTTGGCCTGCTCCTCCTCTACCCCACTCTCCATCAGCTGTTTGACTTCTTCTTTGTAGTGTTTGTCGAATTCCACGTAGTATTTGCCCACCAGGTGGTCGCCCTTCATGCCGCTGCTTTCGGGTGTCTCGCCGCCGTAGCGTTGCCAGGCCAGCATGCTCTTGCAGATGTGGATGCCGCGGTCGTTCACCAGGTTCACCTTCTTCACGTTGGCGCCCGTGGCCTCCAGCAGGCGGCTTACCGACCAGCCCAGCAGGTTGTTGCGGATGTGGCCTAAGTGCAACGGTTTGTTGGTGTTGGGGCTGCTGTATTCAACCACCACTGGAGCCGCTCCGGCCTCGGCCTGCACCAGCCCGTAGCGCGTCTCCCCTGCCTTTTCGCAGACGAAGCGCAGCCAGTACTGGTCAGCGATTTCGAAGTTGAGGAAACCTTTCACCACGTTGTAGCCTTTCACCCCGGCGAGGTTTTTCTTGACCTCTTCTCCCAGTTCGGCGGCCACGGCCTCGGGGGCCTTGCGGGCCTGCTTGACGTAGGGGAAGACGACGATGGTGTAGTCGCCAGCGAATTCCTTGCGGGTTTCCTGCAGCTGGAGGGTTGAGGCCTCCTGTTCTATGCCGTAGAGCGTTTTCAGCGCGTTGGCAACAGCCTGTGTAAGAGCGTCAGTGATAGTCATGTAATATAATTATATGTAACCAAAATAAAATGCAAAGATACGAATTTTTCCCCGATAATTCCGAACTTTTTTCAGTTGCTTCTTCTTTTTGTTGATTTCCAGTGTTTTGTATCGAAATGTGTTCAAATCGCGCCAAATGACAAGTTCCTCGATTTTCCCATCGATGGGAAATGATGGGAAAGAGTCGAAGTATTCACCTACCAGATACCTACCAGACACCTACCAGATACCTGTCGACTACAGCCCGTAGGCTACCCATCCGGCGAGGCCGGAGAGGGCGAGCAGTGTCAGCGGGCTGGCTTTGCGCCGCAGGGTGGCGACGAATACGGCGGCGAAGATGGCGAGGGATACGATGAACTGGCGGTTCAATCCGGTTTGGCCGAAGCTCTCGGCGGTGAGCAGCGAGAGGGCGGCTGCCGCTATGAGGCCCACCACCGTCAGCCTGAGCACGCGCAGCATGGCTGCCACTCGAGGGTGGTCCATGTAGCGCGACAGGTAGCGGCAGACGAGGAGCATGAGCGCCACGGGCACTGCCACCACTGCCAGCGATGCCAGGAGCGATCCTGCGGCGGCGAGCCACGCCGGGTAGCCTGCGTTGGCTACGGCGGTGTAGCCTGCATAGGTCGCGGTGTTGATGCCGATGGGGCCGGGGGTCATCTGGCTGATGGCCAGTATGTCGGTGAATTCCTGCGCTGTCAGCCATCCGTGGTGGGTGACGACTTGGTCCTGTATCAGTGCCACCATGGAGTAGCCTCCGCCGAAGGTGAAGGCCCCGATAATCAGGAAGGTATAGAAGAGTTTCCAGAAAATCATGGTTATCGCTTGGTTTTCAGGTTTCTGTTCTCCGCTCGTCCCCATAGCCATCCGGCGGCAGCGGCGGCGAGGACGACGATGATGGGGCTGACGCCGAGGAGCCAGATGAGGAGCGCCGCCGCCAGGGGTATCCAGCAGTTGCTCCAGCCGATGCGTGCCGAGCGTGCCAAGGTGAATACGGGTGCGGCTATCAGTGCCGCCACGGCGGGGCGCAGGCCCATGAACACCTGCTCGACGGCAGGCACCTCTTTGAAGCGGCGGAAGAATATGGCTATCAGCAGGACGAGGGCAATCGGCATCAGCACGTTGCCTGCTATGGCCGCCGCGCTGCCCCGCACGCCGCGCAGACGGTAGCCCACCTGGGTGGCCATGTTGACGGCGAAGACCCCGGGCATGGCCTGCGAGAGCGACAGCACGTCGAGGAAGGTCTCCGCGTCCATCCATCGCCGCCGTTCCACCACTTCGTGTTGCATCAGCGGTATCATGGCGTAGCCTCCGCCGATGGTGAAGGTCCCCACCTTCAAAAAAGTTATGAACAGTTCGCAATATTTTACCATGATCTGCGTTGTTAGTGTTTAATAACTTATAATTAAAAAGATTATTGTATATGAACGGACTGTTTTTTTCGTTGTTTATGCTCTTCGTGGTAGTGATGCTTGTGCTGGACCTCTTTGTGTTCCATAAAAAGGACCACGTCGTGGGCGTCAAGGAAGCGGCCATCTGGACGGCCATCTGGGTGGGCATGGCCATGGCTTTTGCCGTGCTGGTCTACTTCTTCGGTGACTGGATGATACCGCCGGCCGACGCTGGCACCGACCTTGCGGCCTACCGCTCGGAGATGACGCAGGAGTTCCTCGCCGGTTATTTCCTCGAGGAGAGCCTCTCAATCGACAACATCTTCGTGATGATTATGATCTTTGTCTCCTTCGGCATCAAGAAGGAGTACTACCACCGCGTTCTCTTCTGGGGTATCTTCGGTGCCATCGTGATGCGCTTCATCTTCATCTTCGCCCTCGGCGCGCTGGTGACCAAGTTCGCCTGGTTGCTGGCAGTGTTCGGCGTGATACTTATCTACAGCGGTATCAAGATGTTCCGCAGCAAGGGCGACGAGCATATCGACACCGCCAACCACCCCGTGGTGCGCTTTGCCTCGAAGTGGTTCCCCGTGACCACCGAGAGCCACGGCCACGACTTCTTCCACGCCGGCAAGATGACGCCCCTCTTCCTTGTGCTGCTGGTGATTGAGTTCAGCGACATCATCTTCGCCGTCGACTCTATCCCCGCCGTCTTCTCTGTCACCCAGAACCCCGTCATCGTCTATACCTCCAATATCTTCGCCATCATGGGTCTGCGCTCGCTCTTCTTCCTGCTGAGCGACGTGGCCGACCGCTTCTGGCTGCTCCACTACGGCCTCGGCGCCCTGCTCTGCTTCATCGGGTTGAAGATGATTGGCGGCGAGTTCTTCGGCTGGCACATTCCCACCATGGCATCCCTCGCCGTCATCCTCGGTATCCTGGTAGTCAGTATTTTACTCTCCACGGTAATAAAGAAGAAAGCCTGACCGACACCCAGATATACTATGTCGATGTCCTGTTGCCGTTGCACTTGCCCGGCACCTTTACCTACAGGGTTCCACAGGAGTATAACGGCGCCGTGAACGTCGGTGCCCGTGTTGTGGTGCAGTTCGGTGCCAAGAGTGCCAAGCTCTATTCGGCCCTTGTGCGCCGCATACACCAGGAGGCTCCGCAGTGGAAATGCAAGTATATAGTCGCCGTCCTCGATATAGAACCTGTCGCCACCGAGCGCCAGATGGAGCATTGGGAGTGGCTGGCACGGTACTACATGTGCACCCCCGGCGACGTGATGGCTGTGGCCATGCCTGCCGGCCTCAAGCTGGCCAGCGAGTCGGCCCTGGCCATCCATCCCGACTTCTCCGGCGACCTCTCCTCGCTCTCTAAATACGAGTTGCAGATTGTCCAGCTCCTCTCCGACTATTCCGTCATGCGACTAGTCGACATCAGCCGCGCCATCGGTGTGCAGAAGATAATGCCCATAGTCCGTGGACTTATTGAACGCCAGGTGGTTGTGATGGACGAAGAGCTCCGCAACCGCTATGCTCCGCGCAAGGTCGCCTACGTCAGTCTTGCCGAGGGCTACGAGTCGGACAAAGCGCAGCGTGAGCTGTTCGACGCCCTCGAGGGTAAGCGCCGAGTGAAGCAGGTGGAGCTGCTGATGCAGTACATGCAGCTGTCGCATTTCGGCCGCGAAGCGGTGCCCAAGCGCGACCTGCCGCAGGGCTCGCCGCTGCAGACGCTCATCAAGAACGGTGTCCTTGTGGTCGAAGAGCGCATCGAAAGCCGTCTGGAGCACTACGACCAGAGCCAGCTCCTCTCGCCAGACACCATACAGCTCAACGCCGAACAGCAGGCGGCCTACGACTACCTGACCTCGGCTCCGCACCCCGTCTCGCTCCTCCACGGCGTCACCTCCTCGGGCAAGACCGAGGTGTATATCAAGCTGATACACAAAGTGGTGCAGGAGGGGCGGCAAGCGCTATTCCTGCTGCCCGAGATAGCCCTCACGGCGCAGCTGATCAACCGCCTGCGGCGCTATTTCGGCGACAAGGTAGGAGTGTACCATTCGCGCTTCAGCGCCAGTCAGCGCACCGAGGTGTGGCAGCGCACCAAGGCTACCGGCGAAGGGCGCTACCAGGTGCTCCTCGGCGCCCGCAGTGCCACGTTCCTCCCCTTCTCCGACCTGGGATTAATCATTGTGGATGAGGAACATGATCCCTCCTACAAGCAGTATGACCCCGCGCCGCGCTACCACGCCCGCGACTCGGCCATCGTGCTGGCCCAGATGTGGGGCGCACAGGTGGTGCTCGGCAGCGCAACTCCCTCGGTGGAAACCTATTACAATGCCCAGAGCGGCAAATACGGCCTGGCCGTGATGCGTCAGCGCTATGGCGGATTCAGCCTGCCGCGCGTCGAGGTGGTCGATATGAAGGAGGAGCACCGCTCCGGGCGAGTCAAAGGCCACTTCTCCCACGCCCTGCTTGACGCCGTCGGCAGCGCCTTGAAGGCTGGCAAACAAGCCATTCTGTTCCAGAACCGCCGCGGCTTCTCCTTGCGGCTGGAGTGCGACGACTGTCACCAGGTGCCCCAGTGCATCCACTGCGACGTGTCGCTTGTCTACCACAAGGCCACGGGCTCGCTCCGCTGCCACTACTGCGGCTACTCCATCCCCGTGCCCGCCGAGTGCCCCCACTGCCACTCCACCCACCTCAAGATGGTCGGCATCGGCACCGAGCGTATCGAGGAAGACCTCCAGATACTCTTCCCCGATGCCCGAGTAGCGCGCATGGACCTTGACAGCACACTGCAAAAGAACCAATACCTCGAGCTCCTCTCCGACTTCGAGCACCGCCGTATCGACATCCTCGTCGGCACCCAGATGGTCACCAAGGGGCTTGATTTCGAGCATGTAAGCGTCGTCGGTATCGTCAATGCCGACAATATTATCAACTACCCGTCGTTCCGCTCTTTCGAGCGCGCCTTCCAGCAGATGACCCAGGTCAGCGGACGCGCCGGCCGCCACGGCGAAGGCGGAAGGGTTATTATACAGACCTACAACCCTCACCACCAGGTGATTGTCAACGTGGTAGACAACGACTACCAAGCCCTCTACGACGAGCAGATACAGGAGCGGCGCGTCTTCCGCTATCCGCCCTACCACCGCCTGATAGAGATTACCCTCAAGCACCGCGACGCCGAGGTGCTCGACGAGGCTGCTGACTGGATGGCCGCACAGTTGCGTGCCACCTTCCCCGGCCGCGTCATGGGTCCCGAATACCCATTGGTGAGCCGTGTCCGCGCGCTGTATCTCAAGGTGTTGACCCTCCGCTTCGAGCGTACCGAACCCATCGCCGACGCCAAGCGCGTCATCCTCCAAATCGGCGACGACCTCGCCAAGCAGGAAGGCCTCTCCGCCGTCTCCATCCACTACGACGTCGACCCCTACTAGCAAAATATTTTTTCCCCATGTGGAAAAAAGTTCGTATTTTTGCAAAATCAAATTCATCAACGACAATATGGAAGCCACCACTACATTCAACGACATGCAGGTACACATGCTGCAAATGTTCTCTGTAAACCGCAGTAAACGCGGACTTACGGAGTTGTATCAGGTTCTATACGAACACTACGCCAAACGCATGAACGACCGTCTGAACGAGCTGTGGGACAACGGAGTGCTGGACCAGCAACGTCTTGATGAAATCAATTCCATGGATTTGCACCGCCTCTCATGAGAATTGTTCTCGACACCAATTGTCTTATCCAAGTAATCCCTCCCAGAAGCCCCTACCACCATGTTTGGACCTCTTTTGATTTGTCGACTGTGCCATCGCAGCCGGTGCCAGGTTTCTTGTTTCCAACGACCGCCACTACTACGTGCTGAAACAGATAACCTACCCCAAAGTCGAAGTGCTCACCTTGCCGGAGTTCTCACAACTCACCCATAACTGCTGATATTATAGAATTCTGAACCACCTAATGCATAGATGCCATTTATTCTGCACAAGATATTATTTCCTGTTTTATAGCATTTTACAAAATAAATTTGGTCATGTCGCGAAAATGTAGTATTTTTGCACTCCGTTTTTGAGATAAGAAAACAGAGATTTGGGCAAGTCTTATACGACCAGCTCCCATTGAATCCCCCAGGGTAGGAATACAGCAAGGGTGTTTGGTTGTAGCGGTGCGATATAATCAGCTTGCCCTTTTTTATTTTGCACGTTATGACCAACCAGGAACAGATAAAAGACCTTATCCAGCGCAAGGACGCGCTCAAGAAATTCCTCGACATCGACGCCACTACCGCTTGGGTGGCCGAGGAGGAGAAGAAGACCGAAGCCCCCGACTTCTGGAACGACCCCAAGGAGGCGCAGAAGGTGGTGAAGGGCATCAACGCCCGAAAAAGCTGGGTGACAGCCTATAACGAGGTGGACGCCGCCTGCGGCGACCTCGAGGTGATGGGCGAGTTCTTCGACGCCGGCGACGCCACCGAGGAGGAACTCCTCGCCCAAATCGCCCTCACGCAGAAGAAGGTGGAGGAGCTGGAATTCAAGAACATGCTGCGCAGCGACAGCGACCGCCTCGATGCCGTGCTCTCCATCAATGCCGGTGCCGGCGGCGTGGAGGCGCAGGATTGGGCCGAGATGCTCATGCGCATGTATATCCGCTATGCGGAAACGCATGGCTATAAGGTCGTTATCTCCAACTCGCTCGACGGCGAGGGTGCCGGCATCAAAAGCTGCACCCTACAGATTGAGGGTGATTTTGCCTACGGCTACCTCAAGTCCGAAACGGGTGTCCACCGCCTGGTGCGCGTCAGCCCGTTCAATGCCCAAGGAAAGCGCATGACCAGCTTCACAAGTGTCAGTGTCACACCGCTTGTAGACGATTCGATTGAAGTGGTGGTTGATATGTCGAAACTCTCGTGGGACACCTTCCGCAGCGGCGGTGCCGGAGGGCAGAATGTGAACAAGGTGGAGAGTGGCGTGCGCCTGCGCTACCAGTACAAAGACCCGTATACCGGCGTCGAGGAGGAAATCCTCATCGAGAACACCGAGACGCGCGACCAGCCCAAGAACAAGGAGAACGCCATGCGCCTGCTGCGCTCGCAGCTCTACGACCGCGAACTGAAGCACCGCATGGAGGAGAAAGACAAAATCAAGGCCTCGCAGAAGAAAATCGAATGGGGCTCGCAGATAAGGAGTTACGTCATGGACGACCGCCGTGTCAAAGACCATCGCACCGGTTGCCAGACTTCGGACGTGGGCGGTGTGCTCGACGGCAAGCTCGACGACTTCATCAAGGCCTATCTTATGGAATTCGGTGGGCAATGAACGGGTTGAAGCAAAGGATTAATCAGTTCTGCGAAAGTCGCTGGTGTCCAGTGGTGTTTCCGTTACTGGCACTTCCGCTTTTGCTCCTGATGTCGACCTCCACGTCGCCGCTCTACTACCACGGCGGCTACGACAGTGCCATCTTTCAGGAAATGGGTCTCGGGATACTGCATGGGCGCATGCCCTACCGCGACCTCTTCGACAACAAAGGTCCCCTGCTCTACCTCATCAACGCCCTCGGCATGCTCATCGGCGGCCGCACGGGTGTATTCCTGCTGCAGTGGGTGTTCAACTCACTGACGCTTTGGCTGTTGTACAAGACGGCTCGCCTCTTCGCCTCGGGGTTGCGCTCGATGGTGGCTGTGCTCGTCGCGCTGCTCCCCTACTCGATGTTCCTCTGCGAGGGCAATATGTGCGAGGAGTGGATGTTGCCGTTCCTGACGCTTGCCATCTATCTGACGATCAGAGGTATGCAACGCCATGCGCCGACCGAGAGTTCGCGTGTACCTATCTTCCCGTTCATCCTCGGCATGCTCTTTGCGGCGGTGGCACTCATCCGCCTGAACGATGCGGTGGCCATTGTCGGCGGTTTAATGACGGGATATTGTATGTGGCTGATATCCAAGAGAGATGTGGTACAGGTTTTTACGGCCGCATGGATGTTCTTTTCGGCTACCGTTTTGGCGGTGCCAGTGCTCTTTTGGCTGATGAACAACCATGTTCTGGCCGACTTCTGGCATGCCTACTTCCAAGTCAACGCCGAGTATACCGGCAGCGTCATGTCGCTCGTTACCAGTATCTTCACCGAGTTGCCGCGCACCATATTGCTTGTGCTGACCGTTGCGCTGTGTGTCATGCTCTGGCGCTCGGGGCAGCGCGCTGCGATGTGGGCAATCGTGCCCGCCATGTTGCTGGAAACCATACTGTTTGGCCCCAATTACTTCGAGCATTACTATATCGTCCTGATGCCCTTCCTGGTGCTGCTGCTGGCTGTCGGTGGCAAACGCTCCTTTGTGGTTGGTTTTGCGTTGGTAATGCTGATGCCCGTGGGCAAAGACATGCAACTGGAGGCCCCGAGGGCCTTGTCGCGCATTTACATGAGGTGCAAAGATGTGGCTATGCCCAGCCGCCAGAAGTCTGACCGTCAGCGCCTTGAGCAGACGGCCGCGCTCTTCACCCAAGTCCCCGAGGCCGAGCGCGACAGCATCTGGAACTACAACCTCATCCTCAATCGCTACGACGACTACCACGTCCTGCCGTGCAACGGCATTGTGCAGATGAACCGCATCATCTTCCCGCCCGACTGGAAAGACGTGCACAGTCCCCTCGCCGCGCCCACGCTGCCGCCCTGGATGGTGGCGGGCTATGGCGGCGAGACGCCCGAGACCTCTATCGACAGCGCCACGCTGTCTCATTATCAGCTTGTTGGGACTATCGACCCGACAGTGTCGCGCATTGCCCTTTACCGTCGTCGCTGAAAAAGTATCCATCATTTCCCATGGGGGGGGGGTAATGATGGGAAACAGTCGAAGTATTCACCTACCAGATACCTACCAGAGTCGAACAAGATACCTGCCAGATACCTATCGGGCGGGTGGTGTTTTTTGCGGTGGGGTGTGATGTTTTTTTGCGGTTGGGTGTGATGTTTTTTTGCGGTGGGGTTGGTGTTTTTTTTTGCGGTGGGGTTGGTGTTTTTATTTTTTTTCGTATATTTGCAGTTGTAATAAGTAGTATGTTATGAAGTATATGTTGTCATATAAAGTTCTGGTTTTCATTTTTTTGATGAGTTTTTTCGGGGTGTGCCTGGGTGCGGGGCGCGAGGGTGTGGAGCGTGGCCGGCGGGTGTCGTTTGTCGAGAATGCGGGTCAGTGGGACAGCCGTGTTTGCTATGAGGCGCAGGTTGCGGGTGGTGCTGTGTTTGCGGAGTGCGGGCGTGTGACTGTGGCGTTGCGGGGCGAGTTGGGTCATCCGGCTGTGGGTGTGGGGCCGGTGGGTTATCATGCGTACCGGATGGTGTTTGTGGGTGGTGGCGATGTGCGTCCGGAGGGGGAGGGTTTGCTGGGTGGGTATAGTAATTTTTTTCTGGGCAAGGATGCGGGTCGTTGGCGTTCCGGGGTGCGTTCGTTTGGTGTGGTGAGGTACAGGGGTTTGTATGAGGGTGTGGATTTGGAGGTGTATGGCGAGGAGGGTGCGTTGAAGTATAATTTTGTTGTTGCGGCGGGTGCTGATGCGGGTGTGGTGGTGGTTGAGTATGAGGGTGTTGACGGGTTGCGGGTTGACGGGAGTGGGAGTCTGGTGGTCAGTACGACGGTGCGCGATGTGACGGAGTTGCGTCCGTATGCGTATCAGGTGGTTGAGGGTGAGGAGGTCGAGGTGGCGAGCCGGTGGCGTGTGAAGGGCCGCAGGGCGTGGGTTGAGGTCGGTGAGTATGACCGCGGGCGAGAGCTGGTGGTGGATCCGATGTTGATTTTTTCGACGTATACGGGTTCGACGGCGGACAATTGGGGTACGACGGCGACGTATGATTCGGAGAAGAATGCGTATACGGCGGGTTTGGTGTTCAATGTGGGTTATCCTGTGTCGACGGGCGCGTATCAGGAGGTGCCTGGCGGGGGTGTGGATGTGGGTGTGTTCAAGTTCGACTCGACGGGTGAGCAGCGTTTGTTTGCGACGTATCTGGGCGGTGGGGCGGCGGATATGCCGCACAGTCTGTATGTGAACGGGTTTGATGAGTTGCTGGTGTTCGGTACGACGGGTTCGTCCGATTTTCCGACGACGGAGGGTGCGTATGGGGAGGTGTTCAGGGGTGGGAGTGGTCTGAGTTATGAGTCGTCGACGATTGGGTATCCGAACGGGAGTGATATTTTTGTGTGCCGGCTGAGTGCTGACGGGCAGCGGCTGGAGGCGTCGACGCTGGTGGGGGGTACGGGTAATGACGGTTTGAATTTCAAGGGGTATTATAATAACGGGTATGGTGTGCTGATGCAGGGGAACGATTCGCTGTATTACAATTACGGCGACGGTGCGAGGGGTGAGATTGTGACGGATGATTTGAACAATGTGTATGTGGGTTCGACGACGATGTCGGCTGATTTTCCGACGACGGGGGGGTGCCTGCAGGCTGTGAGCGGTGGCGGCCAGGACGGTGTGGTGTTCAAGCTGGACTATAATCTGCGCAATTTGTTGTGGAGTACGTATCTTGGCGGCAGCGGGGATGATGCTGTGTATTCGGTGGATGTGGACGGGGATTATAATCTGTTGGTGTGCGGTGGTACGAACAGTGTGGATTTTCCGGTGACGGATTCGGCGTGGCAGGTGGCGTATGGGGGCGGTGGTGCGGATGGTTTTGTGGGTAAGGTTTCGCATGGTGGGGAGCGTCTGATGGGGATGACGTATGTTGGGTTGGGGGGGTACGACCAGTTGTATTTTGTGCGTGCGGGTCGACGGGACGAGGTGTTTGTGTTCGGGCAGACGGAGCCGACGGGGGATGGCTATTTCATGTATAATGCGGGTTATGGTGTGATGAACAGTGGTATGTTGCTGATGCGGTTGTTGCCGGATTTGAGCGGGCGAGAGTGGAGTACGTTGTTCGGCACGCCTGGGAGGATCAATCTGTCGCCGACGGCTTTTGCTGCGGATGTGTGCAACCGGGTGTATGCTGCGGGGTGGGGGCGTGATTTTGTGGGTTACGGCAGTGTGCGGTGGGGTACGCTGGGAACGACGGGGATGGAGACGACGGCGGGTGCGTGGTGTGATTCTACGGACGGGCAGGATTTCTATATTCTGTCGGTCGACGAGAACTGCCAGCATCTGGAGTATGCGACGTTTTTCGGCGAGCCGCATCGCGGTGCGGACAATAATTTCCGCGGGGGCGGCGATCATGTGGACGGTGGGACGTCGCGGTTCGACAAGCTGGCGACGCTGTACCAGTCGGTGTGTGCGTCGTGTGGCGGTTTTGGCGATTTTCCGGTGACAGCTGGTGCGTGGAGCGAGGTGAACGGGTCGACGAATTGCAATAATGCGTTGTTCCGGTTCAATGTGACGGATGATTTTCCGGTGGCGGAGTTTGTGCCGCCGGTGGCGGGTTGTGCGCCGTATACGGTGAGGTTCAAGAATACTGGGCGAGGAGAAGCGTTTGTGTGGGATTTCGGCGACGGGGGGCGGTCGACGGAGCGCAATCCGACGCATACGTATGCGGAGGGTGGCAGGTATGAGGTGATGCTTGTGGCGCTGATGCCTGGTGGGTGTACGGAGGCTGATACGCAGCGCCATGTGCTGCATGTTGTCGGTGGCGGAGGCCGATTTGAGGAGTTGACGTCGTGTGCGGAGCGTGGTGTGCAGATTGGGTTGCAGCCGCGGTTGGGTGTGACGTATGAGTGGTTGACGGGGGGGGTGAGTGACGGTACGATTGCGAATCCGTGGGTGCGGGAGACGGGTCAGTATGTGCTGCGGGTGTCAGCTCCGGGATGTGCGGAGCTGGATACGTTTGATGTGACGGCGTACCGACTTGTGGATACGCTGATGGTGACAGGGCCGCGGTGCCACGGAGACAGGGACGGCAGCGCCCGGGTGGTGCTGGGAGAGGGTGTGGATCTGGATTCGGTGACGGTGACGGTGACGGTCGGCGGGTTGCCGCAGGGTGCGCCGACGGTGGTTGGCGACACGCTGGTGTACGGTGGTTTGCCGGAGGGTGTGGTGGTGATGTATCATGCGCGGGGCTACGGTTGCGATGTGTCGGGCTGGGCGCGAGTGCCGACGAAGGCGGAGCCTACGTATACGAAGGAGGTGGAGGCGGAGCTCTGCGGGGACAGCTGCGAGGCGTGGGTGCATGTGGTTGGGGGCGAGGGTGTGTCGGTCGATACGTTGCTGACTGGTTTGTGCGAGGGTGTCTATGTGCTGGAGCTGGCGAACGACGAGGGTTGTCCGTTTGCCGATACGACGAGGGTGGTGAGGAACCGCAGTCTGGATGGTTTTGCGGCGTGGGCGGACAGGTATGATATCGTCCTGGGGGAGGCTGTGACGCTGACGGCTGGCGAGGTGGCGGGAGCCAGTTACCGCTGGACGGGTGGCGGCGAGATTGCGAGTCGGAGCAGCCGGACGACGGAGGTGGTGCCTGAGGATACGCTGACAGTGTATGTGGTCACTGCAAGGTCGGGCGGCTGCGAGGCTACGGCCACGGTGCGCATCAGGGCCAAGGCTGTGAGCTGCGGGGCGCCGGATTTTGTGATTCCCAATGCGTTTACGCCGAATGGCGATGGGGTGAACGATGTGCTTGATTTGACGAATACGGTGCTTTCGGAGTTGGATTTTGCGTTGTTCAACCGCTGGGGAGAGTGTGTGTTCAGGTGCCAGGAGGCAGGGGGGTGCCAGTGGGACGGGGTGTACCGCAACAAGCAGTGTCTGCCGGGGGTGTATACGTATACCTGCCATATTAAGTGCCACAATGGCGAGGAGAATGATTTCAAGGGAGATATCACGTTAATCAGGTAGGACAGCGCGATGAAGGACCAGTTTGTGATAATGTGTGTGGAGTCGGCGCAGGATGTGTCGGTGCTGCTTCCGTGGGGGCGCCATTTCGCGGAGCGGCTGAACCACAAGGGGTTGATGCTGCTGCATGTGTCCAAGGAGCGCGGCGATGAGCGGTGGCTGGAGGAGAGCGGGGTGCCGTATGCGAGCCTGGTGGGCGAGTGGCACACGGCGATAGAGGGGCTGGCGACGGCTTTCAACGGGATACTGGCGCTGGTGGCGGTGGATGCTTCGGTGCGGAGGGGGAGCTTGAGTTATCCGGCGCGTCTGCTGCGCGAGTTCCGCGACTGCAAGGTGGCCTATCTCTGTGTGCCGAAGGGTGTATCGTTGCTGCCGCGAGGTGGCGAGGTGGCGCTGACGTTCACTTACCGCCGCGAGGGTAAGGAGAAGCTGCTGTGGGCGTCGTACCTGACGCGGTTTGTAGGCTGCAGGGTGACGATAGCGCACCGCGACTATCGCGACGGGGGCTTCCGCAGCCAGCTGGCCAACAATCTGCGCTTTGCCGATAAGCTGTTCAAGCCGCTCGATGTCAGCTATGCGACGGTGGTGTTGCGCAAGGGTGGCAATGTGGATATGGCTGCCGTGGAGCAGCTGGATCCCGATGTGCTGATAGCGCGGACGACGGATGCGCGCGACCGCGACCTGCTGGACTGGCTGATGCCGCTGCCGGAGCGGAGGCTCCTCGGGCGGTCGACGCCGGTGCTGTTTCTGAACCCCCGCGAGGACCTCTATATCCTATGCGATTAGCAAAAAGATGCTGCAAATCGAAAAAAAATTCGTACCTTTGCAGACCGCTATATAGTATTGATTATATATAAAAAATTGATATAGAATGAAAAAGACTTACCGACTGAAGAAGAAGATGCCGATAGTGGCGGCTGCGCTGATGCTGACGGCTGCTGTTACGTCGTGTATCAAGGACGACGATTTGGAGATTTTTAAGAATCCGTTCCGGGTACAAGGCGAAATAGACCCATACTATGGATTTCCGATCGCCTATGGAGAGTTGAATTTCAACGATATCATCTCGCGCTTGAGCTCCGACTACACAGGCTATCTCGACACGACGACCAACCTGCTGACGGTGCGCTACCATGCGGAGACCGAAGGGTCTATTGTCCCGCTGAGCTTGCAAGGTGTGTACGCAACCCCGCGCTCAGCTTCGCGGCCCTCCCCTGCCCTGCTGGGTTCGAAGGATGCCGATCCCGTATGGTATTCTATAGACACCATATTCCGCGACACTATCGATATAGATATCTTCGACAATGCCGACATCCAGAAGATTGTGGAATATCGCGATTCGATATCCATCTCGCATCTCTGGCTCAATTTGAGCGCTGCAGTCAAAGGCCATTACGCAAGTGAGAGTATCAAGGACATGTTCAACGAATATGTCAATGCGACTTTCGACAGCCTTATTGTGAAGTATGTTGACTATGATGGCAATACACAAGACTTTTTAGACTTCTCGTCCAATCCCATTGTCATTAGTGACATCACCACAGGAGCACAAGAACATTTCGACAGCATCGATGTTGCCCCCATCATCAATGCATTCCCGAAGAGGCTCATCACCACTTTCCGTATGCGCCTCAATGCTTCGTCTGAAATAGTCTCTTCCAACATACAGAATGTCCACTTCGTCGAGGCGCTGGACAGTCTGCGCATGACCCGCTTCGACTACTCGGGCGCGCTTGATGTTGCCGTTCCGTTCAACCTGCGTGTCAACCATCTCCATTTTTCCTATGACCTCGACGTTGATGGAAGTAGGGCTAATCTCGACTCTTTAATCAGCTCGATCTCGGAAGACCTCGAGGCCGACATCAACGATGCCCGCATCATCTTTGCCTGCACCAATGGCATCCCGTTGGAGTTTATGCTCAACGCTACCTTCCTTGCCGAGGACGAGAGCCCTCTGTTCGACATCAAGTTGGACAAGGAGCCCGGCGACACTGCTATCAATGCCCCAAACATTGTGCCTACCGAACCAGGTTCCGAGGTCTGCATGGTTGAGTCTCCGGTCCTGTCGCGACTTATTGCCACCATATCGAACGACGAGGTCAATATGCTGAAGCAAGCACGAAAGATAAGGGTTTCATTCCGCTTCGGCACGGCCCAGCAGCGCCACGTAGTCCTCTCGCGCAACGACTTCCTTCGCTTGAAGTTGTACTTGCAGATTCATCCCAAAGTGTCATTCGACCACGGCTTTGAATTGCCCAGTTTCGGAAAATAAGGATAAGAACAGAATACCTATCGATCTATGAGAAAGCTTAAATCCATCATATTGACCGCCGCCCTTGTCCTCGCGACGGGAACGGCCAACGCCCAGTTCGACGAGACCAACAACCTCTTCTACCACACTATCCGTACGCCGCAGAGCAACCTGCTCAACCCGGCCTTCCATCCGGCCAAGAATACCTTCTACCTGATGCTTCCCGGCGTCGATTTCCAGTTTGGTATGCCCCTGGCGCTCAACGACGTGCTGCGCTACGACAAGGCTTCGAAGACCACCATAATCAACGTCGACTCTATCCTCCACACCCTCAGCGAGGACAACCAGTTCCGCATGGGCGCCAATGTGCAGCTGTTGGGTTTCGGATTGAAAATCAAGCACCTCTATCTGAATCTCAACCTCCGCCTTTGCAACGGTTTCTCCATAGGCCTGCCCATCTCCACGGTCAATGCCCTGCTCGAAGGCAACATCGGCGACGATGGAGTGCCGCACCCTGAGGTCAAGCTCCTCAATGGTGACATCTTCAACCTCCAGTCCTATATCGAGTCCTCTGTGGGTGCCGCCTTCCATATCGACAAGCTGAACCTCACCGTCGGTGTCCACGCCAAGCTCCTCTCCGGTGTCCTCAACATTCAGACCGACAAGACTCACCTCACCCTCCACTCCGACGAAGACCTCGACCGCATGACAGTCCGTGCCTACTACGAGTTGCAGGGTTCTGCCGTCGTTCCCTACGACACGTCACAAGGCAAGTTCCTCTTCAACGGACCCGAAGACATCCTCAACAACCTTCTGGCCAACAGCGGTCTGGCTTTCGACGTCGGAGCCCGCTGGGACCTCGGCCCCCTCTCGATCTCGCTTGCCGTCAACAACATCACCAAAGGTATACACTGGACCAAGAACACCTATGCCTTCGTGCCCGAAAACGGACAGGGTGAGATCTATTTCGACGGTGTCAACATCAACACCGTGCTCAACGACGGCCAATTCTATATGGATTCTATCTCTGACTACCTTAAGGAGCGTATCGACGGCATGAAACCGCGCTTTGTCAACGACACCAACGGCTACTGGTTCCCCATCCCCACCACCTTCAACCTGGGTGCCTCCTACTCCTTCGCCCACCTCTTCCGCGCCGGCCTGCTCTTCCACGGCCAGCTCGACCGCGGCCTCTTCTCCACCGGCAGCATCATCGACGGCTTCGAGAAGTCCTTCTCCAACACCTTCCGCTTCAACACCACGCTCTCCGTCTCGGTCAACCTCTTCAACTGGCTCGAGGTGGTCGCCGGTTCCTCCGTCGTCTACGACGGCAAGCACCTCGACGCCTTCAACCCCGGTGCCGGTGTCATCCTGTCGCTGGGAGGCGCGATGCAGACTTATGTGATGGCCGACTATATCTCCTCCATCCGCCTCGTCGAGTCGAAGGCTTGCAACATCAAGTTCGGCTGCAACCTCCTCATCGGCAAGGGCGGTAAGAAGAAAGTCTCCGGCTTCGATCCCGTGGCCCCCATCCTGACGCCCAACGAAGAATAAACGCTTAACCGCCATCCAACCCACTGATACCTAGAGTCCTATGAATATCGTCGCCCTTGTCGGCCGCCCCAATGTCGGCAAATCAACCCTCTTCAACCGCCTCACGCAGACCCGCGACGCCATTGTCGACCCCACGGCAGGCGTCACCCGCGATCGCCAGTACGGCCATTCCGACTGGAACGGGCGCCACTTCTCGGTCATCGACACCGGCGGCTACGTCATCGGCTCTGACGACCAGTTCGAGACGGAAATCCGCCGGCAGGTCAGCCTGGCCATCGACGAGGCCGACACCATCCTCTTCCTCGTCGACGCCCGCGACGGCCTCACCCCCATGGACGAGGATGTGGCCGACATGCTGCGCCGCCAGCCCAAGCCCGTGCTGCTCGTCGTCAACAAGGTCGACAATCCCGCCCAGATGGATGCCCTCGGCGAGTTCTACGCCCTCGGCCTCGGCGACCCCTACCCCATCGCCTCCATCACCGGCAGCGGCACCGGCGAGCTCCTCGACGCGCTGGTCCACGACTTTCCCGTCGGCGACCCCGACCCCGAGGACGGCCTGCCGCGTATCGCCATCGTCGGCCGCCCAAACGTCGGCAAGTCCTCCTTTATCAATATGATAACCGGCGAGCACCGCTCCGTCGTCACCCCCATCGCCGGCACCACGCGCGACTCTGTCTACAGCCGCTACAACCTCTTCGGGTTCGACTTCAACTTCGTCGACACCGCCGGCCTCCGCCGCAAGAGCAAGGTGTCCGAGAACCTCGAGTTCTACTCCGTCCTCCGCTCCGTCCGCTCCATCGAGGCCGCCGACGTCTGCATCCTCATGCTCGATGCCTCGCAAGGCCTTGAGCAGCAGGACCTCAACATCTTCTCGCTCGTCCAGCGCAACAACAAGGGCGTCGTCATCGTCGTCAACAAGTGGGACCTCGTCGAGAAAGACCACAACACGCACCGCGACTTCGAGGAGCTGATCCGTTCGCGCATCGCCCCCTTCGACGATGTGCCCATCATCTTCACCTCCGTCATCAACAAGCAGCGCATCTTCAAGGTCCTCGAGACCGCCCGCGCCGTCTACGAGGCCCGCTCGCGCCGCATCTCCACCGCCGAACTCAACGACACCCTCCTGCCCATCGTCAAGGAGCAGAACCCGCCCCCCTCGGTCAAAGGCAAGTGGGTCAAAATCAAATACATCACCCAACTCCCAACCCCCTACCCCCAGTTCGTCTTCTTCTGCAACCTGCCGCAGTATGTCCGCGACCCCTACAAGCGCTTCGTCGAGAACCGCATGCGCGAACTCTGGGACTTCCACGGCGTGCCGATGACCATATACTTCCGTGCCAAATAGTGCTTTGGCATGGAATTTGCTCGGCTTGATTCAGAGACATTTCAAAACAATAAACAACAATAAAAAGATAAAACAATGGAAATCAAAGTCACCGAACAGAACTTCGACGAACTGCTCGCCGGTTCCCAACCCGTCATGATTGACTTCGGCGCCACCTGGTGTGGTCCCTGCAAAGCGCTGGCTCCCAAGATTGAGGAAGTCGCCGCCGAATTCGAAGGCCGCGCCGTCGTCGGAGCCGCCGATGTCGACGAGTGCCCCGAGCTGGCCGCCCGTTTCCGCATCCGCAGCGTCCCCACCGTCCTCTTCTTCAAAGGCGGTCAGCCCGTCGACAAGACCGTCGGCCTCGTCGCCAAAGAGACCCTCACCGAGAAGCTGAACGCTCTTCTCTGAAACCAGTCAGGTAGAAATCAAGTAGCTCAAATCGCGCCAAATGACAAGTTCCCCGATTTTCCCATCGATGGGAAATGATGGGAAAGAGTCGAAGTATTCACCTACCAGATACCTACTAGATACCTACCAGACATCTACCAGTTGCCTGCCGGATACCCCGAGGGATACCCCCCTCCGGGTATTCGGTTGTGAAGAAGCAAGCTGACACCGACCGTGCAACTCAACGAAATCAGCCGCTACAAAGCCCTCGACTTCTTCGCCCGCCAGGTCGTCGAAGGCTTCATCTCGGGCCGCCACCGCAGCCCGTTCCATGGCTTTTCGGCCGAATTCTCCGACTATCGGCAGTACCTCCCCGGCGAGTCGACACGCAATATCGACTGGCACCTCTTCGGCCGCACAGACCGACTATACGTCAAGCAGTTCGAGGCCGAGACCAACCTCCGCTGCCAAATCCTCGTCGACCACTCATCCTCCATGCTCCTGCCCCTCGAGCGCCATGCCGACCCGCTGAAACCCAACAAGATAACCTTCGCCGCCTACGCCGCGGCCGTCCTGTTGGAGCTGCTCCACCGCCAGCGCGACGCCTTCGGCCTCACCCTCTTCTCCTCGCAGATCGACCTCTCCACCGCTGTCCGCTCCTCGCGCCTCCACCAGCAGCACCTCCTCGCCCACCTCGACAGCCTCCTCCAGCCCCTCGACGCCGGAGGCCTGCCCAAGCGCACCACCTCTATCGCCGAGCCCCTGCACCTCATCGCCGAGCAGCTCCATCGGCGCTCGCTCGTCGTCATATTCACCGACGCCCTCATCCGCGACGACCAGCAGGAACCCCTCTTCGACGCCCTGCGCCACCTCCGCCATAACCACCACGAAGTCATCCTTTTCCACACCTACCACGCCGACCTCGAGCTCAACCTCGACCTCCCGGCCAGGCCGCACCTCTTCGTCGACCTCGAATCCGGCCAGCAGCTGCGGCTGCAGCCCAACCTCGTCGCCGACGCCTACCGACAGCAGATGCACCGGCTCTTTGCCGACCTTCAGCAGCGCGCCCTGCAGTACCGCATCGACTACCAGCCTGTCGACGTCGAGCTGGGCTTCCACCAAGTGCTGCAGCCCTTCCTGCTCCGGCGTGCAAAGCTTTGAACCAAAACCTTAACGAGAAGATAATCAACAAAAAACATTATATAATATGAAGCAATACATCGAACAAAACCGCGACCGTTTCCTCGACGAGCTCTTCTCCCTCATCCGCATCCCCTCCATCAGCTCCGAGCAGGAGCACAAGGGCGACATGGTGCGCTGCGCCGAGCGCTGGCGCGAGCTGCTCCTCGAGGCCGGCGCCGACCGCGCCGAGGTCATGCCCACCGACGGCAACCCCGTCGTCTATGGCGAGAAAATCATCGACCCCGCCAAACCCACCGTCCTCGTCTATGGCCACTACGACGTCATGCCCGTCGCTCCGCTTGAGCTCTGGCGCACACAGCCCTTCGATCCCGTCGTCATCGACGGCCGCATCTGGGCCCGCGGCGCCGACGACGACAAAGGCCAGTCCTTCATGCACGCCAAGGCCTTCGAATACATGGTTCGCACCGGCAGCCTCCCCTGCAACGTCAAGTTCATGCTCGAGGGCGAAGAGGAAATCGGCTCCGGCTCGCTCTACGGCTTCTGCGAGAAAAACAAAGAGCTGCTCAAGGCCGACATCATCCTCGTCTCCGACACCTCGATGATTGCCCCCGACGTGCCCAGCATCACCAGCGGCCTCCGCGGCCTATGCTACTGGGAAGTCGAAGTCACCGGCCCCAACCACGACCTCCACTCCGGCCTCTTCGGCGGCGCCGTGGCCAACCCCATCAACGTGCTCTGCAAGATGATTGCCGACCTCCACGACGCGAACGGCCACATCACCATCCCCGGCTTCTACGACGACGTCCTCGTCCTCTCCGACGAGGAGCGCGCCCTCATGGCCCAGGCCCCCTTCGACGAGGCTGGCTACAAGAAGGAACTTGGCGTCCGCGCACTCCACGGCGAGGCCGGCTTCTCCACCAAGGAGCGCACCGGCATACGCCCCTGCCTCGACGTCTGCGGCATCTGGGGCGGCCACACCGGCGAGGGCACCAAAACCGTCCTCCCCTCCAAGGCCTACGCCAAGATAAGCACCCGCCTCGTCGCCAACCAGGACTTCGAGAAGATCTCCAAGATGTTCCAGGAATACTTCGAGCGCGTGGCACCCGACTACGTCACCGTCAAGGTCACCCCCTGCCACGGCGGCGCCGCCTACGTAGCCCCGCTCGAACTCAAAGCCTACAAGGCCGCCGAGCGCGCCATGCAGGACACCTACGGCCGTCGGCCCGTGCCTACCCGCAGCGGCGGCTCCATCCCCATCATCGCAGGCTTCGAGAAAATACTCGGCCTCAAGAGCATCCTCATGGGCTTCGGCCTCGCCACCGACGACATCCACGCCCCCAACGAGAACTACCCCCTCGAGCAGTTCTTCCGCGGCATCGAGACCATACCCCTCTTCTACAAATACTTCGCCGAGTAACCCCTACCCCTTTCGCTCGGCCCCACATACCGCCCGCCCACCGCACCCCCACCGTGCCGTGGGCGGGCAACTTATCGGATACACGTATCCCTCGACAAATTCAGCCGAACCATCGACGACATAGAATGCCTGTATGTCCTCGACATCTTCAAGCTTCTATGGAACAAAGGATTATAAGATACCTGTTATTGAAATAAAACTAACGCATTCACACATTCAAGCTTATTGTTTCTTCGGTGATCCTTCGGCGATGGTTGTCAGCCGAGCTGACGGCATACCAGTCAGCTCAGCCGATGGCACACCACGGCGACGGGTCGGCAGTCTCTCTAAATGAAGTTGACCCATTCTTGGTGGGTTCGCACATCAAGCTTACGCCTCCAGGCTGTTTTGGTCGGACAGAAAATGCATTAGGCCCATCGTGACAATACCATTTTCATCGTGTCTGATATTTTGGTGGTCCATCGTGAGCAAAATCTTCTTGAAAGAGTCGTTAATATGCAGCAAGGACCGCTTCTCCTGTATCATTTTTTCATCTGATAGCATCTGGTATGCCGACTGGACATAGTAGCGTCGTCCCCCTTTGTTAGCCACAAAATCCACTTCCAAAGTCTGTCGAGGCTCTCCCTGTGGCTTGACAATTACGTTACCCACATCCACGCTGACTATTGTCACGTGCATTCATCAGCTGCTCAATATATTTCGGGCTTTCAATGGTCATTGCATTTCGATTTTGTGGTTATACATCCATTTTTTCGAAATGCAAAAGTACAACTGTTTTTGAAATTGGAAAAATATTTTTATAACGCCCATGTCAGCCAGATTGCCGTCACCCCACGGCGAAGTCTCGTGTATCCCCACTAACGCATTCCCACAATAGCACATTTACGCATTTTTTTAAAGCACTCCTACATTTACACATTCTTAAAGCGCATTCCAATATTCATTAGCGCATTTACTCATTTTGCACCTGCATTCTTTATGCCTTCTTCGTGGGTTATTTGTACCCTCTTGGGGATTAATGGTTAAAAACAGGAAAAGTTATCAACAGACTTCTCGCGGGCGTACGCGCACTTTTTCAATCGCGCGTACGCGCACGCGAACCATTAGCCTGAATGTTAATATCTTTATTTGGTAGAACCTATAAAAAGTTGTATTTTTGCAAACAGATACAACATAGTGCTGTATCGTAATTATTAAATCATTAACAATATGAAATTTATTGTTAACTCTCAGCAACTGCTCAAACAACTTTCAAGTTTGTCGGGCGTTTTAACAAGTACCTCGTCGGTGATTGACTGTTTCAAATTCGAAACGCACTCGACTGGACGCTCGCAGGCGATAACTGATATTGCATGTGAGCGCGTCACAGCAATTGAGATGCCGCCGATTGAGTCGCATGAGGGCCCTGTCCCCTCCCGACTCGTCGGGTTCAACGAAGCTCGCTGCAAACATGAGCATTCCGGGACGGTACATTTTTACATCAACGACGGCCTTTTCAAATGCATTTGGAATGACAGAAACAAATATGTACCCCTATTGCGACAGTATGAATCAGTTATAGGTCCGGACTTCTCACAGTATGTCGATATGACGTATGACGAGCGTTACTACAACGCATGGCGCAACCGAACGCTAACCGCCGAATGGCAGTCGTATGGCATAAACGTCATTCCAAATGTCACGTGGTCGCTCCCTGACAGTTACGATTATAGTTTTTCCGGCATTCCAAAACATTCTGTTATTGCGGTAAACTGCACTGCCATCTATGGTCACAATCTCTCACGATATTTATGGCGGAAAGGATACGAAGAGATGCTGCAAAGACTTGAGCCACGATTGATAATTCGATATGGAGATAAAATGCCGGAGGAAAACGAAGCGATAAGTGTCTATTTCCCGAATGAACGACTACAAAGGCTCCGAAGGTTGCCAAGGAAGCCGCGCATACGCAAGTCCATATTAATGTCTAACCAATCAAATCTTTTCAGCTATGGGAAGTAACGGTGCTTTTTCAAGCGGAGTCCTCAATAGCGAGGCAGGAAGGAAATACGCGACTGTATTCCAGATTGACGAAAACACGCTTGTTCTTGAACAAAAGGATAGACGAAAAGGCATCAAGTTGCCCGAAGAAAGTCACACTCCTAACAGATATTATGTGGCATTCCGTAAAGACGGCAAAGATGTGAAAAGCATTGCCAAATATGGCGCTGACGGAAAGAAAATATGGGAAATCCATACCAACGAGCACAATGGCATCAAACCTCATTTCCATTATTGGAAAGGCAATGGACAAGAAGAACAAGGACACCCTTTGACTCCAGAGATGCGCGACCTACTCAATCGAATAAGAAACCTCAAATAACCAATACAATGAAAGCAGAATATATTAAACCAGATTTAGAAGGATTTCCATACAATGCCGCTTTCCAGCCTTCACCTTCGGAGTTTGGCAATGACTACCACGGTTATCGCACATACAATGAAGAGTCTTTTTTCTACGAATTCGCCGTGCAATACTATGACCTTTCTTTCCGCTACAACGGCAATACCTACTACATTATGCAGCGCGACAGCAAAGCATACCTTACGGATTCCGAATTCAAGGATAAGCTTGAAGAATTCGAGAACGGCAACGCATTATTACGGCAACTGAAAATCGGAGGGCGACCATTAATAGGAATAATCAACGATGTCGAAGATATCGATTTTTGGTAATGCAAGAGGGCGCATCAATGTAATGAACCCCGAAAGTTGGACAAAAAACTTTCGGGGTTTTATTATGAGAAAAAGACACAGTGTAAAAGAGCGAGAGGAGGCAGTGAGAAGATGC
>CACZWL010000016.1 GCA_902784865.1 uncultured Bacteroidota bacterium | reverse complement strand
GCCGTCGTCGTCGAAGAGCAGCTCAACCCAGTCGTCGCCAGCCGCTCCGGGCATGCCCTCCTTGGGCGCCGGGCAGCGGTACTTCACGATGGGGAACACACAGCCCCAGCGGTAGTCGATGTTGCGTGCATAGTCATCTATATGTGTCATGCGCCCGTAAATATCTTCGCCCCACCAAGACTGCGAGCGGGTGGAGTCGTAGCCGAAAGTCGGCCCGAACCATCCCGGATTGGGAAAAGTAGGACACCGCGGTGTGTCATGCAGAACGCCGGCATAGAAGGTGTCGGTTACGTGTACCGGCCGGTTGAAGTAAAACTCGTAGCAGTACGTGAGGCCTTTCTCGGAAGAGTCGAGGATGTATTGGAACCTGCACATTCGGATTGGGGTATGTAAGCCAGCCGAATCAAGTTGCTCAAACTCGGCTATTTCGGTTTGCCAGATATTTTCAGTCATGAAGAAAGAGCTGGTTTTCCGGTAGAGGCCCACCGAGAAGGCGAAGTTTTCGTCCAGCGTCATGCTGTCGTTGAATGTCACGGCGATACCATAGACAATGTTGCCCTCGCCAGGAGCGGCCACATATTGCTGACAGGCCTTAGCTGGAATGGCACTGGAGAATTCTCCGGTTGTATGATTGCAGTAGGCATTGGGATAGTTGCCTGTGAACATGTACCACGGGTTGCCGTAGTGGATAGTGTCCTGCCCGAAGGCCTGCAGCAACCCTGCAAGGGCAAGAGTAAAGAGGAACGTCTTTTTCATGATGTTTTTTTTAATAAGCAATACAATCGGTTGTCGTAGTGGCTGAATATCTAGAGATGATGCCGACGTGGTTCTGGGCAGTATACGAATAAGGAGTTCCAGTCGTGGTTTGAGATTGTTTGGTCAGGTTGTTTATAGGTTGAGCGGCAGCCCAGTCCCTCCATTATGGCAGTATGAGGGTATGTAGCCAAAGGGAACGGTGAAGATGTTGTGCAGATACCATTTTTCCCCCGAGAAAAGCATTACTGTGGATAGAGGCAAAGTGGTTTTGGTCAAGTAAGATATCTCAGAGATAGAGCTGTATGTTCTGTTGAGGAAGGTCGTTTTGGCAACAGGTACAGTTGAAGAAGGGTTGTTGATTGCCATGGCATACAGGTCGGTGCAGGGCAGCCCGGTTTGATGGTTTGTGTAGTTCTGCAGGATAAACAGGTTGTTGGTAAGGTGGTGCTGTATGGTGACAGGCAACGGCGCATTCTTTTCGTATATTGAGAATTCAAAAGAGTCGGAGTTCTCCATGTTGGAAATGGTGAACACGCGAACTCTGGCGAAAGGTAATCCGTTAGCGTCTTCTCCAACGTAGGTTAAGGCAATTGTGGAGGCATCAACAGCGGTTGCGGTAAGTTTGGAGTTAAGGTCTATGGTTCCAGTGCTGTATGTGTACTTTGTATAAATGGTCGATGCGCTGGATAAGACAGAATTGATACTGCATTTCCGTAGCCAGATGTCGTCACTCTGTCCAGTGGCAGTCCGCCCCGAAATGCATATGGTAGTGTTGTTGAGCAGGGTGATGTCGTCGGCATAATCGTTAGAGGCAAGAGGGAGTGTGCTGTAGGAACAATTGGCCAAAAGTATATTGTTTACAGATACGATACAATTGTTGTTGTAAGATGATTGTGAAGTTTTGCCAATGGCCACAACGCGTGCGCTGTATTGGCTCATGCGACGCACAACCATCTTGCTGATGCTGTGTAGGTGCGAAATATGTTTATAGTCAATCACAGTTGCGGACAGGGGATTGATATCCAATGGAATAATTCCTATCACGGCATTGGATTGCGACGAGCTAGAATAACGTCCACAGAAATAGAGAGAATCGCCGAGAATCTGTATGTCGGAGACTGTGACGGTAGAGGGAATGTCCATGTACTTGGCGGGGAAAGTAGGAGTTGTGCTGCCAGGTGCTCCAAGAAACGCGGAGTAGTCAAATATGCCCAACCTGTTTCCTGACAGGCACACGGCATACTGAGAATTCCATTTTCTGACGATTGTGTTGTTGTTTGCTGTAAAATTTGTACTGCCATCTATGTCTACAGAGGTGTAATTGTACTGTGCAGCAGAGGGCACGATGTATGCCAGAGCCAGTAAGGCCGTCAAAACGAGTCTTTTCTTTTTCATTGAGTAGTGGTTTTAAGTTAATAATTCAAGTGCAAAAATATGAAAAAAAATTGACATAAAGACGGAATGGAGAAAAAAAAATAATAATAATGCAGTGCGCCATAGGACTTTTGCCACCCACCAGCCAGGGCAGAAGAGGGGCAGAAGCAGGGACGTCTGAGCGGCTGTGTGTCAGTTGGTTAGTTTCTTGTCCAAATGCCACCGATTCGCGCCAGATGCAATTTTTTTCAATTTTTTTTTGGCGTTGGATACTTTTCGCCTTATATTATATAGGTGACTTTTCGTTAATCAAAATACATACAGTTATGGCAAAAATCGAACATGGAATTCTGGGAGGTTTCTCAGGGAAGGTTGGCCCGGTGGTGGGCTTTTGTTGGCGCGGACGGTGGAGTGTGCGTGCCTATCGTGCGCACATCGCCGACCCGCGGACGGCGGCACAGCTGGCGCAGCGGTCGCGTTTCACGGCTATGATCCGCGCGGCGCAGCAGCTCCTGCCGGCGTTGCGCCTAGGCTTTGCGGAGCGTGGGCGGCGGCTGGCCCTCACGGAGGGCAATTGTTTCACTTCGCTCAGCAGTGCGGCTTTCACGGTGGCCGACGGTGTGGTGGGCGTCGACTACCGGCGCCTGGTCCTTGCCGCGGGTCGGCGTGTGCTGCCTGCCGTGGCGGCGGTGCGTCGCACGGCGGAGGGTGGGGTGGAGGTGGTTTTCGACGCTGCCGCGGGTCCCCGTGCGGCGGGTTCGGACGCGGTGTACCTCGTGGCTTATGCTCCGGCCGAGGGTGCCTGCCTTGTCAGCGCGGCGGCGCGCCGCAGCCACGGCCGGGCCTCGCTGGCCCTGCCCGGCCACTGGGCCGGCGCCGAGGTGTGGCTCTACCTCTTCGCCGTCGGCAAGCATGGCGAGGCGTCGCCGAGTGCCTGCCTAGGCACCCTCGGCGAGGTCGATGCGCAGTATGCGCTCGGTCTGGCCGCTGACGCGGAAGCGGTCGTCGGCCCGCAGGCCCACGACCCACACGATGCGGCCGGCGCCGTCTTCGAGGAGCCAGACCCACGCTTTCTCCAGGCGGCTCAGGTGCAGGTCGGTCAGGAAGTCGCTGACCAGGCGGCTCTGCCGCATGCCGAAGGGGTGGAAGCGGTCGCCGGCCCGCCAGGGGCGTAGCGTCAGGGGCGGCACCACGCGATCGGCGTCGACGTAGAGGGTCCGGCCCGAGCGGTCCCACCGCTCGGGCCGCGGCACCTCGGCCGTGCCTATGGTGGGCTGCGGCGCCGCGCCAAGCGGCGCCGCCAGCAGCCACCCGCGGTGCAGCGTGAGGCTGTGGGTGGCGGTGTGGAAGAGCTGGCCGCCCGCCGTGGGCAGCGCCGCCAGCAGGTCGTCGACCGTGGCGGCTCCCACGCCGTAGCCGCGCAGCAGCTCATAGAGCAGCGTGCGCCGCGGCTCCAGGGCCAGGAGGCTGTCGGTGCGTATCCCCGTCAGGGGGGGGTGGGGTGTCGGCAGCGCCGAGGCGTAGGGCTGCAGCAGCTGGCGCCGCAGGGCGTCGACGTGGCGGCTGTAGACGGCCTCGGCCTCGGCGAGCCGACGCATGTTGTGCTCCATGGTGGCGTCGACGCCGGGGTACAGCTCGCGCAGCAGCGGCATGAGTTGCAGCCTGATGCGGTTGCGGCGTGCGCCGAGCTGGCTGTTGGTGTGGTCGTCGACGTAGGCCAGTCCCTCGCGCTCGACGTAGGCGTCGATGTCGGCCCTTGCGAAGCACAGCAGCGGGCGCACCACGCGCAGGGTGCCGTCGGCCGTCGGCAGTTCGGCCGCAGGCCTGATGCCGTGCAGCCCGTGCAGCCCCGTGCCGCGGAAGAGGTTGAGGAAGAAGGTCTCGATGGAGTCGTCGCGATGGTGAGCGGTGGCCACGCAGGGGTAGCCGTGGCGGTGGCAGAGGCGTGCGAAGAAGGCGTAGCGCAGCTCGCGGGCGGCCTCTTCGACGCCCTGCCCGTGCTGCCGTGCGTAGGCCAGGGTGTCGTAGCGCTCCACGTGCAGCGGTGCACCGTAGCGCCCAGCCAGGTCGGCGACGAAGGCCTCGTCGCGGTCGCACTCGCCGGGGCGCAGGTTGAAGTTGCAGTGCGCCACGGCGAAGGGTATGCCGGCGGCATGGCAGAGGTGCGCCAGCGTGGCCGAGTCGCGGCCGCCGCTGACAGCAAGCAGCACCTCCTGCCCCGGGGGCAGGAGGTGCTGGCTCTCGTTGTATTCTGTAAAAAGGGTCAGCATCAGCGCATGATCATCTTACGCATACGGCGCTCGCCGTCGACTTCGATGCCGTAGAAGTAGACGCCCGACCCGTAGCTCGACATGTCGAGCACCAGCGACTGTTCGCCTGCCTCGTAGTGGCGTTCGAAGCTGTTGACGAGGTGGCCCATGGCGTCGACCACGAAGAAGCGCACCGTGGCGGCGTTGGGCAGGGTGAAGGTTACGGTGGTCTGCTGGCTGAAGGGGTTGGGGTAGTTCTGGTCGAGCACCAGGCCGTTGCCGCCGTCGACGGAGGGCATGCCCTCGACGCGGCTCTGGACCTCGATGAGCGAGGTCTGGTTGTTGCTCGGGTCGGTGTCGCGGCTGCTGGACAGCGAGCCCGATCCGCTGTAGTCCTGCAGGCGGTCTTTGGCCAGGGTGCCGTCAAGTTTCAGGTTGAGGATCTCGCCTGGGGCCACCGTGCGGTTCGACGAGCCGCTCAGGCTGGCGCCGTTGACCGTGGCGTTGAGCTGTATGCTGGCGCTGTGGTGCACCATGTTGCCGTCGTTGGTCACCTGGAGGTAGACGTTGCACTCGGGCTGCGCGTTCTCCTCGATGACGAGCTTGATGGCGCGGAGGTTCACCAGCTGCATCTGCTGCACCTTGGTGCTGTCGTTGCTCGGGTCGTTGTCGTTGACGATGCGGACGAAGCCCGTCACGTTCTGGTAGCCCGAGGGGCGCGAGGGCAGGGTGGTGCCGAACAGGTGGTAGCCGCGGGTCAGCGCAGGCAGCGGGCGCTCGTGGCTGTAGGTCTCGGTGTGCGTGGTGGCGGGGTTGTTGTCGATGAAGTAGCCCACTTCGAAGTTGTTGGCTCCGAGGGCTCCCACGTTGTCAATCACCAGCTGCACCTTCACGCCGTTGCCCGTGGCGTCGAGCACCACGGCACCCGCCGCGAGGTCCATGATGGAAGAGATTCCCTCCACGCGCTTGGTGATGGTGTCGTTGTAGATGTAGCTGTTGCCTTCGCACTTGATGATGCCCGTCAGCTTCATCAGGCCCATCGAGGCCCATATCTTCTGGCGGAAGGTGTAGTTGAAGTACTCCATCGAGGCCAGCGGGCGACCCAGCAGCTCGGTGAAGTCGATATCCTCGTCCACGCGGCCTTGGCCGTTGACAAGGTAGCTCGCCGTGGCGTGGCTGATGGGGGCGGTGCCGAAGTTGCGTATGCGCATGGTGACGATGACTGCGGTGTCGCCGGCGATGACGCGCTCAAGCGGGTAGACAAACTCCTCGGCGCTGATGTCGTTGTCGAGCGGACGCAGCGTGAAGACCTTCTGGCAGGTGTCGTTCTCCTTGAAGATGTCGGTCGACAGTTTGGAGAAGGCCACGATGGAGAAGTTCTGCGGGAAATCGCTCGACACCACGAAGGGCTGGTCGAAGCGGAAGCGCGCTACCGAGTCGGGTTCGATGAAGCACTCGAAGACCGACTCCTTGGCCAGGCTGGCGCCGTAGTGCGTGTAGCCCAGGCGGATGCTCAGGATGGTGTCGGAACCGAAGTTCTGCACCAGCACCTCGGGATAGACGGTCTCGCCGTACTGCGGCGATGTGGGTTCCACGATGGCTACCACACCGGCGTCGAGGCGGCGGCGGGCGCGGCTGAGCTCGAAGTCGTCGATGGCGCAACCTTCGCCGAAGTTGGTGTTGGCATTAGTCACGATGGGGGCGGTGTAGACAAAGCGCAGCTGCAGCATCTCGTTGAAGTCGCCGCTGAACTGCGACGTGGGCACCCACACCTGCGTGTAGGCGTTGTTGTTGCCCTCAAACACCTGGTCGAGCGTGTTGTTGTACCACACCTCGCGGCTCGAGGTGTCGATGGCTTTCTGCCACTTGTTCTCGAAGTTGTAGAACTCCAGGTGCATCGTGCTACCGTTGTTGAGGCGCTTGCGCAGGTAGAAGCGCAGCGTGTCGGCACGTATCTGCGCCGTGTTGATGATGGGGCTGTAGAGGTAGCTCACGTTGCCGCGGGTGCCGGAGCGGATCTCGCTGTCGAGGTCGGTGACCCAGGCCTTCGGGGCGGAGTAGGCTGCCGATATCTGGGCTCCGGCAGGGGCGCCGAGTTCCCAGTAGTTGCGCGAGTACTCGTTGTAGCCCGCGGGGGCATACCACATCGTCTCGCTGTCGAAGTCGTCGAACATCGAGAGGGTGATGATATGGAAGCGGTGGTACTCGTATTTCAGCGTGTCGTTGCTGTGGTTGTTGTCGCCGTTGGTGCTGTGCCACAGGGTGAGGTTGGTGGTGCCCAGCGAGAAGGTGTGGGCCGGCAGGCTCACGATGCCGCTGGTGCCGGGCTGCAGCACGCCGGGGAAGGTCACCGTGCCGGTGTTGTCGCCGTCCTCGCCGGCAAAGCTGTAGTTGATGGTCGGGTTGGCCAGGTTGGTGGTGCCCTTGTTGGCAATGCGGAAGCTCACCACGCGGGCCAGGCTGTCGCGCACCAGGTAGCTGCGCGGCGCCACAATCTGCGTGATGGCCAGGTCGGTGGCGGCAGGCTGTGCGTCGACAAAGAGCATGAAGTCGATGTTGTGGCCGTTCTTGTCGGCAGGCACGCCGCCCGTAGGCACGGTGGTGGCCAAGGCGAAGTCGTCGTTGGAACCCACTACCACACGCATGCGCATGTAGCCGTAGGAGGCCGACGGCGCTATCGTCAGCAGCGAGCGGAAGATCTCGTTGTCGTAGAACACATCGCCGTTGACCAGTATCTCGTCGTTGGAGAAGGTGCCGCTGCGGTCGAAGTCAATCATCACCCAGATCTTGCAGCGGTTGGCCAGGTCGGTGGCGTTGAGGGACGTCACCTGTACGATGAGCGAGTCGGTCATGCCGCGCTGCACGTGCGTCACGGGGTAGTCGGGGTTGGCATACAGTGCCAGGTTGTTCATGCCGCGGCCGAGGGCGGGAATCTCGAAGTCTATCTCATTAAAGGATACGCGCGTGATGTCGAATGAGGGATGCGAGGGTTTGGTCGGCGCAGCGTACTCGGCCAGCGAGCGGAAGGTGTGGCTGGTGCGGATGGTGTCGTTGCGGCGCACCTGGTCGGTGGCCAGGCCGGTCCAAGCAGTCATGGTGTAGTTCTGCGCAGTGGTCGGGGTGGGTATGTTGACCAGGGTGTTGAAGGTGTAGACCAGTGTCTGCATCGGCGCTATGGGCGTCGGGCAAATCTCGGTCTCGGTCTGGATGACGTTGGTGCCGCGCATCACCTGGAAGGTGATGGGCACGTTGGTCTGGGTGGAGGTGCCGTAGTTGACAATGCGCACGCGGGCCGTGTCGTTCTCCATGTAGACCCTGCTGCCGAGCGGCGAAAGAATGGCCTCGATGGCTATGTCGTTGGGCACGCGGGGCGCGACGTGGACGGTCACGGCCGAGAAGTGGCTCGGGCAGTTTTTCGCGCTGAGGCAGTTCAGGTAGTAGGTCGAGTCGGAGAAGTATTGCGGCGTGTTCTTCCAGAGGGTCGAGTAGGTGGCGGAGGGGTTGGTCGAGGTGTAGGTGCTGGGGTGGTAGAAGGAGGCGCCGGTGGAGTCTCTGTACCAGCGTATCGGGCGCTGGTTGACCTGGCTGGCCCTCACGGCGCCCCAGGTGCCGTAGGCTAGGGTGGTGTCGTAGCCCACGGGAGGTGCCGGGGTGTAGTAGGCGTCCACCGTGGCGTTCTGGCTGCCGGAGGTGGTGTCGTTTTCAGGCGAGATGTCGTATTCATATTTGCACCAGCCTGTGATGCGCACCTTGATGTCGATAGCGGTATCGGTCGGGTAGAGGTTGGCGGTCTGGGTGAAGTCGATGACGGTGGTGCGGGTTGCCAGCAAGTCGGCGGCGAGGGTTATCGTTTCCTCGTGCTCGATGGGCAGGGTGGGGACTACCACGTTGGCCGGCGACGACACTTCGGCGCGGTAGCCGATCTTGATGGTGGAACCGGCGGGCATGGTCTTGGCACCGTCGTTCTTGATGGTGATTTTCACCACGGCGTCGGTCAGTTCGCAGCCCGAGCGGTTAGTGGCCATCTTGGTGGCGGCAAGGTTGAAGGCGGGTGCCAGGTAGAGCGGTACGGTCAGCTCGTTGTCGTCGAGCGCTGCATCGTCGGCACATTCAACCACCACGCGTATCGTCTGGTCGCCTGTGATGCCCAGCACTGTGTTCATCAGCACCGAGTCGGTCTTCATCTCCGACGGCTGCATCGGTCCGATGCTGCGTGTCGCTGTCCGTGTTTCGGCCTCGTGGCCTTCGATGTAGGCATACCAGGTGACGGTGCTCTCGGCCGAGCGGCCGTTGTTGTAGAAGGTGGCCTTCACCCACAGCGGGTCGGACTCGATGTGTGCGGGGTTGGGGTTGACGACGGGCTTGTCGATGCGCACGATGGCCACGTCGTGGGTCGTGATGTCTTTCTCGTGGGCTCCGATGGTCGGCGCAGGAATCTGGGGGCGCGTGCGTCCGTCGATGTCGTCGACCACTTCGCTGCTGTACTGTGCCATGGCCACCATGTCGGTAATCTGCAGGTGCAGGTCGCGCTCCGAGGTGAAGAAGGGTTCTGTGAACATCGAGTTGGCATCGTCGTTGTTGACGGTCTGCATGTCGGCCAGCGTGGCCAGCGTGGTCTGCTTCCAGGCCAGCGGGCGGGTGCTGGCGGAGTAGTAGGCGTTGAAGTTCGAGGTGCTGATGGTGTTCAGTTCGGCCACGTAGTAGGCATAGCCCTTGCTGAAGTTAGAGAAGATGTTGCTCATCACCTGGATGTTGCTCACCGTGGTTCCCGAGTGGAACGATTGCGAGGCTTCGGAGTACTGCACGTTGGCGTAGGGACCGCAGTAGACGCGCACCGAGTTGAAGAAGATGTTGAGGTTGGTGCTCGAACTGTCGATCCAGATGCCGGAGGGCTTCAGGCCGGAGGAGAGACCGGCTACGCCTGTTCCCGAGCAGCTGATCATGTTGTTGGCCACGAGGCCGGGGGCGGTGCTGGTGCAGTTGATGTTCTGCAGCAGGATGCCTACCTTGCCACCGTTCTTGTCGTCAATCAGGTAGATTTTGTTTTTCAGTATCCTGAGGTCGCCGGCGGTCTGTGCCAAGGTGACGCCGATGAGGTCGCGGCCAGTCGTCGTCACGCCGGAGGTAATTTCGTTGGAGTTCACCTGTATGTTGGTGACACCACGCAGGTAGACGCCTCCTTTCCAGAAGTTTTTGAATGTGTTGTTGCTCAGGGTGATGTTGTTGTAGTTCAGCGTAGTGCCGCTGCACTTGATGGAGTAGAAGCCGCTGTCGAGCACGTTGTTCATCATGGCCAGGTTCGAGATGCTGCCGTTGAGCGTTATGCACGAGGCCGTGGCGTTGTTGACGGATCCCTTCACCTTGATGCGGCAGTTGGTGATGTTGATGTTGTCGCCATCCTGCATCACGATTGCGTGCGCGTAATTACCTGTCGCGGGGCGCGATTCAATCATCAGGTTGTCGAAGGTGATGTTGGAGGTGCTGTTCATGTTGACGACGTAGTTGGCGGCCGACGTTGTGGCGGCGCTCAGCAGCACACTGTCGCCCGAGCCGACAAAGGACACCGTGTTGGTGACCGAGGAGCCGGGGATGGCGCCCAGCGACACCTGCTCGGCATAGAGGCCGTTGGAGACGTTGAACACCACGGGTCCCTCGATGCCGACTGCGTTCAGCGTGTCGATGGCTTCGCCGAACGTGTGGTAGTCGGGCGTCCCCTCTTTGGCTATTGTATAGGTGCCGCCGCAGAAGCGCACGGCGAAGGAGTACTCGATGGAGTCGTTGCTGGTCACCACGTCGCCGGCGGGGGCTATGTAAGCCTTCAGCGTGTGGCGGCCGGGGTGGAGTTTGTCCTTCAGCATCAGAGCCGTGGCGGTCTGGCCGGAAAGGATGGTGGTGCCGATGGTGGTGCTGTCGACGGCCAGGGTGTCGAGCTGGTAGTATATCTTCAGGTTGCTCATGTCGGCGGTGCCTTGGTTGGCCAGCTTCACGTTGAAGGATATGCTGTCGCACGAGTTGTAGGTCAGGTTCTCTATGCCGTCGGGCCACGCGATGGCCATGTCGACCGCCGGGGCGTTGACGATCTGCACCGTGTAGGGTGTCATCGGGCCGATGCAGCCGTCGTGGGTGACGTTGGTGAAGCGGATGTTGGGACGGTTGCCGTTGCGGTTGCCGTTGCCGACAAACCCTTCAATCGAGGGCGAGGGTGCGTTGTCGGCATTGTAGCTGATGACCGTGTTGGACTTCGAGGTAGCGTTCACTTGCACACCGGTGGCGTAGGGGGTGGCAACGTAATTGACCACCTGCACCACGATGTTCGACACGCCGTCCCACACAAAGGGCTGGCTGAACGGGTGCGTCACCCAGCCACGCGAGCTGCTGCGGCGCAGCACGAAGGGGTTGCTCTCGTAGACCACCGTCGGGGCAGACTTCCATGTGGCGTTGCCGGTGAAGGTGTTGTCGGTGGTGGTGCCGAGCGAGATTTTGTACTCGTCGAAGCGGATGGTGTCGGCAGTGCCGTAGATGGAGTCGAGGTTGAAGGCCAGCGAGGTCAGCTGACCCGGCACGATGCCGGCAGCCAGCAGGTCGGCAGCCACGTAGATGAACTGCTGTTTGGCGTACTTCTTGGCGGGCTGATAGGGGTTCGGGTAGGCGTTCTTGCCTGACTTTGTGGTGCCGGTGCCAACCTGGCGCTCGGTCTCGATATCGGCAATGTAGGCCATGCCCATGGTGCCTCCCGTGTAGAGTATTTCGGTTATGTGGGTCAATCCTGTGTCGACAGGGTTCATGTTGTAATCATACCATACTGGTGTCAGTCCCAAGGCAGAACCAAGCGCTGTAACTGTGTCTCTTTCAGAGTAGTTCACTTGGCGTGTGGCGAGGGCGGCGGGGGCATCAGGTGTGCGGAGTGAGGTGACGGTGGCTAAGTTGGTGTCGTTCAGCTGAGTATGGTCTTCGGCAAGGGCGTTGGCCCATACCTTCACCGTCACGAGGGAGTCTTTGGCGAAGTGGAGGTTTATTTGCTGGGCGAAGGTGTGGGTGATGGAGCCGTTGGCGGGGATGCCGGTGGTGACGGTCTCGCTCACTGTGTCGCCACCCGCGCAGTAGTTGAGCACGAACGAGGTGACGGGCTCGATACCGTAGTTGTTGACCTTCACCGTGACGCTCTCGTCGCCGAGGCCGCAGCCCGACTCGGGGAGCACCGGCACGTCGATGGCCAGGTCGGCAGCCGGCGGATTGATCATCATCACCGTCATCGTGCCGAAGCCGCCGTCGCAGCCGTTGTCGGAGTAGCGTATCCACGAGGGGTCGATGGTGTGGAGGAACATCGGCTCGGCAGCCGTGGCCACGCGCCAGTCGGTGGCGTCGCCGTTGAAACCGGTTCTGACGAGGCCCGCGCCTGCGTTAAAGGCCATGGTGACGCCGGGTCCCTGCCACACGTGGGAAGGTATGTTCATGGAAGTCCAGTTGACGGCCTGGTTGGCGGGATAGGTGGCGGTCGGGGCTGTGTTCAGCGCCACCACATCTTCCACCACACCGTTGTGCTTCAGCACGAAGGCCACGTTGGAGTTGTTGGCGTTGTTGATAGAGATGCTGATGTCGTTGCTCAGCAGCGTCATGGGGAGGTAGGTCTGGTTGTTGCCGGCGCCGTACTGGACAATCAGGGACTCCCCGGGCTCGATGCTGATGTCGCCGAAGACGTGGCGCTTGTTGTTGATGGAGGACTGGGGCGACAGGGTAATCAGGGTGTCGCCAAGGAGGTTCACCGTGGCGTCGCCCACGTTGGTAAGCTGCAGGACAACCTTTCTATTGTTATTCATCCAGTAGGGCAGGTTGGCGGCGGGGGTGACGCCGACTGTAGTGGCGGCGCGCGCTATCTCGAGCTGGGTAATGCGCACGATGGGCTGCTCGCGGCGCTGCTGGATGTAGAAGACCGTGTCTTGGCGCAGGGTGTCGGTGGTCAGGGTGCGGCCCACGTGGAAGGGGGCTGCGGTGGTGTCGCTATACCAGTAGATCTGCGACTTGCGCTGCGGTGCCGAGGTGTGGTTGTAGACGCTCCACATGTCCACGCCCCTGGTGGGGTCGAGTATCGTGTCGTGGGCATAGGCCAGGTGCACGGTGTCGTTGCCGGGGGTGCCGGGGTGGTACTTGCTGACGACGGTGAAGCTGTTGGCGTCGTTGGTCTGGTTCGGGTCGTCGCCGGTGAAGGTGACCCATACGTCGAGGGTGTAGGTCGAGTCGAGGATGCCGTTGGCGGGCATCTGCAGCATCTCGCCGGTGCGTATGGTGATGGTGTCCTCGGCGGGGATGTTCTGGGTGATGGCCACCTGGTGCTCCGTGCCGCCGTTGATCTTGTAGTGCAGCGTGAGGCCGGAGCCGGTGTAGCTGTTGATACCGCTGTTGCGTATCAGCACCGCCAGCTCGACGGGCGAGGGCATGTGGCAGGTCTCGTGCAGGGGCGATACCAGCGCCTCGGGCTCGAAGTCATAGTTGAGCGAGACGAACTCGAAGGCACCGGGGCAGGAGGCCGTGGCGCTGCGTGCGGTGCCGTACATGTCGGTGGTGACGTTGGCCAGCGGCATGCCGACGCCCTTGATCAGGCGGTTGTAGGTGCGCAGGTCGACAAGCGAGCCGTTGAGGAAGTTGGGGTTGACCGATATCGATGCATTGTCGGAAGGCAGGGCGGCCATCCACGCCTCAAGGTTGGCATAGGGAGCATCCATGCGGTTCAAGATTGGGCCGCGCGAATAGTAGACGTTGTGCCCCACGGTGTTGCTGGTGGAGGTGCCGGGGTTGTACAAGAAGGCGCAGTTGTTGTTGTCGAGCGTCACCATTATATTGTTCACAAAGCGGCAGTTCTCCAAGTTGTTGCCACCGCCGAAGGTGGCGGCAGCGGCGTTGGTGCGGTTGGGAGCCGTCATCTTGATGGTGTTGTAGACAACGTCGGTCCAGGTGGCCTGGATGATGTTGAATGGCGGGCGCATGCTGGCGGCAATGCCGTCATCGTTGCACACCACCATGTTGTTGGCCACCAGAATGTGGTTGTTCTGTGTACCCACCGTGTTGCTCACGCCGATGCCGCCGGCACTGTGCGATGTGTACACCTTGTTGCGGGTGATGACAGTATTGCCGCGGCACTCGAAAATCATCAGTGCATAGGAGGAACTGAGCAGCACGTCGTATATGTCGTTGCTGTCGATGACGATGCCTGTCTGGTTCTGCACGCTGATGGCGTTCTCGTACTGGTCGTAGAAGGTGCAGCGGGTGACCGAGTTGCCCCTGGAGAGTATGTCGGCAGCCTGACCCTTGATGTCGATACCTATGCGGCCACCGGTGAAGGTGCAGCGGTCGATGACGAGGCTGTCGGTATAGCCTGTGTTGATGAGTGACGAGATGCGGAGCGCCGCCGCAGGGTTGGCGAGGCTGTCGGTGAAGGTGCAGTTCTCGAAGCGGCAGTTGATACTGGTGAACCCGAGGGTGACCATATCGGTGAGGGCGCCGCTGCGGCGCACGAAGTTAATCTTGCGGAAGCGGACGTGGTGTACCTGCTCGAGGTTGGCAATCGCGGCGGCCGACATGGTGTTGTCGGAGTACAGCGTGACGTTGTCGGTGAGGGGTTCGAAGACGATGTAGTTGGCAGCGGAGAGGCCGTTGACCGTGGGCATGGTGAAGGAGGGGTAGTATCCCGGGGCGAGTTTGACGACGAGGCTGTCGTCAACGCCGCAACGGCTGAGGGAGAAGAGGAACTCCTCGATGTCGTTGTAGTCGGGAGTGGGGCCGCCGATGTGACGAACGCCGCTGAGGGGGCCTTCGCAGACGATGAATTGCGAGAAGGCTGTGTCGTTGAGGGGTTCGTGGTCGCGGTATTGGGCGTTGCTGGCGGTGAGGGTGTCTTCAACCCATACGCGCAGGGTGTGGTAGCCTGCGGGGAGGTTGATGTTGTTGTTGGCTATGACGACGGTCTCTTCCTGGTCGGCGGCGAGGTCGCCCTGCCAGTCGTAGTAGCCGTTGATGTTGTCGTCGATGGAGTAGCTGATGCGGACGGCGTTGATGTTGTAGACGCCGTAGTTTTTGAGTTTCACGGTGAGGCTGCCCGGGCGCTGGACCATGGCGGTGGTGTAGCTGGGGTCGACCAGCTCGCTGATGCCGAGGTCGTGTAGCAGGGGCAGGTTGGCGTGCTGGGTGAATACGAAGGCCGGGCGGCGGTTGAGGGCGAGGTAGGCGTAGTAGAAGTTGTTGACGAAGGGGTTCTCGCCGGCGCCGTCGAGGGTGTAGTAGATGGTGGCTTTGGGTCCGGTGACGGGGATGGTGCGTACGTTGATGCCGCTGCTGTTGTCGCTGCCGGAGGTGATGACCTGCATGACGATGTCTTTACCTGCATAGTGGAAGGAGTCTTGCAGCTGGAGGGTGTTGCGGGTGCCGCTGTTGGCTGGGGGTATGGAGAGGGGGCCGTCGTAGACGGTTTTCATGTAGGAGTCGTAGGTGATGAAGGGGATGGTGTGGGTGGTGACGGTGTCGACAGAGTAGTTTGTCGGGGCGTTCATCATGCGGATTTGGTAGCGGGTCTTTGAGTAGGTGGAGTTGAGGTTGGCGCCGATGGTGTAGGTGAAGCCCGTGATGGTGCCGGGGCCGTAGCCGGCGTTGGCGAGGAGTGCCGAGTCGAAGATCCATTCGCTGCGGTGGGCTCCCTGGCGGGGGAAGGGCAGCTCGGTGGTACCCGTGTTGGTGTTGAATTGCGGCAGGGTCGGGTTGGCGGCCGTTTCGGTGCCGCGTACGCAGCGGTAGGAGACCCATGCGTTCTCGGCCGCGGGGAAGGTGACGGCGTTGGCGTTGGAGGTGGCGTCGCGGGCGGTGCAGTAGAAGTGCATGAGGGTGTCGTAGCCCTCGAAGGGGATGTAGCCTTCGTAGCGGTTGGTGGTGCCGGGGACGAGGGTCATGTAGGAGCGGTGGGTGCCGGGGCGGTCGGCGATGCGGTAGGTGATGTAGGTGGAGTCGGTAGAGATGCCTTCAAGGAGCGTGGTGTTGGCCTCGAAGACTATGTGGGCGCCGCGGCTGCTGGGGTGGTTGCCGCCGTCGGGGTAGTCGAGCATGGTGAGCTTGGGCCGGACCATGAGGCTCGAGCTGGCGGAGACCTTGATGTTGTCGAACCACCAGTTGCCGGCGGCCTGGTTGTGGGTCTTGCGTTTGAGGAAGAAGCGTATGAGGAGCTTGCGCTGGGCCGTCGGGACCGAGGCGCCGAGGGCGTTGTTGATGTCGAAACGCTCGCTTTTCCAGGCGGTGTTGTCGGTGACGCCGAGAGCCCATTCGTTGTAGGACTCGAGGTTGAAGCCTCCGATGAAGGGGAACTGGGTGCTGAAGCTCTCGTCGCCGTTGTAGTTGACGCCGGTGAGGGTCACCCAGTCGTTGTCGGTCTGGCTGGCCAGACGGTACTGCACCATGGCCACGCCGTTGTCGGCGGCGGAGTTGTGGCGGGCGTTGCAGATGTGGTCGAAGCGCAGCGCGATGTATTGCAGCGTCGGGTCGCCCGTGAAGTCGAGGGTGTCCAGCATGAGGTAGACGTTGCTGGCGGACGACTGCATCAGCTTGAAGCTCTGGCTGCCGCTGCGGTAGACGTCGGTAGTGGTCTCGCCTGCCGTGCTGGCGGAGAGGTTGTAGCCTGCCGATTCGCCGGCCTCGAAGCCCTGATAGTAGGCCTCGTTGATTTGCGCGTGCGAAACCATGGCGCCAAAAAGGAAAATGACACTCGGGATAAGTTTTCGGAGTTTCATATTTTTGAACTTTTTATATTTTCTATATCAGTATGTTACGTTGTCGGTTTCATGGCATAACGCCCCCTTTTTGGGGGGTGTAAACCAAAGGCAAATTTACGAAGTTTTTTTGAAATAGAAGCAAGCCGTTTTGAAAAAAAATGTTAATCTTTTCCAAATCGGATATTAAGTATTGATTTTCAGCGAGTTGCTGTTTTTGCGATTTTTCGGGTCTCTGGCCGAAAATCGCGGCTTTGCAAGTACTTGATTTCTAGTGTGTAAGGGGTACTTGGTTCTGCCTTGGTTCTGCCTTGGTAGGTATATGGTAGGTGCATGGCAGGGCTAAAGGGCAGACTGTCCGGACCCAAGGGTGGGGCGGAGGGGTGGCGAGAGGGGTGCCTGAGGGGTGTCCGACGGGGGGTCAGAGGCGCTGTTCGAGGGCCTCGTACATGAAGATGCCGGCGGCGACGCCGACGTTGAGCGACTGCACCTGTCCGAGGATGGGCAGTTTTGCCCGCAAATCGCTCATTTTCAGCAGCTCGTTGCTGATGCCGTGCTCCTCGTTTCCGAGGATGAGCAGCGTGGGCTGGCGGAAGTCGACCTGGCGGTAGTGCACGGCCCCCTTCTCGGTGGCCGCAACTATCTGTATGCCATACTGTTTGGCAAGGTTGAGCGTGGTCTTGAAATTGGCCTCGCGGCAGACAGGTATTCTGAGCAGTGCGCCGGAGGAGGTCTTGACGGCATCGGTGTTGAGGGCGGCGCTGCCGCGGTCGGGGATTATAATGGCATGGAAGCCAGCGCATTCAGCCGTGCGGGCTATGGCGCCCATGTTGCGCACGTCGGTGATGTGGTCGAGCATCAGCAGCAGCGGGTTAACCTCCTGTTGCATAAGGTTTTCTACGAGCGTGGTGAAGTCCTGGTAGGCGATGGAGCTGATAAGGGCTACGGCGCCCTGGTGGTTGCCCGGGGCGAGGCGGTTGAGCTTCTCGACGGGGACATACTGGAAGGGTATCCCGTGGTCGCGTATTTTGCCCTTGAGGTCGCCGGCCAGGGGGCCGCCGAGGCCGTTTTGCATCAGTATGCGGTCGATTTGACGGCCGCTCTCAATGGCCTCAATAACAGGCCTGAGCCCATAGACAAGTTGTTGTTTTTCCATGCTGTCGGGGTTGTTTGCGGGGTGCAAAATTACGAAAAAATATTGAGTGGGAGAGAAAAAAATGGTTGCGGATGAAAAAAAAGTCGTATCTTTGCATTTTATTTAGTGAGAATATAAAAACGCAAAGATATGAAAACAATGAGATTAGTGTGGCTGATGGCAGCCGTGATGCTGGCGTTGCCGACGGTATCGTGCGAGCGCGACGACGAGGAGGAAGTGCCTCAGGCCTCGTTCCCGCTGCATCAGATCTACGGCAAGTGGTACTTTCCCGTCGACAGCGGCAAGCTGTGGAGCGGCCGCACGATGAACGTGCTGGGTCTGCCGTCGCCGGTGGTGACGGTCGACAGCGTCGTCCCCATGCGCTGGCAGTGCGACGGCTACCAGTTCACAGCGCTGCGCGAGGACAACGACCGCGTCTATAAGCTGCAGTTCACGGTGCTCGATGTCACCGACACGTCGCTGACCATCGAGGGCGCCTACGGCTACGTCAACGGCGTCAACGGCAGCCAGTGGAGCGGCTCGGGCGTCGTAGGCCATTCGTGGGACGTGTCGGCAACGCTCGTACGCGACAGCCTCGAGTATCGCATGGACGATGAATTGTTCTAGTAGCCAATAGGTTGAGCGAATGGAGAAAGTGTTTTTGGAGACCTACGGTTGCCAGATGAACTTCGCGGACAGCGAGGTGGTGGGGTCGATACTGACGGGCGCGGGCTACGGCCTGGCGTCGACGTTGGAGGAGGCCGGCTTTGTGCTCATCAACACCTGCGCCATCCGCGACAATGCCGAGCAGCGTGTGCGTCACCGCGTGCGCGAACTGCGTGCCACGCAGAACCGCCGTCAGGAGCTGCGCATAGGCATCCTGGGATGCATGGCCGAGCGCTTGCAGAGCCGCCTGATGGAAGAGGAGGAGAACGTCTCCTTCGTCTGCGGCCCCGACGCCTACCGCCGCCTGCCCGAATTGCTGGCGCAGGTGCGCGCCGGACAGAAGGCCGCCGAGGTGGAGCTCAGCACCACCGAGACCTATGCCGACATCGAGCCCGTGCGGCTCGCCAGCAACGGCATATCGGCCTATATCAGCATCATGCGCGGATGCCAGAACTATTGCGCCTACTGCGTGGTGCCCTACACCCGTGGGCGCGAACGCAGCCGCGACCCGCAGACCATCGTGGGCGAGGCCCGCAGCCTCTTCGAGCGCGGCTACCGCGAGGTGACGCTGCTCGGACAGAACGTCAACTCCTACCGCGACGGCGACACCGGTTTTGCCGAGCTGATGGCCATGGTGGCCGAAATCGACCCGCAGCTGCGGGTGCGCTTCGCTACATCGCACCCCAAGGACCTCAGCGACAGCCTGCTGCAGGTCATGGCGTCGCACGGCAACATCTGCCGCTGCATACACTTGCCCGTGCAGAGCGGTAGCGACCGCATGCTGAAACTGATGAACAGAAAATACACGGTGGAGTGGTACCTGGACCGCATCGACGCCATACGCCGCTACCTGCCCGACTGCTCGATTACCACCGATGTGATAGCCGGCTTCTCGACCGAGACCGAGGAGGACCACCAGGCCACCCTCGAACTCTTCCGCAAGGTGAGGTACGACTACGCCTACATGTTCAAATACTCGCTGCGCGAAGGCACCTATGCCGCCAAGCACCTGGCCGACGACGTGCCCGATGCCGAGAAGACGCGCCGCCTGAACGAGATCATAGCCCTGCAGGGGCAGATAGCCCTGGAGAACAACCGCCTGGAGGTGGGCAAGGAATACGAGGTACTGGTCGAGGGCGAGAGCCATCGCAGCAAGGAGCGCCTCTTCGGCCGCAACAGCCAGAACAAGGTGATCGTCTTCGACCGCGGCGACGCCGTGGCAGGCACCTACCGCCGGGTGCGGGTGAACGACTGCACGGCTGCCACGCTGCTGGGAGAACTGCTCGGCGACTGAGCGCAGCCTCCCCGCACGGAACGAAAACAGAGAAAGTTATGACAAAAGAGAACTTCATAAAGAAACATCCGTGGATGCTGCACGTGCTGCTGATGCTTGGCGTGTCGGCGGTGGTGTTGATATTAGCCTTCATCTTTGTGCGCGTCTATGCCCGCCAGGGCGACGAGTACGAGCTGCCCGACATGGTGGGCAAGAACATCAGCGAGGCGCTGGCCGACAACAGCAACGACTACCACTATGTGGTGCTCGACTCGGTCTACCGTCCTGGTACCGAAGGAGGCCTCATCCTGACGCAGGACCCCAAAGGCGGCTCGATGGTGAAGAAAGGTCGCAAGGTGTACGTGAGCATCACGGCCTACAATGCCGAAGCCGCCGTGCTGCCCGAGCTGGCAGGCCTGTCGGTACGCCAGGCGGTGTCGGAGCTCTACAGCACGGGCCTCGTCGTGGGCAGGCTGAAGTTTGTCGAGGACCCATATAAGAACAGCGTCGTGGACCAGACGAGCCGCGGCAAGTCTCTGTATGCCGGCCAGCAGATAGAGCGCGGCACGGTGGTCGACCTGGTGGTGGGCCTCGGCGACGGCACAGGCGCCAATGTGGTGCCTTTCGTCATCGGCAAGACGGCCGACAAGGCGCGGCGCGACATACTGTCGGTGTCGCTCAACGTGGGCAAGGAGCACTTCGGCGGCGTGAAGAACAAGAGCACGGCGGTGGTCTACCGCCAGGAACCCGACTATACGGGCGTGTCCAAATATCCCTACGGCACCGAGGTGGAACTGTGGTACACCGACGCCGATGCCGAGGAAATCTCGCGAATGGTGAGCGACTTCAAGGTCGACTCGAGCAAGATAGTCAACCTCAACGACATAGAAGACGGGCGACCCACGCCTGAACAGATAGAAGAGAACGACGGATGGTCATGGTAAGGAAGAGCATAGCGATGCTGTTGGCGCTGGCCCTGTCGGCGACGGTGCTGGCACAAGAGGTGCTGCTGCCGCTGCAAGGCGGGCCTCGCAAGATGCCGCGCGCCAAGAGTGCGTCGGCCTTGGAGCTGCCTGTCTTCGACGACTTTGCAGGCCGCCCCACGAATGTTTGGCAGCGCGGCGGTGCCACGACGAGCAACGGCACACGGCTGCAGCCCCCCACCATCGGGGTGGTGACGCTGGATGCCATCGACGCCAACGGCAACCTCTATGCCGCAGCCTCGGATTCGCCCTTCCCGGCCGACACCCTCGAGTCGGCATGCATCAGGCTCGACCGCGTGAACGCGGCAGACTCGGTGGTGCTGAGTTTCTACTACCTGCCGGGCGGAGGCCACGGCAACCAGTGGGAGCGCACGGGCGAGATGCCTGATGCACAGGACTCTTTATACCTCGATTTCTACAATGCCGCCGACAGCGTCTGGGTCACGGTGTGGAGCCATGGCGGCACCTGCGTGGACACCCTGCTGGCACGCACGGGCACGGCGTGGCAATATGTGGCCGTGGGCCTCACGGACGCCGCCTATTTCGACAGCACTTTCCGCTTCCGCTTCCGCAACCACTGCAGCCTCGAACCCGCCACCAAGCCGGGCCTGAGCGGCAATTGCGATATGTGGCACCTGGACTATATATACCTTGACCGCGACCGCACAACGGACGTGGTGCCGGAGTTCCGCGACGTGGCCTTCGTGAGCCCTGCGCCGTCGATGCTGGCAGCCTACAACGCCATGCCGGCACGGCAGTACCGCTCGAGCGACATGGCTCAGGCTGTCGACATGACTATCGGCAACCTCTACTCGTCGAACCTGGCTTCGCACTACAGCTACAAGGTGAAAGACGCCGCAGGCAGCACGCTGCACAGCTACGACGGCGGCTACGAGAACGCCCCCGCTTTCCTGCCCGGAGGCGTCTATCAGACGGCCGAGGCCCATGCACGGCCCGCGGTGGGGTATGCCTTCCCCGAGGGCAGCGCAAAGCGCGAGTACATCATCGAGCATGTGGTCAAGGAGGGCAGCGCCGCCGACCAGCGGCCGCAGAACGACACGGTGCGCTTCCGTCAGGTGTTTGCCGACTACTATGCCTACGACGACGGCACGGCCGAGAACGGCTACGGTCTCACCTCGACGGCCAGCCACGTCTACCTGGCCTACCGTTTCGACCTCAATGTGGAGGACACGCTGACGGCGGTGGATATGTATTTCAACCGCACCGTCGGCGGCGAGAACGAGCATGTGCCGCTGCGCCTGACGGTGTGGCAGAACGAAGAGGGGCGCCCCGGAACGGTGCTCTACAGCGACAGCGAGCGCCGCTACGCCGAGTTCGACGGGCTGGACTGCTACCACCGCTACCTCCTCGAAGAGCCGTTGACCGTCGACGGCAGCATCTTCGTAGGCTTCGAGCAGGAGAACAACTACTACGTGAACCTTGGATTCGACCGCAGTCGCAATACGGCCGACCGCATATACTACCTCACCGGGACGACCTGGCAGCAGAGCATACTGAGCGGTTCGCTGATGCTGAGGCCCTGCTTCGGCGCAGCCGCCACGGTGGGCGTCGGCGAGGCCGAGGCGCCGCAGGTGCGGGTCTACCCCAATCCGGCCAGCGATGTGCTGCATGTGCAGGGCGTCGGGGCCGAGGTGGCGGTGGAGCTGATCGACGCCCTGGGCCGACGCGTGCGCTCGGTGCGCGGACAGCAGACCGTCAACACCGCCGACCTGCCGGCAGGGCTCTACCTGCTGCGCGTGGCGGGCAATGGCCGTCAGGCTCCCTCAATTCACAAAATCATCATCAAGCATTAGGCTATGGCAGAGGAACTGGAAGAGGTACAGGAGATGTATGAGCACTACCGCATAGCGGTGGACCGCGGGCAGGATATGCTCCGCATAGACAAGTATCTGCAGATGCGCCTCGAGGGGGTGTCGCGCACGAAGGTGCAGGCGGCCACCAAGGCAGGCTGTGTGCTGGTGAACGGCCAGCCGGTGAAGGCCAACTACAAGGTGAAGCCCAAGGACGACATCAGCATACTGCTGCCGGAGCCTCCGCACAACTTCGAGCTGCTGCCCGAACCCGTCGACTTCAAGATAGCCTACGAGGACGAGGACGTGCTGATTGTGGACAAGCACCCCGGCCTGGTGGTACACCCCGGCGTGGGCAACTACACGGGAACCCTCCTGAACGGCCTGCTCTACTACCTGCAGGACAAGCCGACGCGCGGCGGCGACCAGGCCAAGCCCTTCCTGGTGCACCGCATCGACAAGGACACGTCGGGCCTGCTGCTGGTGGCCAAGAACGAGGAGGCCCAGGCCGTGCTCGCCAAGCAGTTTTTCGAGCACACGATAGAGCGCAAGTACAACGCCCTGGTGTGGGGCGACTTCGCCGAGGACACAGGGACGATAGTGGGCAACCTGGGCCGTTCGCCGCAGGACCGCCGCGTGATGTGCGTCTATCCCTACGTGGAGGGCGTGCCCGAGGAGGAGCAGCGCGGAAAGCATGCGGTGACGCACTGGACCGTGGTCGAACGCTTCGGCTACGTGACCCTGGTGGAGTGTGTGCTCGAGACGGGCCGCACGCACCAGATACGCGCCCACATGCGCCACATAGGGCATCCGCTCTTCAACGACGCGGCCTACGGCGGCGACGCTATCCTGAAAGGGACCACCTTCTCTAAGTACAAGCAGTTCGTCATGAACTGCTTCGAGACGCTGCCTCGCCAGGCGCTGCACGCCCGCGTGCTGGGCTTCGAACACCCAGCCACCCGCGAGCACATGCACTTCGAAAGCCCTATGCCCGAGGACATGGAGCGCTGCATCGGCCGTTGGCGGGACTATGCCGCCAACCGCGACCTAATGCAATAGCAATCAGTGCGTTATATTTCTTGCAAAAAAATGCCCGTTTTTTGGCGAAAACGGGATTTTTGGCATGTACATAAACGGCTGGTTGTCAGTGCATAAGAGGTGCTTGGTTCTGCCCTTCTTCTGCCTTGGTAAGTGCATGGCAGGGGGCATGGCGGCGAGGGGGAAGGAAGGGGTGGGGGAGGGGTCAGTATTCCCACATGCTGTTCTCGATGTCGAAGACTTTTTCTTCGATGAGTTCGGCCTCGAGCAGGGCGTTGGTGCCGGTGAGGTAGTCGCCGATGGCGCGGTCGTAGCGGTTGGACTCGCGGATGGTGTAGGCGTTGTAGTGGCGGTTGAGGAAGACCCAGTCCCAGGAGGGCTGGCGGACGACGTTGCCGTGGTCGATGTAGGCGACGTGGCGTGCCAGGAGCGCGCGGACCGATGGGTGCTGCATGGGGATCCAGAAGATGGGCAGGAGGCCGAGGTTGACCTCGATGCCGCCGGGCAGCTCGCGGTAGGTCTCCTTGACGGGTGCCATGGCTATGTGGCGGAACTCCTGGCGCGTGTCCTGTCGGCCGATGAACCAGGTGTCGCGCAGGGCGTACTGACGCACCTCGACGCCGTCGAAGTACTTGGGGCGGATGACGGTCTCGTACATCTCGTTGTCGTCGTCGTCGTAACCGATTTCAAGCAGCAGCGTGTCGGGCTTGGTGTAGCGGCGGACGAAGGCCTCGTTGTCGAGGGGTATGGTGAGGAGGTCGTCCTCGTAGATGGGTATCTCGCCGGCGGCCATGGCGTCCCAGATGATGTAGGCTAGGCTCTTCTTGCCGTAGGTGTGGTTCTCGTCGTCGGGGAAGAAGAAGAACTGGTTGAAGAGTTCGCCGACGTCGATGGTCTGCCAGAGGTCGGTAGACCAGAGGATGTCCTCGTAGCGCAGGAAGGGGAACGGCAAGGGGCGCTGCTGGCCGACGAGGACAGCGGCGTGGAACTGGTCGGGGCTGCGTCCGTCGGTGGTCTGGGCGTTGAGGGGGGCGGCCAGAAGGCATAGGAGGAGTATGAGCGGGGCGCGTTTCATGAGAAAAAAGAGTTAAGAGTCGCGAGGCTCTTAACTCTTTTGGTTTGATGTTGTTTCGAGCTGTTTAGTACTCCCACATGTCGGACTCGAGGTCGAAGATGTAGTCTTCGATGGCCTGCGACTGGAGGATGGCATCCTCGCCGGTGAGGTACTCGGAGAGGGCGCGGTTCTGCACGTTGGACTGGCGGGTGATGTAGCTGTCGAAGTAGCGCTGGATGAAGATGTCGTCATAGGAGCGCTCGACAACGTCGTTATTCTCGTCGTAGGCGTTGGCATTGACCAGGAGCTGGCGCACGCGCATGTCGTCCATGGGAATCCAGAAGGATTCGGTGTAGACGTCGCGGAGACTCTCCTTCGTGTCGCCCATCTCCTTCATGTACATAAAGGCGAGGCCGACGATGCGGACTTTCTGACGGGAGTCCTGCTTGTCGATGTACCACCTCTCCTGGAGCAGGATCTTGTTGGCCGACTCTTTGTTGAACGTACGGGTTTTGTTCTGCATGGTCATGATTTCCACACCGTCTTCGTCGTAGAGGACGTTGCCGTCTTCGTCGGTGGCGACATCCTCGTAGGAGACATCGTTGCCGATGAGGAACTTCATGGCCTCGGCGGGGTCTAGCTCCTTCTTGAAGTCGTCGTCCTCGTAGGCGGGTATCTCGCCGTTCTCGACGCCATGGACAATGAGGTTCACCAGGTTGGTGCGGCCTTGGGTGTTCTTGTCCTCATCGACGGGGAAATAGAAGAACTGGTTGAACTTCTCCCGCAGGTCGATAGAGCGCCAGACGACACATTCCCAGATGACGTCGCTCTCCCTGACGGCAGGGTAGGGCATGGCTTTCTTGCCCACGACGATGCCTTTCTGGTAGAATTCGTTGGGTTTGCGCTGATCGTCGGCATCAATGATGCTTTGGGCACAGACTGTTGTGCAGCAGGCTACGAGAGCGAGCACGGAGAACAGAACCTTTTTCATATCTCTATTTATTTTAATGTTGCAGTGTAAGTCACGTTTTTGGCCTTGCCGTCGGGCATCATGACCTCGGCGCTGATGTACAGCTTCTCGCCGCGGTTAGCCTTGCGGATCATCGAGGCTGCGGCAGCCGAAATCTTCGGTCCCTGGCAGGGCTCTTCCTTGGCACCGATAGAGACGTTCATCTTGACGATGCGAATCATACGGTTGTCGATCTTGAGCAGGAAGTTGGGATCCTTCAAGGGGACGACGACGGTACCCTCGGCGATGTCTTTCTTGGCCAGGCGGCCGCCGTTCTCGACGCCGGCAACCCTCAGGATGGGCTGCGGGATGTCCTTGACGACGACTTTCTGGGAGCCGACGCGGGTGGTCTTGCGGTCGATGGTAGCATCGACGTTGATGTTGAGGGTCTTGGCGCCAGGGGCGGGCTTGACGATGTAGCTGCCCTCGCCTTCGCCGCGGGTGATGGTGGCCTGGCCACCGTCGACAGAGGCGGAAAGGTTGCGGGTGTCGACACCGGCGGCAGAAATGGTAATCGGGTTGTCAAGACCGGCATAGACGACCTGCAGACCGTCGAGACGGACCACACCGGCAGGCTTGGCCACAAAGTAGACATCGTTGATGGGATACTCCTTCGTACCGCCGTCGGGCGAGGTGACGTAGGCCGTACCCGTGATGCGCTGCGGGCCAAGGGTGTTGCAGGTGGTGCGGTAGACAACGGTGCCGCTGTCGCCACTGGTCAGCTCCTGACCGTTGACGCGGGCGGTGAACTTCTGACGCGAGTCGTAGGCCGCCACGTTGATCTTGGTCTCGTAGGTGCCACCCTGAAGTATGTAGGTGGAACGGGGACGCGAAATCATGGCCACCTGGTCGAACGTCATGTCGCCCTTGGTAACTTTCTTATAGAGCTGGTTGACAGCGTCGAACTCGGCGTTCATGGTCTCGGTCTTCAGACGGGTCAGGGTGACGAGGGCGGCACCCGAGATGACCTCGTTGAAGTTGAGCATCTCCCACGATACGGAGTTGCCGTCCTTGTCGCGGCCGTCGGACATGTCGAGGGCCATCTTGACGTGAGACGAGTCCTCGCCGAGGGCTTCGTTGACGCGCTGCTTGAAGTTGATAATCTTCTCTTTAATCTTGGCGGCGGCTGCGTCGGGGAGGACCTCGCCGGATTTGCCCAGGAAGAAGTTGGCAGGTTTGTGGTTGTCTTCCAACTGCTTGTCGGTAAGCCACTTGATGCCAGCCATATCGAGGGCGGTCTTCACGCTGTCGTGGAAGACAATCGAGGGGTCGTCTTTGTCGCGCAGGGCTATTTTGCGAGAGTGTTTGGTGCCATCGGCATCAAAGATATCAATGGCGGCTTCGCCAGTGATGCTGCCGATGAATTCAAATTCCATGCTGTCGATAAAACTCGTGATGTCGCCGGAGAGACGCTTGATTTCCTGCGCGCGGGTGTACATCTCTTTCACCTTCTCCGGGCTGTTCTGGTAGGCCTTATCGAAGTTGCTGTATGTATCTTCGAGTTTCACGGCCATGTTCTTGTTGGTCTCCTGCATGGCGGTACCCACGCTCTTGAAGCCATTGATAACCTCGGCAGAGACGTTAAGAGCCAGCATGGCGGTGTACACGAGGTACATCATCGTAATCATCTTTTGTCGCGGGGTTTCCGGACAGTTTGTTGCGCCCATAGTCTATTCTTTTTGCGTTTTGTTACCCATTTTAGTTTCTAAATCCGTTGCTTAGATTCTGGTCTGCATGGCAGCCAGCATGTTGCCGTAGACGTTGTTGAGCTCGGCAACTTTGCGGGTAAGGGCGTCGACTTGTTCTTTGTATTTGGTGATGCCTTCGGCGGAGTTGGTGAAGTTGGTGAGCATGGTGTTCATCTTCTCCTCGAACTCCTTGTTGATGTTCATCTGGGTGGAGGCATTGTTGATCTGCATCTCGTACATGGCGTTGATGCTGCTGAGGCTGGCCGACATCTTCTTCATCTCTTCGACGTAAGAGACCTCGCCGTTGAGCGACTGGGCGGTCTCCTGGTAGATGGAGGAAAGGGTCGAGATGGCCTCGGGGGCTCCCTGCATGCTCTCGAGCAGGCGGCCGGCCTGGCTGGCCACGCCGTCAAGGTTGGAGACAAACTTGTCGGTGGCGGCGGTGACGCTGGCCATGTTGTTCATCGAGTTGGCGCTTTCGGCCAGGTTCTGCATGCCCTGACCCAGGCGGTCGATAAGTTCGGGAGTGATATTGGCATCTTCGAGCATTTGGTCGAGCTTGGCGGTAAGGGGGTCCTTGCTGACAGCGAGGTTGGCAGCCTTGGCTATGGGGTTGCCGTTCTCGTCATATTCCACATCTTCGCCTTCCAGACCGCTGCCCTCGACCATACCGGCCAGTTCAGGGTAGACAAGGCTCCAGTCCCACTCTTTGTGAGGAGGCTCGAAGGCCGAGAGGAAGAAGATGACACCTTCTGTGCTCATACCGAGGATAAGCATCTCATTGGCACCGGGCCAGTGCATGATTTTGAACAGGGCACCGACGATAACGACGGCTGCGCCCCAACCATAGAGGTAGGCCATGAAGGTCTTGTAACCTTTACTGCGTACGAGATTGTTGATGAAGCTCATAATACAATGTTTTTGTGTTTGCTTGTTAATAAATGTGTTGTTTCTTTATGCTTGCGGAGTGTGTTTTTATCTTGCCACGTTGGAAGCAGTGCGCAGGTTGTCGCCCTTGACGCGGCCCAGGTAGGGCTGCACGCAACGGAAGCCGATGTAGCACTTGGCGGTGTCCATGAACTCATAGTCGCGGGTCTGCACCTGGATGAAGTATTTCTGGTCTTTCCAGCTGCCGCCACGAATCACTTTGCGCTTCATGGCCAGCGGGTCGTCGTCCTTGGCGTTGTAGTTGTAGTAGGGGGTGATGGCGTTGGCAACGATGTAGGTCGACTCGTTGAAGGCATCGAGGCACCACTCGCTCACGTTGCCGGCCATGTCGTAGAGACCATAGTCGTTGGGAGCGTAGTGGCCGACCATGAGGGTGCGCACGCCACCGTCGTCATCGTAGGCGCCCTTGAGGGGCTCGTAGTTGGCGAGGAAGCAACCATTGGGGTTGCGGACGTAGGGACCGCCCCAAGGATAGCTCTGGCTGGCGATGCCGCCGCGGGCCGCAAACTCCCATTCGCTCTCGGTGGGCAGGCGGAAGTCGTTGAGCTGCGAGTAGTTGATGCTCTCAAGATGCTGGTTGAGCATGTTGGAACGCCACACGCAGAAGGCACGGGCCTGGCGCCAGCTGACACCGACGACGGGGTAGTTGTCGTAGGCAGGCGAGGAGAAGTAGCTGCGGGCATAGTCCTCGTTCATGCTGTAGGCGTAGTCGTGAACCCAGCAGAGGGTGTCGGGGTAGATGTTGACATACTCGCGCTGAATCTGCGAGTTGCGGTTGTTGAGGCCTTTGGGGCGCACGGCAAACGAGGTGCCGCGGTGCTCGCTCTTGGCCTGCACACCGTTCTCTTTCTCGGCGGCCTGCACGTAGTCGATGAAGTAGTACTCGTAGTTCATCTTCGACACGTCGATGGCACGGCGGTGGTTGATGTCGACAATGTAGAAGCCACCGTCGATAAGGTACTGACGGATCTCGGGGTCGGTGTAGTTGATTTTTGTCTTGTAGTTGAGTATGGGAGGATCGAGGGGCTCGCCATATTTATCTTCTTCGATGAGGAAACCTTCGACACCGGCCTCACCCAGGATGCGGCGGGCGATGGAGTCGCGCACGGCATACACAAACTGGCGATACTCGTTGTTGGTAACCTCGGTCTCGTCCATGAAGAACGAGCTGATCTGCATCTTGCGGGGCTGAGGCGTTTTCCCATAGGTAACGTTCTGAACGCCAGCACCCATGGTGTAGTTGCCTTGGTTGATGAATACCATGCCCTTGAGGTCGATGTCCTCGAAGTAGGGACGGTCGGTGACGCCTACCACTTCTCCTTGGTTGGAGGACTTGCAGCTCCACAAGAGGGCTACCGAGGCGGCGAGGATGAAAAACAGCTTCTTCATATGGTCAATGTTTTATTTTTTACTTAAACGAATTTCTGCGAAAAAAGTTTCATTTAATATGAATATTCTATTATATATTATAGCTGGAATCGTGTGTTGCGCGAGACCGTAGGGTTGCGTTTTGACGTTTCGATGCGGAAGCTTCCGTTCACGAACAGTTCCAGCGAGCCGAATGTGCGTCCCGACTTGAACGTGCCCAGTTTCGAGGTGGTCAGGTCGTAGGCTACACCTACGCGCAGCCACTTCCAGCTGACGCCGGCGAGGAAGGTGAAGGCGTCTCTGTAGCGGTAGCCGAGACCTCCCCAGATAAAGTTGTCGTAGTCGAGCAGTACGGCCGCTTCGGCTTGGAATACAGAGAAATCGGCCGATTTGATCAGCGCCGACGGCTTCAACCGGAACGAGGGATTGAAGGGGAAGGTGTATTCGTAGCCGCCCATGATGTACAGGGTGCGGGCGTTCTTCCAGTGCAGGGTGGAGCTCTCAGAGCCGAGCAGGTTCTTCACCGAGAGGCTCACATAGTACACTCCGGGGACCTGATAGTAGAGGCCGGTCGAGACGTCGAACATGAATTCCGACAGGTCCTGTCCGCTAATCGACGGGTCTTGGGTGCCGGAGAGGGGGTTGGTCGGGTCGCCCGTAAAGGCGTCAGAACCATAGAGGTTGCTGGTGTTGAAAGCGAAGCTGTAGAGGTTGGCCTCGACGGCGGCGGAGAGGTTTCCGTCGCCCCAATAGATGCGGAATGCGTAGTCGAGGTTGATGGTGGTATTGTTGTGGTAGCCAATAGATTCCGAGTTGAGGGTCAGGCCAAGGCCGCCGTGCAGGAACGACACCGGCATGTCGAAAGAGAACAGGTAGTTGGTCGGGGTCTTGCCCGGGTCGATATTCGCCGTGGGTGCCGACAGGTCAAGGCCCATCCACTGGTTGTTGTAGAGAAGGGTGAAAGAGAGGGCTCCCGAGCTGCCCGCGTAGGCAGGGTTGTAGCTCAACCGGTTGTACATAAAATGGGAATACTGGCCTTCATTTTGAGCCTTGACAACTGGCAAAAACAGCGCCATCATCATGAAAAATGACGCAGTTTTTCGAGTCCAATTTCCCGTTTTTTGTCTATTCAATATTGCCACAATGGCCTGTTTTTTATCGTGTTACATGTCGTTTCTGTCAATCCGGACCTCGGTTTTGAGGGTCGGATTTGATTGTGCAAAGATAATAATAATTATTTAATCGCGGAAAAAAAAGTTTGATTTTTTTTGTTTTTTTACCTCGAGGGGACTATCCGGCAGTCGGGGAAAGAGGTCTTCAGGGTGCGCTGCAGCTCCTGCGCTTTCTCCTTGGTCAGGTTCAATTCCAGCATGACGCTGATTCCGCCGGAGTCGACGCTGTCGAGCAGGGCTTTCTCTTGGTAGGCCTGCGGAAGCCGCCTGATTATCTCGAACACCTCGCTGTGCGAGGCTACCTCGCCGAGGGCCACGTTGTAGCGCTCGTTGGCAGACGTGGAGGCTGGCGGCAGCGATGGCAGTTTGGCGGCTTTGTTGTCTTTTCTATGTGTTTGGTTATGAGTTGTTTTCGATGTTTTCTGTGGCTCTTGCTGCTTGTTGGCTTCGCCAGTGCGGAATTTCGAGTACACCGAGTCGAACATGGCATCCTGCGCAGCCCATCGCTCCTCGTAACCGTCTGGTAGTATGCGTATTCTGACCGGCTGCATGCCTTTGATTCCGATGCTGTTGGCGGCGCGGTGACTCATGTCGAACACCCCCCGCTTCGGACAACGGTCGTTGACTCTTACAATCACCTGCAAGCCAGTGTTTTGGTTGGTGACGAGGACATAGGTGCCAAGCTTTATCTTCCAGTGGGCTGCCGTGAACAGGTTCTGGTCGAAAATTTCGCCGTTGGCGGTCTTCCGACCCTCGAATTTGTTGTGGTAATAGGTCCCTTTGTGGGGGTATTCGGTCACCGTGTCGTCGACCGAAAAGTTCTGCGCCTCGGCACTGATGGATATGCACAAGGCAGTCAGAACCAGTGTGATGCATTTTCTTACCATACTACTGCGTCTTGGTGGAACCATTGGTCGTGCAGGCGTAGCACTTGCTCTATCACGTCGCGTACGCATCCCCGTCCCCCCGGAAGGATGGAGATATAGTCGCATATCTCCTTGATTTCCACCGCGGCATCGGCAGGGCAGGTGCTCACTCCGGCACGCTTCAGGATGGGGTAGTCCGGCAGGTCGTCGCCCATGTAGAGGACCTCCTCTTCGCGGAGGTTGTTCTTCTGCAGGAAGTCGTTGAAAGTATGTATCTTATCGCCGCACCCGGTGTAGCATTGCTCCACGCCCAGCGAGGCCATCCTGTTGTCGATGCTTTTCGAAGTGGCGCCCGAGATGACGGCTATGATATACCCCTTCTTCACCGCGTATTGCAGTGCAAATCCGTCCTTTATGTTCCCGCAGCGCACCGTCTCGCCGTCGCCATACGTCCACACGCTGCCGTCGGTCATCACGCCGTCAAAGTCGAACACAAAGGCTTTGATTGGAGCCAGTTTCTCTTTGTAATTTATCATGTTATCAGGGTTTTGCGTAGTCGAGCATCTGCTCGTAGATTTCTTTCCATCCGGCCCATCCGTACAGGTCGGTCAGGTTCTGGTTGTGCACTATGCAGCAGTATGTGCCGCCGACGGCCTTCACCCGGTCTATCAGCGTGCGGTAGCGCTCGAGTCCCTCTTGTGGTGTCATTTTCAGGTACTTCTGCAGTGTGGTGTCCATCACGCAGAACGGGTGTATCAGCAGCTCCGTCTCGTGGTCGCGTTCCAGGTCGTAGAACGGGTATTGCACGCTGATGCCGGCGCGGAAGCCCGTCGTGTCGGCGTAACCCATTGTGTAGTCGTGTCTTATGCCGGCGTGCTGAAGTATGCGGTACGACCGCGGCAGCCGCAGCCTCAAGAAATGGTATCGCGCACGCACGATGGTGCGGTGTATGATGCTCTCCAGGCGCTTGATTTCGGCGTCGGCTGTCATCGGGTGCTCCAGCGACGGATAGCCCGGGTGGATGCCCATCTTCGCGTAGTCGTCCAGGTGCTGCACCAGCTCGCGCATGTGCTTGTTGAGGTGCGAGGCCGGCTTGTCGTACTGGTCGTAGTCGGCCAGCAGCACGAAGAACAGCAGGAACGACCCTGGTGCACGCTGCTGGTTTTCAATGATATAGTCGAACGTGTCGAAAGGGTCCGCCTCGCGGTGCAGCAATACCCGCATGCGACGCGCAACTTCCTCGAAATCACGTCGGTGTATCAGGTCGCGCCCCAAGCCCATCACCGTGCGGAAGACCCCCTTGTGCAGGTAGCACCACGCGGCGTCGATGTCAACCGTCTGGACAAAGCGATAGCTTGAGCGGCTTTGCGAAAATTCTTCGTAACGCTCTGCAAGCTTGCTTTTTATGAGTTGCGCCCACTGGTCCACCACCGGCTGGTCGAGAAATCCCGCCTGGTAGGCCAGGCTCTCTTCGGCGCAGAAGCGGCCGTGCTCGTCCTCGCGGTGAGGCAGGTACTCTTCGTAGCGCGTCACCATGAAAAACGTCGCAGCCAGCGGGTCGAAGCAGAAGTCCAGGTCGCGCCCGTACACGGGGTACATTATCCACTGCCCGTCGCGCTCCTCGGCGTGCGGCTCCTGCTCCTCTATCGAGGTCTCGAACAGCAGCCCCTGGCTCTTTATGAACAAGCTGTCGCCCAGTCGTTTACTGCCATAGCTCAACTTCGCCTCGCCATGACGCATGAAGAATTCTTCGTCGGTGGTGATGCTGAAATCGGCGTGCAGCAGGTGGTGAAACACCACGTTGAGCGTGTAGCCCAGCCGATTGGTCAGTCGTGGCACATGAATCAGTAGCATTCAGGGTGCAAAGATACGACTATTTTTTGAATTGTGCGCCTCAAGGCGGTATTTTGAACCCAGTTTCACTGCGTAATTCGCACCAACACAGTGTCCTACGTTCACTCCGAAAACCACCGGATAGCCGTACTCGGCCACCGCTTCGGCCACGATTTCCTCCGCCGTTTTGCCGAATGGCACCGCGTTGTCGTGCATGTCGCTCAGGTGACCCACCGCCAGCCCCGCCAGCCCCTCGAGCATACCGCTCCGCTTCAGCCCCTGCATCATGCGGTCGATGTGGTATAGGTATTCGTCCAAGTCTTCGATAATCAGTATCTTGCCGCGTGTGTCGACCTGCGACCGCGACCCGCACAGGCTGTACAGAATCGACAGGTTTCCCCCCACCAGCACCCCCTCGGCCTCGCCGGCGCGGTTCAGCCGGTGCGGCTGGCACGTCAGTGGCTCCATCGGTTCGCCCATCAGGGCGCGGCGTAGGCTCTCTGTATCAGTGTTTTCGCCCTCGGCGGGGAAGTTGATGGGCATCGTCGCATGCAGCGTCGCGACGCCCAGCGTGGCCTGCAGGTGGCTGTGCAGCACCGTCACATCGCTGTAGCCCACAATCCATTTTGGCTCCTCTTTAAAGCGCTGGAAGTCAATCTTGTCTATGATTCTCACCGTGCCGTACCCGCCGCGGCAGCAGAATATGGCCTTCACCTCCGCGTCGTCCAGCAGCTCCTGCAGCATCCGCGCGCGGTGTTCGTCGCTTCCAGCAAGTTGGTTTTCAGCCTCGTACAGGTCTTTGGGCACCCTCACGCGCAAGCCCCAGCGCTGCAGCGTCGCCACTGCGGGCACCATCTCTTCGGGGCTCACCTTGCGTGCCGTGGCCACGAGGGCCACCAAATCGCCCGTTTTCAGTGCTTTCGGTACTATCATCGTCATGTTTTTGGTCAGAAACAACTGTCGGACCGACCGTTCCGAGTGCCCGGACGGACCGTTTTCCGACTGCAAAAATACAAAAAAAATCCCTTCCGCCAGCAAAAAATCGCCCCGTGCCACCTATCTCGCTGACCCACTGCCACTTGTCCCGTCGCCCCCTCGACCCCAACCATTCCCCTGCAAAGGCAGAAGAAGGGCAGAAGCAGGTGCTTCTACGGCTCTGAAAATCACCGAGTTGTGCGAGTGCGAAAATTCGGTGGAATCCGGTTTTTTGCCGGTTTTTCTCTCGGTTTCTGTAAGTAAGTGTATATCAGGAGTGTATGCACTGTTTGGAGAGCGTCCCGCCCATCCGGTCGCCATCGCCCGAAGGTGCTCGGTCCCACAGGTACGACGAGCCATAGGCATCGCGATACGACAGCGTCTCGCGGTCGACAAATATTGCTAAAAAGAGAGGGTCATACCTAGTCCAAGTGTGCCGAGTGTTGATTTCCATCCTGCAAAAGGGCTGGTGCCGTCCCGCGCAAGAAACTCAGTGTTGAATACGGAATTAATGTCCCGCTCATATGCAACAAATGCGCTTGCGTAGCCCCACGATACACCGAATGTGGCTTTCCAGCGCCATACGTGGTTTATTGCATCTTTTAAGGGGGTGTTTTCCTCCCCATATCCCCAATTGTCAAACAGTCCGCCGGTGTATTTGTAGTCTAGGTTGTAGGCATAAGCCAAGCCAGCGCCTAAATAAAAAGTATATGTGTATCCGAACTCCAGATGTAGGGGGAGCCACCGTATTTCAATGTTCGGAACAAGGGATTGTGTTGTGTGTTGGGGGAGCATCCCGGCCTCGTTTCTGCTTTGGGTCCATCGGGACCACTCATAGTGTAGGCCAACAAGGACTCCAAAGATAGATGATCTCCATGTGAGGTTGTAACCGAACCGATAGGTGGTGTAGTCCAGTTCGGTTATATAAGATGCAAAATCGCTGAGTTTGTGTTCGGTAAGCAGGTTGTTTCCATCGGCATCAGACAGGGTAGAAGGTGCACGATACAGAGCTGTCCATGTGGGGACAACCCATCGGTAGGGACGTTCCGTGCCAGTGAACAGGCCAAGGTTGTCGCTGTAAATGAGGCCGGATAGGTTGTAAGTCCATGCTCCCAAATTCATCAGTATGTGGTTGCTGGCAATGTAAGGTCCTCCGCTCCAGCGGCTTGTGATGCGGTTTTCATCAGAACGTGTTTTGATTTTAGGGCCGTCAGGAAAAATAAAGGATTCATGATACTTATTGTGGTTGTAGCGGTACTTTATGGCGGCTGAATTGATGGAACCCCTTACCTCCATGATTTCGAGTTGGTCTTCCCTGCACTCGACCACCTCGTCGCCTTCTCGATTCACAATGCCCCACTTGCCACCCCGATTGCAGGTGGCAAAATCGTCGTGAAGGAATATGACAGGTTTGTCGTATCGGGGTTTGACAAGCACCTTTCCGTCGTACCCCATCGCCCCGTACTTGTTCCCTTTGCGAATAACGTAGGCTTTGTAGTGTGGCATGGAATAGATGAGGTCGTAGGTGGGCTTTATAATCCACTCTCCGCGACGGTCAATGAGGCCATATTTGCCTTCTTTGACGTTGCCCTCGTTATACATGGCAGCGGCCAGGTGTTGCTCAAATCGCTGTGCATGGCGGAATTGAGCATGGATAACGGTGTCGCCGTTGGTATTAAGATAGCCTTGCAGGTTACCTTTTCGGAAGACAATCAGCCCATCCGAGGCTGTTTGTCCATCGGGGCAACCCAAAAGAGACAGGTAGCTGTAACAGTTGCTGTTGAGACCCATGGTGGCTGAGAGCTCCTCAATGCCTCCGAATGAGATGTCTGAGTATCCCATCTTTAGGCTATTGTTCCAAAGAGCCTCGGATACAGTTTTCATCATGCTGAAGTTGTCAAGTGCGGCATCAGCCGTAGGGGCGCGAAGGGTGTAATCGAGGTTGAAGAGGCATTCGGCCAACCCGTCATATAATTCATGGAATACCCACCCTTTTTCAAGCATCGTGGAGAGATGGGCGTATGCATCATTGTACTTCCCGTTTTTAAGAAGGTTCTTAACGGTGTTTTCAAATAGGGCAACATATCTAGGAGTCCCGACCCGCACTATTTTCCCTTTGACGGAGGTGACCACTTCGGGATGCGATTTTTCAAACAGCCCATCGACAACGATCGTCTTGTCTGTGTAAATCAGTACGGTGTCATTGTTTGTCGGTCCATAGACAAAACTCTTTTTGTGGTCGATTTTTACATGGAAAGTTACGCGACGAAACCCGTCACTATAGTCAAAGGACGCTATCTGCGACAGATAGTTCTCGAGGTTGTCGTCTACACTCTTTCTGTTGTCGCTGCTAACCAGGTCCGACTCTACCAACTCTTCGGATATATTGTTGTTCGTCCGGTATGTCTTGTGAAGAAAAAGATCGTGCAGTTTACTTGCTACGGCTGCTTCATTTCCGTTGTTGCAGATAGCCTCGGAGTATTGGTTGAGAAGTGAGTAGTATTGTTCGGCAACCTTGATGGCTTGCTGTGTAGATGTCCGTTGGGCGTGGAGTGTGCAGCAGCCAGCCAGGGCGCAAATGATTATGATTGCTTTCTTTTGCATACAAGTAATATTAATTGAGGGTTAGAGAAATATGTAGCCACTGAAAATCTTATTTACGGTAATATTTGTGTCGCCGGTTGTGTAGTCTATTTTTCTCCTTTGAAAACCCATGGTTAAATAATGAGGCCCAAATTTATAGTGAGAAATGTCTATTGGTATCGTGGTGGGTTGGGAGGAGAATGTGTTGACGGAATACACGGTGTCTTGATCAATCTTTACAAAGAGTTGACCCGGATTATCTCCCCAGTTGCCAAACTTCCGATAGTCATAGCGTAGCCTCAATTGCATGCCGGAGCAGATGTTGCCCGTAATATAGGCCTCCATGTACAATGAATCGGTTGTAGTCGTTTCGCCCGTCTGTGTTTCTTCCACTTTCTTCCAAATATGGCTAATCGTAGTGTCCACATGCCAGCAGGCTTCACGTATGGTTCCGATATAGAAATAATTACGTCCGGTAAAAGCTACGGTTTCATTGCCTGGCCAGACCAGCATATAATGTACGCCAGGTTCAGCATGATAGGGGTACTGGAAGTGGTAGTCGAATGTGTCTGTTTTGATGATTGTTTCTGAATGGATTTTCCCGTCCACAACAAGCATAACCGGTACTGTGTCGGGATGGGCGTACCCTCTTCCATAGACATGCATGATAGGTGTGAGTTGAAAGCCATCGGCCAGGTTCCCAGTGTATTGACAGTAGGTGTCTATCTTAATGTAGGTGCTCTCGTCAGAAGTTTCATACCAGGCATTGCGAGATACGGTGATTTCTCCGTTCAAAACATCTGGCTCAAGCTCTCCAATTTTGAAAGCAATGTTTGCATAATAAAATCGGGGAATCCCATTGTCGTCTTTGTATCTGACGGATGCTCCGAATAGATGGGTGCCTTCTTGGAGCGTGGTATCTTCCATCACATGCACACCTTGTGATAGCCCCCATGTGGCATCAGTCAGACTAGGCATGGATGAGTTGTCAATGCTAGGGTAGACAGCCGTTATTCTATAATGGGTGCTGGTTCCCACAATGCGGATGACAGGATGTCCAGTGAATCCATCCTGGCGGGATCCGCTGTATTCAAACCAAAGTGTAAAAGCAAGGGAGTCTCCATTGATGTCCTTCATGGTGTGTGAAACAGAGTCTGACCTGCCGCTGAAACTTGGGTTGTTGTTCTCAGGCAACTCGGACACAAAGGCGGTACGCAGCGAGTCTGTTCGTTCCTCGCCATCAATAAGATATATCATCTTGAAGGTGTGGACTATACCCTCGCCAATGCGCATGCCTTGCCAATAGAGTTCCTTTTTCATAGGCAAGCTTGATGCGGTGGCCATCAGGCTGTCGTCCAAATAGAGACGCAAGTCGCTCACCTCGTTGTCCGATGTGATGCTGACCGAGGCCGCGAGGTCGCTGCTTGTTGTTTTCCCGTCTACCAGATATTGAGTGATGTCATAGTCCACCGCAATTGTCACCTCGCCGTCGCGGTGTACTTGGCCTGTGAGGGTTCGTGTGGTATATTCTTCCGCGCATGCAGCAACAATGAGGCTACATGCTGCAATGGTCAGCAGTCTGGATATGAGTGTTTTCATGTGGCGAAACGATTATGTATCTTTTTTAATTGTAAAATCCGAAATGAGCCAGCCCGCGTTGAAGTCGTCGCGGCGGAAGTCGCGCACGGTGAATTGGTAGCTGGGTTTCCAAAAGTGGTAGGCAAGTTCCTCGACATATTCTATTTTCAGTCTCCCGCTTTGCACCAAGGCGAAAAACACGGAGAGTCCGTCCAGCGGTGTGCCGGAAGCTTTGTAGTTGAGGATATTTTGCCATTCGTTCTTTGTGACGTCGTGAAGTGACAGGAAGTTTACCTCGTTGTCTGTGGGGTTGATGCGGAGGCCGGGGTTGCTTTTCTTAGGAGTAAGAGCCAGGCACTCCCCTCGTGCATCGCTTATCACCCATTTAAATCGGTGACCCGCGACGTGCTCGGTACGCAGGACAAGTGTCAATCGTGTCGGTTTCCCGTCCAGCACTGCGCGACAAACGGCCTCGGCGCACCATGCAGTGTCGGTAAACGACAGACGAGGCTTCTCGGCCGCCAACCTTTGCACCAGGAACCGCACCTCCTCTTGGCGCCGGTCAATCAGTTCCCGGTCGAAAAGCATGAGGTACGCCTTCTCGCGCAGCAAGGTATCGTCGGGATGAAGGTTGGGCGGAAGCTCACTCAGGTTGAACCTCTCCATGAACTCTGCAATCTGCTTAACCTCCATCTTGTATTGCAGCATGTTGTAGTCGTCAAGCGACTGGCCATGTGTCGGTGCTGACAATGCTAGCACCGACACAAGTGTCAGCAACAGTCGTCTCATGGGCTATTCAGTTTGCTTGACAGAGATGTTGCCCAGCCATATAAGCCAGCGGACTTTTCCGTCAATCTCTGTGCGCTCGAAGTAGACAACGACGTTCTTGTCGGTCCGGTCTTGATATGCGATGCGGTCTCCTCGCTCGCCACGATAGAATTGCGTATAGGAAAGCACGCACATGTACAGGCCGTCGTCTACCTCTTTGAGCGAATTGTCTGCGATGTAGCAATCACTGGAGGTAATCTCTATGCGGTCATATCGATGATAGTTGCGGCGCATCCTATCTAGGTATTGCCTGACTTGCGGACGGCTTATGGAGACAGCCTTTGTCTTGCGGTTTACGGAACTGACCTCCATGACCACAGGGGCTTGCGTGTTGCCATACATGTCCTCGTATTCATACCCTTTTCCAATGAAAAGGTTCAGGCACTGTTTTACCTTGCGGCTCTTGGTGGCTTCGACGTTTTTCTGCTCTTCGAGCGAGTTGACCTTGATAGGGGTGGCGATGTACGACAGGTGGCGGTTGAACTCGTTCACCTTCTCGGTGGCGCGCTTGGTCAGTTCGGTCAGGTCTTCTTCGTTCAGGTTGTGCGTCTGGTCGGGGCGTTGTGCTACGGCGGGTATGAAACACGACGAAATGGCAAGCAACAGGAAAATGTTTCTTATTTTCATAATGTGCAGTCTACTTTTGTGGTTATTGTTTCTTTTCATATACTTCGTGCACAAGGAGGTAGGTGGTTCTTCCGTTGGAGTCTACCTCTTGCTGTCGTATGGAGATGTTGCGCAGTCGCTCGGCAAGGCTGATACGCTCGAGGAAGTCGGCTGCGGTTTCGCTTTCTACAATGGTGCGGCCGTTTTGAGCAATTACTTCCACACGCGCTTTGGGCGCAAAGACTTCTTTCAGCACAGACTTTGCTGTGCGCTCCCTGTACTCATAGCTATTTCGGTCCGATGCAATGGCTACCAGAAGTTTCTGGAGCGAATGGTCGATTTTGTGCTCTTGTTTTTCTTGAGGCGTGGGTGCGGTCTCCTCTTGCTTGGTCTTCACTCGTTCTTCCTGTTTAGGTGGCACAGGCTCTTGTTTTGGGGTTACGGGAGGAGTTGTGGGCTTTGGTGTCGGTGTGGGTGCAGGTGCGGCTGGTTTTGTGTCTATCTGGTAGATGGGTTTCTGCTTGAGGGTGTTTTTCGACCTTTCCTGTGCTAGTTTTTGGGTGAGTTGGCTGGCGGTGCTGAGCCATTTTTCCCATGTCAGGTTGGCATCTTCATTGATTAGCAGTGTGCTCCAGAATGCGTTGGTGTACATTCCAAAATGGTTGCTGGTGCAGTTGCCACCCTCGGATTCAGGGCCGATATAGTAGCTTGGGGTTCCGACCTGGCTGCCGGTTGTCATAATAGAACCTTGGTTGTCTATAAACAGTTGGCGCAGCATTCTTTGCAGTCTGGGGTCGGGTGTGAATTCGCTGTTGCCGTCTGAGGCGGCCACTAGACTGCTGGTCTTGGGACGGAGCCAAGAGGCTTCGCTGTTGCAGCAATCGCCAAACACGAAAACAAATTTTGCACCTTTCTTGACCAGTATGTCTTTGACATCCTCCAGTGGGACGTGGGTGTCGCTGGTGAAGTTTCCGGCCTCGTCTTTCAGTTGCATCTGTGGGAAGAGCGACTTGTCGTCCGTACTCCGTGCCCCGTGGCCGAAATAAAAGAATAGAACCACATCTTCCGGCGTGCAGGAGAAACCGGAAAGTTGACGCTGCAGTTCGTCTTTGTTGCAGCGGAATTCGTCGAGCAGGATGGGAGGTTCGAAGTTCTCGACCATTTCCAGTTGGGCGGCGACCACCTCCAATACCGTGTATGTGAAGGCCACATTGGTCTGGATGCCGCAGCGCAAGTTGCTGCGGGTATCTGCAACGATTATGGTCTTTACTTTGCCAGCCATCAAGCCGTTGCAAATCAGCAAGGCCGCCAATAATGTCGTAATCTTTTTCATTTTCCGGGGGTGTTTAATTGCTTGTTATATAAATCGTTGTGTAGGATGTTGTTGAAGAATAATAAGAATAGGCGAGTGTTGTTATATCGGATCGTTTTTTGGACAGCGCCGTTTCTTACGATAGCCATTTGCTGGCTGATAAAGGAAAATATGACAGAAAGAGTCTCGTCCTTTCCAGGTATTTCCAGTGCGACTTCAGGCATAAATGCCACGGCGGGGATCATTGGGCTGTCGTTGTAGCTTGCACTGTCGGCCATCAGGAATAGAAGGGTGCTGAGGTAGTCGGGCTGCAAGGTCGCAACATGTTGTTCTACCTTGTATCCTCCGATGGTGAAGTTGTGGTCGGCAGGACGCTCGAGCGGGTTGACCAAATAGAGGTTCGCCGCCCGGGGGTTGAACATTAGGCTGCACACAGTGTCGCCCAGTCTCTCCACCACGGCACTATCAGGTTGGATGGCACTCCTTGTCACCTTGACGGGCTTTTGCTTCTCTTTTCTTGCTCCGGGGTCGAAACTTTTGCAGGTTGCTGACGTGAGCACTACCGCGATTAGGCATCCGCAGATTGCAAGATACATCGTTTTTGATGCTGTTCTCATTGTGTTACCTTTCATGCACAGTTATATACCATCGTGCCCGTCGGTTCAGGTTTGTCTTCCGGCCCGGGAAAAGGAAAAAAGTACAACGGAGAAAGTGGAGCCATCCATTTGTGTCCCGTATTTTGGATGTAGGGTCTGGACTCCCTGAAATAAAAATAAAGGCGTTATGAGTAGCTCCACAAGGAGGTATCATATCTGGGACATGTATACACACCAACGGGAGCATTCCTATCCTCTATTCCTTTATTTCATCTGTAAAGTGTCCAGTTTTACATCCAAGGAATAAGGAGCAAAAATGCTTCTTTCTCGGCAAACCATCTTCTGGCGGTTTGCGAGTGCAAAAGTACGAACTTTTTCTATTGTGGCAAAATTTTTTTTCTGTGCGGGTTCCTGGCGGAGCCTCCAACCACCCCTCTACCAAGGCAGAAGAAGGGCAGAAGCAGGTGCTTCTACAGCGCTGAAAATCACCTTGTTGCGCGAGCGCGATTTTCAGGATTTTTTCTGTTTTTTCTTCAAAAATTCGAGGATTTGTAACGTGATGAATATCAGGGCGGTAGTGATGGCGATGCCTGCGGTGGCCCATCCGTCGGGGTGGAGGCCTTCGACCACTGCCCCGGGCAGCCCTGCCACCTGCCCCGTGAGCCACTCCGTCGCCCGCAGGGCCCACCCCAGCGGCGCGGCCGTCGCGGGGCACGGCACCGCCATGTAGGCCAGCGACAGCACCAGCAGCACCCCCGCAAAGGGTACTACTATCAGGTTGGTTATCAGCGAGTAGGCGGGCAGTCGGTGGAATGTGGCCACCACTGTCGGCAGGGTGGCCAGCGTCGCTGCCAAGCTCACCATGGCGCTCTGCCACAGGCGGTTGCGGTATCGGTGTATGACGGGCAGCGCCATCAGTATGCCGGCCACGGCGCTGTAGGAGAGCTGCCACCCCGTGTCTGCCAGCAGGTCGGGGTCGGCCGACAGTGTGATCATCGCGCAGGCCGCCAGCAGGTTCATGCGGTCGGTTCGCCTTCCTAGTATGTTGCTGATAATGAATAGGCTGAACATCAGCGCGGCACGTATCGTCGAGGGCGCCAGACCCGTCAGCAGCGCGAAGGTCCAGACGGCTGCCAGCTGCATGGTCCCCCTCGCGGTGCGCCCGCGTCGCTCGCGGCCGGTCCAGAACATCAGGCCTCCGACCATGGCTGCCAGCAGGCCGACGTGCAATCCGCTGACTGCCAGCAGGTGAGCGATGCCTGCGTCGCGGTAGGCGGCTTGCGTCGAGGCATCCAGGTCGCCGCGCCAGCCCACCGTCAGCGCCTCGGCCACTCCGGCCTCGCGTCGTGGAAGCGGTCCCTCTTGCATGCGTCGCAACAGTCTCATTCTCAGCTGCTCAATGCGTGCGCGGCGCGAGGTGCTGTCGCTTGCGGTGACCAGGTAGTGGTCGCCCGTCACGTAGAGGGTTCGGCGGATGGTGTCGGCATACCCGTGTGCCAGCAGGCGGTCGCCGTAGCGCAGCGCCGCCGCCTGCGCGTCCTTCCGCAGGTAGAGGGTCATGCGTCCGCGCACGCCGATGTTGTCGACGCTGACCACTTCCGCCCGCGCGCGGTAGCTCTTCTCCCTCGGTACGGGAGTTTCCTTAAGTTTGATTTCCAGATAGTTCGGAGGTGTACAGTGGTGGCTCCAGTCCAGTTCGTCGCGTGTCGGGTCGGCGACGATGCTCCGCAGCCCTCCGGCGACGAATACCACCGCCAGGAACAGTGCGCCCAGTATGCGCTCGTAGCGCTTGGTGCCGGCTATCAGCATCAGTCCGCCGGCCAGGGTTGCTGCCGCCATGCCGCCCACCCACACGCCGATGGGCAGGCCCGGTGCCAGCCGTGCCACGGCGATGCCGGCCATGAGGGCCAGGGCTGTCGGCACGAGCGGCGCTCTACGCATGGGTGCTGATAATCAGCTCGTCGGGTCGCACCTTCGGCACGTAGTGTATGCCGTCGCGGCGGTAGTAGGCGTGGCTCTCGTCGGCTCCGATGGGCGTCAGCTCGATGCGCTCGGCGCCTTTGCCGATGGCCAGCACCATGAGCGGAGGGTAGGGGAGGTTGAACGCCTCGCGCAGCTTCTCGCGGTTGAAGGCGCCGATTATCAGTCCGTTAAGGCCCATCTCCACGGCCTTCAGCAGCATGCTCTGCAGGGCAATACCGAGGTCTACGTCTACCAGCGGCGACTCCTTGGCCGTCGAGCAGCAGATGATGAAGGCCTGCGGCTCGGTGCCCTCGAAGGGCAGGTGCAGCTCGGGCAGCGCCGCCCCCATCTTGACGAGGGGCAGCACGCGGTCGGCACCGCTCTCCTTGGTGACGGGCAAGAACCTCAGCACCTGCTGGTTGCAGGCCGACGGCACCTTGCTGCACACCTCTATGATGCGGCGCAGCTCCTGTTCGCTCACTATATATTTTATATTGTACCCGCGCGTGCTGCGGTTCTTCCGCAGCAGGGTGTCGACTGTGTTGCCCACGCGCTTCACCTTCGGGCGCTGCTGGCCGAGGGTCTCTTCGTAGCGTTTCTCGAGGTAGTTGTCTGCCATGCTATGGTTCTATTTATCAATACGTTGCCAGTAGAGGTTCTTGCTGATGCCCATCACGCTGCACTTCAGCCGCAGCTGCCCGTCTTTGGTCCACGAGGCCACCAGTTTGGCCCGCATGCCGCGTGTGGGGTCGTAGATTTTTGTCCCGCTCCACTCGCGTTCCTTGGCGTCGTAGCGCAGGCCGCTGAACAGCACGATGCGGTCGCAGGGCGTGTTGCGCAGCTTCTTTTCGGGATTTTTTGTGTCTAACAGCTTGTGTCCCTGCGCGTCACGGTCGTTTTCCACCCAGATGATCTGTCCGCGGTAGCTTCCGTCGGTCAATTTTGTGATTTTTGCCTTGAATTTATCCCCGTTCAGCTCGCCGGAATAGGTGCCGACGATGTTGTCGGCGGCATTGTTGAGTGGATTTTGCGACACCGCCGTTGTGAGTGACAACAGGGTGATAATCAGTGTTATTAGTGTCTTTTTCATCTTGAGTTTTTTTGTTTGTGGAATGCAAAATTACAAATTTTTTTCAAAATTATTTTGCCATGTCGGAAAAAGTGTGTATTTTTGCACCCGATTTCGAGAGCGGAATCGCACCGATCTGCTAGCTCAGTTGGTTTAGAGCGCTTGCTTGACAGGCAAGAGGTCACAAGTTCAAATCTTGTGCAGATCACAAAAAGAAAAGGCGCGGAATGTTCCGTGCCTTTCTTTCATTGCTCTGCCGGCCGCAGTTCGTAGCGGCGCAAGCGCACCACGAACGAGAGGTTCATCACGCTGATGCTCACGCAGAAGTTGCCGTCTTTGCAGCCTTTCACCAGGCGTCCGCGCATGCCGGCGAACTCGCCGTCGGTGATGATGGCCTCGGCGCCCTTCACCAGCTTCGTGGTCTCGTGGATGTAGAATTTGCGCTGCGACGCCTCGAAGGCCCTCACCGCCTCGATGTCCTTCTCCGGCACCTGGATGATGCTGTGCTGGCTCGACACGATAAACAGCACCCCCTTCGTCGTCCGCGTCTGGTAGACCTGCTTGTTGTTGATGCGCGCAAACACGTAGCATGGGAACATGGGCTTCTCCTGTATCGGGTTCTTTTTGAAGCGCTTGTCTTTGCCGCAGAGCATCGGCAGGTAGTGTTCTATCGGCGGCGTCGCGTCGCGGAAACGCTCTGCCACCAGGGGCTCGGCGCCGGGATAGGTCATTACGGCGACCCACGAAGGGTTGGAGTCTAGCATGTTAGTGTCCTTTTTTTGTAGCCTAACGCGCAATCGTGCCTATTATTGTGTGTCGGACGTGTTTTTTGTTCCGACGGCGGCGGGCGCGTAGTCCAGGTAGGGGCGCAGCCTTTGCAGGGTGCTGTCGGCCATCGAGGGCACCGCCCGCAGGTCCTCCTCCGTCTCGAACACCACGCCGTGCGCCCGCAGGTTCACGATGTCGCGTGCCTGGTAGTACTCCACATACGGGTGCCGCGCCAGCGCCTTCAGTCCGATGTTGTTGATGCTTATCTTCCTGATGCCCAGCGTGTCCAGCAGCAGGTAGGGGGCTATGTGCTCCAGCAGTGCGGGCGTGAAGCCGTAGACCTCGAGCAGCTGGCTCATGTCGACGAAGCCGCCCAGCCGTTCGCGGTAGCGCACGATGCGCTGCGCGTAGGCCGGCCCGATGCCGTGCAACAGCATCAGGGCCGTCGTGTCTGCCGCGTTCAGCTCCACCCTCAGTGGCTGCTTCCTTGCCGGGGCGGCCTCGGTGCTGTAGAGGGGCTCCTCGGCGCGCGCAGGCTCCTGCGGCCGCCGTCGCGGCTCGGCATGCGCGCGGCGCGAGCGGTAGACCGAGTCCTCCTTCCGTGCCAATTTCGCGATGTCCGACACCTTTATGCTGTCGTTTGGCACCCCCTCGCCACCCCCTCGCCGCGAAAAAAAGAGAAACCCGGCAAGGAGTATGAATAGCGCTGTAATCCAGGCTATTCCGACCACCTGCGACTTCGTTGGCGATTGCTTTTTCTGGCCCATTTTGAAGAAAAATTTTGTCGTGTCAAAAAATGTTCGTACTTTTGCACCCGTTTTCGAGAGAAAAAAAGACACCAACAACCTATGGTCTGTTAGCTCAGTTGGTTTAGAGCGCTTCCTTCACACGGAAGAGGTCGAGAGTTCGAATCTCCCACAGACCACCGAAGAGCATCCCAAGCGATGCTTTTTTTTATATGGATTCTATTCATAACGGATACCTTTTTAGAACATTGTAACGCCACTGTGGCAAAAATATTGCATAACATTATGATACGCGAAGAAACTGTGTTCGGACCCATCTTCAGCCGCCGCCTTGGCAGCTCGCTGGGAATCAATCTCTTGCCCGAGCGGGGCAAAATATGCAACTTCGACTGCATCTACTGCGAGTGCGGCTGGAACCGCGACGGGCGCGACGACACCGTCCTCCCCTCGGCCGCCAAGGTGCGCGGCGACCTCGAGCGCATGCTCCTCAAACTCAAGCAGCAAGGCACCCCCGTCGACAGCATCACCTTCAGCGGCGACGGCGAACCCACCCTCAACCCCGAGTTCCCGCAGATCATCGACGACACCCTCCGCCTGCGCGACCTTCACTACCCGCAGGCCAAAGTCAGCGTCCTCAGCAACGCCACACGCGTCCACCTCCCCGAAGTCTTCGCCGCCCTGCGTCGCGTCGACAACCCCATCATGAAAATCGACGCACCCTCCAACGAGCTGATAGCCAAGATAAACATCCCTGCCCCGGGCTACGACCTCTCCCGTGTCGTCGAGGCGCTCCGTGGCTTTGGCGGCGACTTCGTCCTCCAGACCTGCATGCTCCGCAGCCCCGACTTCGACTCGTCGAGCCCCGAAGTCGTCGCAGGCCTCCTCGACATCGTGCGCCTCCTCCGCCCACGCGAGTGGATGGTCTACACCATCGACCGCCCCACACCCATGCAGGGCCTGCAGAAGTTCACCCCGCAGGAAATGAAGACGTTAGTCCAACCCATCATCGACGAGGGCCTCACCAAGGTGCAAATCAAAGGCGCCGTCGAAGACTGCTGATGCAGCGGACACTTTCTTGTATTAAACAAATCCGATATCAACCCAAAAACAGACAAAATGAAAAAGACCATCAGGCTGCTGACCTTCATGGCCATGGGAGCCGCGCTGGCCTTCACCGCCTGCGGCAAGGACGACGACAATGACAACAACGGCAACGGCGGCGGCAACACCGGCACGGAGACCGCCGAGTGGGTGGACCTCGGCCTGCCCTCTGGCCTGCTGTGGGCCAAGTGCAACCTCGGCGCCACCACGCCCGAGGGCCGTGGCGACTACTACGCCTGGGGCGAGACCGCCACGAAGGAGGTCTACAACTGGAGCACGTACAAGTACTGCACCGTTGATGCCGAGGGCAGCCTGCAGACGCTCACCAAGTACAACACCAGCACCACCTACGGTACACCCGACAACCTGACCACCCTGCAGGCGATTGACGACGTGGCCGCGCAGAAGCTGGGCGACGGCGCCCGCATGCCCACGAAAGAGGAGTGGGAAGAACTCATCGCCAACACCACCGCCGAGTGGACGCAAGTGAACGGCGTCGCAGGCCGCAAGTTCACCGCCGCCAACGGCAACAGCCTCTTCCTGCCCGCCGCCGGCTCCCGCTGGGACGGTGAGCTCTACGACGCGGGCGAGGGCGGCTTCTACTGGTCCTCGTCGCTCTACGCGGGCAGCCCGCGCGGCGCGTGGTACTTCTACTTCGGTTCGGGCGGCCAGGGCGTGGACAGCGGCAGCCGCTACGGCGGTCGATCCGTCCACTGACCTTGTTCCCACAGGAGCCCGCGCAGGGCGACACCATGAATAGCCGTGGGCGCAAGCCCACGGACTGACCCCCAAGCGAGAATCCGGAGCCCCGCCAGAGGCGACACACTAACGCAGATTGTGCCGCCCCTGACGGGGCTCCGTTGTGCGCCCGCCCGATGCGCCCCGTGGGCTCACGCCCACGGCTAATTAAAGTGATCCCCCTACCATATACCTACCAAGGAAGAAGAGGATACCCTTAGATGTGTGGTAGTCAGTTGTTTGTGTTGGGGCAATTTGGGGGCTTTCGGGCACTTTTTTGCAAAAAAATACGCTCGCGTACAATGTGTTGTACGCGAGCGTTTTATGTCGATTTTCGGGTGTTTTAGCCCCGATGCTATACGAAGAAGCTCACCAAGGTGTCCCAGGCCTCGAGCAGCGTGTTGCGGATCGGCCTCCGCGGTAGTGGCACGCCGGCAATCGAGCAGATGCGCTTGTTGACGAGGAGCGCCGTGGTCAGCATGGCCGCCAAGACCAATAGCGTCAGCACCACAAACTGCCACGGCCTCAGCAGGTTGATGACCAGCAGGGCTATCATCATCAGCAGCAGGCAGGCGCCCAGCGACACCGCGCCGGCCGTCACCCAGCGGAATCCCATCGTGTCGGGCACATGCACCGAGCGGCGCTTGCGTTTGCCCTGCCCCTCTTCGGGTATTGTCGTGGGATACAGGTACATAGCCATGCACACCACCCCGCTGACCAGGGCCACGGGCACCGCCAGCGCCATGCTGTAGAACAGCTGCCAGTCGGCGGCCACGATGCAAGCCATCACCGTCAGCACCAGTGCCAGCGCCGCGAAGGCCATCAGGATGTAGTAGATTCGTTTGTTGCTCTCGATCATTGTTCCGTCAGGTTGTTTATGAATTTGGAAATCAGCTCCATCGCTTCGGTAGCGAAGGTCTCTTCGATTTGTACGTATTCGTCGGCCGCCCCCGTCAGGCAATGCTGGAAGAGGTGGTTGAGGTCGGCCAGCGCCTCGCACTGCACCCTGTTGCCTGCCAGGCGGCGTATGCCTGCCAGGTTCTCTTTTGCCGCTATCTGCCTGTCTTTCAGTCCCTGCAGTGCCAGCATGGGCACCCGCACACGTGGCAGGTACTCGGCCGGGTCGAGGCGGAGGAAGCCCTGCATCCAGGGTGTCTCCAGCTGTTGCTTCAGGGTGTAGGCCATGCCCTTTTTGAGGCCAATGCTGTCGATCTGTTCGGGCGACAGGCCGTCGGTATGTTGCAGTATGACAGCCTGATAGTCCTTCACGGTGCTGCCCTGCGGCAGTGCTATGAGAGCGTCGATGCAGCGTGCGCGGAGGCTGCTGAGGTGCTGCGGCACGCCTTGTGCGCGGAGCAGGTCCTCGTTCTGCTGCACCAGCACCTGGCGGCCTGTGGTGCCGGGTGCGGCCAGCATGACGACGAACCTCGCGTCCTTGTTGCGCGCTGCCACCATGGGGGCTATGGCGCCGCCCTCGCTGTGGCCACCGATGCCGAGGCGGCGGCGGTCGACGTGCGGATTGGTTTTCAGCGCGTTGAGCATGGCTTCGGCATCCTCGGCCAGGATGTGGGTGTCGGCGCTGTCGAGGGGGCCGGTGCTGGCGCCCACGCCGCGGTCGTCGTAGCGCAGGGTGGCTATGCCTCGGGAGGCTAGGTAGTCGGCCAGCACGAGGAAGGGCTTGTGGAAGAGGAGCTCCTCGTCGCGGTTCTGCTGTCCGCTGCCGCTGACCAGGAGCAGGGTGGGGTAGGGACCGCGCCCGTCCTTGGGGTAGCTGAGGGTGCCTTCGAGGTGTATGCTGTCGCCTCGGCTGTCCACATAGTCTGCCGCAATGGTCTCTTCTTCAAAGCGGTAGGGCGGTTGTGGGGTCTGCGGGCGGCGCAGTTGGTAGAGGGTGTCGGCGGGGTGGAAGGTGATCTGTTCGCGCAGCAGGCCTTGGCGCCAGTTGCCCTGCCAGAGGTCGCCACGGCGTGCCAGGGTGGCTTTGAAGCCGATGCTGCGGCACTCGATGCGTAGGGTGTCGCTGCGCAGGCTCCACTGGCTGATGGCGATGGGGTCGGGGTGTTGAAGGGGGCTGTAGAGCTGCAGGCTGTCGCCGTCGAGGTGCAGGCACAGCGCCAGCGACGTCTGCCGGCTCCAGCCTGTCCACCACTGGGCCTTTATCAATTGAAAATTGAAAATTGACAGTTGAAAAAGCAGCAGTATGATCAGTCGTTTCATCCTATTTCCAAGCTTCTTATTTTCAATTTTCAATTTTCAATTCCCCTCCTACTTGCTGAACATCACCTTTTCGCTGTTGAACATCTTGGTGAGGCCCCAGACGGCCACGCCGGTATAGACCACGTTGGCGCCGAGGGTCACCACGACGGGCATCCACGTCATCTCGTGGGCGAAAGTGGCGGTCATCACCTGGATGGAGTTGTAGAAGGGTATGAGGTAGGCCGCAAGTCCTTCGGGCACATGGCTTTGGAACATCGGTACGAGGCCGCAGAACATGACGACCAGCATGAGGGGTGTGATCATGGTGCCGGCGTTTTTGACGTCCTTGGCCAGTGCCGAGAGGAGGCTGACGGCGGAGGCCATGATGAGCACCGTGGCCAGGATGATGAGCAGCAGCACCGTATAGTCGGCGCCCGTGTAGTTGAGTCCCAGCTCGACGCCGGCGGCATCGGCCGGGATCATCCTGGGCAGCGACAGCACGATGCCGATGAAGCTCGACAGGCCGCTCAGCAGGGCTATGCCGCTGAGCGACACTACCTTGCCCAGCGCCAGCTCGTTGCGCCGCATGGGGGTGACGAGCAGGGTGGCTATGGTGCCGCGCTCTTTCTCGCCGGCGATGGAGCTGGGGGCGATGGCCATCACGCCGCTGAAGAGCATCATCAGTATCAGCATGGGGATGAGCTTGGAGAGGATGCTGCCCAGCACGTCGTCCTGGCTGGCCATGTCGAAGCTAGGTACCTCGCCGGTCTCCTCGTCGGGGGTGGCGCGGTTGATGTCGAAGCGGTTGGCCATCTGGTCCTCGTAGGCGGTGAGGCTGGCGTCGAGCATGTTGTAGACGCGGCTCGAGGCGTTGTTGGCCGAGTTGTAGTAGATCTCCACGTTGGGCGCGGCGACGCCGCTCTGCGGGCTGTAGGTCTCGACCATCTCGCCGAAGTCCTCGGGGAAGCGCACCAGCACCTCGTTGAGGTCTTTGTCTTTTAGGTTGTCGATATCCTCTTGGGAGACAGGTTGTTGAAGTATTATTGTCGAGGGCAGTCCGGTCACCATAGGCTCCAGGGTCGGTGGCAGGTTCGCCACCCGCAGCGTCACCATCTCGTCCTGCCCCTCGGTCATCATCTTCTCCATGCCGCTGCCCATGAGGCTATATATAATGTATATAAGCAGGCCCGGCATGATCACCGAGGTGAACAGCAGTTGGCGGTCGCCGAAGAAGCGGGCGAATTCTTTCTTGATGATAGTCAGGGTGTTGCTTTTCATTCTTCACCTCCTTTCACTTCTTTGTACAGTTCGAAGAATCGGTCCTCGATATTCATTCCGTTGCACACCTCGTCGAGGGTGCCGCAGGCCACCATGCGGCCGTCGATGATGATGCCCACGCGGTCGCAGAGGCGCTCTACGAGGCTGAAAATGTGGGTGCTGAGTATGATGGTCTTGCCCTCGGAGCGCAGCTCCTGCAGGTAGTCGGTCACCGTGCGTGCCGTCAGCACGTCGAGTCCGTTGGTCGGCTCGTCGAAGATGACGATGTCGGGGTTGTGAACCAGCGAGATGACCAGGCTCAGCTTCTGCTTCATGCCGGTCGAGAGATTGGCCACCTTGACCTCGGCAAACTTGTCGATGCCGAAGCGGCTGAACATCTGCTCTTTGCGTGCGGCTGCGGTGCTCTCGTCCACGTGGTGCAGGCGGCTGAAGAAGTCGAAGAGGTAGTTCGGCGTGAAGAAGTCCTCGAGCTTCAGCTCCGAGGTGAGGAAGCCTATCTTTCCGCGCACCGCTTCTGGCTGGTTTACAACGCTGTAGCCGTCGAGCACGGCGTCGCCGCTGTCGGGGCGTATCAGGGTGGAGAGCATGCGCAGGGTCGTCGTCTTGCCGGCGCCGTTGGGGCCCAGCAGGCCGAATATCTCGCCGCGGTAGGCCTCGAAGCTCAATGTGTCCACTGCCGTCTTGCGCTTCTCCTGGCTCCGCTCTATTTTTTGTTGCTTTCGCGAGAGGGTGAAGGTCTTGCTCAGCCCTTCCGTTCTCAAAATCACTTCTCGTTCCATCTTATGAATCTTGTTTCTAGGGTTTTAACGCATCGGTCTGCCGTGCGTTCCGTTCTGCAAAGATACACTATTTTTTCGTTTCTCTCTGCCATTTTTTCGCTGGAATGCATTTTTTTATGCCGCAGGTTGGATTTTTCTTCGTATCTTTGCAGCGTCAAAAGTGTGCCTTTTGGGCGCATTGCGATTGTAAACCAGTAAGTTGCGAAAAAGATGAGAAGAAGCATGTTCCTGTTGGCCCTCGTGGCCCTCGCCGCCTCCGCCGTGGTGGTCGGCTGCAACAAGGAGGAAGAGACCTCTACCTACACCGCCGAAGGTGGGCTTGTCCGCATGCGCGGCGTCGACGTCTTCACCGAGATTGTCCCCCCCGACTCGATCCATACCATGACCCTCGTCCACGTCAAGGCCGGCACCTTCATCATGGGCAGTTTCGACTCCACGGGATTCACTGAAAATCAGGAGAAACCGTACCATATCGTCAACATCACGAAAGACTTCCTCATCAGCCAGACCGAGGTCACGCAGGCTGTCTTCCAGTCGGTTATGGGCTACAATCCCAGCCTCTTCGTCAACCCCGACAACCCTGTCGAGAACGTCACCTACGAGGAAGCCGTCGCTTTCTGCGACAGCCTGACGCAGAATACTGGCATTCAGTACTCTCTGCCCACCGAGGCACAGTGGGAGTATGCCGCCCGCGGTGGCCACCTGGCTCCGCAACAGCCTGCGCCTGAGGTGCTTCCGACCTACCTGCTCTATGCCGGCAGCTATGATGTCGACTCTGTGGCCTGGTATCGCGACAACGCCGACAGTTGCAGCCACCCCGTGGCCCAGAAGAAGCCTAACGTGCTGGGACTCTACGACATGAGCGGCAACGTCTGGGAGTGGTGCAGCGACTGGTACGGTCCCTATCCCGACGTCACGCAGTTCGACCCCACGGGCCCCGCCGTCGGCACCTACCGCGTCCGCCGTGGCGGCGGCTGGTACGACTATGACCGCCACATGCGCCCCACCTTCCGCATCCACGTCAACCCCACCTTCCGTTATTCCTACCTCGGCTTCCGCGTCGTCCGTGCCGTCGAATAGGCCCCCCTTCCGGCCCCTTCGCCGCCCCTTCGCCTGCCAGCCCCCTACAAGGGCAGAAGAAGGGCAGAACCAAGTGCCTCTAATGTATTGTTTGTCAACTTCTTGTGCGAGTGCGTTTTTTGGCCTGAAGCCGGATTTTTGCCCACTTTTTTGCAACCTTTGTAATGTGCTGGTGCATAGCGAGTTGAGTTAATTTTCGCCCCTAGTGCAATAAAATATCTTGTTCCTAGTTATAAAAAGCGTGAAACAACCCCGACAGACCCCGACGATCCTCCGCGCCATGCGCCCCCTTGTGGCCTTGGCCTTGCTCCTTGTCGGCGCCGCCGCCTGGGCCCAAGACGACCCGCAGGGCGGCACCTCGACCTACGAGCAGGTGCGCTCGCGCCTGCAGGCCAACGAGCACATGACCTTCGGCACCATCCTCGACGGCGACACCGTGCCCCTCTACCAGCTCCGCGAGGTCACCGTCTATGCCTCGGGCATGCTGCTCACCCCCAAGGAGATACGTCAGAACAGCAAGCTCATCCGCAACGTCCGCCTCATGCTCCCCTACGCCCGCGAGGGCAAGCGGCGCCTCGACGCCCTCGAGGTGGAGATAGCGCAACTACCTAAGAAACAGCGCAAGGCCGCCGTCAAAGCCGCCGAGAAACAGCTGATGGACGACTACAAGGGCGAGCTGTCCAAATACACCTTCTCGCAGGGTCTGGTGCTCATCAAGCTCATCGACCGCGAAACCAGCCGCACGGCCTACAGCATCGTCGGCGAGCTCCGCGGCTCCTTCCGCGCGGGCCTCTACCAGACCTTCGCCCGCATCTTCGGCTTCAACCTCAAAACCAAGTTCGACCCGCAGCACGACAAGAAGGACGACCTCATCGACCGCATCGTCCGCTCCATCGAACGCGGTCAGTTATAGCCCAATAACCGCCAACATCCAACCGCCAACGACACACCGATCATGAAAGGCTACTGCTTCCTCCCCGCCGTTCCCCTGCGCGCCGAACCCTCGGACCGCGCCGAGATGGTCAACCAACTCCTTGCCGCCGACACCTTCGAGGTGCTCCGCCGCGACGAGAAATGGTCGCACGTCCGCCTCGACTACGACGGCTACGAGGGGTGGGTCGACAACAAGCAGTACACCCCCTTCGCCACGGCTGCCGACCTTGCCGAGGGCCTCTTCCTCGGCACCCCCTACCTCTGGGGCGGCCGCTCCAGCGCGGGCATCGACTGCTCGGGCCTCACCCAGGTGTGCTTCAAGGCCATGGACGTTTGGCTCCCCCGCGACGCGTCGCAGCAGGCCACCTGCGGCGTCGAGGTCTGCGCCTGCGACCCGCAGCGCGACGACCTGGCCTTCTTCCAGAACCCCGAGGGGCGCATCGTGCACGTCGGCATCTGCCTCGGCGACGGCCGCATTGTCCACGCCTCGGGCTTTGTTCGCATCGACATCCTCGACCAGCACGGCATACAGGTCGGCGACGGCTACTCGCACCGTCTCCACTCCATACGCCGCATCATACAAGAATCATAGAATCAGCAATCAAAAACAGACAACAATATGGCAGAACTCACCGAACAGGAACAAATCCGCCGCAATTCCCTCGCCGAACTCAAGGCACTCGGCATCAACCCCTATCCCGCCAACCTCTACGAGGTCAACGTCGAAGCTGCCGACATCCTGGAGCGCTTCCCGCAGGACAACACGCTCTTCCAGAGTGTCAGCTTCGCCGGCCGCATCATGAGCCGCCGCATCATGGGCGCCGCCAGCTTCGTCGAGCTCCAGGACCACACCGGCCGCATTCAGCTCTACATCAAGCGCGACGAGATATGCCCCGGCGACGACAAGACGCTCTACAACACCGTCTTCAAGCGCCTGCTCGACATTGGCGACATCATCGGCGTCACCGGCTATGTCTTTGTCACCCAGATGGGCGAGATCTCCATCCACGCCAAGTCCCTCACCGTCCTCAGCAAGAGCCTCCGCCCCCTGCCCATCGTCAAGGAGAAGGACGGCGTGGTCTACGACGCCTTCAGCGACCCCGAGCAGCGCTACCGCCAGCGCTACGTCGACCTCATCGTCAACCCCCAGGTGCGCGACACCTTCGTCCAGCGCGCCATGATTGTCAACGAGATGCGTGCCTACTTCAACGAGCAGGGCTACCTCGAGGTGGATACCCCCGTGCTGCAGAGCATCCCCGGCGGTGCCGCCGCACGCCCCTTCATCACCCACCACAACGCGCTCGACATCGACCTCTACCTCCGCATCGCCAACGAGCTGTACCTCAAGCGCTTGATTGTCGGCGGCTTCAAAGGCGTCTACGAGTTCAGCCGCAACTTCCGCAACGAGGGCATGGACCGCACCCACAACCCCGAGTTCACCTGCATGGAGATATATGTGGCCTACAAGGACTACAACTGGATGATGCAGTTCGTCGAGACCATGCTCGAGCGCATCGCCCGCGCCCTCCACGGCACCACCAAGGTCAACGTCTGGGGCAACGAGATTGACTTCCGCGCCCCCTTCCGCCGCGCCCCCATGGTGCAACTCATCAAGGAGGAGACCGGCGTCGACGTCAGCGGCATGGACGAGGCACAGCTCCGCGAGGCCTGCGCCAAGCTCGGCGTCGAGACCAACCCCACCATGGGCAAGGGCAAGCTCATCGACGCCATCTTCGGCGAGAAGTGCGAGCACAAGCTCATCCAGCCCACCTTCGTCACCGACTACCCCATCGAGATGTCGCCCCTCTGCAAGCGCCACCGCGACAACCCCGAGCTCACCGAGCGCTTCGAGCTCTTCGTCTGCGGCAAGGAGCTGGCCAACGCCTACTCCGAGCTCAACGACCCCATCGACCAGCTCGGCCGCTTCCAGGAGCAGCTGCGCCTGAGCGAGAAGGGCGACGACGAGGCCATGTTCATCGACATGGACTTCGTGCGCGCGCTGGAGTACGGCATGCCGCCGACCTCCGGCATGGGCATCGGCATCGACCGCCTCGTCATGATGATGACCGGCGCGCAGAGCATACAGGACGTCCTCCTCTTCCCGCAGATGAAGCCCGAGAAGAAGGCCCCCGTCACCACCGACGCCGACTTCGTGGCCCATGGCGTCCCCGCCGAGTGGGTCCCCGCACTCCGCAAGGCCGGCATCAACACCCTCGAGCAGCTCAAGGGTGCCAACCCCAACAAGCTCTTCAACGACCTCGGCGGCCTCCGCAAAAAACTCAAGCTCGACGTACCAGCCGTACAGAAAGAGCAAGTAGAAGCCTGGATCAATGGTTAAGCAGTTCACATTCAACCACTACGAGGTCAATACCTACCTCGTCGTCGACCCCGCCACCCACCAGTGCGCCATCGTCGACCCCGCCTGCCAGGCCTCCTACGAGGACGAGCAGTTGCGCAAGTATATCGCCGACATGGGCCTCAAGCCCGCCTTCGTGCTCCTCACCCACGCCCATGTCGACCACATCGCGGGCCTGCGCCAGGCCTGCGAGTTCTACGGCCTGCCCGTCTCCATGCACCCCGAAGGGAGCAAGCTGCTGCGTCAGGCCGAGGCCTACGGCTCCATCATGGGCTTCGCGGTCGACAATATGGACGACCTCGAGGTCAACCCCCTCGAGGACGGACAGGTGCTGCAGCTCGGCGAGACGCAGATCGAGTGCCGCTACGTCCCAGGCCACTGCCCCGGCTCGCTCTGCTTCGTGCTGCCAGAGTGCCGCTCGGTCATCACCGGCGACGCCCTCTTCCACTTCAGCATCGGCCGCACCGACCTCCCCGGCGGCGACTACAACCTGCTCATCGACAAGCTCAAAACCCGCATCCTCACCCTCCCCGACGACTACGCCGTCCTCCCCGGCCACGGCATCGCCAGCCAAATCGGCAAGGAGAAGAAATACAACTCGTTCCTGCAATAGAGAATAACTAGAAATTCTAGTTATTCTAGAAATTCTAGAGAATCTAGAAAAGCCGCTCGCCCATGGCCATAAAAATCGACCCCTCCTGGCACGAAGTCCTCCGCCCGCAGTTCGAGGCGCCCTACTTCGCCCAGCTGAAGCAGTTCCTTGTCGAGGAGCGCACCCAGCACACCTGCTACCCCCCTGGCAGCAAGATATTCGCCGCCTTCGACCACACGCCCTTCGACCGCGTCCGCGTCGTCATCCTCGGCCAGGACCCCTACCACGAGCCCGGCCAGGCCATGGGCCTCTGCTTCTCCGTGCCGCAGGGCGTCAAGGTGCCGCCCTCGCTGGTCAACATCATCACCGAAATCAACGCCGACCTCGCCGCCGCCGTGCCCACCACCAGCGGCGACCTCACTCCGTGGGCCGACCAGGGCGTGCTGCTCCTCAACGCCACCCTCACCGTCCGCGCCCACCAGGCCGGCAGCCACCAGCGCCGCGGGTGGGAGCAATTCACCGACGCAGCCATCGCCGCACTCTCCGCACAGCGCACAGGCATCGTCTTCCTCCTCTGGGGCAGCTACGCCATCGCCAAGAAAAGCCTCATCGACAGCTCGCGGCACCACGTCCTCACCGCCCCCCACCCCTCGCCCCTCTCCGCCTACCGCGGCTTCTTCGGCTGCCGCCACTTCTCACAGTGCAACGCCCTCCTCGCCCAGCAAGGCCTACCCCCCATCGACTGGACCCGCATCGGGTGATTTCTCCACCCGCCTTTTTTAACAGCAAATCCCCCTTCCTCTCCCCTCCGGTTACCCTATGATTCCCCTACCATCCATAAACTTGGTATATAGATGGTATAGACTTGGTATATGGTTTTTCGTATCAATTATCTGGGAATCCGATAGTTATGCATATATCAGCCCGTATGGAGGTTTATACAGGGGGTTTACGGCGCTGAAGCACAGCAGTTTGTGAGCGTATCGGATGGGAAATCTGTTCCTGCAAAGATACGCAGAAAATCCGAACCGTGCAACTGTTTTTTTCTTAAAAATGCACAACGCATTTCCAGTTCACCGCCCCACTTGTCGTAACGCCTCTATCGGCACACTGCTGTCCATCAAGCCTATCTTTGTGTCTGTAGCGTGACGGTTGACGCCCGTATATGCCAGCGAGGCATCCTCGTAGCGGCGGAATTTCAGTATGGCATCGTTCATCTGGGCGCGGTTGAAGACTCCGATGCGCAGCAGCAGGTCGAAGTCGTCGATGGTGAGGCCTGTGACTCTTTCAAAGAGCGAAGGCTCTAGTTTACGGATGACATCCTCGAGGCTCTCTTCGCGGTAGTCGGTGAGATACATGAAGATGGGGATGCGCGTGGCGAACTTCATCAGCTTCTCCTGTACTTCGCGCCGCTTGCTGCGGTACTCCTTTTCCTCGGCGGTCAGCTCCTTTTTCTTCTTGGGGTCTTCGCCAGCCTTACGTTTCAGTTTCTTGATCCGCTCCGCACGGTTGACGATGTTCTCGATGATGTCGCTGCCCAGTGCGCGAAAACCTTCGATTTTCATAATGGTGGCCATCGCTTCGGGGCTGTCGAGCACGCGCTGCAGGGTGGCGTTGTCCACATTGACCAGCTGGGCGCTGTTCCATCGGCGGGCCAGCAGCGTACCGCTGGTGCCGTTATCCACGAAGTCAAGTATCTCGGTGGCGTTCACCCGTTTCATCGAGCAGCCGTCGAACTGGAGGATGGGCAGGAAGTTGATGAAGTCGTTCACCTTGTCGGTGATGCGGCGGTTGCTGTCGACGTCTAGCTGGTTGGCGTAGGTCACCACCTCGCGCAGGGCACGGTTGGGAGCGAAGTCGAAGACATAGCAGGTGGGTTTCAAGATGGTCTTCTTCGTCGGGTCGTCCTTGTCGGTCGCCGTCCACGGGCTCTGCACGCGGAAAGCCGTCTGGAAGTAGGTCTCCGGGCTCTTGCAGTTGCGCAGCATCAGCAGTCCGCCCAGTGGCCGCAGGGTGACGCCGGTGGTCAGCTTGCCGCAGGTGAGTGTGATGGTGCGCGTCGTCAGCGGGTTGTCGCCCATGGCTTCGCGCACAGGCCCGAGGGGGTCAATGCCGATGCCAGCTTTCGTGCCGCTGCAGTTGATGATCTGGTAGGTTTGGTAGAATCCGTTGGCCGGACGGCGCAGCAGTGCCTCCATTGCGTCGCACGAGGCCACGTTGGGCAGGAACCACATCGTGTGGGCGCAGAGGTCGAGCAGGCGCGTGTCCTCGAAGGGCAGCGGAGGATGTTCGTTCAGGGGCGAGCTGCTGTCGCCATAGATGGGTGTCTTGCCGCGGATGATGTCGAGCCACTTCTGCACCGCCTTCTCGTGAACGAAGTGCGCCGACGGCTCTCCCCCTCCCCGAGGGGGAGTCCCACGAAGTGGGGAGGGGGTGCGCTCCGCCCGGAAAAATTCGTTCAGGTCGAAGCCGTCCATATCCCACTGCTCTATCATCGCGCCGAGGTCCTGCGGCATCTGGTAGGTCATCATCACCATTGTCGGCATTTCCAGGTATGGGCCTCCGACGGCCTCTTTGCGCTTCTGCTCGTCCTGATAGGTCCAGTTGAATATCTGGTTCTCCATAAACTCGCCCGTGGCGAGGGCGCGGAAGGGTGTGCCGCTGAGGTAGAGGAAGTGACGGCCGGTGATGGGTATGTCCTCGTCGTCCCACGCGCGGCCGCTCTCCACGTCGATGCCACTCTCGCGCATTACCTCGTCCTCTTCCGTCTGGCGGTTCTTAGCCTCGCTGTCGCCGAGGTCGAGCAGACTCTTGGCGTGGTCGTTCCAGGCGCCGAAGTGATATTCGTCAAGCACAATAAGGTCCCAGTTGATGGTGTGTACCCACTCGTTCTTGGGCTTGATGTTGCCGTACTTGTCGCGGCCGAGGTAGTCCTGGAAGGAGCCGAAGACCACCAGAGGGAATGTGTTATTGTGGGAATGCGTTATTGCGTTAGTGGCATCCGCCTCACGGCTGCTATAATAGCGCCAGCCTTCGAAGTCGCGGTGGCGCAGCAGGTCGTCGCGCCACGAGTCTTCCACGGCGGGTTTGAAGGTGAGCACCAGCACCCGCTTTGCATTCATCCTCTTTGCCAGCTGATAGGTGGCAAAGGTCTTGCCGAAGCGCATCTTGGCGTTCCATAGGTAGTGGCTCGGGCGGACGGGCTCTTCCTTGTCCATCTGTGCGAAGTAGTCCGCTGTGTCGTTCACCGCCTTCTCCTGCTCGGGACGCATTTTGTGGTCGAGGTCGCGCACAGTCTCGATATTGGTGTCGCGATGGCGCACCGCCACGTAGGCAGCCTTGGCCTCGCGCAGCGAGCAGCGGCACCACTCGCCAATCAGCTCCTTGCCCATACGGCGCAGCACCTCGTGCAGGTCGTGGTCTGAAAAACTCTCGCCGCTGCCGTCGGCATAGAAGGCGTTGTCGTGCCACAGCAGATGGTAGGTCTTGTGAGGCTCCGTGATGGGGTGCTGCTCGTCGATGCGCTGCCGCACGTCGGCGCGCGTCGTCTGCCCGATCTTGATCCAGCCGGGAAACGACGTGTCGTCATACATATAAATCTGCGGCACCGCACGTCGCATAATGGGTAGTATCTGTTCGTTGGTCTGCATAATATGTCATTTTGTCCGTTATCATTCCAAACAGACGCCCTTATGCAGAAATAAAGATGTGATAGTTTAGAAGATGTCAGAGTGTGTACCCGTGTCGAGCATCAGCAGCACCAGTTCTTCGTCGAATTGTTGCCATACCAAAAGCCAGTCGGGCTGTATATGGCATTCCCAGACATTGTTGCCAGAAAAACCAGACAACTTGTGGGGACGATACTTTTGAGGAAGTGTACCTGTGGCTTCAAGCGTTTTCACAACCTTGTCCAACTTGTCCATTGGCAGTCCACGACGAACACACTTTTTGAAAGCACGCTCGTAATTCTTTGTGGTTCGTACACTATACATTATGCCTCCGCCATCAATGTTTTGAACATTTCATCTGCACTTTTCCACTCGGTCACCCGTCCGGCGGCCACGTCTTCAAGTGCCTGCTCAATTCCACTCTTACGCTTACGTTTGGCAGGCACAATATCAATGCCATCAATACTCCGGATCAATTTGCGAAAACTGGGCAGAAGGCTTTCGTTAGTGACTCTTAATGTTATTTCGGTCATATCAATCTCCTTTTGTATCTGTAACGCAAGGTTGTCGTTTTTATTGCTTTGCTATCACATTTTTATTTCAAAGAGCGCTCTGTTTATGTTTTTGCCGAGCCTTTCCCCTCGGCGTGGGTTCTTTGTGGGTTCTTCGATCCTTCGGTGATCCTTCGGTGATCTCTCGGTGGTGTCGGCCTATTCCATCGGGCGTATCATACTTTCGATAAAGGCAATCTCATCTTCCGTCAGGCCGTATTTCTTATACAGCATCTCGTCCGTCCACGGATGGGAGAAGTCTTGGAGGGGGATGGAAGAAAATGAATCCTGAGATATGTTTAGAGAATGTCTATTGAAGAATAGTAAAGCCCTAAAGAATTTTGTTTTTATATAACACAAGCAATTGTCTCGTTCTTTTTGTTCTTTAAATGGGCCAATATTCAGGAAAGTCTCGGTGCATACATCGCCAGGCTCTCCCTTAATTATTTCCGGAGGAACTGTCGATGTTGTCATGTATGCTTTTGAGAAGAATAGCTTGTATGAGTCAACCCAACCCGGGTTTTTGGATATGCTATTCCTCTTCACGTATCCACATACACGTTTCGCCCCCCCCTTCTTGCCTTTAACACCGTAAACCTTACATCCGTTTTGTATGTTATGATCAAAAAGTTCTATTTCTGAATACTTGTCTGGGTCATTAAAAAGGTCTGCAAAAAAGCCGAAGGGATTCCTTGGTGAAACAATCTTTGAAAAATCCGCATTACTCTTTTGTTTTACCCTTTTTATGATAGAAATTTGACGCGGATCGCGTATAATCGTGTCTGAATAATCAACCTTGAGATACCTTTTTGACCGATATTCTCCTCCATCTAAAGATCTATAGGTGTAGTCCACTTCTCCTTTGTAGTTAGCATCCCAAAGGAAATAACTCACTCCTCCATCAATATGAAGTCCAGGAAAACAGTGTGAAGCATCCTCATAGTCATATATATACCTAATATGCGTATCATTTCGCATAGTTTCTCTGAAATCATCCAGGCCTTTACCACCTTTCATCCATCGGGATGGTGTTATCATTATAAGGTATCTTGGAGTAATCTTCTTCGCCTGTTCAATAAATTGATTATATATAGGTTTAGCACTATCACCAGTACCACCTCCGTCACTCATTTGATACGGCGGATTTCCTATGATTACATCGAATTGCATATCTTTATGGAATATTTCTTTGATTGATTTATGGATAAAGGGATAGGCGTAGGTCTCGCGGCTGTCGCTGCGGAGGTACTCGCCTTTGCTGGCGCCGCAGTACTTGCAGCGGCCTTGCGCGTTCCAGGTGTGGTGGCACCGCTCGTATAGCAGGTTGCCATGCCCGTCGTGGAAGGCGGTGCTGACGCTATACTCGCCGTTGGCAAGCTTGGAGCAGTAGAGTGTTCTGCGGCTCATCTCGGCGGTGAGGTCGGTACAGGCGATGCCGAAGACCTGTCGGGTCATAATGTGGTCGATACGCTGTTGCAAGTCGGGAATCTCCGCTTCCAGCCCAGCCAGCAGCCGCTTGGCAATCTCGCGCAGGAAGACGCCACTCTTCGCACAGGGATCGAGAAAGCGAGTCTTCGGACTGCGGAACAACTCCTGCGGCAATAGGTCAAGCATCCTATTAGCCAACTCCGGCGAGGTGAAGACCTCGTCGCTGCTCAAGTTGGCCAGGCAGTTCAGTATGTCCGGTGAATAGTCTTGTTTCATTTTATCGGGGTGTTGCATTGTGGTCGGCCTGCGGCCTCAAAATTTCAAGAAAATTGAATAAAAAAATTGAAGAATTTTAAATCTGATTTTTTAATAATTTTGAGCGCAGCGACCTAATCATCATATTTATAGACTTGCGAGGTTTCATATCATTGGAGTGTTGCATTGTGGTCGTTCTGCGGCCTCAAAATCTCTAAAAAATTGGATAAAAATTTTTATGATAATTTTGAATTAGATTTTTGAATAATTTTGAGCGTAGCGACCTAATCGCCATATTTATATAGTTGAGTGTAATGCAGCGGAGGATACGACCGCACTGGTTCGTCGAAGCTCTGCGCCTCGCCCTGCTCGTCGAAGAGAGAATACTGATGTGTCTGGTTGACAAGGAAATCAAATTGGAAGTCGCGCCGCGAGAACTGCATGCTGCCCGCAATGGGTGTCCACTCGCAGAAGGTGATAGGCCTGTTATCCGCAGTGCGGTAGGTGAGGGCATCGCCACAGACGATGTTTTTCCGCAGCATATACCGCAAGCTCTTCCCATAGTCGCCCAAATCACCTATTCGACCCATCTGACCCACAACCTCGCGATACAACCTCTCCCGACAAGCCTCCACATTATCCTCCAACAGTTCAATCCCATAGCACGCCCCAACGGCGATAAGACTTTTGAACTCCCATTCCGTAGAAGACTTTACAGAAGAAAGTAGTGAAAGCTTGCGACGCAGAACTTCGATAAGGAAATTCCCGTCGCCACAGGCGGGCTCGAGGAAGCGGCTGTCGAGCCGAAACGACTCATCGCGTACCAAGTCGAGCATAGCGTTCACCTCGCGCGGATTAGTGAACACCTCCCCGTGTTGAGCCACCCGCTGGCGGCTCTTAATCTGTGATTTTGTGTTTTCGTTACTTGGCATAAAAAAATCGTGGAACTTTTCTTATGCCATCTTAGGTGTTCCACGACCTGCCAAGTATAAGTAAAGCCCACGATTCCTCGTGAGCGTTTACCGCTTTACTAACTTGGCTTGATTTGTGGAACTTCAAGATGGCTAGATGGAGCGAAAACGCTTTAAAATATGTTATTTAGCTTCTATTTTTTGTTTCTATATGTTATTTTTGTTATTATTTCGACTGCAAAGATACGTTTTTTTCTTGTTCAACATAGTTTTTTTTCAACAAGTAGTTGATAGATGACTGTTGTCAGTTTTATTCGAGATAAAAAATTAACTTATCAAATATTCATATACAGAGTTCATGGCGGCATTTTTCATATTTCTAGATCTTACTTTCCCTACATAATTAGCCTCCATGATCTTCCTTTCTGAAGCCTCCATAAGTTCCCTTACCGTATTAATGCCAATCTCTCTTAGCTTTTTCTTCATCTTTGTGGAAATATCCAGAACAGTAATATCTTTGTTTAGTTGATTTTGCAATGAATCGGATACCTCATTCTCACTAATTACGCTCAGTGAATCTTTTATTTCGTCAAATGCAGGACTGTTTGCACCATATTCGATAAACTTGTTGACCTTAAAATTGGTAATAATATTATGGGCTGTGGTTAATGGATTAGCCTCCAAAGATAACAGACACCCAATATTGACCATGTAGCGTGTTCCAACCTCACTTTTTGAAGATTTAATAGCACTTTTATCTTTAATTATCAATCCTGTATATTCCAATAAGTCAAGAGCTCGCTCAACTGATTTCGGACAGCGATTACTAACCCAAAAGCTGCATGTAGTCTGCCCAGAAGTTATATTTGCGATGTTCCTTTTTTGTAATTCCGGTAGTAATGTGTTATCGAGAAAGTCTCGTCCCCACTTTACAAGATCACGTAATGAAGGATATTTTTCTTCCATCAAGGAGTGATCACCAAGGATATCTGCTTTATAAAACTCTTTAATAATAGAATTTATTTCAGAGGCTTTAAACCCTGAAAGTTTAGATAGGGTTTTCAGCAGCAACCGAGGATTTCCCGAAGCAGCATATGCTAAATCCGAGAAGTACTCCCCTTGTCGAGATATTTCATTTAACAATTTGCTACCTGGCTGTTGTTTCTCCACAATTTCACGCATTTTATCGACATAATCAGGCGAAGAAACATCACGGTTCATATTTAGAAATGATGCGTCTTGGGCTGTTTGAAAAACGTTTCCAAATGCTGTAACACCTGGATATACTGCAGCGTTACAGCTTATATATGGGCAACGCAAATCACGAAAAATTGTAAAAAATTGCACTTGCTGTGCTCGAATAAAAACATGCGCTGCTTCATCTATGAATAGTACAATTCTGCATACATTGTTTTCCAAACAAAAGTCTTCTATTGCCTCCTTCAATTCATCCACGGTCGGTATAGTGTTTCTATCAATGTCCGTTTTTTTTCGCCAGGATTCCTCATATGCATCTTTGATTTCTTCAATGGCCAATTTCTTTTGTTCTTGATACTGTCCGCCAGACAACACATCCAACGAACGCGATGGTACCGACAAACCAAGCTTTCGCATCTGACGGATTATACCAACGCAGATACGCGACATCATCCATCCGTGGAACTCGTTATTTCCTCCTACGGAAACCAAAGAACTTTTTGTAAAAGTAATATAAACGGGCATAATCCTGTCTCGTGGAAAAGCATCAAATAACTCTTTGTATGCTACTTTCATCAGGAAAGATTTCCCAACGCCACGACTACCAACTAGAATAACAGGGGTTGTTTTCTTCAATTCATTTACATAGTCTCTGTCTTGCGTTGTTTCAACATATAAATCCAATATCCTGTCATCAGAGATATCTTCTGTGCGTATCAATAGTTCATTGTCCATAATTTCAAAATAAGATAATTATTGGTTTTACTGTCGCAAATTCATCATTGATAATATCTGACACCATGCTTTTTTTATCCTCATTCATATCAACTAGGTACCGTAAGACAAAAGAAAAAAACATCACGCGTTTCATGACTAAAGCTTTATCGCACCATAAAGACATCAGTTCGTTATTAAATTCTAGGTGTTCGGGGATTCTATTTAGTGCCAAGGGATTTCCATGTACAAATTCCGAACACTCTCGATAAACAGAAATGGCCATACGTCTGAAATGTAATCTTTCGTCTTGTAATTCTGGAAAAAATGCTTTGACAAATTTTTTTGAGAAAAGACCTTTGTCAACATTAGTATCATCCCCTTTTTCGTCATCTTCAGTTTGTTTTCCTTCTTTACCCACAATCTCAGTCCAATAAGTATCTCGTCTCCCATCAAGCCAAGTTCGTAATTCTAATTCATTGGCTGATAGGTAGACTCCGCAGAGAGTCCGTTCAAAGCAGTATCGTAGACCCATAAAAGCACTTTGGTAATGCCCTTCCAACATGCATCCCAAAGCATCTTGATAAACCTTAATGGCATTTTTGTATATTAATGATTCAAGTCTATCCCCAATGCTTTTCAACCAAGTTTCGTAATCTGCAACTAGATTAAAACATAGCGACACATTATTTGCCAGTCCTTTTTCTTCTAATGACGAATCAAGAATTGAGTTTATTTGGTTTTTATAATCTTGAAAATATTCAGTGATGTTCATGCAGACAAGTTATTTTTTACGTCTCATATTACGTTATGTTTAACAATTCACTATTTGTTTTATTTAATTTATAGAGTATTCTATTTTTTTGTAAGAATCTCATAGGGGGCCTTCTTATTTACACTAATACCATCTTAATTTCACGCTGCAAAGATACGAATCTTTTCTTATTTGGCAAAATGATTTTTAGCAGTTAGTCCTTCTGGCAATTCTCCCAGCGCTGGCGGGCAGCCTCTAAGCCTTTGTGCAACTGGCGTTGCAGGAGTTCTTTGGAGGGGAGTTCGGTCATATATTGCGCCACTTTGATGCCGGATTTGTCGAGTTGCAGCAGTTCTATCTGCTCGTCGCCACCTTCGGTGCAGAGCAACAGGCCGAGGGGCTGCTCCTCGCCGGGTTCCATTTCGTTGGCTTCGAGCCAGCGCAGGTATAACTCCATTTGTCCTTTGTACTGCGCCTTGAATTTGCCAAGCTTCAAATCGATGGCAATCAGGCGGTGCAGCCTGCGATGGTAGAAAAGCAAGTCGAGATAGAAGTCCTCGCCGTCGATAATCATCCGCTTCTGCCGCTCGACGAAGGTGAAGCCATTACCCAACTCCAGTATAAACTGCTCCAGATGTGCCACAAGACTGTCCTCGAGGCTCTTTTCGCTATACATTCCCTTCAGTCCTGTAAACTCCAAGAAATAAGGACTCTTGAAAACCAAGTCTGGGGTGAGAACGTTGTTTTCCCGCAGTTCCGACAGCTCCTGTTTAATCAGTTCGTCTGGTTTTGTGGCAATGGCAGTACGCTCATAGAGCATACCATCAATCTCCTTGCGCAATTGGCGAATTGACCATCTTTCAGAGGCTGCCAACGTCAGGTAGAATTCCCGTTGAAGGTCGTCTTTTAATGGAATAACCTCTACAAAATGAGACCATTGTAATTGTCGCGACAGTGTCGCGACAATTTGGAATTCAGGAAACAAGGATGCAAATTGCATCATACGACGAATACTTTTCGCATCGAGCCCCTTTGTTCCAAACTCTTCCTGCAATTGTCGCGACACCGTCGCGACAATTTGCTTTCCGTAGGTGGCACGCTCGTTGCCAAGCACTTCACGGTTGATGCGTTCGCCAATATGCCAATACATCAGCGTCAATTCGGCATTGACGTTGACGGCCACGCGGTTGCGTGTCTGATTGATTATCTGCCGCAAGTCGTCAACCAACGGCATAAGATTGCTGTTCTTTTGTATAGTTATGCTGTCTGCCATCAGGTAATTGTTAGCTGATTTTTATTTGCAAAGATACAAATCTTTTCTCATTTGGCAAAATAATCTTTTGTTGTTAGTCTTCTTGGCAATTCTCCCAGCGCTGGCGGGCGGCTTCAAGGCCTTTATGCAGTTGGCGTTGCAGCAGTTCTTTGGAGGGGAGTTCGGTCATATATTGTGCCGTCCTGTTTCCTACTTTTCTTTTTCCTTCTCTTGCTCTTTTCGGTATTCTTCCCAGTCGGCTTCGGTGGCGCTCTCTAGGAGGTATTGCCGCATTTCCTCCTCGGAGGGGAGTTGGAGACGGTATTTGCTGACGAAGAGGTTTTGCGAGAGGCCTTCTGTCGCATACTGCACAGTGGTCTCGCCGTAGTCGGTGCATAGCAACAGACCGATGGGAGGGTTGTCGTCGGCTTGCATCACCTCATGCTTGTAGTAATTCATATAGAGGTTGAGCTGCGAGGCGTATTCGTGACGGAAGCGGTCAATCTTGAGGTCGATGATGACGTGACACTTAAGGATGCGGTGGTAGAAGATAAGGTCGGCCTTGAAGTAGTCCTGGTCGATAAGAATACGCTTCTGCCGCGCTTCGAAGCAGAATCCGCGACCCATTTCCATCAGCACCGCCTGGAGGCGGTTGAGGATGGTGTTTTCAAGCTTGGTCTCGGTAACAACATCCTGCGAGGGCAACCCGAGGAATTTTGCATCTTCTTGATTACTATTGGTTTGTAATTTGGCGGTTGGCATCCGCCAAATTGATGATGATTCAGAATCCAGCAGTATTGGCTGAATGGATTTGATGTATTTTACAATTTTTCATATTGCAAAGATACGACAAATTTCCGATACGGCCCAATTTATTTCGGTATGGGTGGAGGGAGGGAAGGCTCTTTTGACGGAGGGGCGCTCGGGGACAGGGCGCCGGCATCGTTTGCCAGGGGCGAAGGGGTTGGGGGATGAGTCTGTGTCTCAGGCAGCTGGAGGTCAGACGGTTCATTGGCGCCGAAGGGCGCGTAGGAAGTGGCGGAGGCGCGGCCGCTGCGGTCTACGGCGAAGGCCCATGCCTGCACGTTCGCAGCGTCCCAGCCGTCGGGCAGACGCAGGGCTATGCGGCCTGCGCGGCGCTCGGCAGGCTGGGCGAGGAGGCCCTCGCGCGTGTCGGTGTTGTAGAGGTACAGGTGCACGCTGTCGGAGCCGCGGGCTTGGCTGCCATGTTTCTCGTAGTCAACGCACAACACGCCGTCGGCATCGACCTGCGCCGCGGTGACGCGCACGGGTGCCGCCGCGCCGCACGACAGCACAAGGTGCCCGTAGTCAACGGTCTCGGTCGCGCCCTCGCACCCGTAGGGTGGGCGGTGGAAGGCGGTCTTGTTCATCTTGACGAAGGCGTTGCCTTCGGTCATCTGCCACTCGGCGGCGCGTTCGCCGAGGCCCAGCAGCAGCGCCTGCCGCGCAGCGGCGGCGAAGCGCACCATGCCGACAAACCACTGGCGCTCAGCCTGCTGTATGGCGGTGTCGGGGTAGTTGATGTGTCGGCGGTAGCCGCGCATCACGGCGCGTCCGCGCCACACATAGCCTACCACAGTGCCTACTTTTCCCCGGAAAGGGCCGAGGATGCCCATGTCTAGTTTTGCCATAACTGTTTGGTTTTTAATTATTATTGGGGGGAGCCATGGAGTGGCTCCTTACTGCGAAGGGGGCTCCTTGCTGCGAAGGGGGCTTCCTGCTGCGGGGCCGTTGCCTTATATATATAAAATAAGGCCAAAATTGCGAAACGCAAATTTTTAACTAAAATTTAACAGCCCTTCCCCTCGCCGACCGTCCTCTTGGAGGGGTAGGAGAGGGGAAGAAGAGGGTGCTGTCAATGCGCTGACGGACAGACTGTTGTGTTCGGGCGAAAATGGCCTTTCCGGCGGTCAGAGCTGCATGAATGGCAGGGCGGCGGCGCGGCGCACGATGGCTTCGGCCAGGGGGGTGTTGTCGGTGTTGGGGTTGAGGAGGTCGAGGATGCGCGTCACGGAGGCGCGTCCGCCGCCGTTTTTCAGTGCGTGGACGAAGCAGAGGTTCTGCAGGCCTACGCTTTCGGCGAGGATGTCGAGGTCGGTGACGGCCAGTTCGCTGACGGCCATGAGGTAGGCGTCGTCGGCGTCGGCTTCGATGAATCGTTGCACGTCGCCGAGGGTGAGCAAGCCCAAGTGCCGCAGCACGGGCATGTAGGGTTCCATGGAGGCGGGTATGATTTCGGCCTGGTTGACGGCGGCGATGCGTCGGTTGAGGCGTTCGAAGGGCTTGGTTTCCAGGTAGCTGTGCCATGTGTCGACGCTCAGTTCCACCTCGTCGAGGCGTCCGGAGGCCACGAGCGACAGCATGCGGCGGCGGTAGTCGGAGAGCGAGGTGCGCAGGCGGCTGAACTCGTCGTCGATGAGTTCGAGCATGCCTGCTATGCGGTTGAACTGCCGCAGGTATTCGCGCGGTATCTGGACGTCGCTTTTGTAGCCTGTGTCGTGGTTGATGACGGACCATACGTGCTGGAGCAGTGTCCGCATCTGTATCTCGAAGCGCAGGGAGCAGAGCTCCGGTGCGGCCGACCCTTGGGGCAGGCGGCAGATGTAGTGCAGCGAGTTGTAGCCGAAGCTGTCAAGCTCGTGGAGCTTGCGTTTGTCGACGGACTCTTTCCAGTCCACCTCGAAGACCTGGGCCACGATGGCTGCCACCTTGTCGACGTCGTCGGTGTAGGTGGTGATGATGCGCATGCCGAGGAGGTCGGTGATGTCGTCGAGGGTGTGGTATTTCGACCCTTTGCGTTCCAGTTTTCCGGCCAGTGAGTCTTCTTTTTTCACGCGGTGTTCGAGTGCCGCCACCTGCAGGCCTTGCTGCTTCAGGGCGTCGTCGAGGCGCGCGCGTGCCTCGTCGGCCAGCTGCACGAGGTGTGGCTGGCGCTGCCGGAACTCAGCCAGCAGGCTTTCTCTGTGGGCGTCCATCCTAGCGGAACTCGAAGAGGTTGGTGAAGCCGGTCATCGCAAAGACGTTGCGTATGTCGTTGTTCATGCCGGTGATGAAGACGCGGCTGCCTTTGGCCTTGGCGGCTTTGAGCACGCCCAGGAAGAGGCGCAGGCCGCTGCTGGAGATGTATTCCAGCGCGTTGCAGTCGAGCACGATGTTTTTCCCCTCGCAGTCGTTCAGCGGCTGCAGGTCTTTTTCGGTCTGTGCGGCGGCGGCCGTGTCGAGGCGTCCCTCCATGTGGGCCACCAGCTCGCCGTTCATTTCTTTGATAGTGGTATTCATTTCGTTTGGGTTATTTTTTTCTTGAGGGTGAGTATGTTCTTGTTGTCCTTGCGTTTGTAGGCCACGCTGTCCATCAGCTGCTGGACGAGGAAGATGCCCAGGCCGCCGATGGGGCGTTCTTCGGCCGAGAGGGTGGTGTCGGGCTCGTCGTTGCCGGTGGGGTCGAAGGGGGTGCCGCTGTCGCAGATGACGAAGGTCAGCGTGTCGTCCCGGTAGTCGGCGTCGATGTCGATGTCGCCCGTGGTCCCTTCGGGGTAGGCGTAGTTCATTATGTTCACCACGGCCTCCTCCATGGCCAGGTTGAGGTTCATCGTCGTCGAGGCGTCGGCGCCGATGCCCTCGGCCACCTCTTCGACGAAGGCCGCCAGCTGCGGCACCTGCTGCACGTCGTTGCCTAGTGTCAGGTGTTTGGTGCCGGGAGCCGTTTTGTTGGCGTCGGGAGCCGTGTTGACGATGGGGTGAACGAACTGGATGGCCACCATGGTCAGGTCGTCGCTCTGCTCGGCGCCGCCGACGAAGGCGTGTACGGCCTCCGTCGTGCCTTCGATGATGGCGCGGGGTTTGCGTTCCAGCGTCCGCAGGCGCTCCATCATGCGCTCCTCGCCGAACTGGCCGTGCTCGGCGTTCTCGGCCTCGGTCAGGCCGTCGGTGTAGAGGAACAGTATGTCGCCGGCCTCCATGCGGCCTTCCTGCAGGGTGTAGTCCCAGTCGGGCATCAGGCCGACGGGTATGTTGGCGTCCTGTTGGATGAAGCGCGTCTCGGCGCCGGCCAGCACGGGCGGATTGTGGCCCGCGTTGCAGTAGAGCGCCTGACCGTTGCGCAGGTCGAGCACACCGACGAAGAGGGTGACAAACATCGAGCTCTCGTTCATCTCCGACATGGCGTTGTTCATCTGCTTCATGATGCGCTCGGGGCTGCCCTCGTGGGTCGACACGGTGCGGAAGAGGCTGCGGGTGACGGCCATGACGAGCGATGCCGGCACGCCTTTGCCGCTCACGTCGCCGATGCAGAAGAAGAGCTTCTCGTCGCGGATGTAGAAGTCATACAGGTCGCCGCCCACCTCCTTGGCGGGTACCAGGGTGCCGTACATCGTCACCTCGTCGCGGTCGGGGTAGGGGGGGAAGGTCTTGGGCAGCATGCCCATCTGTATGCCGCTGGCGATGCGCAGCTCGCTGCCCATGCGCTCCTTCTCGGCGTTGGCGTCCTGCAACTTCTTGATACTGCGGATGGTGCGGAAGATGATGAACACGAGCAGCCCCAGCCCCAGGAGTATCAGCAGGGTAAGGTTGAAGCCCACCTGCCGCAGGCCGCGGTAGATTTCGCGGTCGGAGAACACGACGGCCATCGTCCAGCCGGTGCCGCCCTCGACGGGCGAATAGTATATGTAGCTCTTCTCGCCGTCGTCGGTCTTGATTTCGGCGTCGCCGCTGTCGCCGGCCAGCATGTTGGCGTTGACCACGCCTATCATCGAGTCGCTGTGTTTGGCGGCCATTTCCTGAATGGTGGTGGTCATCACCTGCGTCTTGTCGGGGCATGCCAGCAGGCGTCCCGAGCGCGAGGCCAAGAGTGTGAAGGCGTTGCCGTGGTGGCCGAAGAGGTCGGCAAGCCACTCGAGCGACACGTCGCTGCAGAACACGCCCACCACGCGTCCTGTGGCGTCGTGGACAGGCAGCGTGTAGGAGCACACCATCATCTTCGACCCCGCGTCGTCGACGTAAGGCTCCGTCCAGTGTCCGCCCTTCGAGGTCAGCCCGTCGGTGTACCACGTCATGGTGTGGTAGTCGTGCTCGGCCGTGCCGATCTGTCGGCGCACAATCTTGCCGCTGGTGCCGTTCTCGCGGCCGACAAAGGGTTCGTACCACCGCCCCTTGTCGGGGAAGTAGCCCGGCTCGAAGGCTATGGCGCAGCCCGTGATGATGGGGTTGTTGTGGATGATCAGTTGCAGGGTGCTGTAGATGGAGTCCGGGTGGCTGACGGCCCAGTCGAGGAGCCATTGCAGGTTGTTGACCGCCGTCTCCACGTCCGACACCACATTCTGTATCTCCAGGTTGCGCACCTGCAGCTCGGTGCGTGCGCGTTGCCGCACCTCGTTGCGTATGCCGTTGCGCGCAAATATGTACTGGATGGCGGCAGTCCCCTCCAGCAGCACTGCGGCGGTGATGAGGATGGCCAGCGAGCTGCGGGTCTGTAGCGATTTGAGCCAGGAGGATGTCTTGTTGCTCATAAGGTTTGTTTTTTTGTTATATGGCGAATGTCAGTCTTATGCCCTCGTCAGTCGTCTCAGTCTGTATGCCGTGGCTCATGCCGCGGATAATCATGACGGCCAGCTCGTCCACGCCGGGGCGCTCCAGCGGCGAGACCGTCACCCCCTTGTGCAGGATGTCCACGGTCGTGTCTGTCGAGAGTTCGCTGTGGTTGATGGCTATGTGTATCGGTGTCCTGCTGTCAGACATGAGCAGCAGCATCTCTTCCGCGATGTGGAGTATGTTGTTCATTTTCTCCGTGATGTCGTAGCGGATGCAGAACTTGCGTATCTGCGACATCATGTCGTAGAAGTCGAAATGGCGGCTCTCTATGTCGAACGCCAGTTGGCGTATCTGCTGCACGAAGGCCAGGGTCTCGGGGTGCTGCGGTGTGTTGAAGAGTATGACGGGCGTGTTGTCCTCGACCAGCTCGCCGCCCCGCAGGAAGAAGGTGCGGGTGGCTATGTCGTGGGCGAACTTCATGTTGTGTGTCACTATGAGCATCGTCATCCCCTCCCTGGCCAGGTTGCGGATGACGCTCTGCACCTCGCCCACCATCGTGGGGTCCAGTGCCGACAGCGGCTCGTCGAAGAGTATGATTTCCGGCCGCATGGCCAGGCAGCGGGCTATGGCCGTGCGCTGCTGCTGTCCGCTCGAGAGGGTCGAGGGCATGGCTTGGGCTTTCTCGCCCAGGCTCACCTTGTCAAGCATCTCCATCGCCAGCTCCTCGGCTTGCTGCTTGGGCATGCCCAGCACCTTGCAGGGGGCCAGGGCGACGTTCTCCAGCACCGACAGGCGCGGAAACAGGTTGAACTGGGAAAACACCATGCCCATGCGCTTGCGCAGCAGGTGGAGGGGATAGTCCGGAGCCTGCGTGTCCTGCCCATCCACCAGTATCTGGCCCGAGGTTGGCGGATCCAGCAGGTTCAGCGTGCGCAGCAAGGTGCTCTTGCCAGCCCCCGAGGGGCCTATGATGCTCACCACCTCGCTGCGCCCGATGTGGAAGCTGACGTCGTTGAGGGCGGCAAACTGTTTCCCGTCGGGTTGGGTGTATATCTTGGTCAGGTGGCTGGCGGTAATCATGTGCGGTTTACTTTTTTGACTATAGAGTCCAAGAGTTTGACAATCAGCCAGGCCAGCAGGAAGTAGATGGAGGTGGCTATCAGCAGCGGCAGCAGCGTCTCGCCTGTCGAGAGGCGTATCGTGTCGATGGTGCGAGTGAGGTCCTGGATGGCCACGTAGCCCACCACCGAGGTGCTCTTGATGAGGCTGACCACCTGGAACTTGTATGCCGGCATGGCGTTGTGCAGCGCCTGCGGCGCCACCACGTAGCGAAACACCTGCATGTTGGTCATCCCCAAGGCGCGGCCGGCGTCGATCAGACCGGCACCTACCGAGTCGTTCGACGACTGTATGACCGAGCAGGCGAAGTTCGAGAAGTTGATGGAGAAGGCTATCACGGCTGCCAGTATCCCGTAGTGGCCTCGCAGTATGGTGTAGAATATCAGGAACAGCAGTACCATCATGGGGGTGCCGCGCACGATGACGCGGTACCATTGGGCAAACTTGCGCACCCAGTCGCGGCGGCTTTTCGTCAGGGAATAGATGCCGTAGCCCAGCAGGGTGCCGCAGATGATCGACAGCACCGAGATGACAATCGTGGCCCACAACCCCTGGAGTATCATCTTCCAGTGGTCGTCGACAATCAGGGTGTCTTTCAGCGCCCCGGTGATGCTTGCCGTGATGGTCAGAATGTCAGTGTTGCACCAAAGCATACCAATATGGGGAGTTGGTTGACTCGTTCAAAGGTTACGCGGTTGAAGTAGAATATGTTCTCGCGGCTGTAGAGGTTCGTGGCGCTGAGGTTGAGCTCCAGTATCGAGCGTGCGCCCAGCGAGAATCTGCGCTTGACGCCCACGTCAAGCCTGTGGTACGACGGCAGGCGCCCTTTGTAGATGTCGGCGTAGTGGATGCTGTACTCGCCGTTCTCGCGGGTGTAGTCGTTGACTATGCCGTCGCCGAAGAGCAGACTCTGGAAGACGCCTTGCGTCTGCGTGAAGGGGAATCCGCTGCCGAAGGTCCAGCGGGCGCTCAGCTCCCATTGGCGCTCCTCGCCGAGGGTGTAGGTGGCCAGCAGGTTCACCGTGTGGCGGCGGTCGTAGTGCGGGTTGTAGGTGTATGCCTCGTCGGTCATCGCCTCGTCGGTCATCTGGCCCGTGCGCTCCACGTAGCCCAGCGAGTAGGTGGCCCACAGGTAGAGCCGCTCCAGGTCGAGCGTGGCACTGATATCCAGACCCGTGGCCATGCCGGACTCGATGATGTAGTCCTTGCGCAGGTATTCCGACTTCAGCATCGGGCTTCCGCTCTGCGAGTAGACGGGGTCGGTGTCGTCGTACATCTTGTTGCGGTTGGCGTTGAGCAGCTGGTCGAAGTGTTTGTAGTACACCTCGGCGTTGAGGGTGATGTGCTCCGTCAGGTCGTATTCCACACCCAGCACCAGGTGCTTGGCGCGTTGCACGCACGAGGTGACGTCCTCGCCGAGGAAGGTATTCGGCACGTTGAGGTCGGCCGAGCCGGTCAGGAAGCCGGAGAAGAGGTTGACGATGTCGTTGTCAGAGCGGGCGTCGAGGAATACCTGGCTGTACAGGCCGGCGGCCAGCTTCAGGCGCAAGTCGTTGGTGGCGTTGTACTTGGCGGCGATGCGTGGCTCGGGGGTCAGCGTGTTCAGCGTGGCGTAGTAGGCTATGCGGATGCCGGGGTCGAGCAGCCAGCGGCCGGTGTTTACCTTGTAGGTGCCGAATACCGACAGGGTGGTGCTCGGCTGGTGCTGCGAGATGTGTTTGCCGTACTGGTTGACGAACTTGTAGTCGGTGGTGTAGCCTTCGATGCTGATGCCGTATTTCAGCTTGTTGTTGCCGTGGAAGTTGGTGATTTGCAGACTCATGTTGAATCCGCCGATGTCGCTCGACTTCGAGTCGGCCGAGCCGTCGTCGAGCGTGATGTTGTAGTTGCTGTAGGCTATGCTGCCGTCGAGGATGGCCGACGAGCCGGTGACCAGCATGAAGTTGGTGCCCGCGCCGTAGTTGCGCCAGTGGTAGTCGGCAATGGCCTGGTAGCCAAGCACCTGGTCGTCGAAGCGGAAGCCGAAGAGGTTCAGCTTGCTGCCCGTGCCGGAGTTGAACGAGAGCTTGCCGTAGAGGTCCAGGAAGTCGAACGGCAGGCCGCCGTCGATGTAGGAGTAGATTTTCTCGGAGGTCTTGGAGAGGTAGGAGTTCTTGGCCGTCAGCAGGTAGGAGATGGTCGACTTCGAGGTGGCGCTTTCTTTCTTCAGCGGGCCTTCCAGTATGGCGCTGGCGCCGAAGGTGTTGATGCTCAGCTTGCCGCTGTGGCGACGCTTGTTGCCGTCGCGCGTCGTGATATCCATCACCGACGACATGCGGCCGCCGTATTCCGCACCGAAGCCGCCGGTATAGATGTCGGCGTTGAGGATGACGTCGGTCTCGAAGATGGAGTAGAGGCCGATGGAGTGGAAGGGGTTGTAGACAATCATGCCGTCGAGCAGGCAGAGGTTCTGTATCATCGAGCCGCCGCGGATGTAGAGCTGTCCGCCCTGGTCGCCGGTGGAGCTCACGCCCGGCAGCACCTGCATGTACTGCGCTATGTCGGCCTGGCCGCCGATGGAGGGCATCTGCTGTATCTGGCTCGACGTCAGCTTCTCAACGCTGACCTGCGTCTGCATCTGGCGCTCCTCTTTCTTGTTGTCGGTGATTTCCACCGCCTTGAGCATCTGCGCCGCAGGCTTCAGGTGGATGGTTTTGGTGAGGGTCTTGCCCTTGGCCAGGGTGATGCTCTCGGCGTACTCTTCGTAGCCTACGTATTTGACTTTCAGCGTGTAGGTGCCGGGTTGCACCTTGTTGATGAGGAAGAAGCCGTTGATGTCGGTGGCGCATCCGTGGGTGGTGCCGTCGAGGACCACGTTGGCGAAGGGTATCGACTCGCCGTTGCTCTCGTCAAACAGCACACCCTTCACCGTGCACTGGGCCTGAGCAAATTGAAAATTGAAAATTGAAAATTGAAATGCCAGCAGTATGTATATGAACCGTCTCATGTTGTTTTTCTACTTTGGGTTTCTTTCCCGCCCCCTCTCTTGAAAGGAGAGGGGTCCGGGGGGTGAGGCTTGTTATTAATGTATCACTTTGAATATTAGTTCTTTCATCAGCTCGCCGTCGGTGACGTTGCCGCTGTTGCGGACGCCTTTGCTGCGGAGGTCGGTCTCGTAGAGGTAGCCTATGCACGAGGCCAGCTTGCCGAGCGAGTAGTTGGCCGCCGCCTGCGCGTAGTCCTTGACGAAACTCGGCGCCACGCCGAGCACCTTGGCGGCGTCGCTCTTGTTCTCCAGCTGGTGGTAGAACATGATTTTCAGGAAGTAGCCGTAGAGCACGGGGAGCATCATCTGGATGGGGTTCTTCTTCGGGTTGGCGGCGAAGTAGTTGATTATGCGGTTGCACATCACGGGGTCGCGCCGCCCGATGGCTTTCTGCAGTTCGAAGATGTTGTATTCCTTGCTGATGCCTATCTGCTGCTCGACGAGGTCCTCGGTGATGGCGCCGCCGGCGGGCAGCAGGGGGTAGAGTTTCTTCAGCTCGTTGACTATCTTGCCGAGGTCGGCGCCCAGCGATTCGGCGATGAGCACGGCCGCGGTGTCGCCGATGGTGAAGCCGTTCGACGCCACCTCGCTCTTGATCCACCCCGGCACCTGATTGTCCCACACCTTGGCCGACTCGTAGACCACGCCCGCCGAGGCTATCGCCTTGTAGGCTGCCGTGCGCTTGTCGAGCTTCTTGTGGCGGTAGCAGAACACGATGACCCCTTTCTCCGACGGGTGCTTCAGGTATTCGGCCAGCGTCTCCCACTGGCGCGTGTCTATGTCCTGCGCCTCTTTGACCAGCACCAGGTGGATGGGCGACATCATCGGGTAGCGCTTGGCGTCGCTGACCACCGTCGCCATGTCCACGTCGCGCCCGTACATGACGGTCAGGTCGAAGTCCTTCATCGACGCGTCGACAACCTCGTTCTCGAAGTAGTCCGACACAACGTCAATATAGTGGTTTTCCTCGCCCGTCAGCAGGTACACAGGCTTGAAATTCCCAGCCTTGAGGTCCGCAATCAGTTGTTTATCAGTCATTGCCATGCTTGGCCCTATTTTATATTAAAGTACAAAAATACACTTTTTTGTTAAAACGCACAAAAAAATTGCACTTCTCCACCCCAAGCTCCCTTTTCTCTCCCCTCCGCCCCCATCTCTCGAACCCTCTTTTTCGCCTCCTTCCCCCCCCTCTCCCCAGCCCCCCGCCTGCCACCCCCTGACCAGGGAAGAAGAGGGGAAGAAGAGGGGAAGAAGAGGGTGTCTCTAATGTGCTAAAAATCACCATGTTGCAAATATACAAAAATCGCCCGTTTTTCGTTTTTTTTCCAAAAAACGGGCGAGTTTTTGTCGTGCGGTTTAATACGCTGTGTGTGAGTGTTTTGTGGCGGTTTTTGCCAGGTTTTGGGGTTTTGGGCTTGCGAGGGGTGTCGGGCTATCTTTTCCGCCCCTTCCGGCTGCGCTGTTTACCGCCGCCGGAGGGCTCTTTTTTATCCCCCTTTCCCGTTTTCCGTTTGCCACTTTCCGCTTTCCGTTTTCCTCTCTCAGCCCTCCGTTCTCCTCTCTCCGTTCTCCGCTCCTCCTCCTCGGCCAGCTCGAAGTCGATCTGCTTCTTGAGCATGTCGACGCGCTTGACGCGGATGTTTACGGGGTAGCCCAGCTTGTAGCACTTGCCGTGGCGGCGGCCGATGACCTGGTAGTTGTCCTCGTCGAGCATGTAGTAGTCGTCCTTGAGGCTGCCGATGGGTATCATGCCTTCGCACTTGTTGCCCTCGATTTCGGCGTATATGCCCCATTTGCTGACACCGCTGATGAGGGCGGGGAAGACCTGCCCCAGCTTGTCGGAGAGGAACTCGGCCTGCTTGTATTTGATGCTGGTGCGTTCGGCGTCGGCGGCTTTCTTCTCCATGAGAGAGCAGTGCTTGCAGTAGTCCTCGTACTCGCTGCGGTTGACGCTGTTGCCGCCCTCTAGGTAGCGCTCCAGCAGGCGGTGCACCATCAGGTCGGGGTAGCGGCGGATGGGCGAGGTGAAGTGGGTGTAGTAGGGGAAGGCCAGGCCGTAGTGGCCTATGTTCTCGGTGCTGTAGTAGGCCTTGCTCATGGTGCGGATGGCGATGGTGTCGATCATGTTCTCCTCGCCGCGCCCGGCGATGTTCTCGAACAGACGGTTGTAGCTGTCGGCCAGCGCTTTGCGGCTGCCGACCTTCATGCTGTAGCCCAGCTTGGCGACGAACTCGACGAAGGTGTTGAGCTTCTCGGGATTTGGCTCGTCGTGCACGCGGTAGACGAAAGTGCGGGCGTTGCTAGTTGTACTAGTCTTACTAGTCTTACTAGTGGGTTTGCCGACGTGTTCCGCCACCGTCTTGTTGGCCAGCAGCATGAACTCTTCGATGAGCCAGTTGGCTTCCTTGCTCTCCTTGATGTATACGCCGATGGGTTTGGCGTTCTCGTCGAGCTGGAACTTCACCTCCTGGCTTTCGAAGTTGATGGCGCCGGTCTTGAAGCGTGCGTTGCGGAGCTTGGTGGCCAGCCCGTGGAGTTGCAGCACTGCGGTGGCGATAGCATCGTTGGAATTATTTCCATTTTCAATTATCTCCTGGGCCTCCTCGTAGGCCATGCGGCGGTCGCTGCGGATCACCGTCTTGCCCATCCAGCTTTTGAGCACCTTGGCCTTGGCGTCCATCTCCATGACGACGCTGAAGGTGAGCTTCTCCTCGTCCTGGCGGAGCGAGCAGAGGTCGTTGCAGAGCTTCTCGGGTAGCATGGGGATGGTGCGGTCGACCAGGTAGATGGAGGTTCCGCGCTCGTAGGCCTCGCGGTCGAGGGCGGTGCCGGGTTTGACGTAGTGGCTCACGTCGGCAATGTGGACGCCCACCTCCACGTGGCCGTTCTCCAGCTCGCGGTAGGAGAGGGCGTCGTCGAAGTCCTTGGCGTCGGCGGGGTCGATGGTGAAGGTGAGCACGTCGCGGAAGTCCTTGCGCCCGGCCATCTCCTTTTTGGTGGGTTTCTTGATCTTCTTGGCTTCGGCCTCCACCTCGGCGGGGAACTCCAGGGGGAAGTCGTATTCGGCCAGGATAGACTGCATCTCCACGTTGTTGTCGCCGGGGCGGCCCAGGCGTTTGATGACCTTGCCCACGGGGTTGTTCATGCGCTCGGGCCAGTCGGTCATCTCGACGAGCACTTTCTCGCCGTCTTCGGCGCCGCCGAGGTCGTCCACGTGGATGAATATGTCGACGTTCATCGTGCGCGAGTCGCTCACCATGAAGGCGAAGCGCTCCTGCTTCTGCAGCACGCCGACGAAGCGCGTCTTGGCGCGCTTGACGATTTCCACCACCTGCCCTTCAGGCTTGTGCATCTTGCGCTGGGGGAACATCAGCACGCGGACCGTGTCGCCGTGCAGGGCGTGGTTGGTGTTGGCGGGGCTGATCTGTATGTCCTCGCGCCCTTCTTCCTGAGGGATGACGTAGGCCTTGCCGCCCTGCTTCATGTCGATGGTGCCGAGCACGTAGTTCTTCGGCGCCAGGTCGTCGTCGATGCTCTTGGGGTTGATTTTGTATTTCCCCTTGTGGTCGTCCTCGACGAGGTGCTTCTCCTCGGCCAGTTGCTGCATGGTGCGTATCACCTCCTGTCGATCGGCCTTGCTGCCGGCGCCTATGCGCGAGGATATCTGCTTGTGGTTGAAGGCGTCGAAGGGGTTGTTGGCAAAGATCTTGAGTATCTGTTTGGCTAGTTGTTCGTTCATTGTTTTTTTTGTTTTTTTAGGGGTTCTAGGATTTCTTAGGACTTCCTAGGGCTTCCTAGGGCTTCCTGGTATATCAGGTTCATTCTTTTGAGCAGGGCCTGCTGGTCGGGGTCGCGGCCCATGAAGTTGCGGAAGAGGACGGCGGGGTGCTCGGTGCCGCCGCGGCTCAGTATCTCGCGGCGGAAGCTGGCGGCGGTCTCTGTGTTGAAGATGCCGTCGTGCTTGAAGCGGCTGAAGATGTCGGCGTCGAGCACCTCGGCCCACTTGTAGCCGTAGTAGCCGCTGGCGTAGCCGCCGCCGAAGATGTGGCTGAAGTTGGTGGCGGTGCAGCAGCCCTCCACCCGCGGCAGCAGGTTCTCCATGGCTGCGGCCTCCACCTCCTCGGCTTTCCCGACGGCGGTGCCGTCGGGCACGGTGTGGAAGGCCAGGTCGGTCAGTCCCAGGTTGAGCTGCCGCAGGCAGTACCAGCCGGCCAGGTGGTTCTGCGCCGCGCGTATCTTTTCTATATATTCTGTAGGCAGGGGCTCGCCGGTCTTCCAGTGGCGTGCGAAGGTGGCGAGGAACTCAGGCTCGTAGCACCAGTTCTCCATCACCTGCGAGGGCATCTCCACAAAGTCGCGCTTCACGTTCGTGCCGCCAAGGCTTTCGTACTGCACCTCGCTGAGCATGCCGTGCATGGCGTGTCCCATCTCGTGCATGAAGGTCTCCACCTCGCTGAAGCGCAGCAGGGCGGGGGTGTCGGCCGTGGGCTTGCTGAAGTTGCACACCACCTGAATCTGCGGCCTTACCGGGCCGTGCTGCCCGCGGAACTCGGTCATCCAGGCACCGCTCCGTTTCGACGCCCGCGGGTGCATGTCGAGGTACAACAGGCCCATCTCCATTCTCCGCTCTCCGTTTCCCGTTCTCCGTTCACCTTGGCTGACGCGGTATACGCGTACGTCGGGGTGGTATACGGGGACCTCGGGGGCTTCCTCGAAGCACAGGCCATAGAGGCGGTTGTAGAGGCCGAAGATGCCCGCCCTCACCGCCTCCAGAGGGAAGTAGGGGCGCAGCGCCTCTTCGTCAAGGTCGTAGCGCTCGCGCTTCAGCCGCTCGGCATAGTAGGCGAAGTCCCACGGCATGAGGGAAGAATGCTGATTTCTGATTTCAGAATCTTGAATCTCAATCTCTTCGCTCTCCGTTCTCCGCTCTCCGTTCTCCACTGCCAGCAGGTCCTCCTTGGCCGCCGGCAGCACCGCCGCCTTCAAGTCCTGCATGAAGTGGCGCAGGTTGCTGAGCGAGCGCACCATGCGGTCCTCCAGCACGTAGTCGCAGTAGGTGTCGTAGCCGAGCATGCGGGCCTGCTCGGCGCGCAGCTCGACGATGCGGCGTATGGTGGCGTTGTTGTCGCGTTCGTTGCCGCGGTTGCCTATGGAGCCGTAGGCGCGGTACATCCGCTGGCGCAGGTCGCGCCGTGCGCTGTAGGTCATGAAGGGGCCGTAGCTGGGGTGGGCGAGGGTGAACACCCAACCCTCCATGCCGCGGCTCTCGGCCTCCTCGTGTGCTGCGGTGCGTACGCTCTCGGGCAGCCCCTCGAGGTCGGCTGCGTCGGTCAGGTGCAGCGTCCAGTCGTTGAGGTCGGCCAGCGCGTTCTGCCCGAAGCGCAGCTTCAGCGCCGACAGCTCCTCTTCGTTCTTCTTGTAGCGCTCCGAGGCTTCGCCCTCCAGGGCCACGCCGTGACGGCGGAACCCCTTCAGCGTCTCCTCCAGCAACGTCCGCTGCTCGGTGGAGAGTGGGTAGTGGGTAGCACTCTCCGCTCTCCGTACTCCGTTCTCCACTTCCACCACCCTCTCGTACAGCCGCCTGTCGGTCATCACCTTCATGTTGAAGCGCGTCAGCTCCGGCTCCAGCCGCATGACGATGTCCTGCAGTGCCTCGCTGGTGTGGCACTCGTTGAGGTTCAGCATGATGGCGCTCACGCGGTCCAGCCGCGCCGAGGCCCGCTCCAGCGCCTCCACGGTGTTCGCGAACGTCGGCGCCTCAGGGTTGGTGGCGATGGCCTCTATGTTGCGTTCGGCCTCGGCCAGCGTGGCGCGCACGGCAGGCTCGTAGTCGTCGGTGCAGATTCGGTCGAGGGGGGGAAGTTCCCACTCCTTTAGCAAGATGTTGTCGCTGGTTTCCATAATTGTTCTTCTTAACGCACAACTCTGGTTTATAGTATGGAAAGCGTAAAAAAAATATGCTCCCGCGGCACCGTTTTGGGGCCAAATGCACCAAATCGCGCCAGATCGCTCCAGAGTCGAACGATATACGAACCAGATACCTACCAGACACCTGTCACCCGATGCGCGGTATGGCGTTGATCAGCGTCCGCGTGTATTCGGTTTGAGGGTGGGCAAACAGCTCGTCCGGAGTGCCTTGCTCCACGATGCGCCCCTGGCGCATCACCATGATGCGATCCGACAGGAATTTCACCACGCTGAGGTCGTGCGTGATGAAGAGGTACGTGTAGTGGTAGCGCTCCTTGAGGTCGTTCAGCAGGTTGAGCACCTGTGCCTGCACGCTGACGTCGAGCGCCGACACGCTCTCGTCGCACACCACCAGCTCCGGCTGTAACGCCAACGCACGCGCTATACATACGCGTTGCCGCTGACCGCCGCTCAGCTCGTGGGGGTAGCGGTTGTACCAGTCGGCCCGCAGCCCCACCTGCTCCATCAGCTCCACGACGGCATCTTCGGTTCCGCCTTTCGCCTTCAACCTTTCGCCTCTGTGCACCCGCAACGGCTCGCCGATGGCGTCGCCGATGGTCAGCCTCGGATTCAGCGAGCTGTAGGGGTCCTGGAAGATAATCTGAAGCTTGGGCCGCAGCGCACGCACCTCCTTGGCGCCGAGCGTGTCGAGCGACTGCCCGCGGTAGCTGATGCTGCCGCTCGAGTGGTCTATCAGCCGCAGCAGCGCGCGCCCCAGCGTGCTCTTGCCGCATCCGCTCTCGCCCACCAGACCCAGTGTCTCGCCCTCCATGATGTCGAAGCTCACCCCGTCCACCCCCTTCAGTGTCTGCAGCGGCTTCCCCAAGAGGCTCTTCTTCAGCGTATACGTCACCGTCAAGTCCTGCACCGAGATGAGCGGGAGCGCCTTACTCTCTATATCTTCTAGACTCTCTAGATTTTCTAGACTTTCTAGTTTTTCTATATCCCCAGTATTCCCCAAAAACTCCTCCACCGTTGGCAGCCTCCGCGGACGCCTGTCCAGCGGCGGACGGCAGGCCAGCAGCCCCTGCGTGTAGGGCTCCTGCGGATGGTGCAGTATTTCAGACGCCGACCCCTGCTCCACCACCTTGCCGCGGTACATCACCATCACACGGTCCGCCACCTGGCCTATCACGCCCAGGTCGTGGCTGATGAAGATGATGCTTGTGCCGTACTTCTCCTGCAGCGAGCGCAGCAGCTCCAGTATCGTCTTCTGCACCGTCACGTCCAGCGCCGTCGTCGGCTCGTCGGCAATGATGATATCGGGGTTGTTGGCCAGCGCCATGGCAATCATCACGCGCTGCTTCTGTCCGCCGCTGATCTCGTGCGGATAGCTGTCGAAAATCTTCTCCGGCCGCGGCATCAGCACCTCGCGGAACAACTCAATCACCCGCTCCCGTCCGTTCTCCGTCCTCATCATCTCCATCACCTGCTCCCCGCACTTCTGCACCGGGTTCAGGCTCGTCATCGGCTCTTGGAAAATCATGGCGATGCGCTGTCCGCGCACCTCGCGGAACCCCTCCTCGTCAAGCTTCAGCAAGTCCATCCCCCCGCTCTCCACTCTCCGCTCTCCACTTTCCGTTCTCAACAAAGCCTCTCCCTTCACCGACGCATGGCGGGGTAGCAAACCCATCAGCGCCAGCGAGCTCACGCTCTTGCCCGAGCCGCTCTCGCCCACGATGCCCAGCGTCTCGCCGCGCCGCAGACTGTAATTCACGCCTTCGACCACCGTACGCTCGTCGAAAGCCACCGTGAGGTCCCTGACCTCGAGTATTGTATCATTCATAATCACCCCCTTATAACGCACCCCCACCCAAAAAATTTTACCCACCTCCGAAAATAAGTTTCCCCACGCACATCCACCCACCCCCATCCACTCCAATCTTCCCCCAAGACCTATCCAGGACCTATCCAGGCTCTTTCACCTCACCAGCAGGTTGCGTAGCTCGTCGTAGTTCTTCACCACGTCGTAGGTTACCGTGCTGCCGCTGATGGCGGCAAAATGCCTGCGGGCACATTCTATCTTCACCTCCTCGGTCTTGCGGTAGTCGTTCACTTCGTCGCTACTGTAGCCTTTGGTCTCGGCCACGAAATAGATGTGCTTCACGTCGCCTCCTTCGCGGAAGACAACTTTGGCAGGATACATCTCGGCGATGGCATCTATCACCCGTTCCGTCACCTTGCCATCGAAGCAAGCCACGAGGCCACCCTCGTTCACATTGTGGATGGTGCTGCCATCCACATTCGTTTTGGTCATAGGCAGGTCGAGGGTTACGCCCCAGCGCAGCATACAGTCGAACAGCAGGTCGAGGCCTGTGCGGTCCTCCTTGATGTTGTCTAGCAGCAATTCCAGCCGCCCTTGCTCGTAATCCTTGGGCGCGAGGGAGACCTCCTTGTAGTTGCTCTCGTCGCACTTGAATACACGGAAACCAATATCCAAGTCTTTCGCCTCAGGATGCTCTTCCTTGATTTTCTTACCAGCACGACGAATACGCTCCTTACCGATTTCGCAGATGTTCTTGTAGCCAGCCTTGTAGGCTTCACTCTTCTCATCTGTTTCCTCTGGCCATTGCACCATAATGAACTTTCTATTGCCTCCATCTTCAGCGTTGAGTTGTATAGTCGCATGGGCTGTTGTTGCTGAGCCAGAGAAGAAGTCAAGGATGAGAGAATCGTTACTTGCTCCAAGTATAGTAATGAATGAGAGCAAACTGACTGGTTTAGGGAAATCGAAATATCTTCTATTGAATAGTTTCTCTACTTCTAAGCTTGCTCTTTGATTTGTACCAAATTTAACTTCACCAAACACTTCATTGCAGACTTTTTTAAGATTATCCACTTCATTATCATCAATCGAGATAAAAATCACACCATCATCAGTCAGCAAACTCCTTGCCACCATCAACCTTGCATAAATCATCGAGCACCAATCGGAATGGAATTTACCATTGCTCTCAGTATTCTTCACCATACGCTCACCCTCTTCATTGATGACACCAGCAGCCTCATCTTCTTCGCGCTGGGTGCGAAGGAAGTCATCACGATACACGAAGTCATTACCTGTATTATAAGGCGGGTCGATGTATATCATCTTCACCTTACCCATATAGGAGTTCTGGAGCAGTTTGAGCACTTCGAGGTTGTCGCCCTCGATATAGAGGTTCTGCGTGGTGTCCCAGTTGACGCTCTCTTCAGGACAAGGGCGCAGGGTCTTGCGGCAAGGCACCATCGCCTCACGCTGTGCTGCCCGTTTGCCCACCCACGTAAAGTCATACACCTCCGGGGCATCCTCCACAGCATGGTCACCCAACAGCGCACGCAACTTCTCAAAGTTGACCACGTGCTTCAGCTGCCCGTCCTCGCCCTTTGTTTCCGTGAAGCACGAGGGGCATATCTGATAGAGCGCATCGAGGTTCAGCTGCGTGCCGTCCGCCGTCACAAAAAACTGATTATTATGACTGCAGTACAATTAAATGCCGAAATACTTCGCGAATTGAGCATCATTGTCGAGGACGAGAACTTGATGTCCAAGACTTTGAAGTACCTCAAGAAGCTGACTGCCTCCAAGAAGGCTGTTGACGAGACGGAATACCTGATGTCGTCGCCGGCCATGGCCGATATTCTGCGGCAAGGCCAGGAGGACATCAAAATGGGACGTGGCCGTGTTATCGCGTTGGAGGATATATGGAAATAAAGTTCTTGCCAAAGGCCGAAGACGATTTGGCATACACCCAGTTCCTCAAGTTTTAGTTTTAGGGTTTCTATATCCTGGCGTTTGCTGCGCGCCTGCGTGTGCAGCTGCATCTGCAGGTCTACCTGCTGCTCGCGGCGCATGCGCTTCTCCAGCTGTTCCAGCTCTTTGCTCTCTTTGGCTATGCGTTGCCGCAGGGCCACTATCTTCCGGCCGAATGGCAAAATTTATTTTTCGGCGAAAAAACTTGCCTTTTGCAGGTTGCTGATTTTCTGTCGGTTGCAGTGTGGTCTGTTCAAGTCGCGCCGGGTTGTGTTCCCTCATTTTCCCATCGATGGGAAATGATGGGAAAGAGTCGAAGTATTCACCTACCAGATACCTACCAGACACCTACCAGATACCTGTCGCATCCCCCCGCCGCCTCATCGCGGAAAAAATGCATGGGCGGACACAATATGCGGGCGGTTTGGGCGTTATATATTATTCAACGCGAAAAGTAGATTTCTGTATGGACAAGATTCAGGAACTGGAAACCAGGCCGATAGGCCATCTGCTTTGGCAGTATGCCCTTCCCGCCGTCATCACCCAGGTGGTGGCGTCGATATATAATATTGTGGACCGCGTCTTCCTCGGGCAGTATGTCGGGGCTCTGGCCATTGCGGGCCTGGCCATCACCATGCCTGTCATGAACATCATCCATGCCCTGGGGTCGCTCGTGGGCGTCGGCGCTTCGAGCCGCATGAGCATCGTCCTCGGCCGCAAGGATATCCGCTGGGCGGAGAAGATATTGGGCAACAGTATGTTGCTGACGTTCTTCTTCGGCTTCGTCTTCGTCACGGGGGGCTATCTGTTCATGGACGACATACTGGAGATGTTCGGCGCCTCGGGCGATACGATTGGCTATGCCCGCGAGTATATGCAGATTGTGCTGCCCGGCATGTTCCTGACCACGGTGACGTTCAACCTCACGGGCCTTATCCGCGCCAGCGGCTACCCCACCAAGAGCATGTGGATCATGGCCGGCGGCGCGATTCTTAATATCTTCCTCGACGCGCTGTTTATCAGTGTCTTCGGCTGGGGTATCGCCGGTGCGGCGTGGGCCACTACGCTGTCGATGGCGAGCACGGCCGTGGTGGCGGTGCTGCACTTCGTCGATTCCAAGTCGTTCATCCGCTTCCACCGCCATGCCTGGAAGCCTAAGCTCTACATTTTCCGCAACATACTGCTCATCGGCCTGAGTCCGTTCCTGATGAACTTCGCCGCCTCGTTCGTCGTGGCGCTGCTCAACCGCCAGCTTATCCGCTATGGCGGCGATCTGGCGGTGGGGGCCTACGGCATCGTCAACACCTACGGCGCCTTCCTGGTGATGTTCATCCTGGGCCTCTGCCAGGGCATGCAGCCCATTGCGGGCTACAACTACGGCGCCGGGCACAACCACCGCCTGCGGCAGGTCTTCGCGCTGACGATGAAGGTGTCGCTCATTGTCGGCACCCTCGGGGCGCTGCTGGCCATGGTGGTGCCGGGCCTCATCCTGCGGGCGTTCACCGACAGCGACACGCTGATAGGCATCGGCATACCGGCCATGCGGTACCTCAACGTGATGATGCCCGTCATAGCCTTCACCATCACCAACTCGCAGTTCTTCCAGAGCATCGACAAGCCGTGGATATCCATCACCACCAGCCTCTCGCGCCAGGTGCTGTTCCTCATCCCGCTGATGTTCGTCATCCCCGCGCTGGCGGTGCGGTCGGGTGGCGACGGGCTGACGGGCGTGTGGGTCACCTGCACGGTGTGCGACGTGCTGGGTGCCGTGCTGGCGGCGGCGCTGCTCTGGTCGCAGCGCAAGGTCTTCCAGCCGGGATATGTGGCCCCCGAGCGCCGCCCGCGCAAAGAGGCAGGCCCCAAGCCAGGCGAGGATTGATAGCGCCGACATGTTCTACCTGCACATAGACTGCAACGCCTACTTCGCCTCGTGCGAGGTGGCCACGCGCCCAGGCACCGAGGGCAAACCCCTCGTCGTGGCCAACGACAACGAGCACGGCGGCGGCGTCATCCTGGCCCTCACGGCCGAGGCCAAGGCCGTAGGCCTCAAGCGCGGCATCCCCCTCTTCAAAGTGCGGCAGCTGTTGCAGCAGCACGAGGTCATCATCTGCCCGGCCGACCACAAGAAGTATCGCCGCATCTCGCGCGCCATCATGGCCGACGTGGTGGAGCAGGGCATTGTGCTCGACTTCGTGCAGTATTCCGTCGACGAGTTCTTCGGCACCCTGCCGCTCGACGACCCCGACGAGGCCCGCCACTATACCCGCAAGGTCAAGGACATGATATGGGAACGCCACCATATTCCCGTAGGGTGCGGGCTCTCCTCGACCTATACCCTGGCCAAGACGGCCACCCACTTCGCCAAGCGCTATGCCGGCTACCGCGGCATCTGCGTCCTCACCGACGCCAAGCGCGAACGGGCTCTCTCGCTCCTCGCCGTCGGCGACGTGTGGGGCGTGGGGCGCCAGAACCGCAAGCACCTGGAGGCCAAAGGTATCGCCACGGCCCTCGACTTCGCCCACGCCCCCGAGCAGCTGGTATACTCGCTGCTCAACACCGCAGGGGTGCGCACATGGCAGGAGCTGAACGGGCAGCCGGCAGTGACCCTGGCCAACCACGACCGCCAGAAGTCTATCATGCAGAGCCGCACCTTCGCCGTCATGATAAAAGACCGCGAGGCGCTGGCCTCCGAGGTGGCAGCCTTCGCCAGCCGCTGCGCCGCCACGCTGCGCACGCAGCAGAGCCTCTGCTCCGTCGTCTCCGTATTCATCGCCACCAACCGCTACCGCGACGACCTCTCGCAGTATCGCAACAGCGCATCCCTGCGCCTGGAGAAACCCACGGCCGATACACCCACCATCCTCAAGGCCGCCGCTACAATCCTGGGCCGACTCTTCAGGAAGGGCTACCTCTACAAGCAGGCAGGCGTCGTCCTCTCGGCCATCGTGCCCGACGAGGGACACCAGCTCGACCTCTTCACCGTGCAGGAAGACGAGCGGCGACAGCGCCTCATGAAACTGGCCGACAGCATCAACCGCAAGTTCGGCGACGACAGCATCACCTTCGGCGGATGAATGTCTGAGGGCGCACAATATTTTGCACCACTCGGCGTTACGAATATGATATGGAAGCGAAAAACATCATAGAGATAAAGAACAAGCGCGCCTCGTACGAGTACTTCCTGATGGACGAGTATACGGCGGGCATCGCGCTGATGGGCAGCGAGATAAAGAGCATCCGCGAGGGCAAGGCCAACCTGGGCGACGCGTGGTGTACGTTCATCGGCAGCGAGCTGTTCGTCAGGGATATGCACATCTCGGAGTATAAGTTCGGCAGCTACTGGGGCCACCAGGCCAAGCGCGACCGCAAGCTGCTGCTCAACCGCCGCGAGTTGAGGAAACTGCAAAACAAAATCAAGGAACGTGGCTATACCATCGTGCCGGTGCTGTTGTTTGTCAACCCCCAAGGGTATGCCAAATTGCAGATTGCGTTGGCCAAGGGCAAGCACCACTACGACAAGCGCGAGACTATCAAGGCCAAGGACTCGCGGCGCGAGATGGAAAGAGAACTCAGATAAGTGTTTATGTGTCTAGTGTTATGAAGGTATTCAAGTTTGGAGGCGCATCGGTGAACAGTGCCGATGCGGTGCGCAATATGGCGCATATAGTGGAGTCGCACCTTGGTCCGGAGCCGCTGGTAGTGGTGGTCTCGGCCATGGGCAAGACGACGAACCTGCTGGAGAAGCTGGTGCCGTGGGAAGCGGTGGGCGCAGAGTGTAGCAAGGAGCACGGCGACCTTCGGCATCAGCTGGAGGATTACCACATGGAGATTGTCCGGGGCCTGATGCCCGGCGACGACGAGGTGGTGCGCCTGGTCGGAAGCCTGCTGCAGCAGCTGGATGCCACGATAGCCTCCCTGCAGCCCACGGCAGAGCGCTACAACTACAACTATGATCAGGTGGTCTCGTTCGGCGAACTGCTGTCGACGACCATCATAGCCCATTACCTCAACCGACAAGGGGTCAGCACCCGGTGGGTCGACGCGCGGCAGGTGATAGTCACCGACGCCCACCACCGCGAAGGCCGGGTGGACTGGGAGGCCACCCGCACCGCGTGCGGTCGCCTTGCCGACCAGGCCAAGGGTTGCCAAGTGGCATTGACGCAGGGATTTATCGCGGCAACGGCCGACAAGAAGTCTACAACACTGGGCCGCGAGGGCTCGGACTACTCGGCCGCCATCCTGGCCTACTGCCTCGGCGCCGAGAGCGTCACCATCTGGAAGGATGTGCCCGGCTTCCTCAATGCTGACCCGAAGTTCTTCCCCGACACGGTAAAGATCAACGAGATACCTTACGACGAGGCTATCGAGCTGGCCTATTACGGCGCCTCGGTCATCCACCCCAAGACCGTCAAGCCGCTGCAAAACATGGGCATCCCGCTCTATATCCGCTCCTTCATCGACCCGGCCAGCAAGGGGTCCGTGATTGGCAACTACCGCACCATCAGCCCCGAAACACCCCTGTTTATTTTCCGCAACGACCAGATACTGCTGTCCATCTATCCACGCGACTATTCTTTCATCGCCGAAGACAACCTGCAGGTCATCTTCGGTATGCTCAACGAGTTGGGCATCAGGGTGAACCTGATGCAGAACTCGGCGCTGAGCTTCTCTATATGCGTCGACAACAGGCCGCAGCTGGTGGAACTGCTGGTGGAACGCCTGAAGTCGATGTTCCGCGTGCGCTACAACGAGAATCTGCAGCTTGTCACCATCCGCTACTACACGCAGGAGGTGATAGACCGCATCGTGGCAGGCCGCCCCGTGCTGCTGGAGCAGCGAAGCCGCCTGACGGAGCAGGTAGTGGTGCCGCTGCGGTAGGGGAGTGGCTGTCAAATAAACAACGGAACTATGGGACACCTGCTGAGCAAGAGCAAATACATCCGGGGGCTACAGTGCGACCGCGCGCTGTGGCTCGACGTCTTCAACCCGCGCCTGGCGCGCTACAGCGCCGAGCAGATGCGCCGCTTCGGCCATGGTCGCGACTTTGAGTACGCCTTCAAGTCCACCTTCCCCGACGGCATCGATATCAGCGCCGAGCTGAAACGCAACGTCGACGCCTATCCCGCCCGCACGGCCGAACTGCTGGACAAGGGCGACGGATTGGCCCTCTTCGAGGCCGGCTTCCAGTACGACGACGTGCTGGTGCTGGCCGACGTCGTCCGCCAGCGCGAGGACGGCAGCCTCGACATCTACGAGGTGAAGTCCGGCACCACCCTCAGCGAGACATATAAAAGAGACGCCGCCCTGCAGCACTACATCATCGCGCATTGCCGCAGGGTGAACAGCTTCTCTATTGTTTATAATGGGTTGGATGGGGTTAATGGGGCTAATGGGCAGGATGGGCGTTTTATGATTATCGACCTCACCGAGGCCCTCGCCGCCGAGGCCGGCACCATAGCCCGCAACCTCGCCGCCATGAAGGATATCCTCGCCCACGGCGAGCCCGCCACCCCCACGGGGCAGCACTGCCTCACCCCCTACGCCTGCCCCTACCAGCACTACTGCGCCCAGGGCGTCCGCCAGACGTCGCTCTTCGGTTGAGGGGCACCCTCGGGGAGGTTACAAGGGTGATTTTTTTCAATTCGTGGTGAAAAAAAGCTTGCACGTTTCGGTTTTTCTTCGTACCTTTGCAGTGTCCAATTCCGACATTAATACCTCTGTAAGGTGTTGTGCACCAGTGTGGTAAAGCCCCTGTATAAACACCGTTGGCGTGTTGAAGTTATATAATGTGCTGATTTACATAGGTTTATGGTACATGATTCTATATCATCCCTATACCAACTATATACCATCTATATAAATGGTAGGGGGATTGTAGGCGAATGGTAGGGCAGGGGTAGGGTAGTTGTTGCGCTTTTTTTGCTGCTGCGGAAAAATAAAAAAGCTCTGTGCGGAGGCGCAGAGCTTTGGGTGAGATGCCAAAGCCGCCGAAGGTGAGCAATTTTCATGTAGTATCTGCCGGTTATATACCATCGGGATAATATTGTTTGGTGTACCGATGGGATATGCACATAAAAAGAGCGTGGTACTTTTCGCTTTCATTGGTATTCTGAGGTCTTCGACTACCTATACTTATCCAATTACTACGAGCAATTCCACGCTGGACGCGCGGCTCGGTCGCTGTCATCTGGATAAGTATTCTTGAAGTTGTCGAAGTTTCAGAATACCAGATAAGCTACTTCGCTATTTCCTATTCTATGATGTGCATATTTGTGCTATGTCAATAGCTTCCTCAAGAAGGGAGATGTCAAGTCCCCGCTTGATACAGAGTTTCACATCCTTGGCAAAACGATTGGTATAGATGACTTCGTACATCAGCCAAGTATCTGGGCGAACATATCTTTGGCATTGGCGGCGTGGTGGACGCGACCATTGGCAATATCGTCCATTGACTCTTGATATGCCGGCGTTGCTGTGATGTCGAAGTCGCCGGTCGTGCTGACCGACACATTGCTCACGCCCCGCATCTGCATCAGCAGGCTGCGAAGCATGTCGACGATGCCTTTGTTCTCGGCGTTGAGTGTTATTTGTACAGAGTCCATGGTTTTTCAGTTCACCGGGAAGGCGATCTCGCGCTCGATGACCTGGTAGGGGACGTTGTTGCGGTAGATGGTCTGGCGGACCCAGTTGTCGTCTTCGTCGTATTCGTAGACGTACGAGTGTTTCCAGTTGAGGTGCTCGTCGTAGTTGAAGGAGGAGACTTCGATGAGGTTGTCGTGGTCGTCGTAGTAGTAGGTGGTGAGTGCGGAGAGGAACTCGTCGGCGTCGTAGAAGCGCCACTCGATGCGGTTGCCGCGCGAGTCGTATTTGTAGAGGTAGTGCTGCATCAGTTCGCCGTCGCGGTTGTAGAATTCCATCTCGGTGCAGTTGCCTTTCTGGTCGTATTTGTAGGTGCGTTTCTCGGTCATCTGGCCGTCGCTGTCGAAGCTTTGTTCTTCGACTTTCTGACCGCCGACGAATTTGGAGCTTTCCTTTTTGGTCATCTGGTTGCCGAGGAAGACGGTGCGTTCGATGCGGTTGCCGTCCTTGTCGTTGAGGTAGGCGGTGCGGCCGGTGAGCATTTTCTCGCGGTTGTATTCGTTCCAGCCGAGGGAGTAGCCGTTGACGTCGAAGAAGTAGGAGTACCAGGTGTAGTCGTTGGCCTTGGTGCGGAATTTGTCGGCGAAGTTGCCGCGTTTGTCGAAGGTGATGCTGTCGATGCAGACGAGCTGACGGCCGCCGTCGGCGCCGCCGCGGAGGTTGTAGGTGTACTCAATCACGTAGATGGCGTTGCCGTGGATTCCCATCTCGGTACGCGAGTTCTTGCGGGGCTTGGGGCCTGCTGCGAAGGCCGTTCCTGCAACGAGAAGGGCCATCATGAGTGCGATATTTTTCTTCATTTTTATCATTGTTTTCAAAATGCAAAGATACAACTTTTTTTTGAATTGAAGGTTGAAAATTGAAAATCGAAGGTTGCCGAGGGTGTTTTATCGTGCATTTTTCCGCTTGCCGCGGAGGCGTTTTGCGCGCTGGACGCCGCGCATTTTGACCATCCAGAAGGGTGCCAGCGAGACGCCGACCAGCGTGATGGCGCCGGCGATGATGTAGCCCCAGGGGTTGGGGATGACGCTGCCGAGACCTTCCTTGTGGGCCACCAGGATGAAGCTGGCGCAGACGTAGGTCATGAAGTTGGCCGGAAGGAGGGTGAGCAGGGCGGCGTAGCCTTTGCCTTTCTTGAACAGGAAGGCGGTGATGGCCCAGAGGGTGAAGACGGCCAGGATCTGGTTGCACCAGGCGAAGTAGCGCCAGATGGTCTGGAAGCCGTCGGCATTGCTGAAGGCGTAGATGAGCAGTCCGCCGGAGAGGACGAACAGCGGCAGGGCGACGGCGATGCGCTTGGCCATGGGGCGCTGGTCGATGTGGAACTGGTCGGCCACGATGAGGCGTGCCGAGCGCATGGCGGTGTCGCCGCTGGTGATGGCGGCGCAGATGACGCCCAGGATGGAGACCACGGCCAGCACCTTGGGGAACCACTCGTTGCAGATGACGCCCACCATGGCGTCGCCGCTCTTGCCGGCGCAGAGCTCGGGCTTGTCGTGGAAGAAGTAGGCGGCGGCGGCAGCCCAGATGAGGGCCACGACGCCCTCGGTGATCATGGCGCCGTAGAAGATGGGGCGCGCTTGTTTCTCATTAATCATGCAGCGTGCCATCAAGGGGCTCTGCGTGGCGTGGAAGCCGCTGATGGCGCCGCAGGCGATGCTGACGAACATCATGGGGAATATCGGGTTGGTGGCGCGCTGGGGGTGGCGGTTCTCCAGGCCGTCCCATATCTCAATCAGCTGCACCTCGGGCCGGATAAAAAAGGCCACGACCAGCATCACCGCCATAGCCAGCAGCAGGAAACCGAATATGGGGTAGATGCGGCCGATGACCTTATCGATGGGCAGCAGGGTGGCCACCAGGTAGTAGGCGAAGATGAGCACGGGCCAAATCCACAGCGGCCAGCCGGGGGTGAAGTTGTCCACCAGCAGCTGCGCAGGCGTCTTCACGAAGACGGCACCCACCAGCACCATGAGGATGATGGTGAACCAGGCCATGAAGTTCTTGACGTTCTTGCCCAGGTACTTGCCGTGGATTTCGGGCAGCGAGGCGCCGTCGTTGCGCAGCGAGATGAAGCCCGCCACGAAATCGTGCACGGCGCCGGCGAAGATGCTGCCGAAGACGATCCACAGGAACGAGGCGGTGCCGAACTGCGCGCCCATGATGGCGCCGCAGATGGGGCCCACGCCGGCGATGTTGAGGAACTGGATGAGGAAGATGCGCCACGGCTTCATCGGCACGTAGTCGACCCCGTCGGGGTGGGCCACGGCGGGGGTGGTGCGGCGCGGGTTCACTCCGATTATGCGGGCTATCAGCTTGGAGTAGAGCCAGTAGCCAAGTATCAGTAATACAACAGATAGGACGAATGTGTACATAATATATGTCGGTCTTATTGACGATGCAAATGTACGAAGATTTTTGATATGTGAGCAATTAAATTTTATTTTTACGCTCCGCGGGCACGGCAGCCTGGTCGGGAGGCGAAAAAAGTGAAAAAAATGCTTGCGCGGTCCGGATTTTTTGCGTATCTTTGCATTTTTTTTAGTGCCGTTTCTGAAAAAAGTCGTATCTTTGCAGTTTGAACAGAAGTCGCAATGATGGACCGCGAAGTGATAACAGAACGCCATGTCGATGTTGCCAAGATATTGGGCGACAAGGGGGTACGCCTGCCGGGCTATGTGCTGCGGTGGGTGGAGCGCCTGTTGCATGTGGACGAGATAAACGAGACGATTTACAAGGACAGACACCTGTTCGGGCTCGATTTTGTGTATGCTTTCACCGAGGGCAGGGAGCCGTGGAACCTGGGCATGACCATCCGTGTGCAGGGGCTGGAGAATGTGCCTGCCGAGGGTAGCCCCATGATTGTGGGCAACCACCCGCTGGGAGGCCCCGACGGGCTGGCGCTGATGGGCGCCGTGGGGCGCGTGAGGCAGGATCTGCAGTTCCCGGTGAATGATTTTCTGCTCTATCTGCCTGGTTTGAAGGAGCTTTTCGTTCCCATCGACAAGGTGAACAAGAACCGCTCGCTCGAGGCCCTCGAGGCGGCGTTTGCCGGACCCAACACGCTGATGTACTATCCTTCGGGCGCCGCGTCGCGCCGTCAGAAGGGCGTCATCAAGGACCTGGAGTGGAAGCCCACCTTCGTGAAGAAAGCCGTCAAGTACGGGCGCGACATAGTGCCGGTCTATACCGACGCGCGCAACCGCAACATCTTCTACACCGTGGCCAACCTCCGCAAGCGGCTGGGTATCAAGTTCAGCTACGAGATGGCGATGCTTCCGGCCGAGATGTTCGCGCAGCGCGGCAAGACGCTGGGCATCACCTTCGGCAAGCCGATACCGCACACCACTTTCGACAAGCGCCACAGCGCCGCCGAGTGGGCGGCGTTGCTCCGTGAGCACGTCTACAAACTGAAAGACAATCCCCAAGCAGTATTCACTCCATGACCGACCTTTCCTACATAGCCCCCCCTGTCGACCGCGAGCTTATCAAGAAAGAGCTCAAGCAGAGGCACTTCCTGCGCCAGAGCAACTATGGCAACAAGGAGATTTACGTCACCACCGCCAAGCTCTCGCCCAACATCATGCGCGAGATAGGGCGTCTGCGCGAGCTGAGCTTCGCCACCGAGGGCGGCGGCAGCGGCAAGGAGGTCGACATCGACGAGTACGACACGATGGACGACCCCTACTGCTGCAAGCAGCTGTTTGTGTGGAGCCCTGAGGATGAGGAGATTGTGGGAGCCTACCGTTTCATCCACGGCAGCAACATGATGCGCCGCGAGGACGGCTCGATAGTGACGCCCACGGCCGACCAGTTCCAATTCAGCGAGGAGTTCATCCGCGACTACCTGCCCTACACCGTCGAGCTGGGGCGCGCCTTCGTCCAGCCGGCCTACCAGCCGGGCAACAACCTCCGCAAGGGGCTCTACAGCCTTGACAATCTGTGGGATGGCCTGGGGTGCCTCGTGCTCGAGATACCCGAGACTCGCTACTTCTTCGGCAAAATCACCATGTATGCCGACCTCGACCCGCTGGCGCGCGACATGATACTATTCTTCTACCAGAAGCACTTCCCCGACCGCGACGGGCTGGTGTGGCCCTACGAGCAGCTGTCGATCGAGAGCGACTACAACAAGCTGGTGCGCCTCTTCAACGGCCGTAACTACAAGGAAGACTATCAGATACTGCTGCGGTCTGTACGCGATCGCGGATGCACGGTGCCGCCGCTCATCAACGCCTACATGAACCTCAGCAGCACCATGCGCTCGTTCGGCACCTGCCCCAACCACCACCTGGCCGGCACCACCGACACGGGCATCCTCATCACCCTGAGCGACATATTCCCCGACAAGCGCCAGCGCTACCTGGAGACCTACATCAGCAAGAACCCCAAGCTCGACCGGCGCCTCTTCGGCATCAACATGAAGCTGCTGCCCTGGTGGAAGCAGGTGAGCGACGAGGAGCGTAAGGCCATGAAGGAACTCAAAAACCTGAAAAACAAACAGAAGGAGCTCCGCCAGGAGCTGCGCAAGATAAAACGTTCCAAACGGAAATAGACTACCGCATGAAGATAAGCAGCGCCACTTTCTGCATCAGCAGCCCCAGCTACAAGAAGTGCCCGACCGACGGACGGGCGGAATACGCGTTCATAGGGCGCAGCAACGTGGGCAAGTCGTCGCTCATCAACATGCTCACCGGCGTCAAGGGTCTGGCCAAGACCTCGGGGCGTCCGGGCAAGACACAGCTGATCAACCACTTCCTTATCAACAACGAATGGTACCTGGTAGACCTGCCGGGCTACGGCTACGCCCGCACGTCGCGCACCTCGCGCGAGAAGTGGAGCACCATGATGCGCGAGTACTTCCTGCACCGCGAGGAGCTTGCCAACGTGTATGTGCTGATAGACAGCCGTATACCGCCGCAGCGCATCGACCTGGAGTTCCTGGAGTTCCTGGGCTCAAACGGGGTGCCGCTGGCCATCGTCTTCACCAAGACCGACAAGGAGAAGCAGCGCGAGGTGATGGCCAACGTGAAGGCCATGAAGCAGGCCCTCAAGGCGCAGTGGGAGGAGCTGCCGCCGATGTTCATGAGCTCGTCGCTGACGGGCTACGGACGCGACGCAATACTAGACAATATCGAAGCTATAAACCAAATGATCAAAGAGCAATGAAAAGGACAATCGCTATCGTAGGGATGCTGCTGGCGTTCCTCACCGCCGGAGCACAGCACATGGCAGACCTGGAGAAGGTGGTGTCGGCGACGCAGAAAGAGAGCGGCATGCAGCACGGCGTGCTCTCGGTATGCGTGTACAATGTCACGAAAGGCAGAGAGATATACAACTATAATTCGCACGTCTCGTTGACCCCCGGCTCGGTGAACAAGCTGTTCACCACGGGCGTGGGCTTTGCCCGCATGGGCAGCGACTTCAGGTTCACCACCCGCCTCTGCATGCGCGGCGAGGTGGACCGCGAGGGGGTGCTGCACGGCAACGTCTACATCATCGGCGGCGGCGACCCCCTGCTGGGCTCCTACCGCTACCGCCAGACCTCGCCCGACTCGGTCTTCGACGGCTGGTACAAGGCACTGAAGAAGAAGGGCGTGAAGCGTATCGACGGGCGTATCTGCTACATTACCAACGTCTTCGACGACCAGCCGCTGCACGACACGTGGCAGTGGGGCGACGTGGGCAACTACTACGGCGCCGGCGTCAGCGGACTGAACTTCCACGAGAACATGTATTTCGTCTACTTCCACCCAGGGTCTAAGCTGGGCTTCCCGGCCTCGAGCGTGCGCACAGTACCCAAAAACATCGGCATCGTCGGCAAGAGCGAGGTGACCACCGGCCCCGAAGGGTCGGGCGACAACGTGGTCATCTACGGCAGCCCCACCAGCACCGAGCGCGTCTACCGCGGCACCGTGCCCCTGGGCAAGAACGAGTTCCGCGTGCGCGGCGCCATGCCCAACCCGGCCCAGCGCTGCGCCGACATGTTCGCCTCCTACCTGCGCACACAGGGCGTCAGCGTGCCCTCGAGCGCTATCCAGGTCTACTCGCAGCCCGACAGCCTGCGCGCCGTGCTCGACTACCACAGCAGCGACTACTACACCATTGCGCAATACACCAACCTGACGAGCAACAACGTCTACGCCGAATCGATATTCAAGTACCTGGGCTACATGCGCTACGGCAAGGGCAGCTATAGCAACGGCGCCAAGGCCGTGGCCGACTGGTTCCGCGAGAAGAGGCTCGAGACCGGCGGCGTCAAGGTGGTCGACGGCAGCGGCCTGTCGCGCCTCAACCGCGTGACGACCAACTTCCTCTGCCGCTACCTCTCGGTGGTCAGCCACGAGGCCTTCGCCCCCGACTTCATCCGCTCGCTGGCGGTGGCCGGCGAGAGCGGCACGGCGAAGAATATGCTGCCGGGCCTGCCCTCGGGCATCAAGGTGCACGTCAAGACCGGCACCATGGAGGGCGTCAAAGCCTATGCCGGCTATGTCGATGCCGCCAACGGCGACCGGCTGGCCTTCGCCATCATCTGCAACGGCTACGACTGCTCGTCGAGCGTGGTGGCCGACAAGATGAACAAGGTGCTCTACCGCATCGCCTCGCTCTACTAGACGTTCCCCGCCGCAAAAAGGAGGAAATTCCCCTTACTACGCTGATATACAGTCAAGTATAGCCTTGGTCGTTTTTTCGGAAAAAAACGGAAAAACGCGACGTAATGGACAAAATTAATGGTCGGACCGACGTGAAAGCGTGATTTTGTCGTTACTTTGACAAAGTCAAAGGTCATGAACAAAAAAAATGCTTTTA
>CACZWL010000015.1:46698-105575 GCA_902784865.1 uncultured Bacteroidota bacterium | reverse complement strand
GGCATCTTCTCACTGCCTCCTCTCGCTCTTTTACACTGTGTCTTTTTCTCATAATAAAACCCCGAAAGTTTTTTGTCCAACTTTCGGGGTTCATTACACGTTCTCGCTCACTTTTTTTTGACGCGGAGCATACTAAACCGCTACTGCCGGCGTTAACATTCATTATATAAGATACCGCACATGATGATACTTCTAGACGACAAGACCCCCGCCCTGCTGGCTGCCGCTGCCGCCGGCGGCGACAAGCCCCCAGTGCCCGTGCCCGAGACCTTCCAGGCCACCGACAGCATCCACCGCGTGCTCGCCGACAGCCTCAAGAATATGTCCGCCACCGACCTCAAGGCCGTCGTCACGGGCGAGAACACCTTTGTCCGCGACGCCCTCAGCGAGCTCACGCAGCTCACCGTCGCCTTCATCCCCAAACTGCTCATCGCCATCGTCATCCTCTGGGTCGGCATGAAGCTTGCCAAGATGCTCAAGCGCGTCATCGTCCGCTCCCTCGAACGCCGCGACGCCGAACCCTCGCTGCGCACCTTCCTCGGCTCGCTGGTCGACGTGCTGCTCAAGGCAATGGTTATCATCATGGCCATGGACGTCATCGGCATCAAGGCCACCTCGTTCATCGCGCTGCTCGGCGCCATGGGCCTGGCCATCGGCATGGCCATGCAAGGCACCCTCCAGAATTTCGCCGGCGGCGTCATCATCCTGCTCATGAAACCCTTCAAGGTCGACGACTATATCGAGTGCGGCGAATACAAAGGCTATATCAAGGAAATCCGCATCTTCCACACCATCATGCGCCCCTTCAACGGCCGCACCGTCATCATCCCCAACAGCGAGCTGGCCACCAAGAGCCTCATCAACCACACCAAGGAGCCCTTCATCCGCCTCGACGTCGTCGCCTCGGTGGCCTACGGCACCGACCTGGCCAAGGCCAAGGCCGTCCTTTGGGAGGTCATCAACGCCGAACCCCTCATCGACCGCACCTTCAAGGAGCCCAAGGTGGCCGTCAGCAACCTCAACAACAGCTCGGTCGACCTCACCCTCTGGCTTTGGACCAAGGTCGAGGACTACTGGACTGTATGGGAGCATATCCGCGAGGATATCTACATCGCCTTCAACAACGCCGGCGTCGAGATACCGTTCCCGCAGGTCACCATCCACCAGCCCGCCGACGCCCCCCACGCCCACATGGAGCAGCGCGCCGCCATCAAACGCCCCGACGCCGTCGAGGGCGAGAAACTGGGCACCGGAAATTGATGACTATGAGACGTTTGACGCTTTTCCTGCTGCTCCTTGTCCCAGCGCTTGCGCATGCCCGGCAGCCGCTCGGCATCGAAGCCACCGCCAGCCTGCTCACCTGCGGCCCCGGCAACGAATTCTACACCACCTTTGGCCACAGCGCCATCCGCATCACCGACCCCGAGCAGGGCATCGACTACGTGTACAACTACGGCACCTTTGACTTCGATACGCCCCATTTCTACTGGAAGTTCATGCGTGGTCAGCTCGACTACAAGCTTGCCCGCACCACCTACAACCGCTTCATGCAGGAGTATGCCTTCGAGGGGCGCGCCGTGTGGGAGCAGCCGCTCTGCTTCGAGTCGCAGCAAGTCGACAACCTCTATATCCTGCTGGAAACCAATCTCCTGCCCGAGTATCGCTACTATCGCTACGACTTCTTCCGCGACAACTGTGCCACTCGCGTGCGCGACGTCATCTACTCCGCCTGGGGCATGGACACCCTCCTGCAGCGCGGCCTCCCCGAGCGCAGCTACCGCCGCCTGGTGGCTGACAGACTGAAGGATACCCTCGAGTGGTGGCGCCTCGGCATCGACCTCCTCTTCGGTCTTCCTGCCGACCACCGCTGCTCCGCCCCCGAGCGCATGTTCCTGCCGTTGGAGATGATGGCAGAATATGCCCAGACGGGTACAACGGGCACGTGGACCGGCCCGGGTCTCGTCGAGCAACCCCGCCAACTGCTCGCCGAGACACGCACCCCGCCTGCCCGCAGCCGTCCGTCGGTGGCCCTCTTTGGTCTCCTTCTGGGCCTGCTTGCCATCCTTTCTGTCGTGGAGCGCCGCTCGCAGGGCGTCCGCCGGATACTCCGTTGGGTCGACCGCGTGCTCTTCGTCATCGCCGGCTTGCTGGGCCTCTTCCTCTGCTTCATGTGGTTCGGCACCGATCACTACTGCACCGCGTGGAATCTCAACATACTGTGGGCCAGCCCGTTGCTGCTGCTGATAGCCGTCCGTATGGAACGCAGCCCCCGCTGGGCGCTGTGGCTGCAGCTGGCCTGCTTCGCCGTGGCCGCCGTCTGGGTGCTGGTCTGCGGACTGTCGCCAGCCGTGCTGATGATTGTCTTCATCCTCGTCCTGCCCGTGGGACGCATGCTTGTCGCCCGGGCGTAGCAAAGGTTCCCTATTTTCCCATCGGTGGGAAAATAGGGGAAAGAGTCGAAGTATTCACCTACCAGATACCTACCAGATACCTACCAGATACCTACCAGATACCCGGAGGGAGTTGTGATTTCTTATGATTTTTGAGTGGTTGTTGGTGGTGGGGTGCCGTTTTGCGGGTGTGTTTTTATCGGTTTTTCCCGACTGTTTTTTCGGCCACTGCCTGGGGGGTGATGGCGCGCAGGCAGCGGTAGTCGCCGTAGCGGCAGGGTTTTTGTCCGAAGGCCGAGCAGGGCTGGCAGGGGAGGTTGGCGCAGAGGGCATCGTCGCGCCGCTGGCCGTAGCCATAGAAGCCGAAGTCGGGATGCGTGGCGCCCCATATCGACACCACCCTAACTCCCAACGCGCTGGCGAAGTGCATGTTGGCACTGTCCATCGACACCATCGTGCCGAGGCCCCGTATTGCCTCCATCTCCTCCTGGAAGCTGCACTTGCCGGCGAGCGAGGTGATGTTCTCGTGCCGTGCGGCGAGGCTCTCGAGCTGCGGCGCCTCCTCCTTGCTGCCGAAGAGGAGCACCTGATGTCCGCCTTTGGCCAGGGTGAGGGCGAGCTGCGAGGTGTGTTCCCACGGCCATATCTTCCCCTCGTGCTGCGCGAAGGGGGCAATGCCGATGGGGGGGGATGAATGTTGATTTCTGATTTCTGATTTCTGATTTTTGAGTGTGGGGGCGGTGAGGCCGAAGTGGTTGAAGACGTCGAGGTAGCGCTGCCACTGAGGGCGGCGGGGCTGCATGCGGAGGTGGCGGAGGAAGAGCCACCGCGTGAGGCGCCCTTTGCGGATGCGGCGCAGGGGCAGGGGGCGGAGGTGGAGGAGGGCGTCGAGGCGCAGGAGGGCGAGGGCGCGGCCCACGCGGTTCACCTGGTGGAGGTCGGCCACGGCGTCGGCGCCGACGGTCTTCAGCTGGCGGTAGATGCGCCACGCGCTCTGTTGCTTCTTCACCCCGAGGAAGTCCACGTTGGGCATCCCGCCGAAGAGGGGCTCGAGCAGGGGCGGGGCGGCCACGGTGAAGCGCACGTCCGGATAGGCCGCGGCCACGGCGCGTAGCACGGGCTCCATGATGGCCACGTCGCCCAGCGCCGAGAGGCGTATGACCAGTAGCCTCACTTCTTGTAGAGCTCGGGGTTGAGCGAGGGGTCGTTGTACATCTTCATCTGGCGGTAGAGGCGCATGATGCGGCGGCCGGCGGCGAGGTCGTCGAGCAGCTGGTCGATGGCGGCGGTGAGGTCGGCGCGTTGGGTGAGCAGGATGTCGAGTTTCTGCTGGCACTTGGTGCGGTGGGCTTCGTCGCCGCGGTGGGCCTCGATGTTGAAGTGGTAGACCTTCAGGGCGAGGATGGAGAGGCGGTCGATGGCCCAGGCGGGCGTCTCGGTGTTGAGGCGTGCGCCGGGCTGGGGGGTGACTTGGACGAACTCGGCCATGTAGTGGTCGTCGATGCGCTCCACGAGGTTGGTGCGGTGCTGGTTGGAGGCATCGATGCGGCGTTTGAGCTGCAGGGCGTAGACGGGGTCCACGTCGTCGGGACGGATGAGGTCTTCGAGGTGCCACTGCACGGTGTCTACCCACGACTTCTCCCACAGCAGGGCCTCGAAGGTGCCGTCGGCGCAGGGGGTGGACATGGGGGCGTCCACGGAGTCAGTCTTGTGATATTCAGATACTTGTTTTGCGAACAAGTCGTACATTTCGGTTGCTTTCATATTGCAAAGATACTATTTTTTTTAGAATTGGTGTCCGAGGGTGAGGTAGAAGGTGGGCTTGTCCAGCAGGTTGCTGTAGCCGATGTTGAAGCCGATGGGGCCGAAGAAGGAGTCGTAGAAGTAGGCCACGGCGCCGCCGAAGAGGTTGACGAGGTCCTCGGGGTTCTGGAAGTCGTCGAAGTGGCTGAACGAGGATGCCATGGTGAAGCGGGCGTGGATGTAGTGGTTCTTCATGAGGCGGTATTGCAGCTGGAGGCGCAGCGCGACGAGGTTGCGGTCGACGTATTCGATGTCGGTGACGCCGTCGAAGGGCATCTGCGCCTCGGTGGCCATGGCGAACCATTCGGAGCCGAGGACGGTGGCGAAGGGGTGGGGGTGTTCGTCGCCGATGAAGAGGCGCCCGTAGGCCATGGGTTGCATGGTGAGACGCGAGGCGATGGGCAGGTTGACGCGCCAGCGTGCGCTGATGTCGTGCAGGCCGGGGCCGCCGTTGTAGGTGAAGAAGTTGTCGGTGACGTAGGCGTAGCGGGCGTGGATGAGGCTGCCGGTGGAGGGGAAGTACCAATGGTTCTCGCTGTTGTGGATGGCTTCGGCGCGGAGGCTGAAGTAGTGGGCGTTGGGCAGGTCGCCGAGGTCGAGGCCCGGGCGGATGAGGGTGTGGTCGTCGTAGTGGTAGTAGTCCCAGCGCAGACCGGCGCGGAGCAGGTAGCGGCGGAAGTGCGAGTTGATGGGCAGCAGGTCGACGCTGTGGCGGTTGTAGCGCACGTTGAGCTGCCGTCGGCCGCCGATGTAGTAGTCCATGTCGTCGCGGTAGAAGGTGTAGGCCACCGAGGGACTTGTGATTCCGCGAGGGAAGATGGTGTTCTCGACGTGGAGTTGCAGCCGTTTGCCGAGGCGAAGGAAGGCGCTGGCCTCCATGGGTGCGAACCAGTGGTAGGGGAGGCGTCCGCCGAGCTGTAGGGCGCCATTCTCCTCGTTGTCGAAGCGGAAGGCCGCGCCGATCAGTTTCTCGCCCAGCAGTGGCGAGCCTTCTAGGCGTCGTTGCTTCTCGGGTTGGGGTATGGGTCGGCGCAGGGTGGCGGGGCGCGCGGTGGAGTCGATGCCGTGCTTGCGGCGTAGGGCCAGCAGGTTGTCCCAGTTCTCGCGGGCTATCTTCTCGCCGCGGGCTATGAGGGTGGCTACGGCGTCGTCGGTGAAGCTGGCGGCGCTGTAGCCCGTGACGTCGACCTGCAGCAGGAGGTCGGTCTGGTTGACGTTGTACTGGTATTTGTTGCGGCAGTTGATGTCGACCATCTGCTCGAGGACGGTGACGGTGTGTGTGATGTCGTCGGCGGTGAGTTCCTCGCCCTGCACCGTGATGCCGATGACGATGTCGGCCCCCATCTCGCGGGCTATGTCGACGGGGTAGTTGTTGCGCAGGCCGCCGTCGACGAGAAGTTTGTCGCCCATGCGGACGGGGGCGAAGACGCCGGGGATGGACATCGAGGCGCGCATGGCCTGCTTGAGGTAGCCGTGGTGGAAGTCGATTTCGGCGTTGTCGATGAGGTTGGTGGCCACGCAGGCGAAGGGTATGGGCAGGGAGTAGAAGTCGATGGAGTCGAGGTAGCCGTAGAGCAGCTGCGAGAAGAGGCGGTCGAGGTTGATGCCGCGGACGAAGCCGCCGCCCTCTTCGTTGGTCGATATGGCGTGCCACAGGGCATAGGTGTTCTGTATGCGGCGGTTGTTGACGTCGAGGGTGTTGGGGTCGATGCGGTCGGTCAGCAGGGTGGTCCACTCCTGCGCGTGCATGATGGAGTCCATCTCCTGCGGGGTCCAGCCGATGGAGTAGAGGCCGCCGACGAGCGCACCCATGGAGGTGCCGCAGACGATGTCGATGGGTATGCCGGCTTCTTCGATGACTTTCAGTGCGCCTATGTGAGCGGCGCCTTTGGCGCCGCCACCGCAGAGGACGACGGCAACCCGGGGGCGCTCGTGGCTCTGGGCCGCGAGGGGGAGGGCCAGCAGGAGGGCGGCGAGGAGGGTGAGGGTCTTTTTCATATTGTGGGGGCGGTTTTCGTTACGGGTCTGGTAGGTATCTGGTTCGTATATTGTTCGACTCTGGAGCGATTTGAACGGGTTGGCTTTTCCTTTATTCGGCTTGGGAATATATATCTTTCTGAAGACGAATTGCTTGCAGCACTCCGCGGAGGGTGAGGAAGGCCATGAAGGCAATCCACAGGATGTTGTTCCAGGCGAGGGTGTCGAGGGGGCTGAATGCAGCCTTCAGGCCATAGTAGAGGGCGAAGAAGGCGGCGGTGGCGGCGAACATGGCGTTGCGCATGGTGCGGCTGGCGGTGGCGCCGATGAAGATGCCGTCGAAGAGGAAGGCCGCGAAGCCGCACACCGGGATGACGAGCACCCAGAAGAGGTAGCGCCCGGCGGCGTCGATGACGGCCTGCTGGTCGGTGAAGATGCGCAGGAACCAGTCGCCTCCGATGGCATAGGCAACGGTGAAAACGCCCGTCAGCGCAAGCCCCCAGAGGAGCAGCAGGCGCACGGCCGAGCGCAGGTTGCGGGGCTCGCGGGCGCCGATGTAGCGGCCCACAAGGCTCTCGCCGGCATAGGCGAAGCCGTCCATGATGTAGCTGAAGAGGGTGAAGAACTGCATCAGCAGGTTGTTGACGGCCAGGACCTCGTCGCCGATGTGGCTGCCTGCGGCAGTTATGAAGGTGAAGACGGCCGAGAGGCAGACGGTGCGGAGGAAGATATCGCCGTTGACGCGGAAGAAGCGCCGCATGTCGGCCCAACGCAAAGCCGCTTTGAGAGTTGAGAGTTGAAAGTTGGAAGTTGAAAGTTCGTCTGACGCCGCACTCCGTTCTCCGCACTCCGTTCTCAGTTTCTTCCGCAGGAAGAGTATTCCCATGGCCAGGCCTGAGTATTGGGCGACGACGGTGCCGAGCGCCACGCCCGCAATGTCCCAGTGGAAGACAAGGACGAAAAGGAGCGAGAAGAGAATGTTGACGCAGTTTAGCGCGATGGCAATCCACATGGGGGTCTTCGAGTCTTGCATGCCTATGAACCAGCCTTTTATGGCGTAGAGGCCGAGGGTGGCCGGGGCAGCCCAGATGCGCACGCGGAAGTAGGCGAGAGCCATGCCGAGCACCTCGTCGCTGCCTTCGAAGATGACGGGCACGAGCAGGCTGATGGGCCATTGCAATGCAATGAGTATGAGGGCAATGGCCAGGGCTATGGCGCCGGCTTGAACGAGGGTGCGGACGGCGAGGTCCCAGCGGCGGGCGCCATAGGCCTGGGCCGTGATGCCGCTGGTGCCCATGCGCAGGAAGCCGAAGTTCCAATAGATGAGGTTGAAGATGGCCGCACCGATGGCTATGGCACCCAGCCCCTCGGGCGAGAGGTGGCCCATGATGGCCGTGTCGACCATGCCGAGCAGCGGCACAGTGATGTTGGTGATGATGTTGGGCAGCGCCAGGCGCAGGATGCGGCGGTTCACTTTTTAGTTATGAGTTAAGAGTTATGAGTTTGGGGTTAGTGGGATATGTGGCATTCGGCGCAGTTGACAATCTGGCGGCTCTCTTTGTAGCTGACGAGGGCGACGATATGGCAGTTTTCGAGCTTGATGTCGGGGTTTGAGGGGGCATAGCGGAAGGTGGCCTTGCGGCATTCGCCGGAGCGGCCCTGTGCCTCGACGGGGGTGCCCCAGGTGTCGGTGACGACGTCGCGGAGCATGTGGTTGTGGACGTAGGTGGGGTTGACCGAGGCGTTGGGGAGGAGCTGCTTGTAAGCGAGGGAGTCCTCGGTGAGGGCGAGGGTGAGGGTGAGTGGCTCGGCAATGTCGGCAAGGAACTGCATGTTGACGTCAATGGTGACGCTGCTGCCCTCGGCGGCGGCTTCGACCTCGAGGGCCAGGGTGGGCTGCTGCGCAATGGCGTCGGCAATGGCGCCGGAGATGGAGGGCATGGAGCCCGAGAAGGTGCTGGCGGTGTTGCGGTTGAGCAGGGCGGCGGGGATGCCTGTGATGCCGTAGAATTGGACCCAGGCGGTGCCGTGCGAGGTGCGCAAGTCGGGTTCGTTGGGGTAGGGGAGGCCTTGGACCGAGGGGTGGTTGACGGCGATGAGGGTCATGCGGTCGCCGTGGGTCGCCAGGGCGGCCTCGAGGGTGACGTCGGCCGTGGGGCAGTTGCTGCACTTGGGACCGGTGTATTTATCGACGTGGGCGCGCTGTACGGGTGTCGCCACGGGGGTGCCGTCGGCCCACTGGGCCACAGAGCCTGCAAAGAGGACGTACTGGTCGGTGCTGATCTTGTCGCAAGCGGCAAAGGCGAGGGCCGCGGCGAGGGCTATGATGGTCTTTTTCATGGTTGGTTAGAAACTGGTTGTTAGACTGAAGGTGAGGCCGTTGGAGGCAGGGACCTGACGGCAGACGCCGCCGATGCAGAGGAGGCCTTCGCGCTGCTTGCCGTAGCCGAGCTGCGCGCGCGTGGCGCCGCGGGTGTAGCCGACGGAGAGGTTGTAGTAGTTGCCCGTGCCGTCGTTGTAGGCATACTGGTCGCTGGCGGAGAGGAACCAGTGGGTGCCGATGTTCCACTCGACGAGGCCCATAATCCAGTCGCCGGCGCGGCGGTCGTCATGGCCCTGCTCGGGGTCGTACTTGCTGTCGCTGCCCATCCATTCGGCCTCGAAGCGCAGCGAGTGCTTCTTGTTGATGCGCCACGAGAGGTCGGCGATGAGGACGTTGTTGTGGTAGAGGTCGGGGCTGTGTCCCTCGACGACAGGGTTGAACACCTGGTAGGCGTAGGTGGCGGTGAGCTTGACGGTCTTGGAGAGTTTCTTGGCCACCTCGACGGAGACATCGCCGTAGAGGAGTCCTCCCCTCGAGAAGGTCTCGACGGAATAGCCGTCGGTGCCGGCGCCACCGAGGCTGGTGGTGTCGAGGGCGGTGACGACGGAGGAGTTGAGGCTCAGGTCGGTACCGTACTTGCCACCCAGCAGGGTGCCCTTCTTGAACTTGTACATCACGTTGCCCTGCAGGCCCTGCTCGCCGTTCACCTGGGTGGCGTAGGGGTACATGGTGAGGAAAGCGTAGGTGTGGTTCTTGGTGATGGCGGGCAGGTAGTTGATGAACAGCATCTCGCCGCTCTGTGTGCGGACGGACTTGAAGCCCATGTTGTCGATGCGTTTGGCCTGGAGGTTGGCGCTGAACCCGCGCTGGGAGTAGCTGAGGTCGAGGAGCAGTGCCGAGCCTTGGCGGTAGATGTAGTGGTTCATCTCGGAGGGGTCCTGCCCTTTGTGGGCATATTCTGCCTGGAGGTTCCAGCCGCCATAGCCGAGGTTGAGGCGGAAGGCGCCGGCGCCGACGTTGAGGGGCAGGTTGAGGCGGAAGGCGGGGTCGGCGGCGGGCAGCGACTCGTCGTCCTCGTATTTGCTGACGAAGCCGGCGCCGAGGGTGGCGCGCAACTTGCTGTCGGCCAGGGCGGGTATGATGCTGTTGATGGCCACCTCGGCGTCGATGCCGCGGACGAGGCCTGCGCCGTAGTCCCAATAGAGGCGCTGGCGCCCGGCGAGAGCCTTGATGGTGATGCCGTCGACGGGGCGGTATTGCAGCGAGGCGCCGAAGAGGGCGTTGTCGAGCCCGAGGTAGCGGTCCTCGTAGGTGCGCAGGATCATGCCCGAGCCGAACTGCTCGTAGAAGTGGCCTGCGGTGAGGGTGAGGCGCTGGCCGCTGTACTTGACGAAGTAGTGCGCCAGCCCCTGCCCCTTGTATTGCGGGTCGAACCCGAGGAGGGGGTTCTGGTACATCTCGAAGCGGAGGCCCGCGCTGAAGTCGCCGTTCTGGTAGAGGACGTCGGCCCTGGCGTTGAGGAGGAGGCGTTCGGGAACCTCCTCGGCACCGATGGTGCTGTCGGCCCGGCTCATTTGGGCGTCGAGTTGCACGTTTCCTGTGACATGGCCGCCCAGGATACCCTGCGCCGAGACGGCGGTGCCCATGGTCAGGACGAGGGTGAGGGTGAGGGTTTTCTTGTTCATTTTGTATGGTGTTTTCGGAGTGCAAAATTACACAATTTAATTGAATATATATAAAAAAGTTTGTTTTTTGGGTAAAATGCTGGTGCACAGTGTGCTACGGAAGTGCGATTTTTTTTTGAAAAAAGTGGCCCGAGGGGCCAAAAATGCCCGTTTGCAACAGGTTGGTTTCCAGCGTGTAAGGGGTACCCTCTTCTTCCCTTCTTCTTCTATGGTAGGGCATGGGTAGGGGGGTGGGCGGGGCGGACGGAAAAAGGCAGGTCTGCCGGGGTGGCTGACCTGCCTTCAGGGGGTGTTGTCCGAAGGGGTTTATTTGAGGATCTTGCGGACCTGCTCGATGAGCTCTTCTTCGCCGCCGTCCTGGTAGCCTTTGTGCTGCCAGACAATCTCGCCTTTGCCGTTGAGGATGAAGGTGTGCGGCACGTCGGCGCCGACGTTGAGCGCGCGTGCAAGTTCCTGATTCTGGTCGAGATAGACCTCGTAGGGCCAGTCTTTGGCGTTGACCCAAGGGCGTACACGTGCGGCGGAGCGTGAGTCGTCGATGGAGACGGCTACCAGCTTGACGCCGGTCTCTTCCTGCCACTCGTCGTAGACCTCTTTGATGGCGTCGAGTTCGCGGTTGCAGGGTTTGCACCAGGTGGCCCAGAAGGAGAGGATGACGGGGTTGCCATTGTTCTGAATGGCAGCGGATTGCACGGTCTCGCCGTCGATGTGTTTGAGGGCGATGTTTTGCGGCAGGGTTGCGTTTTGCGCCCAGAGGGCGGTGCCGAGGACGACGGCGACGAGGGTGAGGATGTTTTTTTTCATGTGGGTGGTGTTTTTAATTATTTTGTACGTTTAATGAAGGTTTTCTTGCAGGGCCAGACCGTCTATGGGCAGTTGCGGCAGGGTGGCGAGGAGGGCCTGCTCCTCGTCGATGAGCGTGCGCGTCCAGGGGTTGTCTTCGCCGTCGTCGATGTCGTCGCGGAGCTGGAAGAGGCGTCCGAAGTGGAGGCCGAAGTCGTGGTAGAGGGGGTTGCCGAGGGCGCAGGCCGTGGCGAAGAGGCGTGCGGTCTTGGCATCGATGATTTTCAGGTAGTTGTCGCGCGTCAGCTCGGTGCCGGCCAGGATTTCCTGCTGCAGCAGTTCGCCCTGGACCATGGCGATGACGGTGCGGTTGATGAGGCGTGTGGCCTCGTGGTCGTCGGCCTCGTCGAGGAGCTGCATGAGCTGGGCGAGGTGGTAGTCGCCAACGAGGATAGCTATCTGGCTGTTCCACTGCGCGTTGACCGAGGGTTGTCCGCGGCGCGTGTCGGCGTGGTCGATGACGTCGTCGTGGAGCAGCGAGGCGTTGTGGAGCATCTCGACGGCGGTGGCCATGAGGGTGGTGCGGCGCGCGTTGAGGGTGTCGTCGCCGAGGGTGGCGGCGGCGAGGAGCGTCAGCCTGGGGCGCAACATCTTGCCGGTGCGGCCGGCGAGGTGCTGTTCGACCTGGCGGAGGAGTGTGCCGTCGCCGCCGGTGAGGCGGGTCAGGTATTCCTGTCGGACGAGTTGGAGGTTAGCCTCGATATTCATTGTGGAGGGTGGAGAGTTTGTTGTAGAGGGGCTTGGTGACTTTGACCAGGGGCAGGCGGAGCACGTTGTTGATGTGTCCCTGGATTTCGAGCAGGGCCTTGATGCCGGCGGGGTTGCCTTCCTCGAAGATGGCGTTCATCAGCTGTAGCATGCGGTAGTGGATGGGGAGCGCCTTCTTGAGGTCGCCCTTGAGGGCCAGGCGCACCATCTGCGACATGTCGCCCGGCAAAGCGTTGGCAATGACGGAGATGACGCCGTCGGCGCCGAGGGTGATGAGGGGGTAGGTGAGGGCGTCGTCGCCGGAGATGACGCGGAAGCCGTCGGGGCGCTGGCGGAGTATGTCCATGACCTGCTGCACGTTGCCGGAGGCTTCTTTGATGCCGATGATGTTGGGGCACTCGTGGGCGAGGGTGAGGGTGGTCTCGGCAGCGAGGTTGACGCCGGTGCGTCCGGGGACGTTGTAGATGACGACGGGGACGGGCGATGCCTCGGCGACGTTGCGGTAGTGCTGCAGGAGTCCGCGCTGGTTGGGCTTGTTGTAGTAGGGGGTGACGGAGAGTATGCCGCTGATGCCGTCGAAGTTGGTGCGGGCGATGGTGTCGGTGATGTTGAGGGTGTTGTTGCCACCGAGGCCGAGCATGATGGGGCAACGGCCGGCGACGGTCTCGACGATGAACTCCTGCACGGCGGAGCGCTCGCTTTCGGTCATGGTGGCGGCCTCGGAGGTGGTGCCGAGGGCGACGATATAGTCGACGCCTTGTGATATGACGTTGTCAATCAGGTGTTCGAGCTTGGTGAAGTCGACGGTATCTTGTTGGCGGCGGAAGGGGGTGACCAGGGCCACGCCGGTACCGATAAAGAGTTTGTTGTTGGATGCCATTTTGGGTGATGTGTTGGGATGTTATTTCTTAATCATGCCGAGGTACTCGACAATATTGTTGAAGAAGCCTTTGAGCTCGACGCGGCCGTCGCCGCGGATGATGAGGTCGAAGATTTCGGTGGGATCCTCGTAGGGGGTGGCGTAGACGACCTTGAGGCTGGCGTCGGTGCGCAGTGCGACATACTGCGAGAAGAAGTTCTCCTCGCCGATGGTGTCGATGAGGACGTCGTAGTGCTGCGAGGCGAACTCCTTGATGGAGTCCCAAGCGGGGAGGCCCCAGAAGTTGATGTCGGTCTTGGTGCGGCATATCGAGGTGGCCTGGTGGGTGACGACGAAGTTGATCTCGCCGTCCTGCAAGGCGATGATGTGGACCTTCTTGCCCTGATTCTCCATCACTTTGGCGAAGTGGTAGAGGACGTTCCAGTTCTGCTCGTTGTCGAGGCGGCAGATGAGGCCGATGTGTTTCACCTCGTCGATGTTCTCGATGCGGGTCTCGCGTTTGACGTTCTTGAGGTCGCGGATGATTTGCTTGCGGCGGAAGCTCTTGATGTATTCCAGCATGACGATATTGCGATAAATGTGTTTAAACTTCAAAAAGAGAATGTTGGCGGTAGAGTGAGAAGGAGCGGCGGTGGTAGGGGGTGACGCCGTGTTGCTCGATGGCGTCGTAGTGTGCGGCGGTGGGGTAGCCTTTGTTGCGGTCCCAGCCGTAGTGGGGGTACTCGAGGGCCAGGCGTTCCATGATCTCGTCGCGGTGGGTCTTGGCGAGGACGCTGGCGGCGGCGATGTGCATATACTGCGCGTCGCCTTTGACGACGCACTGGTAGGGAAGGTCGGTCTCGTTGTAGAAGCGGTTGCCGTCGACGGCGATGAACTCGGGGCTGGCGTTGCCGAGGTGAGTGCCACCGGCGACGACGTTGTCAAAGCGCTCGCCGAGGAGAGCCCGCACGGCGAGGCACATGGCGTGGGTGGAGGCGTGCAGTATGTTGAGGCGGTCGATTTCCTGAGCGTCGACGACGGCGACGGCCCAGGCGAGGGCCTGCTGTTCGACGATTGGGCGCAGGGCGTCGCGCTTGCGCTCGGAGAGTTGCTTGGAGTCGTTGAGGGTGTCGTCGGCGAAGCCGTCGGGCAGTATGACGGCGGCAGCGACGACGGGTCCGGCGAGGGGGCCGCGGCCGGCCTCGTCGCATCCCGCCTCGCGGCGGCCTGGTATGAGCGTGGGCTTCAGCATAGGTAGGCGGCAATGATGGTGGCTGCCAGGGCCGACGAGCGCGCCCAGGGGCGCCAGTCGTTGCGGCGGCGGTAGAGGGTCTTGCTGCCCAGCAGCAGCGCGTGGGTGCCACAGAAGGCCAGAGGCAGGGCGAAGAGTTGCATGTTGGCGGGGAAGAGCTGCGCGTAGAGGAGCATGACGAGGCCCGAGATGATGGGGAGGAGCAGGGTGGTGGCATTCTTCTGCCAGACGACGGTGTTCTCGCTCAGCTTGTTCAGTGTCATGGCGATGGCGATTATTGCCGCAGCAATGAGCACGATGTTGGCCAGCGCCTGCAGGGTAGAGAAGGGCCCCAAGGTGAGGGTGAGGTCGCCGAAGCCGTCGGCGGTGGCCGCCAGGTTGGCCATCAGGCCTCCCTTGAGGGTCAGAACGGCCCAGAGCAGGAGGTAGGGGGCCAGGAGCCCCAGAAGGGCGACGGCCCAGTCGCGCCAGCCGTAGAGGCGGTAGTTGACGGCAACGAGGAGATAGGTGGCCAGGAGGGCCAGCGAGGGGAGGTAGAGCATGGAGCAGACGGCGATGATGGCGTTGGCTCCGCAAATCTTGTCGGAGGATATGGTGAGGAGTGAGGAGTGTAGCAACAGCATGCGAATGAGGGCGATGGAGAGCAGGCTGACGAGGAGCAGCGGGGTGAGGGTGTGGCTGGCGGAGCTCATGAAGACGAGGTAGAGCAGGGTGGGCAGGAGGGTGCGTTGGGCCACCATCTTGGCGTCGACAAGGACGAGGTTGAGGAGGAAGCCGCCGAGGAGGGTCAGCAGCATGGCCGAGAAGGTGGCCAGGAAGGGCGGTATGTGCAGTGCGTAGAGGAGGCTGTAGAGTGGGGCATGGCCGCTCGGGGGCGCCATAGGTTCGGGCGAGGCGAGCGGTCCGGTCCACAGCAGCGCGAGGGTGGCCAGGATGATGGCCACCTGCGCGGTGGTGTTTTTCTGGAACAGCTCCTGCATGGCGGGTTTATCTGACGATGAGTTTCTCGGTGCGGCTGCCCACGCGGACGATGTAGACGCCGGGGTTGAGGTGGCTGATGTCGAGGGTGGCCTCGATGCTGACGGGGGCCTGCATGACGTGTCGGCCGTCGACGGAGTAGATGTCGAGGGTCTGCTGTTCGCCGCAGCCGGTGAGGACGGTGACCTGCGCGGTGGCGGGGTTGGGGAAGAGGCGCAGGGGTGTGCGGTTGGTCTCGACCTGCTGTATGCCTACCATGGTGAGGGCTTTGTTGACGGCGCGGAGGGCGTCAATCTTGCCCCAGCCCCAGCGGAGGTCGGCGCTGTCGTTGGCGATGAGGGCGCCGGTGCGGATGTCGTTGCGGGCGGTGGTGACGATGATGTCGCGCACCTGGTCGGGCGTGAGGTCGGGGTTGGCCTGGAGGATGAGGGCGACGATGCCCGAGACGGCGGGGCTGGACATGGAGGTGCCGCTCATGGTGGACCATTTGTAGTTGCGGTTGCTGGTGTAGAGTTCTTCCACCTGGGGGTAGTCCTCGCTGTTGTCGGCCCAGTAGCTGATGGAGGAGACGACGTTGTCGCCGGGGGCTGAGATGTCGGGCTTCTGTCGGCCGTTGATAAGGGGGCCGGAGCTGCTGAATCCGGCCAGGTTGCCGGGGTAGTAGACGTTGCCGACGTTCATGCGGTCGGCAGTGTGGGCGGCGACGCTGATGGCTTTCTCGGCGCAGGCGGGTTCGCCGATGCCGTAGCGGTTGTCGCCGGTGCTGTAGCCCGCGAGGGAGCCGTTGGAGAAGGAGCAGCCCTGGTTGCCGGCATTGTTCTTGAGGTTGGCGAGGTTCCAGGCGTGGACCGTGCCGTTGTCGGCGGTGACGAAGAGGTGGGTCTTGTGGTTGGTGCGGTCGACGTCGAACTGCATGTGCGGGCGGTTGTTGAAGGGGTTGGCGTGTTCGAGCAGGAGGCGGAAGGTGACGGTGTCGGTGCCGACGATGATGGTGTCGCGGATGACGGAGTCGCCGAGGGCGGTGCTGAACATGGGGCTGGGGTAGAGGGTGCCGCCTGCCAGTATGCCGATGCCTGCGGTGAAGTCGCGTTCGGGCTCGCCCCAGAGGATGAGCGCCTGGCCGATCTCGTCGACTTTCTGGTAGATGTCGCTGGCGCGGCCGACGACGGTGCGGAGGGTGTCGGGTGTGCCGGAGGCGAAGGTGCGGCTGATGTGGAAGGGGTGGCTGGTGTAGCCGTTGTTGCCGCCGCTGGTGACGAAGACGGTGCCCTCGTCGGACCAGGCGTTGATGGCCTGGCTGAGGAGCGATGTGCCGTCGATGGTGCTGAAGGAGTACATGCCCCAGCTGCTGTTGATGACGAGGCGTTTGCCGTCTTCGCGGGCCACCTGCATCATCCAGTCGGCGGCGTCCATCCAGGAGGCCTCGTCGAGGCGGAAGGCGCTGAGGAGGAGGCGTGCGCCGGGAGCCTGGCCGATGTGCTTGCCGTTGGCGCCGCGTCCGGCGGCGATGCCGGCGACGTGGGTGCCGTGGGTGCCGTAGCCGTAGAGGTTCGAGGTGTCGCTCTTGGCGCCGATGAACTGGGCGCGGGTGGTGAGTTCGGTGCCGTAGGTGAAGCCCTGCGGGGCGGGTCCGGCGAGGCGGAACTGGTCCCACACGCGCTCGATGCGCCAGTTGTCGGAGCCGTTGTTGTTGTAGTTGGGGTGGGTGAGGTCGAAGCCCCAGTCGGTGACGCCGATGTAGACGCCGGTGCCGTCGTAGGCCATGCCGTTGGTGGTGCCGAGGCCGGCCTGGAGGCTGTCGACGCGGGTGTCGAAGCGCGTCTGGTCCATGAGGGGGGCGGCGATGCGGTGGGCGATGGAGTATTGGAGCACCTGGGCGTTGGCCTCGAGGTGGCCTATCTGGTCGACGGGTACGGTGAGGGTGATGATCTGGCCTGCCTGGGCGCCGACGATGATGCCGGCCTTCTCGAGGAGGCCGCGGTCGAAGCCGGGGGCCATCTTGGCGAGCATGCGGACGGTGGTGGCGCCGGAGGCCACCTCTTCGGCCACGAGGGCGCGGGTGTCGATGCCGCATTTCTTCTGTTGTGCGTTGGCAAGGGTCAAAGCGCTAAGGCACAGTGCTATAAGTAGCGTTTTCTTCATGATTGGGGTTATATATATTAAATGCAAAGATATAAAAAATCCGCCACATGGCAAAAAATATTTCTGCCGACGGGTGCAAGGGGCACGTTGCCAGAGTGTTATGTCGGCGGGCGCGGAGTGTCTACCGGGTTGCGATTTTTGAGTGAAAAAACGGCTGGAGGGGCAAAAACGGCATGTTTGTAAGTGGTTGATAACAAGGGTGTAGGGAGTACCCTCTTCTTCCCCTCTTCTTCTATGCTTAGGGGGTGGTTAGGGCAGGGGGGAGTCCGGCCCGTTTTCCGGGCCGTGAAGGGGGTGGCGGTTGCCCGGAAAGCAGGCCGGTGGGAATGGGGAGGAAAGAAGGGGAGGCTGCCGAGTGGCAGCCTCCCCTTGGTGAAATCTGGACTATTGTAGTTGCTTTTAGACTTCCCAGGTGTCGCCGCTGTTGAGGAGGTCGTCCATGCAGCGGTATTTGCCGTTGGCCATCTGCTGTTCCATCTGCTCTTCGTAGAGCTGGGTGTAGCTCTCTTTCTTGACGTTGCGGATGACGCCGAGGGCCACGGGCAGGTCGCCGCCCATGCGGGCGAGCATCATGTGGATGCCGCAGTCTTCGGTGTCTTCGTGGTGGACGAGGATGTCGTCGATGGTGATTCCGTTCTCGCCGATGACGACGGCTTCGAGCTGGCGGCCGTTGAAGCGGATGCCTTTGTTCTTGTCTTTGCCGAAGATCATGGGTTTGCCGTGTTCGAGGACGATGGTGCGGTCGTCGCGGACGGCGCGGTCGGTGATGGCCTGGTGTGTTTTGTCGTTGAAGATGACGCAGTTCTGGAGGACTTCGACGACGGAGCATCCGTCATGCTCGGCGGCGCGGGTCATGACCTCGGTGGTGAGTGGCGGGACGACGTCGAGCGAGCGGGCGAAGAAGGTGCCCTGTGCGCCCATGACGAGTTCGCCGGGGTTGAATGGGTAGTCGATGGTGCCGTAGGGCGAGGTCTTGGTGACCTGGCCGAACTTGGTGGTGGGGCTGTACTGGCCTTTGGTGAGGCCGTAGATTTCGTTGTTGAAGATGGTGATGTTGAGGTCCTGGTTGCGGCGGATGGCGTGGATGAGGTGGTTGCCGCCGATGGCCATGGAGTCGCCGTCGCCCATGTTGACCCACACGCTCAGCGCGGGGTTGGCCAGCTTGACGCCGGTGGCGATGGCGCAGGCGCGGCCGTGGATGCTGTGGAAGCCGTAGGTGTCCACATAGTAGGGTATGCGGCTCGAGCAGCCGATGCCGGAGACCATGCAGATGTTCTCCTTCTTGTCGTGCAGCTTGGGGAAGGCGTTGAGGAGGGCTGCGAGGATGGCGTGGTCGCCGCAGCCGGGGCACCATTTGACCATCTGGTCGCTGGTGAAGTCCTGTTTGGTATATTCAACGTCCGTTTTCGGAACAAAATGCTTTTCCATTGTTTTTCTTTGTTTTATGCCTGACTAGTCCGACTAGTCCGACTTGTCTGACATTGTGTTTATTTCTCAAGAAGTCTGTTAAACTCTGCTTTGAGCTCGCCGACCTCGAAGGGCAGACCCATGATTTTGTTGTACTGTGTCATGGGGCACTCGGGGAACTGGGTGCGCAGGTAGCCGGCGAACTGGCCGTTGTTGAGTTCGCAGACGACGATTTTCTTGTAGCGGCGCAACAGGTCACCCGTGTTCTTGGGGAGGGGGCAGATGTAGTTGAAGTGGGTGTAGGCCACTTTCTTGCCTTCCTTGTTCATTTCTTCGACGGCGAGGGTGAGGGCGCCGGAGGTGCCGCCCCAGCCGACGACCAGCAGGTCGGCGTCGGCAGCGCCCTGGACTTCCTGTTCGGGGATATAGTTGGCCACGCGGTCGACTTTCTCCTGACGGTTGTGGCACATGAGGGCGTGGTTCTCGGGGTCGGTGCTGAGGGGGCCGTCGGGGCACTTCTCCAGGCCGCCCACGCGGTGGCGCAGGCCTTCCATGCCGGGCAGGGCCCACTGGCGGGCGAACTTCTCGGCGTCGCGGCGGAAGGGGCGGTACTCGGGGTCGTTGGGTGTGGCCAGGCGGGGTTTGATCTCGGGCAGGTCAGACATCTTGGGGATGCGGAAGAGCTGCGAGCCGTTGCCCAGGTAGCCGTCGGTGAGCAGGATGACGGGGGTCATGTGCTCCAGGGCTATGCGGGCGGCTTCGAAGGCCCAGTAGAAGCAGTTGGCGCTGCTCGAGGCGGCGACGACGACGAGGGGGGCCTCGCCGTTGCGGCCGTAGAGGGCCTGGGCCAGGTCGCTCTGCTCGGTCTTGGTGGGCAGGCCCGTCGAGGGGCCGCCGCGCTGCACGTCGACCACGACCAGCGGCAGCTCGGTCATGACGGCCAGGCCGAGGGCCTCGCTCTTCAGCGAGAGGCCGGGGCCGGAGGTGGAGGTGCAGGCCAGCGCACCGGCGAAGGAGGCGCCGATGGCGGAGCAGATGCCGGCAATCTCGTCTTCAGCCTGGAAGACGCGGGCGCCGAGGCTCTTGTGCTTGGCCAGCTCGACCATGACGTCGGTGGCGGGGGTGATGGGGTAGGAGCCGAGGAAGAGGCGGCGGCCGCTCTTCTCAGAGGCGGCCAGCAGGCCCCATGCGGTGGCCACGTTGCCGGTGATGTTGCGGTAGCGGCCCTTGGGCATCTCGGCCTGGGCTATGGAGACGATGTGCGAGTGGATGACCTCCAGCTTGTCGGCATACTCGTAGCCTTCGGTGAGGACGGCCTTGTTGAGCTTGACGACCTCGGGCTTCTTGGCGAACTTGCGCTCCAGGTAGGCAAAGGTCTGGTCGAGGCTCTTGTTGGTCATGAAGAAGATGATGCCGAGGGCGAACATGTTGCGGCTCTTCTCGGTGGTCTTCTTGTCGATGCCCTGCTCCTCGCCGATGCGTGCGGTGAACGAGGTGATGGGGGCTTTGATGATGGTATAGTCGCGCTCGAACTCCTCGGTGAAGGGGTCGGTGGTGTAGCCGGCCTTCTCGAGGCCTTCAGCGGTGAAAGTGTCGATGTCGACGATGACGGTGGCGCCCTTCTTGGCCCACTTCAGGTTGCTCTTGAAGGAGGCGGGGTTCATGGCGACCAGTATGTCGCACTTGTCGCCGGAGGAGTAGATGCTCTTGCCGACGTGGACCTGGTAGCCGCTGACGCCTGCGATGGTGTTGTGCGGGGCGCGGATTTCGGCCGGGTAATCGGGGAAGGTGGCAATGTCGTTGCCGGTCAGTGCCGAGGCGTCGGAGAAAAGCGTGCCGCTGAGCTGCATGCCGTCACCGGAATCGCCAGCAAATCGGACCACGAGGTCCTCTTTATTAACTATCTGATTTTGAGACATGATATGAGTTTATTTGTACTTTTGTCCTTACATTTTCACGGTGCAAAGGTACAAAATAAAAACAACCCGACAAAAATATTTTATCCACCGCGCCCAGTTGATTATGTCGCGGGCGGTGCAAGGCGGGGTGGCAGCGGGGCGCGAAGGGGGGATTTTTTTGAAATTTTTTCTGTTTTTTTTAATTTTTTTTGCAAAAATGGCACCTGTATAAACGGTTGATAGCGTGCGCTTTAAGGCAACCCTCTTCTTCCTCTCTTCTTCCATGGTAGGAGAGCGGGGGCAATAAACCGGGAACGGCAGCGTTATTGGAGAGAGAAGGGTTCTAGAAAATCTAGAAAAACCAGAAAATCTAGAAAATCTAGAAAATCTAGAAAAACCAGAAAAAAACATAAAACAACCAAAATCAAGCATCTATGGCAAAGCTAGAGCAAGGTATCCTGGGCGCGTTCCGGGGCAAGGTGGGGACTGTGGTGGGCTATCGCTGGCGGGGTGTGCCCGTCGTCAGGGCCTACCGCAGGGAGATAAACTACCCCAATACTGTAAAGCAGCAGGCTGAACGACAGTGGTTTGTGGAGATGGTGCGTTTCGCGTCGTCGGCGCGCCAGGCGCTGCTGCTGGGGCTGCGAGAGACGGCCGCAACGTGGCATATGACGGAGGGGAATGCGTTTGTGAAGATGAACAAAGGCTGCTTCTGCCGAACCGACCTAGCCTCACCCCCGGCCCCTCTCCCACGGGAGAGGGGAGTGGATAGTGTGGGTGGTGTAGGGGTTGATTATGAGAAGATTCGGATATCCGAGGGTCCAGCCGCGCCGGTGCGCTTCACGGTGGCGGGGATTGATGAGAATAATGTGCTGCGCGTTGAGTATGAGCGGAATGGGGGTGCCGCGAGGGCGAAGGGCGCCGACCGCGTCTACGTATACATATATAATATAGATACCCGCGAGGGCCTCCTCTCCGCGCCCGCCGAGCGGCGCGCCGGCCGCCTCGCCTTGCAGCTGCCCGACGGCTGGACCGCCCGCAACACACGCCTCTGGGGCTTCGCCGTGGACACCCAAGACCGCGCCAGCCACTCGGCCTACATAGCCCTCGGCGAGGATGCCGAAGTGTCTGAAGTCGCTGGGAACGAGGCTGATAGAATCTCATTTCCCATCCGCAGCCCTAAAACAGAAGAAGCACTGAAATCCAGCGCTTCTAGTACCCCGGGTGGGACTTGAACCCACACGCCCTTGCGAGCAACAGATTTTGAGTCTATCGTGTCTACCATTCCACCACCAGGGCGGGTGTCGAAATCGGGTGCAAAAGTACTAACTTTTTCCGACATGGCAAAACTTTTTTTTGCCAGTCGTACAAAAAGATGTATCTTTGCACTCAAAATGCATGGGGATGAAGTGCCCCGAAAATAAGATAAAAAACCTGAAAATCAACAAAGTGATGAGCACTAAGCGTTCGGACAAGGTCTTCATATTTGCCGGTCGGGCCACCGAGAATCTGGCGCGTCGCGTGGCGGAAATCTATGGCATTCCGCTGGGTAATTCGACCGTTTTTCAGTATGCCGACGGCGAATTCCAGCCGTCGTACGAGGAGACCATCCGTGGTGGTATCGTCTTCATTATCCAAAGCACAATACCGCCGACGGACAACCTCTTTGAGTTGCTGATGATGATCGACGCCGCCAAGCGTGCTTCGGCACAGAAGATTGTCGCCGTGATCCCTTATTATGGATTCGCGCGTCAGGACCGCAAGGACAAGCCGCACGTGCCCATCGCATCGAAGCTCATCGCCGACATGATCACCGTGGCAGGCGTGGACCGCATCATCGCCATGGACCTCCATGCCGACCAGATTCAGGCCTTCTTCAATGTGCCGGTTGACCACCTCTTCGGCTCATCGATTTTCATGCCCTATATCCGCGAGAAGTTCGACATCGAGGATGTGATGTTCGCCAGCCCCGACATGGGTGGCAGCAAACGTGCTGGAATCTATGCCAAGACGCTGAACAACAGCTTCGTCATCTGCTACAAGCACCGCAACAAACCCAACGAGATTGGCGAGATGCGCCTGATTGGCGACGTGGAGGGTAAGCATGTGATACTGCTCGACGACATCATCGACACGGGCAGCACCATCTGCAAGGCCGCCGGCATCATCAAGCAGAGCGGCGCCAAGAGTGTGCGCGCCATGATCACACACCCCGTGCTCAGCGGACAGGCCATCGAGAAGGTGGAAGCCTCCGATCTCGAGGAACTGGTGGTGACCGACACCATCCCGCTGAGACGCGAGAGCAGCAAGATCCACGTGCTGAGCTGCGACTGGCTGCTGGCCGAGGCCATACGCCGCGTGGTGAACTACGAGAGCCTCGACAACCTCTACGAGACCACCCTGCACAGCAAAGGCGTCATCAAACGCATAAACGATTGACAAACATATTTTTATAAACCAATTCAAAATTCACAAAAAAAATGAGAATAGTATCAATGAGCGGTTCTCTTCGCGAGAACGTAGGGAAAAAGGATGCTAAGGCTCTGCGCCGCGAAGACCGTGTGCCTTGCGTCATGTATGGCAAGGGCGAGCAGGTGATGTTCAGCGTCGAACAGAAGGCCTTCCAGCGTATTCTGTTCAACCCCGAGCCCTGCTACGTGAGCATCGACATCAATGGCACCGCCCGCAAGGCCATGCTGAAGGACATCGACTTCCACCCCGTGACCGAGATCGTCTACCACGCCGATTTCTATGAGCTGACCGACGACAAGCCCGTCGTCATGTCTATCCCCGTGCACACCACCGGCACCTCGAAGGGTGTCATGAAGGGCGGCAAGCTTGTCTACAAGCAGAAGCGCCTGAAGGTGAAAGCCCTGCCGGGCGACATGCCCAGCGAGGTGCTGCTCGACGTCACCAACCTCGACGTCGCCCAGCGCATCCGTGTGCAGGACATCGCCACCGAGAAGTATGAGATTCTCAACCCCAAGAGCAGCGAGGTGGTGAATGTCGTCAGCACCCGCGCCAGCGCCACCGCCGCCAGCGGCGAGGAAGAGGCTGCCGCCGAGTAAAGCGCGCATACAAGCTGAATACAAAAGAGAGAGGCCCCGCTTCAGCGAGGCCTCTCTCTCGTTTCTTATGCCTGCTAGCCGGGCGGCTCATTGGGCGGGTGCGTTGGAGCCTATGACGCGGCAAGGGTTGCCCACGGCGATGGCGTAGGCCGGTATGTCCTTGACCACCACCGAGCCGGCGCCGATGGTGGCGTGGTCGCCGATATGCACGTTGCCGATGATGCTCACGCCGCAGCCGAGGAAGACGTGGTCGCCCAGCACGGGCTGCTCCTCGTGGCGGTTGTCGCCCTTGTTGCCGATGGTGGTGAACTGCCGCAGGTCCAGGTAGTTGCCCACGGTGCAGTTGCTGAACACCACGCCGCCGCAACTCAGGTGGCTGATGCGGAGGCCGTAGCCGGTGGTGAAGGGCGGTATCTCGAGGCGGTAGCGCTTGGTGAGGCGTGTGTAGCGCAGACGCCAGTAGCCGCAGAGCAACTTGTTGATAGGCGAGCGGCGGCTGTTGTTGATGTAGTATTCGAGGTGGCGCAGGGCCTTGAGGAAGCGCCAGGCGGAATAGCCGCCGATGTCCTTCATCCGGGCCTTAATCATCTGAGAACGATTGAGGTTGCCGAGGTTCACTCGGCGGTCCTCGGCGAGGTAGTGGCGTAGGTCGTCGCGGGTCTGTATCATGGGTCTAAGCGGTTAGTCTTCAAGTGTATATCCGAAGCTCTTCAGGGCGCGGTCGCTGTTGCGCCAGTCCTTGAGCACCTTGATGTGGAGGCTGAGGAAGCAGCGCTTGTCGGTGAACTCCTCGATGTCTTTGCGGGCTTCGGTGCCCAGCTTCTTGATGGCCTTGCCCTGGTGGCCGATGAGGATGGCTTTCTGGCTTTCGCGCTCGACGAAGATGAGGCACGAGATGTTGTCGATGCCGTCCTTCTCCTCGTAGCTCTCGACGGCCACCTCGCAGCTGTAGGGTATCTCCTTCTGGTAGTAGAGGAGTATCTTCTCGCGCACTATCTCGCTGACAAAGAAGCGCATGGAGCGGTCGGTCAGCTCGTCCTTGGGGAAGAAGGCGGGGTGCTCGGGCAGCAGGCGGAGTATATGGTCGAAGATGAGGTCGACGTTGAAGCGCTCGGTGGCGGAGCAGGGGATGACCACGGCGCGCGGTATCTCCTGCTGCCAGTAGGCAATCTTCTCGGCTATGGCTTGCTGGTTGGATAGGTCTATCTTGTTGATTATGAGTAATACCGGTGTGTCGCTGTTGATGATGCGGTCGAGGATGTGGCGGTTCTTGAGGGTTTCGCCGGCCTCGGTGACGAGGAGGAAGAGGTCGGCATCCTGCAGGGCGGTGCCGATGAAGCCGAGCATCTGCTCGTGGAGCTTGTTGGCGGGCTTGACGATGCCGGGGGTGTCGGTGTAGACAATCTGGAAGTCGTCGCCGTTGACGATGCCCATCACCCGTTTGCGCGTGGTCTGCGCCTTGGAGGTGATGATACTGAGCCGCTCGCCCACGAGGGCGTTCATCAGGGTGGATTTCCCTACATTTGGATTGCCGATAATGTTAACGAAACCAGCGCGATGCATACAATTGTGGTTTTTGCCCCGCTTTGCGGAAGTGATGGATTACGCCGCAGGCGGGAGTTTCTAGAAATACTCTATCTTACGCTCGGTGGTGTATGTGGGGAACTTGCGGTCGCCGACGACCTCGTATTCGGTGCAGCGGATCCAGTTGCCGTGGCTGTCGTACTCGCGTTCGTAGAGGGTGACGAACATCTCGGGTTCGTCCTCGGTGTAGTCGTAGAGGGTGTAGCTGAGGGGTTCGCCTTGGGCGTCGTACTCCCAGCGCTTCTCTTGCACCTTCTGCTTCGAGCGGTCGTAGATGACGGCCTTGTTGACGCTGCCGTCGGCGTTGAAGACGTACTTCTCGCGTTTGTAGATTTCGTTGAGGGGGTCGTTGTAGGAGCGCTGCTCGATGCGGCCGAGTTTGTCGTGCTTGAGGCGGAGGCGGCTTTCTACCTGGCGCTCAGCGTCTTCGACGTACATCTCGATGAGCTGGTGGTCGGCATTGTAGACGTAGTAGGTGCGGCCGATGACGCGGTCCTGATTGTCGACGACATGTTCGAGGGTGGTGAGTCCGAAGCCGTCGTGCTTGTAGCGGGTGCGGAAGATAATGTCCTCGGCGACAGAGAGGTAGGTCTGACTGCGGCGCTGGCCTTTCTGGTTGTATTCGGTGATGAGGTGCTCCATCTGGTCGCCGCGGGCGAGGTTGTCGTTGAGGTCGTAGTGGGCCTCATACATGGTGGCGTCGATGCGCTTGACGGTGCCGCGGAGGCCGTCGTCCTGCAGGTCGTGGCCGCTTTGTGCGCTGGCGGTGAGCGAGATGAGTGCGATGGCCACGCTGGCCAGGAGGGTCTTTATCTTCATCGTTGGACTGTTTTTCCGTTTATTATTTGGTACGCATAACGCGCGTTTTATTATATTATTGTGCCACCCCTGCGAAAAAAGTGCAAATCACCCGTTGGACGGCCTGAAATATTTCGCCCTCAAACCCTAAAATATCCACAAAATGGCTCGTTTGCAATGATATGATTTACAGCGTTTAAAGTATATCCTCTTCTTCCTCTCTAGGTCTTTGCCAGGAGATGGGTAGAGGTCTGCCGCAATATTAGGAATCCGACGACAGATGCCATTGCAAGAATGCCTGTTAGTAATATGAGCACGACTGCTGCCGTGGTGGCGGATTCTTCATCCACTCCGTAGTAGGTGCTGTAGCAGCTGGTGAGGGTGAGCGTGGTCAGCAGTAGCAAGGGAGGCTTTAGTCGTTTCATGTTATTGAATTATAATGTTTTATTCTGGATAGTCTTGTGCGTACTCATGGCGCATTTTGTTGTTTCCGGCTGCAAAAGTACGAATAAATTCCGATATGACGAAAAATAATTTCTGCTGCCGTGCGGAATGACGGACATTTTTTCGTATCTTTGCACTTTGGTAAATCGGATTTGAAAAGATGGAACTGACTATACTAGTGTGTTTTGTGGCCTATACGGCACTGCTCTTCGGGGTGATGTGGCTGACGGGTCGGCATGGGGCGACGGGCAACGAGGCCTTCTTCCGCGCCGGGCGGAGGTCGCCGTGGCCGGTGGTGGCCTACGGCATGGTGGGGGCTTCGCTCAGCGGCGTGACCTTCATGTCGGTGCCTGGCGGCGTCTACAGCGGCGCCTGGACCTACATGCCGCTAGTGTTAGGCTACGTGCTGGGCTATGCCGCCATTGCACTGATTCTGTTGCCGTTATACTACCGGCTGAACCTCACCTCGATCTATACCTACCTCGAGCAGCGCTTCGGCGCGGCGAGCGAGCGGACAGGTGCCCTGTTCTTCATCGTGTCGCGCCTGCTGGGTTCGGCGTTGCGTATGTATCTGGTGGTCTTTGTGTTGTACGAGTTTGTGTTCCGTGCCTGGGGCGTGCCCTTCTGGGTGCCGGCGGTGGTGTTCATCGCCATTATATTAATGTATACCTTCCGCGGCGGTATCAAGACGGTGGTGTGGACCGATATGCTGCAGACCACCTTCCTGCTGGTAGCGGCGGCGGCCACGGTCATCGCCATCCTTAACCGACTGGATATGAGCTTCGGCGACCTGCTGCGCCTTTCGTCGGAGCAGGGCTATACGCACATGTTCGACACCGACCCCACGGCGCCCAAGTTCTGGGTGAAGCAGGTGGTGGCCGGCATGTTCATCACCATCACCATGACGGGCCTCGACCAGGACATGATGCAGAAGAACCTCACCTGCCGCACGTTGCGCGACGCGCAGAAGAACGTCATGACCTCGAGCCTGCTTTTCATCGTGGTGAACATCCTCTTCCTGAGCCTCGGCGCCGCCCTGCTGGCCTATGCCTCGCAGACGGGGTTCGCGCTGCCGGTGGGCGAGGGCGGGGCAGTGGTTGCCGACAAGATTTTCCCCTCCATAGCCTTCAGCCTCAGTGGCTTCACGGCCGTCTGCTTCGTGCTCGGCATGGTGGCCGCAGGCTACAGCAGCGCCGACGGCACCCTGACGGCCCTGACCACCACTTTCTGCTATGATTTCCTGAAATTCGACGACCCTAGAGATTCTAGTGTAACTAGAAAATCTAGTGCTTCTAGTGAGACTAGCCAGACCAGGACGCGCCGTGTCGTCCATGTCGGCTTCGCGCTGCTTTACCTGTTGGTAATCATCGCCTTCCGTCCGTTCCACACGCAGTCACTGATTGACACGCTCTTCGACGTGGCGGGCTTCACCTACGGCCCCTTGCTGGGCCTCTATGCCTTCGGCCTCTTCACGCGTCGCGGCGTGCGCGACCGCGCCGTGCCTTGGATAGCAGTGGCATCGCCCGTAGTGTGCTATGTTCTAAAACTTTATGCCCCGCAGTGGCTGGGCTACCGCTTCGGCTTCGAGATACTGCTCCTCAACGGCCTCATCACCTTCCTGCTACTCCTGTGCTTCCCCAGCAAATTGAAAAGTGAAAATTGAAATTATCGCGGGCGTTGTTTATAACTCAAAAGTCAGAAATCAGAAATCAAAGTTCTCCCATGATTCTCACCATCCTCGGCTCTGGAGCCGCCTTGCCCACAGGCCACCGTCGCTGTAGCGCGCAGGTGGTCAACGTCAACGGATTCAAGTTGCTCATCGACTGCGCAGAAGGCACGCAGGACCGCATCCGCTACCATAGGCTCAAGCTGCAGTCGTTCTCGACGGTGCTCATCTCGCACCTGCATGGCGACCACTTCTTCGGCCTGCCGGGGCTGCTCTCCACCATGCACCTCTGCGGACGCACTGAACCTGTCGACATCATAGCGCCGCGCGGGGCGCGGCAGGTGATAGAGACCATTTTCTCGCTGACGGGCAACCATGTGGGCTACGAGTTGAGGTTCAACGAGATGGACTTCGCCGAGGGCGAGCAGCGCGTCTTCGAATGCGCCTGCTGTACGGTTGATGCCTTTCCGCTGGTGCACTCGGTGCCCACCTACGGCTTCCGTATCACCGAGGTGCCGCGCGGCAACCACGCGCCGCGAAGCTACGCCTACTGCTGCGACACGGCCTACACCGAGGCTATCCTGCCGTATGTGCAAGGTGTTGACCTGCTGTGTGTTGAGAGTACCTTTGCCAACGACCTGGAGGTCCTGGCCACCCAGCGCCAGCACCTTACGGCCGGCCAGGCGGGGCAGCTGGCGCGGCAGGCTGGGGTGGGCGAGTTGATGCTGACCCACATCTCGGCTCGCTACAAGGAGCCGGAACTGCTTCTGGACCAGGCCCGTGCCTGCTTCGAGAATACCATCATTGCCGCCGATGGCCTGGTGAAAGAGATTGCCAGGCGCTAGGCAAAAGAAAGAAGCACTGCCTGGCATGCAGCGCTTCTTGGCGGAAAGACAGGGATAATATGAAGAATATAAGTTGCTGATAATCATATTGTCCATATCTCCATATTTTGATTGCGCTTACAGTGCGCTTACATTTTCATTTTACTTGTCAGGTCGTAGTACATCCGCACGGCCTCATCGGTAGCGAATGCCGCTGCCCAGGTCTTGTAGTCGTACTCCAGACCGCTGTTAATGTCTTCATAGGGCGATTCCCACAGGTCGTTGAGGGCTGCATACACCTCCGTGGGATTTTTCCCGTATGCGTCCACTACTTCGGTGACGTATTGCAGGACCAGAGTCTGCTGCCAGTCGGCCATTTCGCTGCCGGGGTTGAGCAATAGCACCTCGAAAGCTGCTGCTTTCAGTTCAGCCAAACATTCATTCATTTTTGATTTCTTTTAGTTTAATCCGCAGGCGTTCATTCTCACGGACGATTCTTGTATATCTGTTGATTGATACCATATCTGTCGGTGCAGGTTGCTTGATCATTTCCCCCTCTCCTGTTATGAGCCATTCCAAATTAATATCCGGGAACATCGCAAATAGATTTACGATAACGTCCGAGTTGATGGGTGTCTCCTTAGCCTTGCTACGAAAGTTGGCAGATGTAACACCCAGCTCCTTTATTGTCTTTTCCTTTGGCACTCGTTTTGCCTCCAACACCTGTACTATCCTGTCTTTTATCATCGTAAATATATTTTTGATTACGAAAATTTATTTTCGTTGTATCAAGAGCAACCTCTCGATGTAACCACACCATAGCACATGGATTAACATTTTTGTATTCAACCGCATACACTCTTGTTCTTTGCTGTTCCTTGCAGTATTCCATAAAGTCATTATGTTATCAATACTATGGGAAAATCCGCCATTGACAAGTATAGTAACAACCCTGCCTATGCGGTCTATGAATTCCTCGTCAATAAAAGTTTTCTGCAGAAACTCCGCTTCTATCAAATCAAGCGTTTTGCGCATAGACGACAACGCTTCTTTTTGAGCCTCACAATTTTTTTTGTTGATGTTTGCATACTTTATCGACAATTCGAGATTGATAATATCATTTTGATTAAGAACCTTCCTTTCTTTTTTCTTAACGAAAGGAGACTTAATACTATATTTTCTAAACACCCGTTCAATCAATGCGATCAAACCAAGAAGAAGCATGAACACGAAAGGTGTTACATACAATGCCGAATTATCATACTGATGCCTACGGCTCTCTTCAATACAATAACTACAAGGAGTTCGCCCATCTTCATCTGCTTCATCAACAGAAATGAACTCTATGTTATGCGTTGTCTTTCGGAGATATTTGCAGTCACCACTTTGGTGGTAACTATACGCCCTCGGACTTGTCGAGATATACACCCACTCCCATGCTTGCGGGTCTGGCTTCGCAAAAGCGTTAGCACATGCCCTGACGAGGCCCAACGAGATAAACCATGATGCACCCGCCAGCAAAAAGAGCATGACGATGCTTATTACTATTTCCTTTCTACCATTCTTCATGTTATAGATATGCCTTTACGGCAAGATAGATTCCTCTGTCATCGGAGCCGAGTACGATGCTGTTTTTTCTTTTAATGTTTCCAGCTCCATCAGTAGACGCTCATTTTCCCGGACAATTTTTGTGTATTCCTTGAGGGCCACTACTTCTCCGTACCCCGGAACTTCTACCTTTGGGAGCATGTATTCATACTCTTTTTCGGAGTAGAAAAAATCAATAGTTTTATTGATTGCCAAGCATATGCGCTCGATGGTTCCACTCTTGACATCCTTTGCGCGTAGCAAAATGTCGAGATTTTGTGGCGACTCACCCATCGAAAGGGCTACTTTGGCAAGCACAAAACCACCCTCTAACAATTTTTTTTTGATTTTAAAGCCTTGCATACCAATAAAATATAAAAAATGTAAATATTTTTATTTTGTCATGTCAATACTTTTATTTATTTTTGCATCCGATTTCAATAGAAACTATATACAAATCAAATGCAAATGTAAGAACAATTTTTGAACTGACAAAATACAATATATATGAACAAGCAATACAAACTCACCGACCGCAGCAGATTCTCCGTTGTGATGAAAGCCGCTAAGGAGTACGGCATCAGCATCTCCACCTCCACGTCGGATGATGACACCGTGGCTGTCAGCTGGCATATCACAGGCCGCCACTTCAATCGTTGCGTCCCCATCGACGATGCCCCGGCTTTCGTCCAGCAACTCATAGACGACGGTGCTTGCAAACCTAATATCTTCGACAAATGATACGTCTTCTTTACATAGACCTCTTTTGTGGCGCCGGCGGCACCTCAACGGGAGTTGAACAGGCATCAATACACGGCGAGAAGTGCGCCAAGGTCATTGCCTGTGTGAACCACGACGCCCACGCCATCGCGTCGCACCTGGCCAACCACCCCGAAGTAAAGCATTTCACAGAAGATATACGTACATTGGAACTATCGCCGCTGGTGCAGATCACCGACGAAGCACGGCGGCAGCACCCCGGTGCCAAAGTGGTGCTCTGGGCCTCACTGGAATGCACCAATTTCAGCCGCGCAAAAGGTGGACTGCCGCGCGACGCCGACAGCCGCACCCTCGCCGAACACCTCTTCCGCTACATCGAGGCCCTGCAGCCGGACTACATTCAGATCGAGAACGTCGAGGAGTTTATGTGCTGGGGAGAGCTCGACGAGAACGGCAAGCCGGTGTCGAAGCACAAAGGCAGCTCATACCTGCAATGGACGAAGCGTGTGCAGGAGTACGGCTACATCTACGACTGGCGCCTGCTCAATGCCGCCGACTTCGGTGCCTACACCTCACGCCGCCGCTTCTTCGGGCAGTTCGCCCGCACGGGTCTCGCCACGGCGTTCCCCATGCAGACCTACTCAAAGAACGGCGACGAGGACGGCATGTTCAAGATGTATCGCAAGTGGCGCCCTGTGCGTGAGGTGCTCGACCTTCAGGACGATGGCGAGAGCATCTTTGCCAAGAAGAAGCCGCTGTGCGAGAAAACGATGGAGCGCATCTACGCCGGATTGGTCAAGTTCGTGGCTGGAGGTAAGGAGCGGTGCGACACATGGCTGCTGAAGTACAACTCCATGAACCAGAAGGGGCACCACAACGCGCCGGCCATCGACGAGCCTGCCCCCACGGTGGCCGTGCAGACTAGGCTCGGCATTGTCAAGTGTCAGTTTCTCAGCAAGCAGTTCAGCGGACACCCGATGTCGAAAAACCAAAGCATTGACCTCCCTGCCGGCACCATCACGGCGGTGGACCACCACGCCTTTGTTACCGCCTACTACGGCAACGGCTTCAACAAGCCTGTTGACGAGCCTGCGCCGACGATACCGACCAAAGACCGCATAGCCTTGGTGACGACGCAGTTCCTCGATAGTCAGTACGGCAAAAGCAAGCCGACGAGCATAGAAAGCCCGGCTCCCACGGTAGTCAACAACCCCAAGCAGAGCCTCGTCAGCACCCAATACCTGATGAACCCACAGTTTGCCAGCGCAGGCGGCAGTATCGAAAAGCCGTGCTTCACGCTTATAGCTCGGATGGATAAGATGCCGCCCCACCTCATCAGCACCGAGCAGGGCATTGGCATTAACATCTACGACACCGACAGCCCAATGACACGCAAGATAAAGGAGTTCATGGCCGTCTATGGCATTGTCGACATCAAGATGCGTATGCTCAAGGTGTCCGAGCTGCTGGCCATACAGGGCTTTCCCCGCGACTACAAGCTTGTGGGTACCCAGAGCGAACAGAAGAAATTTATCGGCAACGCCGTCGAGGTCAACCAAAGCCGTGTGCTCTGCGAGGCACTGGCAGAAGCTCAAATGAAACGAAAATCAAAAGTATAATATCATGATCAATACCAAGCAAAAGACAAGACAGAGTGGCACCCGTGCCAAGTTCGAGGCCGACGTGCTTGCGGCTTACAACCTCCACCGCAAACAGAAGAAGGAAAGCCCTTCCGAGTGCTACACCTCCGTAGGACTGGAGTTCAACATCAACTTCTACCAGGTGCAATACATCGTTCTCAAGGCCAAGAAAGCCGGTAAGAAAGTATTATAACCTTTAATTCACAACGATATGAAACGTATAGTTATCTGCATCCTTATGATGCTCGCCACAACCGCAACGGCATGGAGCCAGAAGAGCTTCACCACCGACGGCAACACCTACCGCCCCATTAAGGCAGTAACCAAGAATGTACCTCAAAAGGATAACACCATGTCTGCTACGCCTTACACTTACGAGATCAAGGGTGTCAAGTACCCTATCCATATAGGCAAGACTGGCTCCTGTTACATTGTCCGCACCAGCAAGAGAACTGGCAAGGAGTACCGCCAGTACCTCGGTGAGGAGATTTCCCGCGACATCTGCACCAAGATGGGCCGTGAGTACAAAGCAAAAAAGTCTAACCAATAAAAGCAATCATCATGAACGCAAAAGCATTTTTCGAAAACAGTAGCATCAAGTGCCGTGTGGAAATAATCCACGACAACGGCAAGGTCGAAACCAAAGACTTCTACAAGGTCAGCAACCTCGTCAACTACTGCAACGATCGTAACATCGACATCCCCATTGGCAACTGTGAGGCCGTCGAAGAGTTGCCCGACTTTGAATGCCAGGAGGAGGAATAACCATGCAGGCTATCGGCAATGATGGATTGTGGCACGACTGGGCCGACCTCTCCGAAGAGGAACGGCAGTCCTGGATGGATGCCATGACCGAAGCCGACCGCGTCTGGGAGGCCCGCAAGCGTGGCGAATTCCAACCCGCCCTCCGCGACAACCTCCTGGACTACGAAAACCGCCACCGCATGGACTACTGGTAGGCTCACACAAAGGTTTTCCCTGTAGCTCAACAGGTAGAGCAGCATTTCGAATTGTTGTACACTGGTTCGACTCCAGTCGGGGAAACAAATAAATAAATAGCATCATCATGGAAGTAACACTGTCATCCCGACAAATGGACGAACTGGCCTACAAGACAGCCGTCGTTCTTGCCAAACTACTGAAGAAGCAGGACGAGAAGCCCGATTTGGTGCCAACCAACGAGGCAGCTGCGCTCCTCGGCATCACACCCGAAAGCCTGCGCCAGATAGTCCACCACGATCCATACCGCTACCCGCACATCAAACGTGGCAACTCCAAGCAGGCTAAACTGATGTTCGACCGCAAGGCACTCACCCAAATGAATTGAAATTACGTCTAATCAATATTTTTATTCACCAACAAAATTAAAAAATTATGTCTATTTTCAAAAAACCGGAAGAGAGAGAGCCGAAGAAAACCCTCTCAATGTTAATCTACGGAATGCCCTCCTGCGGCAAAACCACGCTGGCTTGCTCGGCACCCAATCCCGTACTCATGGACTTCGAGAATGGTTTGGATCGTGTGAACTATGCTCACCGCATCCCGTCGTTCACCCCCAACACTTGGGAAGACGTGAACACCGCCATTAACGAGCTCCGCAACAGCCCGGAAATCCAGACGGTCATCGTCGACTCCATCGACCGACTCATGGACACCGCTATGGAGTATGTCCGCGTCACCTACCCAAAGCTCATCCAGCGCGACGGCACTCCCAGCATGAAGGCCTACGGCACTCGCAAGGTTCTCTACCAGCAGTTCGTCCAGCAGATGCGCAACATGGGAAAGAATGTTATCTATGTCGCCCACGTCGTTGAGGACAAGCGCAAGGTTGGCTCCGAAGAGGTCATCTTCTACCGTCCCAACATCAGCAAGTCCAATGCCCCCGACATCACCACCGACCTCGACATGGAGGGCTTCATGTTCGCCGATGGCGGCAACCGCTACATCACCTTCGACCCCTGGGGTGACATCGAGTGCAAAAACTCTTGCGACCTCCACGGCAAGTGGGATGATGCTTGCAAAATGTACAACCCCATGCCTATACCGATGATTATCGACGCAAGCGGCAACGCTACGGCTGCTAACGACTACCTCACCCGCTTCTTCAACTGGAACGCCAAGCGCGTTCAGGACAACTTCAACAAGATGCGCAACGTTGCCCAGCCCGCACCTCAACCAGCACCTGCGGCACAGGCTCCACAACAGGCACAACCCGAAGCTCAGGCTCCTGCCCCTGCTCCTGAAGCTCCCGCTCGTCCCACCAAATCGACCACGAAAGGAGGCAAATAATGGCTGTCCTCATGCACTTATCACCAACTCTGCTCGACAAGTTCCAGGGATGGCAGGAAAGCGAAAGTTCGTGGGATGAATACTACGGACAGGTCGACAGCCCTGCCTACACCTTGGCCGAGTGGGACGAAAAGCTGGAGAAGGACCTCATCGATGCTTGCAACGGCGTCTTCACTCCTGCCGGACGTGCTGCCGACCTCGGTACTTGCCTCAACGAGGCCCTCGACTGTGTGCTGCTCCGCGTCCCCAGCACTCGCGACGATGTCAAACTCTCCAGCGCCGACGGCACCATCACTGCTGTTATGGGTGCTAATACCTTCCTCTTCCATGCCGACGACATCAAGAATCTCAAATCTTATGTCGAGGGATGCACCCCCCAGGCACTGGTTGATGCCACCATCGACACCTGCTATGGTAAGGTGCAGCTCTATGGCTACCCCGACTATTTCAAGACTGATACTGTCATCGACCTCAAATCAACCTCTCGCTACGAGGGTGGCAAGTTCCGCGACAAGTGGCAACGCTACATCTACCCCTACATCCTCAACCAACGAGGCCTCATCCCCGACTACAAGCAGTTCACATTCTTGGTCTGCAAGTTAAGCGGCGAGACACAGGCCAACCCCTTCATCGAAATGCAACTCTACAACGAGACCTACACCGACCCACTGGCATCCTTCGAGGACATTATCCGCGGGCAGCTTGAACGCTTCATCGAGTGGTTCCTTGAAGGCCGTCGCCAGAACACTATCAGTGACCGCCTGATGGGCGAAAGACAATCAAAATCCAAGTAACCATGTTCACGCTGAAAGTAGACTACTCGGACTGCACTGTCAACCCAAAGCCATATCAACGCGAGCGCAAAAACATAAGAATATTCATCAAAAAAACACAAACAATGGAAATCACACAACAACAAATCAACGCCGCCTACCGCGCGGCAACAATCCCCGAAATCAAACAAGTCCTCGACGCGCTCTTCGGCACCGAGGCTAACCAAAACGCCTGCCAGCCCACGAAGGACAACCGCCCTGTCACTGAACGCATAAAGACGTTCGAGGATGCCAGACGTGCCCTTGGCGATAGCAACCCACTCGTATTCCAATATGACGAACTGACCCACACCAACCAAGAGGTAGAGAAGATGGGCTCGGCTACCGACATCGTGGCCTACCTCAAACTCCGCATCATCGTGGCGGCTCTCAACGAGGGTTGGAAACCTAAGTACGAGGATGGCGAATACCGCTGGGCTCCGTGGTATCGCCTCTACACCAAGGCGGAAATGGAGAACGAACTTGACGAGGAAGAGCGGCGTTCCTGCCGCGTCGTTGGTCGGTCGTACTACGGTGCGTACGCGCGTGGCGGACTCGCTTGTGCGGTTGCGTATCACGATTCTTCGGTCTCGAGCACGGGCAGCGGGTCGCGCCTTGCCTTCAAGTCGGAGGAGTTGGCAGAGTATGCCGGAAAGCAGTTCATTGACATCTACGCTCAAATGATGGGCCTCGAAATCATCGATACACCCCAAGCGGAATAACCCCGCCAACCTCAGGGGCAGCACGGCAGCGCGGCTCGCGACCGCCCTGGTTCGAATCCGGGTGCCCCTCTAAATAACTTCGACAACATGAAAACCGGATGGGTAAAACTATATAGAAGCATTCAGGACTGGGAGTGGTGGACAGACCTTAACACTCGCGTATTCTTCCAGTACTGTCTCGTTAAGGCCAATCATAGGCCATCGCAGTGGAGAGGGCGCACTATAGAGGTGGGGCAGTTCGTCGCCACTATACGATCCATGGCCACCAAGGAGGAAAGCGGCCTCACTGTTAGCCAATTGAGAACTGCACTCAAGCACCTTCTTTCAACACATGAACTGACACAGGAAACAACACACGGTTACACCATCCTAACAATCTCTAACTTCGAGAAATACCAAGCCGTTGACACGGCATCATACACACAAGATGACACACCAGTTGACATGCCAGTGACACACGACGAAGAAAGCATCCCCCAGACCCCCTATAAAGAATTATCAAGAAGGGAAGAAGATAATAATATCCCCCCCTATAATCCCCCCACCGAGGAGAAACCCAAGCGCTCCAGCAGACAATTCGTCCGACCCTCCCTCGAAGAGGTCACCGCCTACTGCCAGGAACGCGGCAACAATATCGACCCCCAGCACTTCCTCAACTACTACGACGCCTGCGGCTGGACCGTCGGAAAGAACAAACCCATGAAGGACTGGAAGGCGGCCATCCGCAACTGGGAGTCCATGCGCAAACAGTCATCCCCTCAACCATCATCCGACAACGAGCAACAGAACAATAACGGTTTCCGCATCCCCTCCGAAATGGAACGTGCAAAATCAGCTTTCAAATTCTAACCCATGCTGACACAGGAACAAATAGAACAACTACGGTCTTGGTGGCACATCTTCAAGCATGACGGCGACCTTGTGGAACTGCGCTACATGCAGGGCAAGAAGACGCTCTCCGGCTACTACCGCGACATCAACAACATCATCCGCGATGTCGATGCCAACTCGGACTTCAACATATACTTCACCGTCAACGACCCCGACCAGAACACCTACGGACGGCCACAGTGCGAACAGGTCAAGCTGGGCGGCACCTCGACTCAGGACAAAGAAATCATACACCGCAGCTGGGTGTTCGTCGACTTCGACTGCAACCGTCCCAAAGATACCAACTCGACCGATGAACAGAAAGAGGCGGCTCGCAAGGTGGCGGGTCACGCCTACAACTGGCTCGTCGCTCACGGCATCAGCCAACCCGTGGTGGTGGATAGCGGCAACGGATACCACCTCTATATCCCCTGCGACATGCCACAGAACGATGACACCGACAAACTGGTCAAGGATTTCATCGCGGCTCTCGGCATTGCTTTCACAACTGCATCTGTCAAGGTGGACAGCGTGGTCTACAATGCCTCTCGCATCGCTCGTCTGCCAGGATGCTACAACCGCAAGGGTGCCAATATTCCCTCTCAACCGCAGCGCATGTGTCGTATCATCAAGGTGCCGGACATCATCACCCCGACTCCTATCATGTCTTTCGCTGCCATATCGGCTCAGTTCGCTCCTGCCGACGAGGACAACAAGAAGGACAATCTCCCTGCCCGCAATTACGACTACCAGCGTCGAGGAGATTTCGACCTCGAACAATGGTGTGCTGCTCACGGCATCAACATTGTCGGCAAGGCCAAGAGCGCGGACGGCACTCGCTACTACCTCGAACATTGTCTCTTCAACCCCGAACATGCGGGCAAGGATGCTGTCCTCTTTCGCTACGACAACGGAGCCATCGCCTACAAGTGCCTCCACGACACCTGCAACGGCTTCGGCTGGAAAGACGTGCGCCTGAAGTACGAACCCAATGCCTACGACCACCAGGAGCGTCAAGACTTCCTCTATAAGAACCTGCGACACCTCGACAAGTCGCAACTCCGACAACTGCCAACCGTTCAGCCCCCGGCACCCATACAGCCTACCGAGGAGAAGGGCAATGTCTGGCTCACCATGAGTTCTGTCGCACTGCCTTCGTTCGACATCAAGCAGTATGTGCCATCGGGTATTGAGCAGATTGACCGCAAGATTATCGGCTTCAAGCGTAAGCACGTCACTGTCTGGAGTGGCTACCGTGGCTGCGGCAAGTCGAGCCTCCTCAATATGCTTATCCTCAACGCTGCCGACAAAAGCTATAACTCGGCGCTCTGGACTGGCGAGCTTGACTGTTCCGAGGTGAAACAGTGGCTCTACCTGCAAGCATCAGGCAAACAGTATAACCGTCCTACCTCTGTCGAGGGCTACTTCTATACCCCAAAGAACATCTGCGAACATATCGACCCCTGGATCGACAAACATTTCCGTCTCTTCAATAACGAGTACGGTTCCAACATCACCCAGATAATCGACGAGCTTCGCAAACTCAAAGAGACATTCGACGTGGATGTGGCCATCTTCGACAACCTCATGACACTCGACCTCACGGGTGTCCCCGGTGATAAGTACGAACAACAAGACAGGTTGATGGTGGCTCTCACGGCTCTCGCCAAAGAGCTTGACATCCATATCCACATCGTGGCTCACCCAAACAAGTCCGGCGGCTTCCTCCGCATGAACAGCGTCAGTGGCTCTGGCCATATCACCGACCTTGCCCAGAATGTCTTCATCATGCACCGTGTCAACAAGGATTTCATGACCTTTGCCCCGGAGTTCCTCGGTGCCGATGCCGTTGGACGTATCACAGCCTCGGGCTGCACCAACTGCATCGAGATTTGCAAGTGTCGTGACAAGGGTTCTGCCGTCGATACTTTCATCCAGCTCTTCTTCGAGAAGGAGTCCAACCGTCTCAAAGATACCGAATGGGAGAGTGTCAACTACGGATGGTCTAACGTGGGCCAGCAGCAACTCTCCATTTCAGCCATGATGCAGAACGTCAATTTCGACCAGCAGCATGGGCAATACATGGACGAACTGGACTTTACCTCTAATGATGATGTACCTTATTAAAATTCAATATTAATCATTTAATTCTCAAAATTATGGCACAACAGATTAACGGAAAGATTATTCAGCTCCTCCCAACCCAGGAGGGCGACAGTCAGCGTGGCCACTGGATGCGTGGCGGCTTCGTCGTGGAATACGGCGAGGAATACCCCCGCAAGGTTGCATTCACTCTCTTCGGCGAAGAGAAGGTCAACATCGTTCGCAATATTCCCGTTGGCACGATGGTAACGGTGAAGTACAACCCCGAATCCCGCGAGTTCAACGAGAAGTGGTACACCGACCTGCAAGCGTTCAGCGTCTCGCCCATGTACGGCACGGCTCCACAGGGCGCTCCTGCTCCTGCCCCTGCCCCCGCTCGACCCAGCGCTGCGCCACAGGCACAAGCACCGCAGCAACAAATGCAGTTCCCGGCTAACTTCCAGCAGCAGCCCGCCGCGGCTTGGGCCCCTGTGCAAATGCCCAATGGAGAAGATGACTTGCCATTCTAAAAACTGATTGCCATGAGCGACGAAAACTGGAAACTCAATCGCGAACTATCTCGCCTTCAACTCGACATTGACAACATGCAGCGGTCGATGAATACCTATGCTACTCGAATCAAGAAACGCATCGAAAAAATCAATGAATATGCCAAAGACAGCAACACCAAAAAGCAACTTTCTCTCCCGTTGCAGTGATTGCGAGCTTTGTGTCCGCGACACTTCCGGCCCGTCGTTCAATCTCGTAACCAAGGAGTATTTCATGGGCTCTTGTCCTAAAGGCCATTCCGACGGTCGTGTCTTCCATCAACCCGACGTCTCCACCATTGGCAAGGTCTTTATGGACAAAGCCCGTCTCTGCACCGACTTTATAAACCATCAAACAATTATGTCAACAGTAAGATACTCTCAATATGTTGTGGTCAACGAGGCTACTGGCACCATCGTATGGCATGGTAGCCTCGACAACGCCAAGAAGGATCAAGAGGCCTACGGCGGACGCCGCTACGACTTCAACAAAGACAACCATGTAATCATCGAACGCGCCCTCCATGCAGCCCGCCAACGCATGGGCGTGGAATAAAAATAGACAAACCTCAATTTATTTAACAATGAAAGCATTCAAAGGATTTGACGAAAACCTCCAGTGCAGAGGTTTTCAGTACGAGGTCGGGAAGACCTACACAGAAGATTGCATTGAAATATGCCAGAAAGGGTTTCACGCCATCGGCGAAGATGAGTCGCCGTTGAATGTGTTTGACTACTATCCACCGGCAGAATACGGAAAGCCGTCGCGCTATTGCGAGGTAGAGGCCGAAGGCGAGGTGCATAGAAAAGAAGAGAAGATCTGCTGCTCGAAATTGACGGTCGGTGCCGAGATAGGCATCCCTGGGCTTGTCAAAGCTCATGTGGAGTGGGTGAAGAAGCATATCACCAATGAGAACAACGCAGAACCAGGCAAGCCTGCCACGGCTGGCTATAGCGGTGCTGCCACGGCTGGCGATAGCGGTGCTGCCACGGCTGGCGATAGCGGTGCTGCCACGGCTGGCTATAGAGGTGCTGCCACGGCTGGCTATAGAGGTGCTGCCACGAGCAGAGGTTCAGCTTCCGTAGGTAAAAACGGCGTCGCCGTAGCCCGTCACGAAAATGCCAAGGTGCGCGGTGGCATCGGAGCCCTGCTTGTGGTGGCTGTGGAAAACGATGACAATTTCAATATCAAGGAATGGAAGGCCGTCGTGGTGGACGGCGAGACGGTCAAGGCCGACACATGGTACACCGTACGCGACGGCGAACTGGTCGAGGTAGGAGGATGAGCAATGAAACGAGACAAGCAAACCATCATCAACCGGCGCATTATGCACCGCTACCAGCAGCAATACCACCTCAGGCACCGATACATCCTCCACTTTCCCATTCTTAAAATCCGCCCCTACGACGTCGAATGGAACGAGGCAGAATGGCTGAAATATAGCCGTGGTAGTGTGCTGTGTTTCAAAGAGAAAGGAGAAACAAGATGAAAACTTATGTGATTATGCTGTCGCGGGTGTTTCCTGCGACGCATCCGAGGGCTGGAGAGCCAACGGAGTTCAAGGAGAAACTGCAACGAAAAGAAAAGTTGCACACCATACGAGCCAACTGGCCATTGTGGGAAAGCCGTATCAATGACGTGCGAAATGGTAATGCGGAGCTCAGCGTCCGTCAATGGACGGGCAAACCGTACAGAAGTAAGCAGGTTGAAATTGCCCGTCTTGGAGCAGCAGACGGCAGCTCCGTGGACGACCCCTGCTTTACGCTCGTGGCTCGTATGGATAAAGTGCCGCCCTACCTGGTGCAGACGGAGCAGGGCGTGGGTATCGCCGTGTTCGAGGATGATAGCCCTATGACGCGCAAAATCAAGGAGTTTATGGCTCTCTACTGTATCACTGACATCAAGATGCGTATGCTCAAAATATCGGAACTGAAAGCCATTATGGGCTTCCCTCCAGACTATGTGCTGGTAGGCACTCAGTCGGAACAGAAGAAGTACATAGGCAACGCCGTAGAGGTCAATATGAGCCGCGTCCTGTGTGAGGCGTTGGCTGAAAGATTGGAGGAGGCAGCGTAATGAAGATAGTAACTAAATACTTGAACATCTACAAAAGACGAGACGGGAAACTCATCCCTGGAGGTATAATTCACCCGACAAGAAAACGTGCGAAGGAATGCTCTTTAGACGGCTCGTTCCCCTTCGTCTATGTAAAGACCATAAAAATCAAGTTATGAAGATACTACACTTATCACTCAAAGCAAAGTGGTACAGGATGATAGAGAGCGGCGAGAAGCCGGAAGAGTACCGCGATATGACCCCGTATTGGGTCAAACGCCTCGTCGATACCGACAACTTCTTGGCTGGAGAGCCTATCCCGTACCGCCACTACGACGCTGTAGAGTTCACCCTCGGCTACCCCAAGAAGGAGGACACCAGCCGTCGTATGACCTTCGAGGTCGCCAGCGTAGGAGCGGCGAAGGGCAACCCACAATGGGGCGCGCCGACAGACAAATCAGTTTTCATCATTAAATTAGGGAGCAGAGTGAAATGAAAACCCCAATAACATACTACGGAGGAAAACAACGTCTGTGTAAACAGATATTGAGCATAATGCCGCCTCACAAGTTATACTGCGAACCTTACTTTGGCGATGGAGCCGTGTTCTTCAGCAAAAGCCCGTCGAAAGTTGAGGTTATCAACGACCACGACGAACGCCTGATAACATTCTATCACCAGGTGGTAGACAACTTCGATGCACTCCAGCAGCTCATCCAGAGGACGTTATGCTCCGAGGCGGAATGGCTTCGGGCGAGACGTATCTTTTACGGGCGTGGAGAACACAAGGCTGCTGACGTGTCCGACTTGGAAATAGCGTGGTCGGTGTGGGTAATGTGCAATATGAGTTATTCTGCATCACCCAATTGTGGCTGGAAGTGGGATAACGAGGCGTCCACTCCTCGAATGTTAGAAGCCAAGCGCACAACCTTTACTCGTTCCATCAGAGACAGACTTGCTACGGTACAAATATCTTGTCGGGAAGCAATAACGGTTATAGAACAAAGAGACTCGGCCGACGCTTTTTTCTATGTAGACCCTCCTTATGTTGGTTGTCAGCAGCAGCACTATAAAGGCTTTACTGCGGAGGATTTTGACATTCTGATTACAACCCTCTCGATGGTGAAGGGCAAGTTCGTTCTGTCGCACTTTTGGAACGACCATCTGCGCGAGGCGGTCGATAAATTCGGGTGGAATGTCATTGCCATAGATTCAATGATGACCGTGGCAAACAACCAGCGCACAAAATTAAGACGGAAGCAGGAACTGCTTGTATACAACTACAATAATATTGACCTTTTTACAGAAGTATAAAATGACACAGCAAGACAAAGAACACAGTTTACTCATCAGACTACTTTCACAGATATGTGAGTGTTACCCCACTTTTGGGTGGTACGGAGACGATTGTCTTCACCTCGAAGATGTCCGGCATATGCCCGACATTTGGTTTGACGAAGACGATGTAAAACTAATCAAGGAACTTGAAGAAACAGAATGCGAGGATTTCTCGCATATAACAACTATTGAAAATATTCAAAACGATAACGAAGATGAACAAGACTAAAATTGCGTGGACGGAGCGCACTTGGAACCCCGTCACGGGCTGCACCAAGTACTCGGCAGGGTGCGCTCACTGCTACGCCGAAACAATGGCCAAAAGACTTCAAGGTATGGGTCAGAAACGCTACGCAAACGGCTTCGAGCTGACCCTGCACCCCGAAGCACTCAACGAGCCGAAGAAAGTCAAAGACCCGAGCATGTTCTTTGTCTGCTCGATGGCCGATCTGTTCCACGATAACGTTCCGTTTGATTTCATCGACAAGGTGATGCAGACCATTGAGGAAACTCCCCAACACACCTATCAACTGCTCACCAAACGCGCAGAACGAATGTCTGTGTACTTCGGATTGATGAGAGACAACGATGTGCCTAAAAACGTCTGGCTCGGAACCACCGTTGAGAACGCAGACGTGGTTAATCGTGTAGATGAACTACGTGACAAGTATGCGCCGGTCAAGTTCCTTTCGTGCGAACCGCTGCTATCGGACCTTGGCGAACTCGAACTCTACGGCATTGATTGGGTCATTGTCGGGGGCGAGAGTGGCAACCAGGCACGGCCAATGAAAAAAGAGTGGGTGCTGAACATCAAACGCCAGTGTGAGGAGCAAGGCGTCCCCTTCTTCTTCAAACAGTGGGGGACGTGGGGAGAGGACGGAGTGATGCGCAACAAGAAAGCCAACGGTTGCCTGCTTGACGGCAAGGTCTGCCAAGAGTGGCCCAAAGTGCTACGACAAACTTTTCAAGAAAGGAGCAAAAGATGAATAAACCAAAAGTAATATACATCGGAAAGACGGTTTGGAGCGAGGAACCTATCACTGATAGTTATCCTTACTTCTCCGAGCAAGCCGTAAAAGAAGTTATGAAGCAAGTGGTCAATGACGCAAACACGCTCATCTCATGCGCGAGACAGAGTGCTGTGTTCACAAATAAACTCGATGCTGAAAAGTACATCCCTCACATAATAGATTTATTGCTGAAAGGAGGCGACAATGCGTGAGATACTATTTCGCGGTAAGCGATTTGACGACGGGGAATGGGTGTATGGATTCTACTCCAACACAAAAGGAGAGAATGGAAGATTTCACTACATCCAAGACGAAAATTCATTCGTTAAGGTTGACCCTTCAACTGTAGGGCAGTACACTGGTGTTGTCGATAAAAATGGAAAGCAAGTCTTTGAAGATGACATTATCGGATATACCGATACAGACACAGGGAAAAGAAAGATTTTTGGTGTGGTGAAATGGTATCATGAAGGAAACTTTTACATCAACACCGACACTTATTGCAACTATACGTCAGATAATGACTGTGCCAATGTCGGACATATGATGAATAGGACAGCAATAAAACTATACGTTCTCGGCAACATCCACGACAACCCAGAACTTATAAACACACACAATGATTGAAGACCACATCACCCCAAAGCCACCCAAGAAACCCAGTCGCATCTTCGCCAAAAACTTCAAGTGCTGCGTCTCTGCGGTAAGCAAGCCGAGGTGTTCTGGCCGGTCGTCGACCCCGACATACCCAGCCTCGCCTACTGCAGACCATGCGTCGAAAAAGAACAGGCCAAGCTACTGATTATGCTCAACGAGAAGAAACATGCGCAATGAAATCATAAATATGGACTGCATCATCACAAACGAATGGACTAACGCCAGCACCCACAAGCCACCCATTGGTCGTGAGGTGTTGGCCAAGTTCGCAGACGGACACAAGGCCGTGGCCAAGTGGAATGGCATGTACTGGGTGGGACAGCACGGTATGCGCTTCATGCTCGGCGACGATGTTGTCCGCTACTATATGTACGACTTGGATCCAGAAGACAAAGTGAAACATTAAAACATATCAACAATGGAAAAATTAATCTCTCTCCTCCGCAAACCTTTCCGCGTCCACTACCGCCTCACGGTATTCTATACTGGTGACAGCGAACCGCGCCACACATACGGTCGCGATGGCCGTCTGCTACGGCGCATGGCTCGCAACACAGAGCAAATATCCGACTACTGGACGCTCTACAAACGTGGCCCCTTCGGCCTCCCTGAACGTGAGGTGGACTGTTATATGAAAGGCGACAGACCATGAGCAACTGGTATATCCCTCAAAAACTCCGTCGCGCCAGCCGTGCCGCAAAGGTGGCCGCTGCCACCAACAAAGACACCTCCGACATGTTCACGCTCTTCTGCCTCTCGCAGCTGGGGCGTGAACCTGTACGCGAGTACCGCTTCCATCCTGTACGCAAATGGCGCTTCGACTACGCTTTTCCAGACCTGAAGATTGCCGTCGAATGCGACGGTGGGGTCTTCACAGGTGGACGGCACACACGTCCCATCGGATACATGAAAGATATGGAGAAGTTCAACGCCGCAGCACAAGACGGCTGGGTGGTCCTTAAATTCACTCCCTCACAGATGATGACACAGTCCACCATCGACACACTTCGCAACACCATCAGCCAACGGCAATTCACAACATAAACCACCGCGCCAGAAATTACAACGTATCTTTGCATCCATTAAAATATTTTGAACAATATGACACAGGAAATCAAACTCTCAGGCATCGCCGCCATCCCCGACGACTACCAGTCCCCAGACGGCCAACTCGACGCCTCCCTCAACCTCATCAACGAGAACGGTGCCGTCCGAGCCATCCAGAAACCTCGTATCATCCGCCAATTCGAACCAGGAATGGTCGTGCTGACAATCCACAGCACTCAAGAATATTCTCACTACATCATCTACAACGAAAACGACCGTTCTCTCTATTGGCTCAACCGTAATGCCTCCATACCGGAAGACCCGGTACAAATCGGACATATATCCGCTCCACCGCTGAAAGTCGCCGCCATCGGAAACACCCTCGCCGTCGTGGCGGACGGTAATTCACCCATGCAATACTTCCACTGGAAGGATGACAACTACAGGTGGCTTGGTTCCAAGCCACCGTTTCTGAACATCATTTTCGCCACTGGCGAACAACACAATGAATCTTACGGGGTCGATGACGACTATTCTATATATCTTGAAACGAGCGTCCCCGGTGCGTCGGGCATCTCTCGGATTGAAAACGAAAACACTGTCTACTTCAAAGACGAGTACCAGGCGTCTTTTACAGAGTCGGTTTGGGCTGTTGTCAACAAGGCCAACAAAATCATCACCGACAACAACAGATTCTACGCCCCCTTCTTTGTCAGGTACTGCTACACCCTCTTCGACGGCTCGCATGTCATGCACTCCGCGCCGGTATTCATGCCCGTCTCTATGGCTCAGGCTTTTCGGGTCGAACTCATGAATTACCCAGTCGCCAGCGATGGCGAAATTGAAGTCAGCAATAATTATAAATATTGCGTCGGCCACAATACGAGTCGAAAAATCAATCTGGGTTATATGCTTTTGAAATATGTCCCGGCAGACGTGCCTCTCGTCTACAGGTGCGACGACACTTACACTTTGAATACACTTATTGGCGACTGGTCCGATATCGTCACATCAATAGACGTGTTTGTCTCGTTGCCTATCTTGCGCGAAGACAACTCTCGGCCGGTTATCTCAGCTTCTAGATACTCTGCAGGATATACATACGAAGTACGTGAACTCCATCCGTATAGCCAGATTAATGTAACGTATCGCGACCTCGCAGACACTTACGATATTGATTTTGGTGAACGTATCATCTGCGACATACCCATGTTCAACGACGACCAGTATGCAGAAAAAATCCTCAACACGGTGTCGTTCTTCAAAATCGCCTCATTCGACCTCGGAAAAGATAATCCGCTAAATCTTGAAGAATGGACAGATGTCCCGATGGACAATGGAACCCTCGCTACCCTTGCCACTCGGGAGGCTATGGTCGACGACTATAACACCCACAACGCTTTGCTTGCCGCCTACGACACTAACGGAAATGCCACGACAAACCTCTTTGTCTTCAACTCGCGCCTCTTGGTCTCCTCCGTGCGCGAAAGACTGTTCAACGGTTTTATGACGACATCACTTGTGCCGTATGAAGCAAATCACCTAGTCCGTGTATATGGGTGCGCCGTGTTCATCAATACAACACAAGGACAGAAGGTCGTGATAAATCGTGTTGAATCCATTGTTAGCGAGTTCATGCTCGCCAATATGCCCCTCTTCTACCCAGACAGCAGGGCCGTCAAGATGGTCATACGTTATCGGAGGAGTGGCGACAGCACCGACAAGTACGCCGTCTTGCCTATGAAGTCTAGCGCTTTCCTCAACGGCTCTTTCACCACCCCGCATCTCGTGACAGACCTGGACAAGACAGCATACCTGCCAGAAGACACTGCGACAATCCCTGGTGAAGGTGACAATATAATAATTTCACCAGGCAAACTCTACACCTCCGAGGTCAACAACCCATTCTTCTTCCCCGTCACCGGCATCAACACCATAGGCAACGGCACTATCCTCGGCCTCGCCACTGTCACCGAACCGCTCTCACAGGGTCAGTTCGGCTATGCCGACATCTACATTTTCAGTTCCGATGGCATCTGGGTGGCACAAATCAATCAGGAGGGAAAAATAAACAACATCAAACCCGTCAACAAGGACGTATGTACCAACCCAAAATCTATCACGCAACTCGGCTCCTCCGTCCTCTACGTCACCCAACGCGGCATTATGCAAATCTATGGCCGCAACGTCGAATGTATCTCCGACATCATCGCTACCGAACATCCGTTCAACCATCTTTCCGCACTTCCCAAGCTCTCCACCATCAACTCCAACTTACCATCCATCGCGCCTTTCTCCGAATTCCTCTCCGACTGTCGTATACTCTACGACTACATCCACCAACGCATCATCGTCTTCAACCCTCTGCAAGACGAACACCGGCACGAACACCAAAGAACAATTGGGGGGCTCTTCGACCCGACGACCGGCACCTACACACCCCACTTCCACTACGCCTACGTATTCTCTCTCCGCTCCAATCTCTGGGGTATGATGGATTCCAACCTCGCATACTCTCTCAATTCCTACCCCGAATGCCTTGCCATGGACCAAGACAACAATCTCGTCTCCTTTGACAACCCGGCTACCGACACCCCAGTATCCAGCATCGCCATCACCCGGCCCATCAAGTTCGGCAGCCCCGACACGCTCAAGTCGGTCTACGAACTCATCCAACGCGGTGTCTTCAACCGGGGCGACGTCAAGACTATCCTCTATGGCTCGCGCGACCTCGAACGCTGGTACCTCATCGCTTCCAGCACCTCGCACGCCATCCGCGGACTTCGCGGCACACCCTACAAGTACTTCCGTCTCGTGGCCGTCTCCTCCCTCGCCGACAACCAGTCACTCGCCGGCACTACCTTCGTCGTCGAACCACGCCACATCCACAAACTGCACTAACCCATCCCCGTCCCGTATGTTGCAACACCGTTGCAACCCAATAAAACAAAAGCCGAGGCCTCTCAGCCCCGGCTTTCTCAATTAACAACCACAAACTAAAACAAAATGGAAAAAACTAAAAAGTACTCATCTTTCGCTCCTGCGGCCTGCGTCGTAGGTTCTTGCTCTTCTCTATCTCCGTGGCCGTGTCCTCGGCGCGACCCATCCACGTCTGCGCTGCAGCAGGGTTGGTGATTGTCAGCCAGTCGGCCATCACCCGATACACCATATATTCATGTATCTGCTTCGACAGCAGCTTGACAGTGGTCTGCGACATGCCGTCTGGCACCTTCAGCTCTATCTCGTACTGCTCCGGGGCCTCCAGCTTGTCGTCAATCTCTGCATCCGCTGGTGCCTCTTTGGTGAAGGGGTACAGCATCTCCACCACGGTGGCATGGACAACGGCAAGGATGCGGCTTACACGATCCACGTTGCCCTCCTCGCAGATGTCGGCCAACATGTGCTTGGCATGCTGCTTCTCCTCACCCATCACATCGGCTTCGACATAGGCGTAGTTCTGGGAATCATAGAGCAGTTCCTTACGTAAGAACGTCAAGCGCACGGTCTTCGGAGCTGCCTCTTGTCTGCAACAACAACCTGACATCATTGATTAGGGTTTTAGGGTTCAGAGGTATAGGTCGGACGCTCGGGACGGCTGCGCTTGTACAGTGCTTTCTTGGCCCTGTTGAGCGCCTCTTCCGCATCTTTGTTGCATGCGTCGGCTATCGCCATGTTCGTCTGACGGTACCAGGCATAACAGCTGCGACCCACGACAAACTCATGAATTCCGGCACCAAGGGCGTCGGCAGCGGAGTTGTTGAAGTTCGACGGCATCTTGAAACTCAGCACCACAGCCTCTCCGTTCTCGACAGCGGATTTGATGAGGTTGTCTGTCGAGGTGGTGTCCTCGTCAAGGTACTCGCCAAGCTCCACCTTCACCTCGGCTATGCTGTCGTTGATGGCGCGTATCAGCTCGTATGAGTTCTCGGCATCCTCGCTGGCCTGCATGTGGGCAGCGGCCTCGAAGTTGACAGTCCCGGCGGCCTGTAGGCTGCGGGCTGTCACATGGGTCTTGTTCATGATGGCGAACTTCACCTCTTTGGTTTGGATCGTCACCGGCAATGTAATGGGATTCTCTGCCATAATTCTCTGTTATTTTTACTGTTATTATTCGGTTAATTGTACGTCGGTCTCGTCGGCATCTTCTTGTAGAAGGCTTTCTCTTTCACCTCCTGCAACAAGGCACTGCCTCTGTCGGCAAAGGCCCCGGCCTCGTCTTTGTTGGTGAACACATACCACTTGCCCGTGATGTTCTGCACAAAATATGAGAACAACCCAAGCTGCATGCTCGGAAGCAACGACATGTTGAAAGATACCGACACGTTGAGCTTCACTTCGTAGTCGTCACCATTCATACCCTCGCTGGCAAGCAACCGGATGAAAGACTGTGCCACCTCGGCTCGGCTCTCATCCCAGAAGCGTTGCAGCTCCACCTGATCCTCGTCAACGGTGGCGATGCGGTCTAACGCTCCGTCATCCCCTACCTTCTTCGAGCCGGTGTAGCTGGTGGTCTGCGCCACCTCTTTCAGCACGTCTGGCTTGTTAATAGTTAGCGTTATTTCCATTGAGATTTTTGTTCAAATCGGTTGTAAAAATACTTACCTTTCGTAGGCTGTTGGCTTTATGTTGTGAATTAACTTCGTTTCAGCCATTTCAGCCACACCTTGCGTGTCCTGAACAACACATAGCCAATCAGCCCGACTGATAGCCACCAGAAGCCTTTCATCTGGAACTTCTGCCATTTTGTCAGCGGTTTCTCGACGAGTTTCTCCACAGGGTAGGGTACTGGCACCTCTTTGTACCTGATGGCGGTGTCGCTCTTGCTGCTCGACAGTTCGCTTATCTTACGCTCCAACTCTTTCTGTAGCACCATGATATATTGCTTACTCTCGTCAACCTGCAACCCCATGGCCGCCAGCTGTGCCAGCAATCCACTGTCGGCCACCTGCACGATGACGGTCTTCTCCTTGATGACGCTGTCGCGCTCCGTCGTTCTGTCATGATGGCTCTCGCTGATGGAGTCAGTAACTGGTAACGGCACATACACCGTCTTCGGTGTACTGCAGCCGACAATACTTGAAAGTATTGCAAGAACTATCAAGAAATAACATGTCTTTTTCATTGCTCTTTGAATTTGATGATACGACCTCGGTTGTCTTTCAGATAACCGTAGTTGATGCTGTTGAGCCTGCGGAGCCAACCCTTGAGGAATTTCTTCTGCGTGGGGTCTTTCTTTACGATGCTGTGGAAATGCTGCTCCCTGCGGTTCTTTAGCAGGTTGAAGAAAGCATGAGGGTCGCGAGCGTTCAATGCCGCAAGGGTCTTGGGTCCTACTATGCCGTCGGCTACAACGCCCAGGAGCTGCTGCGGGTAGATGATGCCCCACTTGCCACTTCCCCACACCCAGTCAACAAGGATGTTGGCCACCGACTGACTCTTTATTTTGTCGGCCTTCCAGCGGTTCCAGTAGTGTGGCTGCAGGATTACATTCACGGCATCCTCGTCGCTTATCAGCTTCAAGTCGTCCACATCGATGTCGCCATCCCCATCTTTGTCGTAGCCCTGCTTCTTCCAGATGGCTATCGTAACGCCTTTGTTCGTGGCTCCTCCTTTGTCGGCTTTGTCGTTCACAAAGCCGCCTTCGAACGACAGGATAAACGGCGCCAAGGTCATTACGTCAGCCATCATGTACCTCACTTCCTGTGTCCTTTGCCTGCTGCTCCATGGACGTGCGTAGCACGTCCTTTATGCTATCGTTTTGTAGCAACGCAGCCAACACCACAGCCGCATCGCTCATCTGCTGCCTCGTCTTTTGTTCCGCCTTCTCTCTTATACTGATGAACTCCACCACCAGCATAAAGACACCCACCAGGCACGCTATCACCGGCACGTTGTAAATGGTATCGAGACCGAACAGCCGTATCAGCTGGCTCAAGTGGATGAGGATGTCGATACCCAGGGCCACGACCATGCTGCCCTCGTAGGTGATGAACTTCGTGATCGTGCGCTTCAGCGCCTGCGACGTCCGCACCTCCCCACGCTGCCGCGCTTTCCGCAACCCGCTTACAAGGTCCATCATCATGGCTAAGAAGACCACTATCATCGCCAGCCCTCCTATCAGCAGCATCTGGCCTATTCCGTTCAGTATTTCCATCGTCTATGTTTTTTCGGTGACTGTCAGCCACTCTGGTTATACATTCCTTGTCTCTGTCCGGGTTACAAGCCAAAATACTTCCGCACGTCAAACACTCCGTCCTCGTCCCTCAGCACATCCATTGCCAAGGCATGGCACATCCTAAACATATCCAGCTCTTCAACCTCCTCCACTTTCTTGCCCATCACCTCCTCGGCCAGGGTCTTCGCATCGTCGCTGTACTTCATCGACACCACCACCCACAACGCATGCTCGTTATAGTACGGCGCCTCTTCTTTCTGGAGCCCTAGTTCTTCAAGCCATCGCTTCATCGCCTCCTCGCTCCACCGCGCACTTGGAACCATGTGCTTTACTATCTCCTCGGCCTCGCGCCGCGTCACATAGTTGCACCACTCCATGGCGCACAACTTCTCCATTAGCTCCTCGGCTTTCTCGCTCTTGCTCTCGGTCAGATACGCCATGGCTTCGCGCATCACCCCGCCGAACAGTTTCATGTCCTTTACGTCCGACGATCTGCTCATCTTCTCATACAGCTCGTCAAACTTTGCCATTATCTCGTTACCATTCATGTCTCTTTGTCTTTGTGTTTTTATTTATGGTTATTTTCTACGGCGCAGCTTCCGTCACTTGCTCTCCACCGCATCCAGTATGCGCTTCAGCATTCCGCCAAACTCCTCCTGTTTCTTCTCTATACGGATGAAACGGTCTTCTGTCTCCCGCTTCTCTTTGTAGTCGGTGTCCAGCTCCGCTATCAGCTGCTTGCAGGCCTCTATACGCTTCTCCCTCTTCGGTATCTCGCTCTCCGTCTGTTTCAGATAGTCGGCGTCCAGCTTCTCTGTCGCGCGCAACTCGCGCACTATGGGCTCCGTGTCTGTGGCAACCAGGCTTACTCCACCCAGCTTGTTCGTCGGAAACATACATGCCGTCACCTCCACGGCCTCCGTGTAGTTCTTGCCGTCCACGGCAAATGTCACGTCCACCACCTGCTTGTATCCCTGCCCTATGCCCTGTATTGGATTCGGCATATCCACTCGCGGCTGGCCTATGCTCACCACCGTGCCTGTCACATATCGCAGCTCTTCGCCTTTCACCAGTGCATGCACCGTCGCACCGGCTGCCATGTCTTTGAATAGTGTGTTCATCTTGTGTTGCTCTTTTTTGTTGGTTGTCTTTTTATTGTTTTGTGGATAGAGGACAGCGGCATCCGCTGCCGCCGTCCTCTCTGGGGGATGGATTTCTACTGGCCGCTCGTGCTGCCGCTCTTGGCGCCGCCGCCGCTGTAGGTGTTGATGAACTGCTGCATCTGGGTCTCAAGCTTCACCACCTCCGCCTGAATGGGGGCAATCATGGCTGCCGTGCCCTGCTGGCTACGCAGCAGGTCAAGCTCCGTCTGCAGGCGGGTCTTCTCGGCCACCACATCCTGGTAGCGCGAGTTTTCCCATGCCTGGCGGAATGCGGCCACCTCTGCGCGGACGAGACCGTTCTCGACGCGGATGGAGTTCTGCAGGTCGTTGGTCTGGTTGATGGTCTCGATGCGGCCCTGGTAGCCCTGCTCGAGAATCTGCTTCTGCGTTGCGCAGCAGCAGTCCTTCAGCTGCTGGATGATGTTCAGGTTACCCATGGCAATAGAGTTCTGCACACCCATGAAGCCCATGCCGTTCTGTGCACCCATGTTGAACATGGCGTCCTTTACACTGCCGATGGCTCCGCGCAGTTCGCCCACGCCCACGCCGAGGCTCTGTGCCAGTTGCGAGATGGCAAAGTCGGCACGGTTGCCGGCATTGGTTATGGCCTCGCGGGCCCACGCATTGTTGTTGTTGTCGTTTATCTGCGACTGCAAGCTGTTCAGCTTGTTCTGCGTCTCCATGTCCAGCACCCCGTTCACGCCGGCACCACGGTTGTTGCCGAATGCACCGTTGCCGAACAGCGCCAGCATCACCAGGTACATCCACGGGTTGTTGTTCATCATCGCCATCGCTGTGGTGGCATCCTGACCGCCGCCAGTGGGCAGGGTCAGAAGATTGATTTTCTCGTCCATAATTCTTTAATTTTTTTTGTTAGACTTTTTTTGGTTTTTATTCAGTTGTCGCGACCAACTTTCTTTTTTTGTTATGCCTCCTTGGCCGTCTCTTTTATGCAGTCGCCTATGGTGGCTGTCTGACCCCCAAAGCTTCCACCGAAAAGTCCGCCCATCATTTGGAGCATCCCCAGGTTAGGGACTGTGATATTGTCCACATCCTCGTATAGCCGCATGTTCAGCAGCTCCAGATACTGCTCCATGGCTATCTTCTGGTTCCTCAGCAGCTGACGGTTGTTGCTCGACAGCCCGTAGAACTTGTCCGAATTGATGAACTCAATCAGGCTGACCAGTTTCTCTTTTAGATCTTCCTGCTCTTTAATGAGCCTTTCTTTGTAAGCTTCCATTTTTCTTTATATCTGATTGTTTGACTGTAAAATTATTGATGCAAAAGTACACTCATTTCCCCACCTCTCTCCTTTATCTTGTGTTTTTGAAAGAAATTTTTTTTGGCTAAATTCTGTCTTGTGATTAATTTCAGCTTTTATAACCATTCATGGACTTATTCATTCGCTTTTTGCCCGTTTGTTTTAGTTGCTTTGCGAAGTTAAAGGATTGATAATCTATCTTAAAATTTTACATAAACTTATATCGTTAAGTATAGTATAATAAAAAAGCAATGGTTGTTAGTGTGTAAAACAAGCATATTTACAAAGTAAAAGGACTACATCTTTTAGTGATGTAGTCCTTAATGGAATTTCAAATTTTAATTATTTACTACTTACATAAACCCGTCATCTTTAAAAGTCACCGAAGTGACTGTCTTTTGTACCTACTTATTACAATAACTATTTATTCTCTCAGTTTTTGTAGAAAGAGAAAGAAGATGTCATTGTTAATTTAGAATGCTTCAATTAACTCTTGGTTGGCCTGAATAAGTTTTGAGCACTCTGCTTCTGTCAGGGCTTCTTTAAAGAATATTAAGACTCCAAAAACATTGCCAGAACCAATCCTTAAATTTTTACTTGTTATTGATTTTTCAGAAGTATCTGTATAATTACCACTAACAACTGGCGTATTACTTTTAAGTAAGTTGCCGTTAACATCAGCATATAATGCAGAAATAGTACTTGATGATGGTGTACCGTTGATATTAAGCAGAGTAGACCTAACGTAATTGTTGTAATAATTACTAGCCAATCTTTTGTAGTAGTCTATTCCACTTTGGTATCTCAATTGCATAATGCCACCTCCTGTAACTATTTCAGGACAAGAAAGTGAAATATTAGTGTTATCGTCAAAACCGAAAGTTACCTTGATAGGTGGTGCAGCATTTGATGAATTTATAGTTCTTTGTTTTACGGAAGAAACAAAACATCCAATACTCGAACCATCGACATTCTGTATACTACTATTTAATCCTATAGAAGTAGCATTGGGTGATTCATAATAGACCTCAAGTCCTCCATTGGTATCTCTCATTACATTTGTTACATTAAACAATAATACATTGTTTTTGAAATCATAAGGGTAATAATTCTTATTAGCACCGATAATAGGCAGTATTGCGAAACCGACCTTACTCCAAATACCGCTATTACTGATAGCACCTATTTGATAGAAGAAATGATTAAGTGCCCACTTCTGAGCATCACTCATACTCTTGTTACCTCCAGCATCAATAGCATCAAGTGTAAACTGCTGCATTGTCTCAATTACTGGCAGACTATCATCGTTGACTACTGCCTTCAGTCTTGTTACTAAACATTTGTTGTTCATAATTTTAATCCTCCATTTTTAAATTGTTTATAATAAATGCGACAAAATATTATTTATTCCAATTCTAAATCCTATCTCTTGCCTGACTAATCTGTATCTAATTCTGTTATATGTATTATATCTTGGAGTAGCACCCTCATAAATACTAATACCAAGTCTAACACCAAGCCATTTCAAAGTGTCATGTTCATAAGAGTTTGATACGCCATAAGGATATACTATTATTCTGCCATCAACACCCTTTATGTCAGCATTATAGATGTCATTGACAAACTCCTGCATATAAGTAGATGGTTTAGTTGCAACTACTCTTCTGTGATTTCTCGTATGACTAACCAGACTAAAATTGTTCATCCTACAAATATCCACAGCTTTTGCAAGTTCTATTGTCTCACCGTTGTGAGTAATGCTTTCTTCTCTGTCTGATATAACAGCAAGAGCAGGCTTTATGCCAAGTCTTGTAAATACCGCTCTATTATCAATATCCATGCAGTTCACAAATCTATAATCATCAAATATGACAGTGAAGCAACGCTTTGGTAATTCTTTGATTCCAGCATAATAATCTGCAATATGTTCAATCGACACAGGTTTATACCCCTTACTTAAAGCTATACTGTAAATATACTGAAGTCTGTCTACAGTAGTAGCCATATTGTCTGTCTGCGCTCCATCGCCTGTAGGAACTTTATCAATTCCATGTCCTTCATGTATAAGAATATATGGATTCATCGAACTAATAACAATTCCATCTGACACCTCAGCGTCATAAGCATTGTCTGTATGCACCTCAAAGTCTTTGAATAATACCCCACACTCACCTCCTAAAGTCAAAGTGTTGGCATCAGCAACAATGGTTTTCTGAACTCCATCACAAAGTACATATATTGTATTGGCTATTTTAATAATTTCTACTCTGTGCCATTCCTCGCATACTGCATAAGGGACAAAGAAAGGAGCATTATCCATATATTCTTGTATAGTGGTATTTTCATCTATGCCAGAATAGAATAAACCCTTTATTTTACATTCACTGAAAACCGCAAGTTCTGTACTCATCCTGTTTTCAGTCTCATTATATGAAACCTCAAGGTCAGTTCTGTCTCTTAAAGCAGAATATAAGGCATAGACAGTTTCATACTCACTAAAAGGATAATTTGTAGTGTTATTACCTGCCCTGACAACAAATTTACTGCCATCATTCTCTATATAGGCTTCATCTTCGTTGCCAATATATTTTACATAAAATGCAAATAAGCCAATATTTTGTTTGCCAAATGAAATTGACACTCGGTTTACACTACTGTTATTCAGACTTATGCCACCAGCTAAAGTTCCCCAATAACAATTCTTTTGTTCCTCATTATAAGTAGCAGTCGTAACAAGTTGCTGCAATTTTACAGGAGTAGCAATAACAGCATCGGTATCCCCTAATTTTGCGATGACTGCCGTCTTTTCTTTGTTAAGTATATTTTCCGTAATCCTAAACCTAAATCTGATATTGAATGCATCTTCACTAAGAGGTAAATCAAACACATACTTGGCATCCTCATTGCCTTTAGTGCCAGTAATCTCAACAGGAACTGGAGATATAAAGTTTCCATCAAGCACAGGAATACTGATATAATTACTTCCAGCAGAACCACCAACAAAGTCCTTAATTAACTCCTGAGTAGTCTTGTCAAACTTGCTGATATGCTTCTCGCCATCTTTATTGATACCCTCAAGAATCCTGCCTTCGTGGTCTGTCTTAACATCAAGCCAATCACCCGACTCAATACCACTTTCCGTTTTAAGCTGACCTACTTCAATACCTGCATTAAATATATGCTTTCCTTCCTCGTCTATCCCCTCTACAATCTTATCATCATTGTCAAGAACTACATGATGATATCCAAATATTTCGTCAACTTCCATCATTTCATTGTGCGGGAAATACGGCTTACCATCTGCTTTAATACCTTGTAGCACCTTTCCTTCAGCATCACAAGTAGCTTTAATCAATTCGTCATGTTCACCCTCTTCAACATATTGGTTATCAATAAGTCCTTTACCATCATCTTTGTCTACTTTCTCATACAGAAGTTCAGCAAGTGTTTTGCCTTCAATTTCAAGACCGTCAATAAATGCTACTATGTCATTAATCTTGTCAAGACCAAGCTCATCAATCTTCTGATTGATATAATTCTTGACAGGAGCGGGAACACCCTTACCCCATTCAATATCACCGTTAATTTTAATACCAAAAAGTAAATGATTTTTTTTATCTGTTATCAGTCTGATATAATCTGATGATTCAATAGTATATCCAAGATTATCTGCCACTCCTCTACTCTTAACCAGATTATCGCTTCCAGCAGTAGGTTCATCGTCAATACCAGTCTCTCTCACCTTCTCGCCCGTGGCGAAGTTTCCGCCGCCTGCCACGTTGTTTGCCTGAAAGTACGCTCCGTCGTAGTATACCTCCACCGTCTCTCCGTCCGCCCATGTGTTGGATTCCGATGCCGGCATACCGTCATAGTAGAGGGGCTTCGCTGCCGCACCTCCGATGCTCAACGTCGGGCTTTCAGCGCTGTTCGCGTGAGAAAACATCACCTTGATGCACCCTCCGTAGGGTGCATTGGACGGTAGTGTGTAGCTTACACCGCTGACGACCTTGTCCGCAGTTGCGCCTTCTGTCGTACACTCGTAGTATCCCATGTTTTCCTTTAGGGTGTCTATCTCTTCTAGCGATGAATGTATCCTCTCGGCGGTGTTGGCAGCAGCTGCCGCGCTCCCGGCAGCTTCATCCCTCGCAGCCTCGGCCTCCTCAGCATACTGCTTGGCGCCAGTGATATCGGGCGAACCCTCCGCATAGGCCTGCGCCTTTCGCACTGAAGTGGCTGAGTCGGAAGCAGAAT
>CACZWL010000015.1:0-46691 GCA_902784865.1 uncultured Bacteroidota bacterium | reverse complement strand
TGAAGTGGCTGAGTCGGAAGCAGAATCGGCAGAATTTCTTGCATACGAACCTGCCTCTTGTGCCTTTTCACCGGCCTCCTCAGCATACTGCTTGGCGCCGGTGATATCGGGCGAACCCTCCGCATAGGCCTGCGCTAGGTCAACCTTCTCATCCATCTCTTCCAACAATGCAGTGGTGTCGGGGTCTATCTCTATAGTACCCCCACTCAACACCCACTCGCCATTTTCAACAACATATCCAGCAAACGGCGTCCCTGTACCCACTCCGGCATACCACCCGGCCTCCGGCTTCGGATAGGCCTCCTTCAGCGCCTCTTCCGTAAGGAACAGGCCCTTGTTTCCTCCCTTTACGTTTGGCGCGTCAAGCCATCCGTCCACCTTCATGGTGTGCCCAACGGTCATACTTCCACGCACATTCATCTTGCCTCCGGCATAGATATCGCGTCCAACGGTCATGTCGCCGTCTATCTCTGTTATCTTGTAGATCATTGTTGTTCTGTATGTAATATGTTGTTTGCTTGCGCGACGAGGACAGCGGCATGCTGCGCCTCGCCCATTGTTGTCAGCGATGCTGCCCCAACCGTGTACACCACGGCTCTATAACACTTCTCGCTGATGTCCACGCCATCGTTGGCGTCTATCTCCGCCTTCGGGATGTAGACTGCCCGGCTCACCGTGGACCCTTCCGTCTTGCACGAATAAAACTCCAGCACCCGGCCAAACGGCTTCACCACTATCGCACATACAGGACGCTGTGCCGTACCGCGCAAAGCCTTGATACGGCTCCGCTGCAACTTGTACTCCGGACTGAGCACACTGATGGCCTCGTGCACAGGCCGCTCCCAGTCGCTCATCTCAAACACCACCAGCCGTAGGAAATCGTCGGGCAGTAGCACATAGCCACTCTCCAACTCTCCCCAATGAATAGAGCCCTCGAGGTTGTGCCCCTGCTCCAGCATCCAGTACGGCGCCGCCATATGTACGCTGTCCACCGACTCCACAATCTTCGAGCGTATGATGTCGTCAAGCAGCAGCGTCTCTTCGTCGCCGGTGCTGATAAGGGCGTTGCCTGTCTCGTTTCGGTCCAAACAGACACGCACATCTTTCAATATGTCTTCGACTTGCTTTATCATGTCAGCAATATGACGGTCTTATTCGGAAAAATCAAATGTCACACCGCAGTCCTTGCAGGCGTTCTCGAATGCTTCCTTGCTGCGCAGGTTGCTGCCATTGTACCCTTTCTCTGGGTAATGCTCCTTCAGCCACTCCACAGCGTCGGCCTTACAGGAGACATTCACCACTTGGTCATCGGCGTCATCAGGTACAGTCGCCTCGTTCTCTTCCTGCCCTACTGGCACTTCTGCTACCGCCTTTACCGGGGCTGCATCTGCGGGGGCGTCCTCACGGACGGAGTCAAGGTAAAAGTCGCGATTGAAACCGCTGCACTGCTCGATGGCATTCTGCAACTTCTCGTCGCTGGTGCTGAACTTCGCCGTGGAGTCCACCTGAAGCCCGCCCTTGAAGTTTATTTCTATCGTGCGGCCCTGCTCGTCGAACAACAGAAGTTGGAGACCTTTGAGAAAATAAGTCTTGTATGTCTTCTTTGCCATATCGTATTTATTTTTTATTATATTTATAAAAAAGCCTGGCGGCGGTGAAAATTGCGCCGCCAGGCTTTCACACTATGGGAAGGCCCTGTTAAGCCGCAGGAACAATCTTGCGATGGCACGGCAGGTTCTCCAAGAACAAGGAGTAGGTCTCGTGCATACGGACGGCATTGTCCACACGGCGCTGGCCGGTCTTGTTCAGGTCGAGGTTGGTGGTCTGCAACGGCTCCATGATGTACTTCTTCACGAAGTTCGGGTCGATGACCATGCCACATTTCGAGAAGTAACCCTCGAACAGGCTGCCCATGGGCTTTACCAGGAGTTCGCCGAAGGGCGTCTCGATCTTGTAGACGCGCAGACCTAGCACCATCTCGGTATTCTTGGCTTCCAGCTGCTTGCTGTACGACTTGGCGTTGGAAATCTGGGCCAGCAGGTCGGCACCTGCGAACAGCAGACGACGGTCGGCACCGTTGTTGCCCTCGAAGATGGCCTTGCCGATAGTGTTCCAGTCCTGGTCGCTCATGGCCTGCCCGTAGGACACGACGGACTGCTGGGTCATCTGCCACCACAGACCCGTGGAGAGGTGGACGAGCTCGCCCTTGGCGTTCTTCGACAGACCGCCGACTCCGAACAGGTTGCACAGCTCCATACCGCGCTTGAAGTCCCAGATGGTCTGCTCCTTGTAGACGGAAAAGTCCATGGCAACCTTCTTCTTGAGGAGGCTGTGAACGACCGACTCTTCGACCTGGGTCATGTGGGTCTGGTTGTAGTACTTGCGGTCGGACGGCTGGATATTGAAGCCTTCGACGGAGGCCTCCAGCTCGGACACGGCAGGCGACAGGCGACAGAGGATGTAGTCCTCGCCAACGTTAGGCAGGACGGCATTCAAGGCACCTACGCGCTGGACGGTGAGCTTGCTGTTGGCATTGTCGACACTCTTGACAAGACACTGCACGGGAGTGTTGCCGCTGTCGAGCATGGGACCATTGTCGACACCAGACGCGGTGGCGTTGATGATGAAGGTGTCGCCAGGTTTCCACATCTCGATGTTGTCGACAGAAAGGACGTTGGCAGTGCTCGTGCCGGCTTGATAGGCGGCGGCAACGGTGTCACGGGTCTCGCGGGTGCCGATTTCCCAGCCACCGGCTTCCCAGCTCTTGCAGCTCTCGTTGTTGGCAATGCTGCGCGTGAAGGTGTCGATGGGGGTGTCCTGGGGACGGACCATGACAATCTTTTTGTCAAGATCCTCTTCCAGATAGTCCTGCGCTACGACGTTGGTGCCATCGGCTCTTTCGCTCACAACGGTAGTGCCGTTAGGTTCTGCGGTGGCGGTCTCGACGACTGCGCCAGAACCAGGCCCTACGATGAAGCTCATGAATGGATGAAAGTTCTTTTTCATAATCTTATTTTTTTTTGTTATTAGAATTTTTTTTGTTATTAGAATTTTCTACGTGGCAGGTCATCAAAGAAGCCTTTCCTCTTTTCGGTGGGTACAGCCACGGTCGCACCTCCCATCGCAGGCAGGCCATCTCCGGCCTTCGTCTTGCGCAACTTCTCGTCTATCTTTGCATTCTTCCCGGCCACTTCACCCTCGGCTCTCGCAGCCTCGACCTCGGCATCGTGGTTGATGGCTTTCAACGCCATGTCGATGGTCTCAGGCGTGAACTTCCCCATGATGGCCTCGTTGACCATCTTCATGATGAAGTCCATAGCTCCGTCTATCTGCTCGTCGCTGAGGCCGCGCTCGGCCTGCATCTGCTCCAGCAATTTCATGCTCGACGCAAAGTTGGCTTCGTATTCCTCGCCAAGGCTCTTCTCTTTGGCGATACGCTCCACATACTTGCGGTTGGCTTCGGCGAATTCCTCTTGTTTGGCTGGGTCATTGAGAAGCTCTGCAACTCCATCTACGCCCACCATCTCCACCAGTGCACTCCACGGATTCTCTCCCTTCAGGATACGCACAAAAAAGTTGGCAGCTCGCGGGTCTCTCGAAAACCCGTCTGTCAAAATCTGCTCTCGCTCTTTGTACTTGCCTATTTCCTCTTCACCTGCGGCAAGGTCATCGTCAATCTGGCCAAACAGCTCTTCCTCGTCCTCGAATTTCTTCTCCGGGTACTTCGTCCTCATGCGGCCAAGAACGGACTCTCGTCTGCTTTTCGTTGGTTGATTTTCAGCCATAATGTCAGTGTTTTACGTTGTCTAATCAATATTCACCAATCACTGGCTTCTCGCCAGATTCGACTGCAAAAGTACTACCGTTTTTATCCCCAATATCTTTATGTTGTGAAAATATATTTTCGCAATCGAAAATAAATTTGTATTTTTGCAGTTGATTTCAGCCCCTAACCAATCACCAGCCAATCATGAAATACCCAGGTTCTATCTCCGATTTCACACAAATGCGTAATGACGAACTCATCCGTGCTTTCCGCAAAGTGTTCGAACAAAAGTCTTTCTTTGACATCACCAAGGATTATGAGCAAGTGGTAAATATGCCTTGCTCGCGCTTCTGGATCTCTGAGGCTCGTGCCTCTATCGTCGTGTCGGCTATCATGCGAGGACAACCTATCCTCAACACCATGCGCCCTACCAAGCGCGAAATGTTCCTCGAAATCTACAACCGCGTCCTCGCCATCCGCGAACAGAAAACTGACACGCCTCTCATCGACATTGTTTTCGAGGTTGTCAATTCCCCGGCGCCCAAGTTCTACATGAAGCCAAGACACGCCAGAAACATTATCTATAAAATGAAAAACGGCCACTACAAGAAGTAGCGGCCGGTAACGTATGTTGCGTCGGCACAGCTATATTGTTGCAGCACTCACAACTTTCTGTGTGGTGGTCTTGAACCGCTCTCGCTTCACCACCCTCGGCAGGTCCATTTCATGGAAGCACACCTGCAAGCCGATGGCCCTTGTCATCAGTCGGTCGTCATGGTGACCTTCCATGGCCTCATAGCCACCTTTGTCGGTCTCTACGTATGTCAGGTATTCGTCCAGACACTCGCTTTCATGCTCGATGTACAGATGTTGCCTCACGGCCACCTGCAGATTGAGTATGACTACTTTCTTCGTCAGTACGTTGGTATGGTAGCCGTATTTCTTGGGCAAGCCCTGACGGATGTCCTCGGCGCTCTGCTTTCTCGCATAAAGGTTGTCGTACACGTCGGCTATCAGCGTCAGGATGTATTCGGCTTCGCCTTTGGTGTTGTTGGTCTCTAACGTGTTGCTCTCGATGACCAGTTTGGCATGGTTGTAATACTCGGCTACCTGCGCCGCTTTCCATGCCAGCCGGTCCATGTCGATATGGCCGTGCCATTCGGCAGCAACCACAGGCGGCTCCCCATCCATCATATACAGCCTGTCCAGTACCAGGATGTCTGCATAGTCTGCATTCTTGGTATGCCCCTTGCACACATCCACCACAACCAGATACCTGTCGAGTATCTGCTCTTCCTCGGTGTCTTTCTCTACGTCGTGGTAGATGAACAGACGCCCATCTTTCTCTTTCCTGAACCGCAGCCCCTCCAGCGCCATTTCGCCCTCGTCGGCATTGCCGTATATCTCTCCTCGCATCCTCGGCGGACGGCAACCCCCTCGTAAATTCTCCACGTCCTCATGGTTGAACACCTTGCGACCAGAGAAAATGAACGCTTCGATGTCGTCACTCGGATACTCGCTGGCCATGTCACCATGATTGGTATACTTCGTGCGCTCCTGGACATACCAATGTATTCCTTCCAGCGTGGCTCCTTGTGTCCATAACCACCACAAGTAGGTGCCCGGTTCCTCTCGATCACTATCGACCTCTTCGTTATTCCGGTTTTCATACAACCAGCGGAGAAATGCCTTCTTCTCTGCCTCGCTCTCGAATTCAAGTTGATACTGCTCAATCTCAAGCCAAGACACAAATATGGATTCGTACTGTGACTTCCCTTTCTTGGCAGCAAGGTATTCTTTGTGGAAAAATGAACCCACTCCATCGGCGGTACTCTCTAACACTATCATTGTGTCTGGCATGTACAGTATGCCGGACAACGAACCTCGCACGATGCTCTCTGGGTTCATCTTGTCTGTCTTTGGGTACAAACCAACCTCCGACATATGCACCAGGTTGTAGTCGCCAGCTCGGTCTGCATTGGGACTCTCCGCAGTACCTATGTTGATGTCGCAAATGCGCTGCGGTACACGGTAGATGCTGCCACTCTTGCCAATACTTATAATCTTCTTCTCGTTCTCGTCGTAGTTGTCGCCCATCTCATGCAGCATCTGCACAGGGTAGGCTTTTATCATCTTGTCGAACATGGCCTTGATTTTGTCCGAGGCCTTCGACTGATGGGCTATAATCAACGAGTTCAAACCAACCTTATGTACCAGCTGGAGCCATGCCATGTACATCTGTGTACACGTCGAGCCTCCCCACTGTCGGGCTTTCAAGATGATAAGACGGATGGGTCTCCCTGCTTTCCGCATCTTCTCAAACCGCTCTACTAACCTACGCTGCGGTCTGTTCAGGCGGAAGAGGACATCCTTGCCTCCTCCTTTGCGTTTGATATATACGAATGAGGCCGCCCAGAATGGAAAGTCGTACTTGATGCGGATGCGCACAAACTGCTCCACTATCTTGTTGTACGCTTCCTCATATATCTCTGCTATACTGCCGCCAATGATGACCTTCTTGACCAGTGCATGCACACTCCCGGCCTCCTGCAACTCCTTCACAAAAGGCTCTTCCATCATCTCCACAGGCAACCACTGGGTCGCTATCGGGTAGTCGGGTAGGGTGAACTTATCACGCTCGCCCACACTGCACTCGCCAGTGATGGGATTGAATGTGCCAAAGAGAACGGCCCGTCGGCGGTCGTTCTCTTTGAACAGTTTCAACACTTGCGCTTCTATGTCGTCTTTCTTGCCCATGTATTCCGTGTTGGTGGTCGAAGGTCGCGGTCTTCAGGCCGCGAGTCTTAGGCAGCGGCTCGCACAGGATAGGCAGCGGCCTGCTGCAACATCTGCATGGCCTTCGGGTCGGCTCCACGCTGCGCCTGCTGGAGTAGCTCGGGCGACACACCGTTGGGCATCTGTCCTCTCTCCATCTGCTCTTTCTGGCTCTGGATGTTCTGCAAAAGCTCGTCGGCAAATGGGAAATCGCCAGCCTGCAACAACTGCTCCACGCTGATGGCGTTGGCCTTGAACAGCTCCATGAGGAACTCGTTGGCCATCGCCCTGTACACCGGCGAGGTCTGGCTGGGGACAATGCTCAGGTCGAACTCCACGTCGCGTATCTTCGCAGGGTCGTAGATGACCTGCGAACTGGCGCGTCCTGCTATGTTGAAGGTGCGCTTCTGGTCGTAGAACTGCTGGATATTCTTGACATCCTTGTAGGCGGCATCCAATATGAAGTCCTGGAAGCTGTCGAGGATGCGGCGCAAACTCGTCGTGGCATTCTGCGTCTGCATGTTGAACATCGCTGCACTCATCCCTGCATACTCGGCCTTGCCCTGCAACGAGGAGTTGACACCAGTGACATCTTCCATCATCTTCAACTGCAGGCTCAACAGTTCGTGGATGCCGATGTTGGTCGAGTTGTTGGCCACCTGCTCGGGCTTTGCACCGTTCTTGCTCGGCGTGTAGAATATGACACCGTTGAACTTGGCCCAGTTCTCGGTGAACTCGCTCGGGTCGTGACCCTTCAAGCATTCCTCCGGCACCATCAGCACACCCTTGGCACTCGCTCTCATAATCCAGTCGTAGAGGGTGTACAGTCGGTTCACATATCGCTGCTGGTCGATAATATCATTCACAAACGAATGTATCTCCCCGTCGATGAAGGGGTATGCCTTGAATACGTATGGGTGGCTCTTGTGCTCGTAGGGGGTCTCTCCCTCTTCCAATATGTCGCCCGTCGGCGAAAGGAAGTAGTAATACCAATACGAGTCCATGAACCACTCATAGGTGATGAACGGTATATCCTCCTCGGGTATTCCGGCTTGGCGGGCTTGTAGCTGGCGCCGCTGGTTCTCGGCAATGACAACGGGACCCAAATCATTTATGTCTATCTTGTATATCTCGCCGCTGTTGTAGTCGTGGCATCGGTAGCGAGGCTTGCTCTCATTACGCCACACCTCGATAACACGGCACAGGCTCGCGTCTCTCGGCATCAGAAAGTCTTTCAGCACCTGCCCACTGCCATATCCAAACTGCTCCCACGTATACACGTCCCTTCTCGCACTCATGGATTCGTCGTATATCTTCACCAGCCTCTCATAGGCCGCGGGACTCTTCGCAAATCGCTCCAACACACTCTCCCTCGACAGGTCATGTATCTCGCCAATGAATGAACAATCCCATCCGCGAAAATCCCTCATGTTGGTGTCGATGAAGACGTTGTTCGGTTGCACATAGTCCGTCCAGCAGTCCACCTTGTTGTCGCGCCAGCCACACCACTTCCTGTGCATGATAAGGCCACTCATCAGAAACTCTTCCATCGAGTTGGCATAGACCTCTTTCATGCGGTTCAGCTGCATGTTGTACTGCAACACCGTGCTCATCGTCTCGGCCTGCCGCTGCTCGTCGCGGTCGCGGGCTATGCAGGTCGGCTCGTTCTGCTGACTGAGAAACAAACCTATCACCGTGTTCACCTGCTTGCGAATAAGGTTCGTCTTCAAGGGCACACTCCCCTGCGACTTGATGTATTCCTCCTCCGTCATCCGCTGCCCGTCCACACACACCACGTCGCCCCACTGGTCGCCATAGTTGTAACGCTTGTTGCGCTCACGGTCCTTACGGAACTTGCTCATGTTGTCCCAATACCGCTGCGCCTCCAGCAACACTTGCTGCCCTCGTGCCCTGTCGTCGGCATTCTCCATACGACTTCGCTTGATACTGTCAGGCTCGCCCATCTTCTTCGAGAGCGTCACCCTGCTCAATCTATGCAATTTCGTTTCCATATCTCTTTTTTTTCTTTTGTCCCAAAATGGCGCGGCAAAGATACACCTTCACCGCACCATCTCGTCTTTATCTTATGAATTACTTGCCTTTGCTCCTCTCATATTCGTGCATCGCATCGACCATCTCTCGCATCACCTGGTAGTATTCTGCCTCGTATTCCTTGCGCTTCTCTTCGTCGGTCTCTTCTTTCTGTAGATTGTAGAGGTCGTTTATCTCCTTGCGGTACTCATCGAAAATGAGGTAGCGGGCATATTCCTCCGAATTGTTGAGGAAATTGACCTTCTCGGCATATCCTACAACGCCTTCATCGGCTGCTTTCTCGTACTTCTTCTTCAGGCGCTTGGTCTCTTCATACTCCTCTTTGTACTTGAAATACTCGTTTTGCAGCTTGCGGTGGGCGGTACGCTCGTCACCACTCTTGATAAGACGGTTGGCAATCATCATGTTTCGCCACTCAAACTCACGGTTGCCGGTTGCCGTCTCGGTCATCTTGATGAGCTGGTTAGGCACCTTGAAGTAACCACCGAAGTAACCATTGAGGACGTATTCAACCTGTGCGGGGTTCACCACGTCGGCCCAGCCCTTCTTGTAGTCATCGCCTCCAGTAATCTCGTTGAGCCACTTGCTGGCGGCTACAATGTGCTTGTCGGCACTCTTATACACCTTGGTAAACTCAGGGTCGCTCTGGTTGAATGGGGTGTCTCTGTATATTGGCAGACCAGTCCATCCCTTGTTGTTGTGGGCCTCGACGATGGGCTTCGCCCAACTTGGCCACAGGTTATGCAAACCTCCCTGTCCTTCCATGAAGTCCAAAGGCAGTATCTGGCTCACCTGTGCAACCATCTGTCTTGCCAACTCGCCATCGCTGTAATGCTCTTCGCCAGTGATTACGCCTGTGCCTAACTCGCCAAGTCCGTAGATGGCTCTGAACTCGATGGGCAACGGTATGGTGATCCAGGCATCACCGACACGGAAGCAGATATTGCTGCGGCGTACATACTCTGGCAGGTTGTAGTATGCGTTCTTATCATCGTCGTCGCCATCACCGGCAAGGGCTTTCGCTATCAGCGGTATCACGGCGCCAAGTGTGAACATGGTGGCTGATGCGGCGACAAACTTGCCGGGCTTGCGCTTGGCGGCACGTCCGAAGTTGGTCATGCCTTGCACTCCAGCATTCCAGAACACCTGCAAGCTGCGTCCAGCACCACTCAGGAATGCGGCAACATTGCCTATCTTGGTCTGGCCTTCGGCTCCCATCATCTTATCACCACTGCCTTTCTTGTTGAAGTTCACACTCACTTCCTTGGCATCGTATATACTGCGCTCTATGCTGCGCCCAAGCTCCTGCGAGGTGATGAAGGCGGCAAATCTCGCACAGTTCTCGACGGCTTGGTTGACAAGGTCAAGTTGCTCTCCAAGTACATGCAGCACCTTTCTCGGTACACTGCCCTGTCGACGAAGTTCTTTCACTATCCTGCGCTTCTGGGCCTCGATGTCTCGCACGTTGGTGTAGCCTGTCTCGCCTCCGTTCATCATGAACTGCTTGAACATATACTCTATGGGCTTGCCGTCATCCAATGTGCCATTCTCCCACTTGCCAAACAACACTCGCATGGTGACGGGGTTGAACCTGCCAAAGTTCTTATGGAACCGCAGCGCATAGCTCGGAGTGTCCTTCACCCATGCCATACAGTTGCTATACAGCATGTCGCGGAAGAAGTTACTCACAACAAAGTCGGGTGTCCTCGTCGTGTAAGCAGAACTCAAGAAGCGGTTGATGGTGCTCGATGCTTTCATAAAGCCACCGATAAAGCCACCGGTCTTGACATCGGGGTTGGTGAGCCCATTGAGGGCCTGGGCGGCTCTCGGGTTGCCGTTGATGGTCAGCACAAAGGTCTCTCCGGCTCTCTTCACAAGCACCTGGTGCTCGTTCATATTGCCCGGAAGCACCCTATAAGGTATGTTCGCGGCCTCTTTGCCGCTCTTGTAGTTGTCGGGGTCGTTGGCGGCCAACTGCTCCATGCGCTGTTCAAAGGCCTCAACCTTTCTCGCCACGTCGGCTGCGGTGTCGCCCTCGTCGATGTCGGCAAAGACGGGCACCCACTCGTCGGCGGCAGCATCATACTGCAACCACAGCTTGCTCACGCTCACAAGGTCGCTGGGGTGGTTCTGCACAAAGGTGAGGAAACGCTGCTTCATTTCGTTGCGATTGGCTTGCATGATGGCTTGGTCGGCCATCATGGCTATGGTGGCTATCGGGTCATCGGCTTTGCTCCTACGTCCTTCGGCATGTTTCAGTATGCTGCTGCCCAACGGCCCTTGTCGGCTGGTGAGGTAGCCATACACCTCGTCGCTGGTGGTCTCGTCAAAACCGCGCAAAGGAATGTAGTAGTCGAACATGTCCCTTGTATGCTCGTAGCTCTCTTTGCTCATCAGCCCTCCTCTGTACATCCTGGCCAGCGTTACCTTCGTGGCGGTGTTGACGGCATCCCACAATTCGCTGGTATTGTGCAGTGCCTCATAGTCGGCTACCATCTGCCGGGCTACTGCTTCGGCATCTACCACGTCCTGTTCTCCTGTCAATGCGGTAAGGCCGGCGTAGTCATTCTGGCGGAAATCGGCCAACGTCTTACCGCCTGTCGGATACTGCTGCTGGTAGGCTACAAAGTCTCTCTCGGCAAACTTCTCGTTACGCTCCAAACCGTGCTTGGCCATCATGTAGTTGGTCAACGCCTCACGCTCTGCGGCTTTGCTACCGGCTATCTCGTGTACGGCTTTCAATAGGGGCTCCAGCCACTGACGGAAGTAGTTGTGCTGCTCGGCGGCATTGGTGCTGCTCATACGGTTCTCGGCAAGGTAGGCGTTCTCATTTCCTGCGACCTCTTCAATCTTGAAGTCCTTTCCAGCACCCAGTATTGCTTGCATGGCCTTACGCAGTCCAAGCATGGAGTCCTGCATGGCCTCCTGCACCTGGTAGCCATTCTGCGACACCATCCGCTCATAGTAGTCTCTCGCAATGGCATTGTCCCTCGGCGAGAAGTCACCATCACGCGACAATAGTCCACTGGGTCCTGCTGCGGCATTTCTGTCGGCTATGTATTCCTCCACGGCATCAAGCATATCTTCATACGCCTCATCGAAACCGGGTCCAAGTGTTCCTTCAAGTGCTCGATTAATATACTCACGAATGGCATTCGCTTCTTCCATTTCAACGCTTTCATCCTCCAACCGCTGCCACATGCCAAGATAAACATCATCATCCAACAACGCATCATCTATTATCGCCTCGGCTGCTCTCAACACCTCTCTTTTCGATGACCGATTTCGGTCGGCGTTTTTCTCAAACTGTCCCACTCTCAACTTGTCTTGCATCACAGTATCTTCTGCAATCTCTATCGGGCTGCGGTAACGTCCGGGGTTCACCATGTTCTGGTAACTTCTCCACAATACGTATGCAAGTTCGTTGTCGGTAATGGTGCCGGGCCAATTCTTCACCGTGAAGCCAATCTTATGCAGCATGTCAAAGAACCAGGTCTGGACCTTGCTCCACCAACTGTTGTTTTCAGGCTTCTCGAAGTCCATTGTCTCGGCCATCTGTGCCAGATATTCTTCCGTGGCGGTACGCACATTCCAGCCGTGCTTTGCGGCCATCGATGCTATCTTCACACGGATGCTCTCTTCGCTTCCTGCATACACGTTGTCAAGGAAGGTGTCAAAGTGGTCGCCGAAGAGTTCGCGCAGTCCGTGGTGAGCCACGCTCTCATGCAGCAAGCTCTTCATCACGTCATCCATGTTGCGGTGATTGCCGAGGATGATATATATCTTATCGCTGGTCGGACTGTACAGAGCCTTGTCGCTCTTCTGCTTATCGGTCAGCTTCTCGTCGGTTATCTCGTCGGCAGTGGCCACGACATGCACTCGGTCGCCTATGTTCATACGCTCGGCTGTCTGCATCACCTGCTTCTTAAAGCTTTCCACGGCTCTCTCCAGCATGGCATCGTAACGTCTCTTGCTGTAGCCACGAAGTCTGCTCATCCGCACACCGTCCTCGTAGGCCATAGTGCCACGCTGGATGTCAAACCACCGTTCTGGCATTGTGTACCATAGCTGCTCCTGCCAATCGGCATCTTTACTCGGACGCTCCAACTCAACGGCCTCGATTTCACCCTCTCGCATCAACTTCTGGACACTCTTGCCTTTGCCGTACACACTGGTCCAGCTGCGGCCTTTGTTGGCACCCTCTTTTAACTTGCCGGTGTTGTCGGTCTCAACGAACTTAACACCCAACTTCTCCATGGCCTCACGCACCTGCGGCGTTACCACATTGCTCGGCATGACAGTGATTATACCATCTATCTGCTTCGCAATGTTCTCGGCAACCTCCTCAGTGGGTACGATACGGATAGGTTTAGCCCAACGGCTCAACATCACCTCACGAGAACCGTTCAACTGTCCCTGGATCACACCTGCCTTCCACTGCTTCATTCCAACACTATCCTTGGCTTTCTCTGCCAGATAGCCACTCGTCATTTCGCTCATGGGGACTTCCATTTCCACAACGACGAGGTTTTCACGGTTCTGCGCCTCGCTGAACTGGTCGTTGAGCATTGTGGCAGACGTATGGATATAGGGATTGTAAGCGGCATACAGGCTCTTGCCGTTGTCTTTCTTCAATGGGAATACCCACTTGCCATTACGCAACACGGCTTTCTCCGGGGCCTCTTCGCTCTCTTCCCACTTGCCTATCTCGCTCGGCTCACGCAGACCCTTTCCGTCGGCTTCCTTGCTGCTCATTGGCGGGTACAGTTTACCGTCGATAAGTACCATGCTGCGGTACATCTTCATCTTCGGCTGACTCTCAAGCTCGGCTATGCGCTCCTCGTCACTCACACCACGGCTCAATAGATTATTGTCGGCCTGCTCGTCGCGTACCCTCACACCCATGCTGGACAACTCTTGAACAACCTTTCGGATATTGGACTCTCCAGTGATGTCTGCTTGGAACTCGCCTCTATTCTGCCAGAAGCCGAGGGAGTCAATGGCTCGCAGGATGACAGGGTTTTCGTAGTACTTTGCACCCTCTTTCTTGGTCTTTGGCACAGAGAGTGTGGCATGGCCGTTACCATTACTGCTTATATTTATTTTGCCGTCTGTACTCGACACATGACTTCCTCTTAGTATCTCTCCCAACTTGGCATTGATAGGTACTCCGCTCGTCTTTAGCATCGACGGCTCCCATCTGTCGGGCATCAAGATACCGTCATGAATTTCGCCCTGCTCATCGGTGTAGCTGATAAGTTGTCCTTTGTAGTTACCCATTTCATCACTGGTGTCGGCTACTGCCTGTAGGATGTTACCAGTCATTATGTAACCCTTCTTGCGGGTCTCGCTGGGTATCTTGCTGTCCCAGTTGTCTAACGTGGTGCGCTGTGCCTCGTTATAGTCGCTGTTGGTCAAGAAGTCGATGGTCTTGTTGGTATAGTTGTCGGTGAATTTCACCTCTACTCTACGACGGCCATCCAAAGTGGCAAAAACGGCAAAGCTGGTGCTGGGGGTTGGTTTATCATCCTTAACCTTGTAGCCCATGAAGATGGCAGGAACTTTGAACATTCCTGCCTGACCTCCCTCTTCGGTGAGGTCTTGCGGCAAAAAGTATGTTCTACCGGTTATGTAGTTGGTCAATCCTTCACGCATGAAGTATGTCAGGGAACGTGCCTTGTTAACGTTGGCTTCATGTCTCTCTTCTACCTTCTTAGTCTCTTCGTCAACGTATTTCTTCAAAGCATCGGCTTTCTCTTCCTCGCTGCGGTTCTGCTTGGAAAGGGCATCACGCTTCTTCCCGATACTCTCGGTGAGTCGGGCTTTGCTTCCCTCATATCGCTCTTCTTCGGCTTGCAGTCTCGCATCCTCATCACGCTGCACAACTCCCATTATTTCCAACACTCGCTCACCATGCACTTTCTCTTCATTAGCGGTACGCAGATGGCCTTTCTCTGTTCCATGCAGCTTATTCAGTTGCTCCATACCACTACGTATCTCATCGGCTTTCATGGGCTTTCTTAACACGTCCATTTCCACCTCTTCAACGTAAGCATCCTGCGCAAAGGGATTGCTGCCATTGGGATTATTACCCTTACTCGATACGCCCTTGCGAAGAGTCTTTGCTTTCAACGGCATGACGGTTATCTTCAAGTCGTTGGCACCAGTGCTGTCGAGGTATTTGATAAGGTCGGTATAACGACGCACAACGTCGTTATAGAAGTCCTCCTGCTCTTGTGTGGTAAGTAATGCCACATATCCTGTTATCTTGCGGGCCACTTCATCGCTGGCAGGAGCTTTGTATTCATCCAACTCGCTTGCAGACACTTTCTCTCCCATGCCTTTCCTGATGGGTTCACCCATCTTCTCATAGATACTTGGATTGTCACGCAGGTACTCAACAACCACCTGACTGCCATATTTGTTCAGCAGGTCGGGGGCATCCACACTGTTGTCCTCGCTGTCTTGGCTTGTGGTGGTGTTGGCGTTCAGCGATTTCAGCTTGGTGGAAAGCATCATCAGGAATCGGCTTTCGGCTGGCACAGGAAGTCCGAGGTTGATATAGTAGCCACGGTGTATCTGGCCTGTACGGTCGATGCGGCCAATCATCTGCATGTAGTCGTTGATGTCGCTCAATGGCTGGGCTATAATCATCGTTCTCTGTCGCTGGTCGCTGAAAGTCTTGCTGGCATGAAGTGAGATTCCTGTCGATGCGCTCTTGTTAAGTATCAGCACATCCAATGCACCACTGTTGAACTCACGCTGCATACGCTTCTTATCCTTGTCGGTACGTCTGCGGACAACAACACGTCCATCGGCATCACGTTCTACATAGTTGTTTCTGCCTGTCAACTCACCAACCTTGTATCCTTTTTCATGCAGTTTCTCGATGATAGCATCAAGAGGACTGATGAATATGTCGCTGGTAGCCTCCCTGATAGCATTCTGCAACGCATAGTAGGCAGTCTCACCATCTCGCCCAAGGTCGCTGGGCTTGTAATGGTGGTGTGTCTCTTTGCCGTCCTCGTCCTTCACAGTGTACTGCATCACAGTGTCAAGGCCACGCAACAGACTGGCGGAAAAAGTCGGCTCATCAATAACCTCTCCGTTGGTATAGTCTTTGATGCTTGCCTCCATCGTGCTTTCCAGTGCAATAACAGGATGTCTGCCCGCCTTTATCTCGGCCTCTACCCGGTCGGCAATGGCATCGATTTTCAAGGCGAGCATCAATTGCTTGGTGTAGTTATAGGTCTTGCTGGCAAATGGTACATTCTCAACGCCCATCTTGTCAGTTCCTTTCTTTACTCCAGCACTCTCTGCATAGAGACTCAATTCTGCATCCTTTGCGGCTATCAACGGTTTTACATACGTATCTTGGAAGTCGATAATGGCGTTGAATGCGGCAATGGTGCGGTCGTAGTTCTCTCTGGCTCTCTTGACGGTTGCAGGATCGCTGATTGTCTCCCAATCAGTACGCACGTCGCTCATATCACGCTCACGGCGTACCATTTGACCGCTATCAGTCAAGGCACGGCTCATGATTTCCTGCAACGTAACACCACCTTTCTCAATAATCTTGATAAGCTCTTCTGGCTTCACGTTGGCCTCACTCATGGCTGTACGCATGGCGTACATAGGCATGGTGTCGGGTCGCTTGGCAAAGGTGGCACTCGCGAAAGTAACTCCTTTCACTCCACCTTCCACTGCTCCGCCGGCATTGCCTATCACAGCTCCTGCCTTTGTGCCTATGATGCTGCGGATATAAGCTCCAACATTGCTGTCACCAGCTGCCGTGTGGCTCTCATCAAGGAAAAGGTAGTTGTCCTGTGCTATCTTGCGCAGGAAGGTGGCCTTGGGTGTTGCCTTGCCATTCTTCACGGCCTTGCTTTGCTTCGAGCCTCGCTGGTCTTTGTCTTTGTGCTGTTTCGCAAACTCTCTGCTAACCTCATCACCAGTATTCACCTGCGAGTAAGTGAGGACGGCAAAGTCATAATCGTCAGGTAATGTTTCACCAGCAAATACTTTCGCCTGTGCTGCACTACTCAATGGCTTGTGAACAACGTGGCCGTTGGCATCAACCATCGCTCCGTCGCTGTTGAAGATGAACGGACGCAAATCGCCACTTCCTACATCTACCAAGTCGCGATAGATGTCGCTGAACAGGTCTGCTTTCTGCGTAATGAAGATGGGTTTCTTGCCTTGCTTGCAGGCCCAGCGTATCAATGCGGCCATCTGTCGCCCTTTGCCTACTCCAGTCTGGTCACCGATAATCATAGCATTGCCTCCCCACATGTTGTGTATGGCCATTGCCACACTATCAACCTGCTCGGCGGCAAGAGCATGGTGCATGTCATCGATACTGTCATAACCAAGCTCGCTGGTAACAAACTCGTCTATGCTCATGCCATGCACCCTCTCTATTTCCGAAAGGGTGTTATCCATAGCCTCTACCATGGCGGCTGGGGCTACACTCTCTAAACTAAAGGCTGTGTTGTGCGGACGATAGGGGAGCTTCTCATCCTCTACTGTCCTCTGTTTGGGTTGCTCTTTCTGCTGTGGGGCTGCGGTTTCAGGTGTAGCACTCTCTTCTACTCGTACTCCACCAGCGGCATTTCCTGCTGCTCGAACTCCGTCATCGTGAACTCGTTCAGTATCTCCTGTACGTTCACTTCCGCTTCGTTCACTGCTACCAGCGGATCGCCCAACATTATCCGTTTGCGTTGCAGATACTCCTGCATTTCCTGGCTGTCCAGCTCCACTGTCGCTTTCTCGCGGAGTCTCTGGTACTCGCTGCGGTTCAGTTTGTCTATCTCCGCGTTCGCCTCTTCCGCTGTTAGTCGGTCGTGGCTCTCGTTGGCTTCCATTGCCAACATTCTCATTAGATTCTCTACCAGTATCGCTCTCGTTAGTGCGCCCGGTCTCGTTGTCAGTGTTAGACACGATAGGCTTGCTGCTGGTGCGTAATACTTCGTTGCCATTGGTTCTATTTTTTGATTGGTTTATTTCATTAATTATGTCATACAGGTCCTCGAAGGTCTCTGCCATGCGCACAGCCTCGAACTTCCTCGGTGGGTACACAGTACTCTGCGCACGCTCATCTTCGCTCCTGCGTCCATCGATAAGTATCATGCGGGTGGGGTAGGTTGTCCCCTGCTTTGCATACAGTTTGCCATCCATATCCACTACACCCTTTACGTTATAGTGGTCGTAGAGGTACGTCCAGAATGCCTTGTTGTTGCTAACAGCACCATTCTTGGCATACTCCATGTTGCCTCCGATGATGATGGCGGCTCTGCCATCGTCTTTCATCGCTGCAAGGGCATTCAGCGTTATCTGCTCGTCAAGTCCGGCAATACTCTTGCCGTCATACTCCTTAGCTGCTGCACTACCAAATGGTGGGTTTGCTATCACGGCATCATATCTCCCAAGTTCCCTGAAATCATGCGTCAGCGCATCGTTGTGTATAACACCAAGGAAACCTTGCTCTTTGAGGTTTGCCAGTCGTGTCTCGTCAAGCTCGTTTGCTATCACGCTCTTTGCCGGTACCGCGAACACCAACATGCCGTTTCCTGCCGTCGGCTCCAGTATCTTCTTCATGCCGGGCTTCCATGCGAAACTGTCTGCCATGAATGCCATTGGCAATGGAGTGGAATACTGCTGCATCTTCACTCGGTTGGCACTCCTGCGGCTGATGGTGGGCTGCATGTCGTACAACTTGCAGATGGCTTCATACGCTTCTCTCGACTTGCTGCCACCATATTTGCCACTTTCAACCATGGTTCGGGCGGCTCTAACAAGTCCATCCTCAACCATTTCTTGCAACGCAACATCGTCTCTGCCTTCATCGTCCACTTCAAGCCCAAGACTCTTGGCCCTCCGTCGCAAATCGACAATACTCTTATACGGCTTAACACCATCTTGCAGTCCTATCAGTAAGTCCGTGGTAACAGCTGCGGACATCTTCCTCATCTGCTCCCCGCTATACTTCAATGTACTCTCTGCTTCCTGCTCCTCTTCGACTGTGGGTTGTTCGGACTCTGTGTTATTGGGTCTGGATTCCGTACCCTTGGGTTCGGTTTCCGTACCATCGCTGTCGAATAGGCTCATTTGCGACTGCAAAGATACATCTTTTTTCCCATTCTTCGGCTTTTTTGTTGTATCTTTATCACCTGTTGTAGGTTTCTCTGCCTTTTTCTTCTTTTGCCAACGTTCCTTTCTATTGTCTATCAGCTTCTTCTCTGCCTCTTCTTTCTGCTTCTCCACATCTTGCTCTTTCACCACCTCGTCGGCAAGGGCGATGATGTCTTTCGGGCCTTCCTTGTCGAAGTTCATCACGTCAAATGTCTTCACCTCGTCGTATGGGGTCAGTTCTGCAGATATTCCTATGACCTCCATTTCCGGCAGGTCTCGTGCTCCGTTGTAGAACGATTTGAGATAGGGACGTACCCACTCGCCAAGGGCATCTATCATCTGCTTGGCATAGTCGGCAAACTTGTGGGCGCCGTGCTTGATGACATAGTAGATCATTTCAACGCCGATAGCAAGCTGCTCGGGGTTCACACCCATGTTAAGGTGTCCGTTCAACTCTCTCATTCGGCGGCGCAGTTCCTCGAAACGCTCCGCATCCTCATCATCAACCCACTTGCTCTTCTTGGTCTCTGCCTTGGGTTGCGCTGCGGTCTCTTCGGTCGCCTCTGCTTGTGGCTGCTCTGCAGGTGCTGCACCTTCGGCCTCGTCGCTGGCCTCTTTAAGGTCTTCGACAGACAATGCCACTCCCTCGCCATAGACATTCTCCTCCAGCCACTTCTCGGCGGCATCACGGCGGGCTTGGAAACGCTGCAGCTGGTCGTCGTTCAACTCCAGGTCTTCTATGGCACTGTCGGCCTCGTTCAGCATGTCGGCAATCTTCTGGATGGCTTCGGTACGTTCAGGACTTGCCACAGGACCGGTGCGGTCGGGGGCCGCATCCAGCAGCTGCTGTATCTCGGCTTCGGCCTCTCTATGGTACCGGGCATACGGACTGCCCTCACCAAGCTGTGTGTCGCCATTGGTCTTCACACTCGCATACTCGGCGAAGGGTTTGGTCTTACGGTGGCTGCTCTCTATCCATTTCTTGAACTCCTCTTTGCTGACCGGCGTAATGGCGCCGAGTCCCTGCCAGCCCTCCTCATAGTTGGAGAGGTAGGCGGCCTTGGCACTCTCGATGTCGGGGAAGCCATACATGACCTTATGCTCGTCAAATTCTCCCGTCTTGGGGGTTACCTGGTCCACAACGAACACATCACCGCTCGTAGGATCATCCGAAAGGAACACGTCGATATGGTCGCCGTCAACGCCCTCGGTACCGCGTATGTAGCCGTAGGTGTTGTGCATCTCCTGCTCCCACGCCTTGCCGCTGGGGTCGGTACCACGGCGCACACTGCCTTTGGGGTTCTCTATCGTGATGTCGTAACCGTCAACCTTGACGTGTCCCATTTTGTAGTTCCCGGCCTTTTTCTGGCCTTTTGTGGGGTTGGTGTCCACCTCCGCCTCGGCTGATTTTATGGCACTTACAACTTTTTCTTGCTCAGTTTCAGAATTGTTCGTATCTTTGCGCTCAGAAACTCCCTGCAAGTCAACGGGGGAGGTTGTCACAGAAGCAGATGCAGGGGTCTGCTCGGTCTGTGCGCCACCGTCAAATCGGTATAGCAACTTCCCTTTCTTTAAAGCTTCCCTCAATCGCTTCGCACTGTCAATATGGTTACTGATGTTTATCTCTAACCCATCTTTCTTTACTGTTACTGACTTGAAGAAGTATCGCTTCTTTCCATCGTTGCCGATAAAGGCTTTTACAAATAGGTAAGAGCTCGACCTCTCTGTGTTGCCATCACCGGCTTGGCTGGCTTCTTCAATGATGAAATCAGGGTCTGTCAATGTCGGCTTAATCATTCCGGCTTCTTTCTCGCGACCTTTCGTTATCATCTTGGCAAACTGGTTCTCTCCAAGTTTTACCTCGCCCATTGGTGTCTGCAACACTCCGTTGCCAAACTCCATCTGCCAAGCTACTGATGTGAGCGGAACAGGCAATTGTGGCATTATCTTCGCTCTGGCTGCAGAAGCAAGGATAAGGTCGTCTGCCTCATCCTCGCTCAACCCAGCTTCTTGCTCAACAAGTCCTCTGCTGTTGGCCAATTCTGCTCCGCTTCCTGCATCGCTGTTGCCAGCAACGCCATCTTGCCCAACGCCCGCTGCTTCTTTGCGTCGCTCGGCTGCCCCTGTGAGGGCTGTCTGTTGTTCTGTTTCTGTTCCATTGTTCAGTATGTTTAATACGTCGTTGATTATCTCTTCTTTGATCTTCACACCACCGCTGAAGATGTCGTACTGACCCGCAGCACTCTGCGCAGCGTGGTCGTTGTAGATGGCCAGCACTTTCTTCATCTGGCTCACCCTGCCGTCGTTCATGCAGTCGGCAAGCATCAGCACCGTGGCGTTGGTATAGTCGGCCACCGTCTCGCCCTCGTCGAAGGGGAAAAGGCTCTGCTGTCTCGCAAATCCGCTCACCTTCTCGCCGGCTCCGATGCCGCCACTCTTCCGCGCCTGGTATGCCAAATTGATGGCCTGCGCCATCTCGCTCTCCAGTGAGTAGTCTTCGCCAAGGTGTATGTTGTTGGCTATCTCGGCCAGCGCACTCACCACACTCTGTCGCATAGCCGGAAACTCCGCCAGCTGTCGCACAGCATCAGGATTGCCCTCGAAGGATTTTCCGATAAGCAAATTCTCCAGCATCTGACGGCCCTGCCCGCTCACCTTCTCGCCGTCCATCATCTCGGCCACCTGCATCTGGTTGATGGCTCCAGCCTTGTGCAACTCGCCTATGGCGGCGGGTGCAGCCTTCGGGTCGTTGTAGAAGTCGCCCAGCGTGTCGAAGGCGTTGATGCTCCTGACGATGCGCCCGAAGGTGGCATCATCCACCGTCTTGCCCATCTTCACACTCTGCTCAGTCCGGCTCTGGCTCTTCATATCCTGCTGGTTGAACTTCGCAAAGGTCTCCGTGGTATACGGCATCGCCTCGTCGGGAACAAACACCACTCTCGGATGCTGCATCCCCTCCACCTGCTCAGGCGTGAAGCCGAACTGCTGCGGATACTTCCGCAGATGCTCTATATAGGCTCCGTCGGTGCCGTTCTGCGCCGCCAGTTCACCGGCCATAGTCCTGCCGTTTCCGCTCAACACTACGCCGTCTCTGCTCACCACCGGCACGTTCTGTATGGCTCTGCTGTCGTATTGGTCTGCCATATCCCTCGTTATCTGCTGGGCCTGCTGGTCACGCTCATAGTCGCGGTCGTTCACCGTCTGCCCGTTCTCGTCAACAGGGAAGCCCTCACTGCGGGCAAACCCGCTCGTGGCATTGTGGCTCGGCGTGGCCGCTCCACTCTCCACCAGCATATACCGACCATTCAACGTCTCGCCGTTGGCAAGGGTAATCTCATTCTCTGCCCCTTCGACCTTGGGTGCACCATCCCACTTCTCACGAATGGCAGGATGCACGGCGTTGGCTCCTCGCTCGGCCTGCTCCTGCTGCTTGGCAAGCTCCTCTGCCAGCCGCTTCTGCTCTGCCAGCACCGCAGCTTCGTGGGCGGCTCTGTCGCGCTCGGCTTGCTCTGCCATTTCAGCGGAAACAATGGCACTCTGGGTGGATTTCACTCCCTGCCAGTAGTCCACGGCCTGTTGTGCTGCATCGACTTTCGCCTGGTGCTCGGCTTGCTGCTGTTTGTACTTGACGAGGCTGGTACCCATCTTCGGGGCTTCCTTCTTGGCCTTGTCGAGGGCCTTGGTGGCAGTCTCGAGGTTGGCCTTGACAAACTGCCCGGCCTCCTCTCGGCTCAATCCTGCCTCGTTATATATGAACTGGTGGCCACGCTCGGGAGTGGTGGCAAGGAAATCGGCCTCACCATCCTCACGCATTGGCATGGGTTCCACAGTCGGCTGCTCTGCCACAGTGCCTGTCGTTTCTCCGGCGGGTTCAGTGGCTGGAGTCTCAACCTCTGCAGTTGGAGTCTCTACAGTGGGCTGCTTAACGGCTGCGGGCTGCTCTGCTGCGGTCTCTTGGGCTGCAAGTGTGGCATCTACATAGCTCACGACCTTCTCGGCAAGCATGGCGGTATTCTCATGCTTCACCTGTCCGTCCACCACATACTCCACGATGTTGCCAGTCTCATCGGGAACGAACTTCCCACGCTCATAGCGGACAATGCCCATGACGGTGGCGGGCTGCTCGTTGCCGGCATCATCGAGAATGGTAATATCCATGTCGGGCAGGAACTCCGTCGGAGCACCTTCTACAGTACCAGGAGCAACTGCCGTCGGCTCATCGGTCTCTTTCTCGGTGGGCTGTTCGGCTGTGGCTTCGTCCTCTTGGTGTCGTGCCTGATAGTCTGCCAATGCAGCTGCATCGGCTATCTGCTGGAGGTCGGAACGCTCCATGCGCACCTCTTCTCCGCTGCCGTCATTGGCTACCACGGTGAAGCTCTCGCCGTCGGGACTGATGGCCATAACTGTACCTTCTCTGCCGTCGGGCATCGTCAGCGGCTGACCCAACTCGACACGCACAGTGCCTTGGGCCTCGTCGAGCATCCGCTGCACATACTCATCACGTCTGCGCTGTATCTCATACTCGAAGTCATCGGCACTGGTGGCCTCTCCAATGGAGAGAATACCCATGTCGCTCGTCGGGTCTATAATCTTGCGCTCACCTGTGGCAGGGTCATAGATGACAACGCTGCGGTCGCTGGTCTCTGGATCCACCATCGTACCGTCGGCCATCATCTGCACGTTGCCCTCTACGATGTACACCTCGGTGTCATCTCCGTTCTCATTCTTCACTTTCAGGACCGCCGGACGTATGGAGCCGTCGCTATGCATCATCTTGCGCCCTTCCTCTCGCCATCCCTCAACTTCCATGTCCGCATCATCTTCGATACGCTGACGAACACCATCGACGGCTGCGGCTCTTACCTCATCATCGGGGTTCATGGAGTATTCAATAGCGATGTCCCTGCGGCTCTGCTCGTCGGCCTCATAGCCGTTCTGGTATGACTCATTGTCTGCATCGACGGCTTCATCAACGGCTTCCGTACCGTTGATTTTGTCTTTGGCATCGGCAGTGGTGCGAAGGTTGTAGCCTCGCATCTGCATGAGGTTGCCCACATAGTTGATGGCGGCTTTCTTCTCCTCATCCTGCAACTCCTGACTGCCTATGATGTCGCTGATAACATCACGCATATCCTCGTTGGTGGTGTTGTCGATACGCTCGCGCCACGGCTCCCAGCGTTCGGGAGTGAGACGGGTAAAGGCTACACGGTCGCTCATGTCCGTCTTGTGCTTGTAGCGATAGTATTGTGCCGTCTGGTAACCGCCACCAACCATGCCGGGACTCTGCATGAAGCCAATGGAAAGCATCATGCCTCCCCAGATGTCGGCCTGTGTCTTGCCGTCCACAAAGTCGCTGAACTTGTTATCACCCACAAGGAGAGAGTTGAGCAAGATGTTGGCCTCTTCCTCAACAACCTCACTCGGATAGTCCTGTACGCCGCCTTTGCGCAGTACCTGACCTGTAATCTTCGCCCACTCGCTGCCTGTGATGCGGTTGAACAGTTCCGACACACGACCTGCGCCCATGCGCTCCATGCCCTTGCCAAGCCATCCTCCGACTACCTTTCCTGCTCCGTCGAGGTGTACACCCAGTTTCTCGGTGTAGTATTCGAGTGTGTTGGCCATTTCACCCTCATAGATGGAACGTCCCCAGCTCTTGCCTCCATCAAACACATAGTCGCCATCCTCATCCTTGACGAGCTGGCCCTGGTGTCTGTTGATGATGTCGGCTGCGGTCTTCATGCCGCCTGTGGTGTTGGCCATAGCAAAACCTGCAGCCATATCACCTACAAGGGTGCCAGTGTTCTTAATGACCCACTGCCCAACCTTTCCAGTAGCATACTTTGCAGCCATCTTACTACCTGCTTTGGTACCTGCCTGTGTCAGTCCGCTATAACCACCAGTGAGGGCAAATTCTGCCACAAAGGGTATAGCATTGCCGGTTATCTCACCTGCTCGCTGCCAGAAGGTGTCATTCTCGCCATACTGCTGCTGTGCGACGTTAGCTCTATAGGTATTCTCCATCATGGACTCCTGTGCTTCACCGAGGGAGCCTTTGAGCTTCTTATCGCCATAGGCCATCGTGTTGCCAGCATCTATGAGGTCGAACAGTCCGAAGTCCCAAGTGTCTAACGAGAACAATGTTTTGCCGAGGGTGCGGAAGAAACCCTCGTTCTTACCCTCACGCTCCAACGTCTTGATACGTGCCTCATTCTTGCGCTTGGCAGTCCACAACATGGAAAGCTCAGGGTCTTCACTACGGGCAGCAAAGACTGGGTTATATCCACCGCCTTCACTCGCTGCAAGCATCTGGGCAAACGACGGCTCATTGGCCTTGTCAACCTCTCGCGTCCTGCGGTCAATCTCTTTGTTGAGTCTGTCGCGCTCTGCGTATGCTTCACGCAACTCACTTCCGACAGGGTCGCTGACTTCACGGTTGATACGCTGCTGTTCCATAGGAGTGGAAACTTCCTCACCGCTCTTGGTGAAGTACACTGTTTCCATCTTCCCGGTCTCTGGATTGTACCGTTGCTCGCTCGCAGATCCAAACGGCTGGTTGCCCTTGCGGATATTCTCCATACGCTGGGAGAAGTCCTGCATCATGGCTTCGGGAGAGGGAACACGTTGCCGCATCCGCTGCTCGAACTGCATCTGCTTTGCGAACTTCTCCGGCCCCAGGGGTTGTGCCGCTGCCGTCTGTGTCGGCTGGGCATTACCTTTGCTCCTGGGTGTGGAAGGTCTCGGTGCCGGGGGCATCTGTCCGCCATAGTTGTAGGTCGGTGTGTTGCCCTGTGCCATCTGGTAGGGACTGTGCTCTTCCTGCTGGGCAGGAGTAGCGGCTGGCTGCTGCACCTGACTACGCTCTCCAACCAGCTGACGAGTGAAGCCATCAAAGTCGGGTAGGTCGTACTCGCCCTTGATAGCCTCATACAGTTTCTTTCGCTTGCCCTCATCCTCGACATCGGTCGAGAACTGTTCAAAGGTTCCCATGTCGTAATCCTTACTGAGAGCATCATATAACTTTCGCTTGTTGTCGCCGTCGTTCATAATCGTCTCGATTTTTCCCCAAGGGGGATTATAGGGGGTTATATTATATTCTTATATTCTTTATTATTCTTATATATGTGTCAATCTGTGTGTCAATCTGCGTGTCAATCTGCGTGTCAATTACTGTGTCATTTGCTGTGTCAATCAACCTACCTATATCTCTACAACGTGAACACTTACAGACTGTTGCAAGAGTGTTTTGTGTGTCAAATGCTGTGTCAAATAGTGTGTCATTTGTTTGTCAATCTGCGTGTCAAATTGTGTGTCACTATTTCAGCATCCATACTCAACTGCCTATCCCATAGGGTTTTTCTTCTTGCCACCTGTGCCAGATTGACCGCCTCCCATGGGGTTGGCCTTGCGTCCTCCCTGCTGCGAGCTTCCACCGCCCTGCCCATCATCATACTTAATGGTGCTCTCGGTGGTAAGGGTGCCGTCGGGGTTCATCACGATGCGCTCCTCTTCCTCTCCAATCTTCTTGCCCCTGTTATCGAGGATGTACCGCTTGGTGCGCTTCCATGAGGCAAGGTTGTGGTTAATCTGCGCACGGCTCATCTTGCCCTGCTCTATCCACCTACGCAGTTCTATCTGTGCCTTCTTCAGGTCGAGCTGGCCCTGCTGGTACTCCTTCTGCCAGTCTGCCATCCTCTCCTTGCGGTCGGCTTCCTGCTGCATCCTCTCCTCACGCTGGTAGTACAGATCCAACTGCTTGTCACGGTACGCCTGTTGCTCTTTGGCCCGTTCATCTGCAGCCTTGGCTCTTTCACTCCCAACCTTTGCATTCGCGCCCTGCATGGCGTAGTTGTAGTATTCCTTCTGCAACCGCTGGCGCTCGGCACGCCACTTGTCGGCTCTCGCTTTGGCTTTCTCAGACAGGCTGTCTTTGTTGTGGTCGTACCCGTTAGGGGCATACTGCGTAGTGAAGTACATGTTGGCAATGGCTCGACCGAGGTCGCCAATGCCACTTGTGAACGAGTGCGCACGGGCCAACCGCTCCTGTCGTCGCGCCGTTTCCTCGTCTTCATTCGTCCTCTTCTGCGCCTCCTGCATCATGGCGAGGATGTCGTCGTACCCACTATAGGTATTTTCCTTTGTGTCGGTCGATGTAGGCAAAATAGTAGTAGGGGATGGCTGCTCATTCTCTCCATCCCCTCCTTTCTCATTCCCTGCATTCTCTGTCGGCGTACTGTTCAGCAGGTTCTCTTCATCGTTGGCTTCGTTGTAATAGCCCTTCTGTGGTGTTGGCATATTTCCTCCTTCCTATGATACTATTCCAGCAGCTATTTTGGCTTTTTCCAGCATATTCTGGTCGTATGCCTCCCCAGCACTACCAGCAGCTCCCGCCACACCGGCAGCGGCCTGCGTGATGGCGTTGGCTTTGTTCACTTCCATATTGTTCAGTTGCCCCTGCAACGCCTGGTCGCGCTGCTGGTACTGCTGCTCGATATTGTCCTTTCTTGCCTCTCCGGCAACGGCAATCCTGCTCGCCGCATCTGCCATCGCCTGTGCATTGGCGGCCTTGGTGGCAGCCACGCTCTCCTCGGTGCCTCCCATCACGGCGGCAGTGCCGGCAGCTGCCTTGTTGCGCTGCTTGATGGCCTCCGCAGTCTGCGTCAATATCCGCTGCGCATCGGCTCGCTGCGTCGCATCTTCGTTGTACCTGCGGTCGTACCAGTTCTGGTTGTCTCTCCGCTGCTGTTCAAGGTTGCTCTTCACACCTTTCATGGCTTGCGAGGCTTTGATGCCCCCGAAAATGGATGCACCGATACCCAGCGCACTGCCTATCAGACTTCCTATCATATCATTGCTTGTTTTTAAATGATTTCACAACTTATAATTCGGCTGCAAAAATACAGCCGTACCTTTGCACTCCGATTGTAAGTTGTGAATTATGCCGTTTCAAAAAGGAAAACCAAAGACAGGCGGTCGCGCAAAAGGTACACCGAATAAGGACAATCCACTAAAGACCCTGCTCCACGAACACTCCGTGGACTACTTCACCCGTAACATTCCGGCTGAGGATGTTGACTTCGGTAACGAGGAGTGGAAACAGAAACATGCCGGGGAAATGTTCTCTCATTACGAACTCGACCTCATGAGCATGAAAGCATCCGAACGCGCCAAAGCCGAGATCGAACTGCTCTCCTACCACACTCCCAAGATGCAGGCCATATCAGCCGATATGTCCGTCAAGGCCAACAAGACCATCACAGACCGCATCTCTCGCCTCGCAGCAGGGGAGGAGATACCCGCCGAAGAATAATCATTCTATTTCATTCTATTTATTCTATTAGTAGAATACCAACAACATCATCATATCATGCAAAACAAATCCAACAACACCTACCTCGACCGCATGCACGAGGAACACAAACAGCTCAAGGAGCGCATTGACAAACTCGCTGGGTTCATCCACGAGAGCGACATCTTCAAAGGCCTCAATCGCCGTAAACAAATCTTGATGGAACAGCAGTTCCACGCCATGGCCCTCTACGAGCATATCCTCGCCGAGCGTATCACCCTCGAGTAGCAGGACAATTAACAACGCCTGACGGAACAATCAACATAGTTATTAACCACAAAAAATAAAAATTATGGTACAAATCATCGATGTAATCAAACAACTGGAAGTGGTCATCCCTTCCATGATGGCTGCTGAGCTGCTGCTCACCTCGACCATCAAAGGCATCTTCAACATCAAGTCCGACTTGGTGAACACCATCCTATCGTGGGTGCTCTCTCTGGGCACCGCCTTCCTCTTCGTGCTCTGCAACGGTCTCGACTTCGGCCTTGGCGGCTGGAACTATGCCGCCGCCGCCGTGGGTGGCCTCATCGTGGCCATCTGTGCCAACAAGATCTACACTTGGAAGAAAGTCAAGGCCGCCCTTGACGCCATCACCGACCTATTCGGAGGCAATGAGACCTATGTCGACCGCATGGTCAAAAAAGAAGAAGCACAACTCGCGGAACGCATTGAGAAACTGACGAAGTTCGTATATTCCAAAAAAATCATGGATGTTCCAGCCGACAAATGTGCTAAACTGCATCAACAGCTGGAGGCCATGTGCAAGTACGAAAAAGTTCTCAAAGAACGTTTTGACCTCTAATATAGGCCCACAAATTAATTATTCATCAAAAAAAAATCCACAACAATGAAAAAGTTTATCATGATGACGTTGGCTCTCGCCCTGCTGCTCGGAGCCACGTCCTGCAAGAAGCAGCAGACGGTCGAACAAACTATTACCTCCGACTACACCTATATGTCGGAACATCATCCCGACTTCGTCTGGTACGAGTCGCAAATCACCCTCGCCGACTACCTCGACAACAGCAACTCCACCGCTTTCAAGTATGTGGACAACGTCTTCCAATACTTCGATGGCGGCCAGCCTCACGTCATCATCTTCACCCATGCGGGCAGTAAGGTGGACTCTACAAAGCACGACGACATCTGGATCGAGGACTGCGCTATGACACCTGCCGACATCAAGCTTACATACATTCAAGCCTACGAGCAGCTGATGAAGTCCAATTATCCAAAGCCTCATAGTAAGAACTGCATCCTACGAGAACCTGTCGGCCCTTATAGTTGCAATCCTCAGTACGTCTTCGGCACCATCGACGAACCTCTTTTTGTCGATGCCGTCACCGGAAAGGTCGTCAACACCAACCCCGCTTTCAATAAACGCGAGTAAAACACCCCCTCCGGGTCGTACACATCTCACCTACCATGCTGTAGGAGGAGTTCAGGAGCCGTCAGTGCAAGAACGCTGGCGGCTCTCGCTTTTCTCCAGCAAATTATAGGCAAATAAACATATCGCTCATATACAGGTGTTTGTACTATATCGATATGCCGGTTGCCGATTGTCAGTCAAATAAAGACCGCTCCACCTTGGCCATGGCATCGGCCACCGTCTCATCGAGCAACTTGGCGTACACCTCGCGCGTTATTTTCGTCGAGGAGTGGCCTAGCACCTTGCTGACAATCTCCATGCCCACACCGCTGTTCAACAGCATCGTGGCCCCGGTATGCCGCGCCCAATGGCTGCTCAAGGGCTTCTTAATGCCAGCCATCACGGCCAGCATTTTCAGGTAGTTGTTGTACTTCTGATTGCTCATCATCGGCAGTCGTCCACCATACGCCTCCAGCACCTTCAGTGCAGGATGCAGCAACAAGAACGTGTATTCCTGGTTTGTCTTTCCTCGCTTGCCCACGTATATTTTCCGCCCATTCACTTCGCGTATATTTGCCGCGTCGAAAGCGGCCATGTCGACATAAGCCAGGCATGTGTACGTTTGGAAGACAAAAAGGTCTCGGGCATGCCGCAGGTAGTCCACCGTCGGGTCTATCTCCGCAAGCCTGTCGAACTCCTCCTTGGTGAGGTACTTGCCAAGGCCCTCGCTGCGCTTCGCTTTGTCTATATGCAGACTCTTGTAGGGGTTCCGGCGTATCAATCCCTCGTCCATAGCGTCGAGGATGAAGCTGTTGAGAAAACGGTGATAGTTGTTCCAGATGCTGCAGGCCTTCATGCCCTTGGCCTGCAGCACCTCGTCCATGCGCAAGATGTTAGCCTCTGTCAGGTCGTCGAAGGTAACCATGCCACCCCATGCCTCGAACCACCGTAGGAAGCGGTCGTACCGCTCCTGGCTGTCCTCAACACGGCCATACTTTCGGATGACGGCCCGCTCACGGAAGAAGGGTAGCAGCGCTTGTTGGCTCGGCACATTCTCGGTAGCCTCATGACGCTGTCTAACGTTGATTGCCGACACAATGGTCTGCATGTCGAGAGTTCCGGACTCCATGCTCTCGTTGATTACCTTGCGGGCCTTGGCCACGAAGAGATCGAGCGTGTATTGCAGCTCTGAAGCGTCCAGACGGTTCACGATACAGCCATTGCGCCAATGCTTGGGTAGCACACGCACGCCAGTGGTGGCATGCTTCTGTATGCGGTTGTAGGTGATGCGCAGCTCGATGGCCCCCTCCTTGGTGTCCGAGGCCCGGTGTCTGCGGTCGTAGATAAGTTTTAATGTCGGTGTTCCCATGATGTGTAAACTTTATTGTAACATTTATTGTAAATCTATCTTAATGCAAAAGAAAGCAAATATTTAATAATCAATATATTAACGTCTTATCTTTTGTAACAACGATTTGTAAACCATGTTTTTCTGCCACTTTTACAAAGATAAGATTTTCTAAAAGCGGTCAAATAGTTGTCTAAAATTTTTGCGCTTACAAAATGTATGCGCTTGCGCTTACAAAACCCATAATATGACATAACATGATATAACATAATATAACATTCACTACAACACGTCTCTATCCCTATATAAGGACGAAACATGTTGATACACAAATCGCAAGAAACACAATCCATTGAAAATCAAAAAGGAGTCGCCAGCTACAAACTGACAGCTCCTTTTCCTATTGGCGGAAAGACAGGGATTCGAACCCTGGGACCCCGCAAGGAGGTCAACGGTTTTCGAGACCGCCCCGATCGACCACTCCGGCATCTTTCCGGGTCGGTTTCGGACGCGGTAGCCGTCGTCCAAAACGGGTGCAAAGGTACAAACTTTTTCCGATATGGCAAAATAGTTTTTTGTTTTTTGTTCTGCGAGGCTGTATTCTAGGCGGTTATGAGTGGATTTTAACAGCGCCTGTTGATAAACTTTTTGCCTCCGTTCGGGAAAATATTTGTATTTTTGCAGCGTGAATTCATCAACGGAGGTCGCCGAAAATCCATTCCAAGAGTAGGCAAAAAACATTAATGTTATGGCATATAAACTTGAACAAATCGAAGGCATTGGCGAGGCTTATGCCGCCAAGCTGAAAAAAGCCGGTCTGAAGACCACGGACGACCTGCTGGCCCAGTGCGCCACCAAGAGCGGCCGCAAGAAAGTGGCCGAGGCTTCGGAAATCAGCGAGAAGCTCATCCTGAAGTGGACAAACCACGCCGACCTGTTCCGCATCAAGGGCGTCGCCGGCCAGTTCGCCGAGCTGCTCGAGGCCGCCGGAGTGGACACCATCAAGGAGTTCCGCCACCGCGTCCCCGCCAACCTCCACGCCAAGATGGAGGCCGTCAACGCCGCGCCAAGATGGAGGCCGTCAACGCCGAGAAGAACCTCACCAACCGCATCCCCGCCGTCAAGGAAATCGAGAAGATGATTGCCCAGGCCAAGGAGATGGAACCCATTGTGAAGTACTGAACCTCTTCGCCGCAGCGCTGCCTTTTTCCCGTGGACAGCGCTGCGGGCGACAGCAACTTTTGGGGAAGCGCACGTGTGCACCTCCCCTTTTTTGCGCCTCGGCAAAACTTTTTTTCTCCCAGTTCAAAATAAATTCGTAATTTTGCAGTTTGAAAACAAAACCGACACATCCATGTCTGAAAGCCAAATAGCCGAGAAAATCAAAGCCAACGTGCACGACATCGACCCCCAGGCCGAGGTGTGGCTCTATGGCTCGCGGGCACGGGGCACCGAACATGCAGAGTCGGACTGGGACGTGCTTGTACTCTCTCCGCAGGCAAGCCTTTCGGTCAAAGACGAGGGCGTGTTCATCGACCACATGACCGACCTCATGATTGAGACCGGACAGGTGGTGCATCTTTTTGCTTACGGCAAGGCCGACTGGCATGGCCGCCACAGCGTCACCCCCTTCTACCAGAACGTTACACGCGAGGCCATCAGGCTATGACACAGGAATTTATCCAATACCGCATCGAAAAGGCAGAGGAGGTCTACCAGGCCGCCTGCATTCTCTATGAGGCCGGGCAGTGGAACTCGGCAGTCAACCGACTCTATTATGCATGCTTCTATGTCGCATCGGCCTTGCTTTTGCAGCAGAAGATTGGAGCCAAGTCACATGCCGGAGTGATTGCCAAGTTCTCCGAAAACGTGGTACGCACCGGCAAAATGGATGCGGGCACCTACAAAGTCTACTCCAAACTCCTAAACTGGCGCAGCAAAGGAGACTACAGCGACATGTTCGACTTCTGCCAGGAAGACGTCGACATGGTTCTCGGCCCCACACGACGTTTCATCGACTGCACCGTGCAGCTCATTCGTGCAAACGAATAATCCCCCCCCCCTCCCCACACTACACCCTCTCCCCGACGGCGAAATCCTCTGTCGGGGAAATTTATTTTTGGCCGATTCAAAATAAGTTCGTATTTTTGCAGCGTCGTTTCCGTACCGCCGAAGCCCTTCGAGAGCGATGGGTCAAGCGGGTGGGGCAGGGGTGCAAACACCTGTGCCACAGGCAGCGGCACATATAAGAAAGACGTTGTAACGGCGTTTATCTGCGGCATTCTGAACTTCGCAACTTCTGAATCTATTACCGCAATAACGCAATGTTCCTCGTCCATGGTTTGGCGTATGGTGGTCTTCACTATGCGTCTTCAGCGTGGGCTTCGGCATTGCTTATTCAGTAATAGGGGCAATGCGAAGGCCTAGAATGCGGGATAAGCAAGAAAGTTGTTCCCGCGCTCTTTTTTATGTGTTGTTTTTGGGGAAATTGTTAGAGTATTAATCAATAAAAACAACATTTGTGAAACACAAAGTATCCCTTTTGGCCATTCTGCTGATGGCTTTGGCGCTGCCGCAGAGCGTCCGCGCCGACTACTACTTTTCCTCCGTCGCCCCGAGCGGGCAGACGCTCTACTACAATATCACCTCCGCCACCGAGGTGGAAGTGACGTATCCCGGCTCTGAAAGAAGGAGGCCATACGATGGGTTCACCGATCCTACAGGCGACCTGGCCATCCCTGCCAGCGTTTCCTACAGTGGGACGACCTATACTGTCACCAGCATCGGCGATTATGCCTTCTATGACTGCAGCGGCCTGACCTCCGTCACCATCCCCAACTCGGTCACCAGCATCGGCAACTCTGCCTTCTATATCTGCAGAGGCCTGACCTCCGTCACCATCGGCAACTCAGTCACCAGCATTGGTTCCTTTGCCTTCTCTAGCTGCAGCGGCCTGACCTCCGTCACCATCCCGGACTCGGTCACCAGCATCGGCGATCGTGCCTTCTTGGGCTGCAGCGGTCTGACCTCCGTCACCATCCCGAACTCGGTCACCAGCATCGGCGATTGTGCCTTCTCTGGCTGCAGAGGCCTGACCTCCGTCACCATCCCGGACTCGGTCACCAGCATCGGCGATCGTGCCTTCTCTGACTGCAGCGGTCTGACCTCCGTCACCATCCCGAACTCGGTCACCAGCATCGGCACTTCTGCCTTCTTGGGCTGCAGCGGCCTGACCTCCATTGCAGTTGCTTCCAATAACCCGACATACGACAGTCGCAACAACTGCAATGCCATGATCAAGACTGCAACCAATACACTCGTCATGGGGTGCCAAAGCACTATCATCCCGAACTCGGTCACCAGCATCGGAGAAAATGCCTTCTTGGGCTGCAGCGGCCTGACCTCCGTCACCATCCCGGACTCGGTCACCAGCATCGGCAGCTCTGCCTTCTATAACTGCAGCGGCCTGACCTCCGTCACCATCGGCAACTCGGTCACCAGCATCGGCAACTCTGCCTTCTCTTACTGCAGCGGTCTGACCACCATCCCGGACTCGGTCACCAGCATCGGCAGCTCTGCCTTCTATAACTGCAGCGGTCTGACCTCCGTCACCATCGGTAACTCGGTCACCAGCATCGGAGACGGTGCCTTCCGGAGCTGCAGCGGCCTGACCTCCGTCACCATCGGCAACTCGGTCACCAGCATCGGCGGCTCTGCCTTCGCTAGCTGCAGCGGCCTGACCTCCGTCACCATCGGCAACTCGGTCACCAGCATCGGCAACTCTGCCTTCTCTTACTGCAGCGGTCTGACCTCCGTCACCATCCCGCACCATCCCGGACTCGGTCACCAGCATCGGCAGCTCTGCCTTCTATAACTGCAGCGGTCTGACCTCCGTCACCATCGGTAACTCGGTCACCAGCATCGGCGATCATGCCTTCTCTGACTGCAGCGGCCTGACCTCCGTCACCATCGGCAACTCGGTCACCAGCATCGGTTCCTCTGCCTTCTCTTACTGCAGCGGCCTGACCTCTATCCGCTGTGAGTCCAGTGTGGCGCCGACTGTACAAAGCAGTACCTTCAGCAGTACCTTCAGCGGAATCCCCAGCACCATCCCTGTCTCCATCCCTTGCGGAAGCCAAATGTCATACTACTCGCGTTGGAGCTATTTCTCCAACTTCGTCGAGGACGCAGGGTTCACTTTCTCCGCTACCTCTGGCAATGATGCCATGGGCAGCGTGGCAGTGCTCACCCAGCCCACCTGCCAGGCCCCGACGGCAGTCGTCAATGCCGTTGCAGCCGATGGCTATCGCTTCGACCACTGGAGCGACCTCAACACCGACAACCCCCGCAGCCTCACCCTCACCAGCGACACCGCAATCACAGCCTTCTTCCTTCTCCAGTCGCGCGACACGGTGTACGTCCACGACACAATATACGTTCATGACACGACGCTGGTCAATGTCTATCGCTACGACACGACGCTGGTCAACGTCTTCGACACCACCATCCATAACCTCTACGACACCACCATTGTCAACATCTTCGACACCGTCATCCGCAACGTCTACCAGTACGATACCACCATCGTCAATAACTTCCAGTACGACACATCGATTTACAACTCCTTCCGCTTCGACACCACGCTGGTGTTCGACACTATGATTGTCAACCTCTACACCTTCGACACCTCCATCTACAACCGCTACCAGTTCGACACCGTGGTCTTCAACACCTACCGCTACGACACGACGTTGGTCAACGTCTACGACACGACCATTGTCAACATTTACGACACCACCATCAGCAACCGCTACCAGTACGACACCGTTATCATCAACCACACGCAGTATGACACTGTGATAGTGAACCTCACGCAGAGCGACACGGTGACCATCAACAACTACTTCTATGACACCGTCATCGTCAGCCACTACTACCACGACACCGTCCTGGTCAACAATTACATCTACGACACCATCTACCTCAACCGCTACATTTTTGACACGGTCTACATCCACGACACGGTCTACGTCACCGACCAGCAGGGCATCGACGGCGCCGTGGCCGTCAATGCCAAGATCTACCAGCGCGGCGGCCGGGTGGTGGTCGAGGGGGCCGAGGGGCACGAGGTGGTGCTCTACGACGCCGTGGGCCGCCAGCTGGCCACGCGCCGCGACGAGGGGCAGCCGCTCGCCTTCGAGGTGCCCACCTCGGGTGCCTACCTGGTCCGCATCGGCCAGGCGCCGGCCAGGCGCATCGTCGTGGTGCGGTAGTTTTCTTACGACAACACAGACAACCTTTGGGAGGCGCTATGTGCGCCTCCTTTTTTTGTATTAGAAGACAAGAAATTACAAAAAAAACAACAGGAACAACAAAAAACAACATGTTATTTTAAGAAAGAAGCGATTGGACAAGGCTGAAGGTGCTCCGGGTTGGCCGGCGGTGAGATTTTTTTTTCAAAAAAATGGCTTCCATGTCGAAAAAAGTTCGTATCTTTGCAGTCGGAAACAATTCGGTTTGCCTATGATGAAAAAAGGTGACAATGTGATGATTTCGCCCGATCTGACGAACCGTCAGGAGTGGATTGGCGGAAAGATAATCGACGTGGAGAACAATTCTTTCGTCGGTGTGGTCGTTGCAGCGCAAACGGCCGATGGCATAATCTTCTTCGGTCCGATAGACCGGTTCAAACCCTGCTGCTGAACCATGTATGCCATTAGTTTTGATTTGTCGATTAGCGAATTGAAGGTTCACTATGGCGAGTTGTACAACAATGCCTATTACGAAGTCAAACAGTTGTTGTTGCGCGACGGATTCGAGTGGATACAAGGAAGCACCTACCTCACCTCGTCGGGAGATATGACAAATCTTGTCAGGGCCATCATGGATTTGAAGAAAATCGACTGGTTCCGGCAGTCGGTTCGTGACATACGCGGCTACAAGGTGGAAGACTGGTCGAACTTTACAGACTTGATCAAAGGCAATTAGCCGCGGGCGCAAGCCAAGGCGACCGAAGAACAGACGAAGCACAGACGAAGAACAGCCCTAGTTGATACCTACAGTTTAGCAGGCGGCGGGCAGTTGGTGGTGGGTGGTTTGGCACGCTTTTTGCATTGCGTTTTTCGTGCGGGGTGCAATTTTCTTTTGTCCGTGTGGCAAAAAAGTTGTACCTTTGTACGCCCGATTTCTTTGCGATTTCGGTACAATATATTGAATGATAATATAATAAGAGATATATACTATGGCAAATTTTCTGACCAAACTGTTTGGCAACAAGAGCCAGCGCGACATGAAGGCCGTGAAGCCGTTCCTCGATGCCTGCTTGGCGGTGTACCCCACCATCGCGGCGTTGAGCAACGACCAGCTGCGTGCCAAGACGCTGGAGTTCAAGGATAAGATACGTCTGGCCGTCGAGGCCGAGGAGACCGAGCTGGCCGCCATGCGCCAGCGCATCGAGGCGGAGTACGACATGCCCGTCAGCGAGAAGGAAGGCCTCTACAAGCGCATCGACGAGCTGGAGAAGCAGTCCTACGACAAGACCCAGAAGGTCCTGGACGACATCCTGCCCGAGGCCTTCTCCGTCGTCAAGGAGACGGCCAAGCGGTTCGCCCAGAACGAGACCGTCGAGGTCACCGCCACCGACCGCGACCGCGACCTCGCCGCCACCCACGCCTCCATCTCCATCGAGGGCGACCGCGCCCTCTACAAGAACCACTGGGTGGCCGGCGGCAACGAAATCACGTGGGACATGGTGCACTACGACGTGCAGCTCATCGGCGGTGTGGTGCTTCACAGCGGCAAGATTGCCGAGATGGCTACCGGCGAGGGTAAGACCCTCGTGGCCACCCTGCCCGTCTACCTCAACGCCCTGCCCGGCAAGGGCGTCCACGTGGTCACCGTCAACGACTACCTGGCCAAGCGCGACTCCGAGTGGATGGGCATGCTCTTCGAGTTCCACGGCCTCACCGTCGACTGCATCGACAAGCACGAGCCCCACAGCGAGGAGCGCCGCGCCGCCTATGCCGCCGACATCACCTACGGCACCAACAACGAGTTCGGCTTCGACTACCTGCGCGACAACATGAGCCGCAACCCCGAGGAACTGGTGCAGCGCGGCCACAACTACGCCATCGTCGACGAGGTCGACTCGGTCCTCATCGACGACGCCCGCACGCCCCTGATTATCAGTGGCCCCACCGGCAAAGGCGACGACGAGCAGGAGTTCTACCGCTTCAAGCCCACCATCGAGAAGCTCTACAACGCCCAGCGCGTGCTGGCAGGCCAGTGCCTGGCCGACGCCAAGAAAGGCATAGCCGAGAAGCCCGACCCCAAGCCCGAGGACGAGTGTGCCAAGCAGCTCCTCCGCGCCTACCGCGGCCTGCCCAAGAACAAAGCCCTCATCAAATACCTCTCCGAGCCCGGCATCAAGTCCATCCTCCTCCGCACCGAGAACTACTATATGCAGGAGCAGAACCGCAACATGCCCATCATCGACGAGCAGCTCTACTTCGTCATCGACGAGAAGAACAAGCAGGTCGAACTCACCGACAAGGGCATGGAGTTCCTCACCTCCCTTGGCGAAGACCCCAACTTCTACCAGCTGCCCGACATCGGCAGCGCCATCGCCGAAGTGGAACAGAACGCCGCCCTCAGCCCCGAACAGAAGACCGAGGCCAAGGACAAGATATACGCCGACTTCGCCGTCCAGAGCGACCGCGTCCACACCGTCGACCAGCTCCTCAAAGCCTACACCCTCTTCGAGCGCGACGTCGACTACATCCTCACCGAGGACAACCAGGTGAAGATAGTCGACGAGCAGACCGGCCGCATCATGGAAGGCCGCCGTTGGAGCGACGGCCTCCACCAAGCCGTCGAGGCCAAGGAGAACGCCAAGGTCGAAGCCGCCACCCAGACCTACGCCACCATCACCCTGCAGAACTACTTCCGCATGTACAAGAAACTCGCCGGCATGACCGGTACCGCCGAGACCGAGGCTGGCGAGTTCTGGAATATCTACAAGCTCGACGTCGTCGTCATCCCCACCAACAAGCCCATAGCCCGCAACGACATGGACGACATGGTCTACAAGACCAAGCGCGAGAAGTTCAAGGCCGTCATCGACGAGGTCGAGAAACTCATCGGCCAGGGGCGCCCCGTGCTGGTGGGTACCACCAGCGTCGAGACCTCCGAGCTGCTCTCCAAGATGCTCAAGCTCAAGCATATCCCCCACAACGTGCTCAACGCCAAGCTGCACCAGAAGGAGGCCGACATCGTGGCCCAGGCCGGCGAACCCGGCCGCGTCACCATCGCCACCAACATGGCCGGCCGCGGTACCGACATCAAGCTCAAGGGCGACGTCCGCGAGCACGGCGGCCTGGCCATCATCGGCACCGAGCGCCACGAGAGCCGCCGTGTCGACCGCCAGCTGCGTGGCCGCGCCGGCCGCCAGGGCGACCCCGGCTCCAGCCTCTTCTTCATCTCCCTCGAGGACGACCTCATGCGCCTCTTCGGATCCGAACGCATAGCCTCCGTCATGGACCGCATGGGCCTCCAGGAGGGCGAGGTCATCCAGCACTCGATGATCACCAAGCAAATCGAGCGCGCACAGAAGAAGGTCGAGGAGAACAACTTCGGCATGCGCAAGCGCCTGCTCGAGTACGACGACGTGATGAACAACCAGCGCACCGTCATCTACAACAAGCGCCGCAACGCCCTCTACGGCGACCGCCTCTCGATCGACATCTCCAACATGTTCTACGACACCTGCGAGCTCCTCTACACCGAGGGCCGCGACTGGGAAGAGTTCAAGATGGAGGTGATCCGCGTCTTCGCCCACGAGGTGCCCATGTCGGAGAAGGAATTCCTCTCCATGCGCCGCCAGGACGCCATACAGCTCCTCTACGAGCAGTGCTTCAACGCCTACAAGGAGAAGATGCAGAAGATCTGCGACGCCGCCTGGCCCTTCATCAAGAACATCGCCGAGAACACACGCTACATCAACGTCGCCTTCCCCATCACCGACGGCAAGAAGACGCTCAACACCGTCGTCCCCGTCAAGAAGGCCTACGAGACCCACGGCCGCGAGGTGCAGCTCAGCATCGAGAAGGGTATCACCCTGGCCATTATCGACGACCTCTGGAAGGAGCACCTGCGCGAGCTCGACGACCTGCGCCAGAGTGTCCAGAACGCCGCCTACGAGCAGAAAGACCCGCTGCTCATCTACAAGTTCGAGTCGTTCAACCTCTTCGAGAAGATGCTCCTCAACATCAACCGCGAAATCACCTCCTTCCTCTCCCGTGCCCAGCTCCCCGTCCGCGAGGAGAGCGACGTGCAGGAAGCCCGCCAGCCCCAGGCACCCCAGCGCGGCCTCAAGGCCGGACGCCAGAACGAGTTCGACCGTGCCGCCGCCCAACAGCGCCAGGCCATCGAGCAGAGCGGCCAGCAGCCCCAGCGCCAGATGCCTGTGCACGTCGAGAAGAAGGTGGGCCGCAACGACCCCTGCCCCTGCGGTAGCGGCAAAAAGTACAAAAACTGCCACGGCAAGGACGCCGAGTAGCCATCGGTCCGCATAATGAAGACACCGCCCTCAGTAGGCGGTGTCTTCGTTTCTGTCGCTTACAGCAGACTTATGTCAAAAAAATCAGAGGGTTTCTGAGGGGTGGTTACTTCCAGATCTCCTCGTCGGTGGGAACCTGCATGCGGGTCTGCAGTGGTGCGACGCGGGTGATGTTGAGCAGGTGCTTGAAGGTGAAGTTCTCGCTGATGGAGTTGTTGCCCCACGAGCCGCAGCCGAGGGTGTTGGTGACGGGCAATCCGTTCTGGATGCTGCCGCCGGCGGTGGTGGCGCAGGGAGCGTTGACGATCAGACGCGACACGCTGAGCTCCGAGCCGGCCTTGATGATGTTGGCCTGGCTGTTGGAGTGCAGACCGGCGGTGTGGCCGTTGCCCTCGTTGTTGAGGTTGGTCTGGGCGATGTCGATGGCCTGGTCGAAGTACTGGTAGGGGAACATGGCCAGCACGGGGCACATCTTCTCTTTGCTGATGGGGTCGTCGATGCCGAAGCCGCCGTTGCTCTCGAGGACGATGACCTTGGTGCCTTCGGGGATGGTGATGCCGGCCTTGGCGGCAATCTTGGCGGCCGACTGTCCGACGACGTCGCGGGCCGTGTGGCCGTCCTCGAAGATGGCGGCGACGACCTTCTCGCGCTCCTCTTTCGTGCAGACGTAGGCTTTGGCTTTCTTGAAGCCCTCTATCACGGCCTCGCGGCACTCCTGCGGGTAGATGCAGCTCTGCTCGCCGGAGCAGATGATGCCGTTGTCGAATGAGCGGCCGGTGATGATTTTCTGCGTGGCCAGGTCGTAGTCGATGTTGCGGTCGACGATGACCTGCACGTTGCCGGCGCCGACGCCGTAGCTGGGCTTGCCGCTGCTGTAGGCACTCTTCACCATGGGCATGCCGCCCGTGGCCACCGTCACGTCGCAGCGGGCCATGAGCTCCTGCGTCTTGTCGAGCGACGGCTCTTCGATGATCTGCACCATGCCTTCGGGCACGTCGATGGCCTTCAGCGCCTCGACGATGTACTTCACTGCCAGCGAGGAGCACTTCTTGGCCTTGGGGTGGGGGGCGATGATGATGGCGTTGCGGCTCTTCAGGGCGAAGGCTATCTTCGACATCGGGGTGACGATGGGGTTGGTCATGGGGGTGACGCCGGCGACGGCGCCGATGGGCTTGGCTATCTCGATGAGGCCCGTGCGCTCGTCGATGCTCAGGATGCCCATCGACTTCTTGCCCTTGAGGTCCCAGTAGACGCCCTTCGACTTGTTGCGGTTCTTGGCCACTTTGTCTTCGTAGACGCCCATCTGGGTCTCCTCGACGGCCAGCTTGGCCAGCTCTTCGGCGTGGTCGTAGATGGTGCGGGTGGTGATTTTCACCGCCATGTCGACGTCGTCCTGGTCGAAGTGGTTCACATAGGTGGCCTGCGCCTGGCGGGCCTTGGCTATCATTTGTTCTATCTCGGTCATTGTGTTGTTGTTTTTATGTTAATTTTCTGTTTCTCTTTATATTTGTGGCTTTTGTTTCAAAGTGGTGCGAAAATAGGGGAAAATATGCGAAAGAGTCGAAGTATTCACCTACCAGATACCTACCAGACACCTACCAGGTGTCAGTACAGTTGCCGGTATACTTCGACGATTTCCTCGCGGCTCAGCGGCACGTAGTTGTTGCCCAGCAGGCGCTGCTGTTTCTCGAGCACGCTGTCGGCAAACAGCTCGCACTCAGCCTCCTGCATGCCGTACTCGCGCAGGTGCTTTTTCTCCACCATCGAGGAGAGGACGCGGTCCACCTCTTCGTAGAGGGCCTTCGGCTCGTCGCTGCAGCCGAGGAGGCTGGCGTAGAGGGCGTTGAGCTTCGTGATGTCGCCCGTGGGGTTGCGCCGTGCGTAGAGGTTGAGGATGTGGGTGAAGAACTGGTAGTTGCTTTCGCCGTGAGGCACGTGGTAGTTGCCGCCGAGGGGATAGGAGAGTGCGTGGACGGCCGCGCAGCCTGCGTTTCCGAAGGCGATGCCGGCGTAGGTGCTGGCGCGGAGCATGGCCTCCAGGTGGGCTAGGCGGTAGTCGGGACCTTCGCTGGCGATGCCCGCAAAAATGGGCAGGATGAGGCGGATGGCCTCCTCGGAGAACATGCGCGAGAAGGGCGTGGCCTTGGGCGAGAGGTAGCTCTCGGTGGCGTGGATCAGGGCGTCGATGGCGCTGAAGGCGTAGGGCTTGAAGGGGAGGGTCTTCAGCAGCTCGGGCACGAGCACAGCGTCGTCGGCCAGGATGGCGTTGTCGGCCAGGCCCAGTTTGGTGTGCTTCTGCTTCAGCTCGGCGATGCTGATGTTGGTCACCTCGCTGCCGGTGCCGCAGGTGGTGGGCACGATGACGAGGCGCTTCTGCTTGACGATGGGTATCTTGCGCTCGAAGGCGTCGGTGACGTTGTCGAGGCACCCCAGGGCGAAGAGCTTCGAGATGTCGATCACCGTGCCGCCGCCCACGGCCACCACGCGGTCGTAGTGCGCCGTGCGCAGGTCGTCCATCATGCGCTGAATCATCTCGTCGCTCGGCTCGCCGGCGCCGTATTGCTCCTGCATCACGAAGTGGCACTCCAGGCCCAGCGGCTTGATGTAGGGCTCGTGGATGAAGCTCTGTGTGATGACCAGGTCGCCTTTGCCCAGTTGGAACTCTTTGGCAAACTGCGCAAAGGTGTCGAATTGGTGTATGTTGCTTTTAACTGTGAACATGGCTGTTAGATGTTTTTGTATGCTTTTTCGTAATCTTCGCGCAGCTGCTGTCGGAAGTCGGGGTGAGCGATGGCGATGAGGGCCTCGGCGCGTTTGGGCAGCGAGAGGCCGCGCAGGTGTGCGATGCCGTATTCGGTGACGACGTAGTCGACGTCGTTGCGCGGGGTGGTGACGGCGGTGCCGGGTTTCAGGGTGGCCACGATGCGGCTCACCGTGCCTTTGGCAGCCGTCGAGGGCATGGCCATGATGCTGCGGCCGCCCTTGCTCATCGAGGCTCCGCGCACGTAGTCCACCTGGCCGCCGGTGCCGCTGAACTGCTTGGCGCCCATGCTCTCGCTGGCCACCTGGCCCATGAGGTCTACCTCGATGCACGAGTTGATGGCCACCATGTTGTCGTTCTTGGCTATGACGGTGGGGTCGTTGACGTAGTCCACGCCGTAGAGTGCCACCATGGGGTTGTGGTCCACGAAGTCGTAGAGCTTCTGCGTGCCCATGAGGAAGGTGGCGACGAGCTTGCCCTTGTGGAGGGTTTTCTTTTCGCCGTTGATGACGCCGCGTTCCACCAGGTCTACCACGCCGTCGGAGAACATCTCGGTGTGGATGCCGAGGTCGCGCTTGTCGCCCAGCTGAGCCAGCACAGCGTCGGGGATGGCGCCGATGCCGAGCTGCAGGGTGTCGCCGTCGTTGATGAGCGAGGCGCAGTGGCGGCCGATGGCCATTTCCACGTCGCCTATCTTGGCGGGCTGCAGGGTGGGTGGCTGGTAGTTGACGGGGACGATGTGAGTCAGTTCGCTGACGTGCACCAGGGTGCCGCCGGCGGTGTAGGGCAACTGGTCGTTCATCTCGGCGATGACGATGCGGGCCTTTTTGATGGCGGCCATGGCGTAGTCGCACGAGAGGCCCACGGAGCAGTAGCCGAAGGCGTCGGGTTCGGTGACGGTGACGATGGCCACGTCGCAGCTTATCTCTTTGCCGAGCATCCCGGGGATGTCCTTGAAGTAGGCCGGGAAGAACTCCCCATGGCCACTCCAGACGTGTTGTCTGGAGTTGGCCCCAAGGAAGTTGGTAAGATGACAAAAGTTTTCGCTGCATTCAGGCGCGAAGCACTCGCCCTCGCCCAGGGTGAGCATGTGGTAGATGCTCACGCCCCGGTAGTCGGCGTGGTGCTCGGCCAGGGTTTTGACCAGGGTGCGGGGCACCCCGGCGCACTCGGACATGACGACCGTGTCGCCGTCCTTGATGCTCTTGATGGCCTTTTCGGCCGTGGTCATTCGGTTTTTATATTCGGTTCTCCAGTCCATTGTCTATTTGATATTCGCAATGTTCTTGGCCAGTTTCTTCTTGCTCTCGAGGTCGCCTTGGCGGGCGATCATGACGCGCTGGGCCTGGGGCGAGCCGGCGCCGTGCATGCTTTCGGTGCGGTAGCCGACGGCGGCGGTGCCGAGGGTGAGGTTCTCGATCAGGCGCAGGATGCGCATGCGGTCCTCGGTGCTGACGCCGGGGGCGCCGGCGAGGTATTTCTCCACGTAGTGGCCGATTTCCTTGTTGCGCAGGTCGGCTTCGCTGGGCATGGTGACCATGAGGCCACCGGCGATGTCTTCGGCCAGGCGGGCGATTTCGTAGGGCAGGCGGGTGACGTTCTGCTTGCAGACGTTGGCCAGCAGCAGGTCGATCTGGTAGTTGCCGGCAGCCATCTGCTTGCCTTCGCACGAGCAGGCGATGCCGCAGGAGTAGAGCGTCTCGTTGAGGTGCATCATCTCGATGAGCTTGTCCTTGATGTGGCTGGCTTTGGGCACACCGTTGAAGTCGGCGGCCAGTGCGGCGGCGCCGATGAGCACGTCGCCCACGCCCACCTTGCAGCCGCCGTAGCTCTGGCGGTGGTAGCCGGCGAAGCGTTCGACCATCATGCCTGCGAAGTCGTACTCTTTGCACATGAAGACGCGCTCGTTGGGGATGAAGACGTCGTCGAAGATGACCAGCGCCTCGTGGCCGCCGAACTGGCGGTTGCCGAGGTCGATGTCGTGGTATTGCTCCATCTTACGGGTGTCGCAGCTCTGGCGGCCGTAGATCATGGTGATGCCGGGGGCGTCGCTGGCGATGGCGAAGCTGACGGCATAGTCTTTGTCCTCCTCCTTCATGGCCACGGTGGGCATGATGAGGTGCTCGTGGCTGTTGACGGCGCCGGTCTGGTGCGCCTTGGCGCCGCGGACCACGATGCCGTCGGGGCGCACTTCGACGATGTGGAGGTAGAGGTCGGGGTCCTTCTGGCCGCTGGGGCCCTGGCTGCGGTCGCCCTTCGGGTCGGTCATGGCGCCGTCGATGGTCAGGTCGTTGTCCTGTACGTATTTAAGGTATTCCGTGAAGCGCTTGTGGTACTCTGTGCCGTGCTTCTGGTCGATTTCGTAGGTGGTGCTGTAGATGGCGTTGAAAGCATCCATGCCCACGCAACGCTGGAAGCAGGCGGCCGTCTTCTGTCCGCAGAGGCGCTGCATTTTCACTTTGTTGATGAGGTCCTCGGTGCTCTGGTGGAGGTGGCAGAAGCGGTTGATGCGCTTGCCGGTGAGGTTGCTCACGGCGGTCATCACTTCTTGATACTCAGGCTGCTCGGCCAGCTCGTAGGTCATGGCCACCGAGTTCAGCGAGGGACGGATCATCGGGTGGTCCACGGGGTTCTCGATTTTCTCGCCCATGTACCACACGTTAAGCTTCATCTTGCGAAGGCTTTCAATGTATTGTTCTTTTGTCATCATACTTTTTTGAGTTTTTAATTTAATGTTTATATAAATTTATCAATTTTATTTCTTCTTTTGTTGTGCGTCGGAACAGGTTTCGGTTTCTCGCCGTTGAGTTCCAACGCATTAGGGAGGGGAAAGACATGGCTAGTCTGGGGAGTTCAGTGGTGGCTGTTTGGTGCCTTCCACTGGGGTTCCGTGCGTGGACAAACTCTTTTGACGCGAAAGATTTGTCTGCAAGCAAGCGGGCAGGTCTCCTGACTTCTCCCTTCGCCGTGGGTGCCTTCTCGGGAAGCGGGTTCCCAATGACGTTGAGCCCTAGGCTGGTGGCGGGAGTTCACAGTTGCGCGACAGTCCATGAATCTCACATGGTTCCCTATTATCGTCCTGCCTGACGTGCAGGCAGGACGCACCTCGCTGCTGTAGTGTTTACTTGGCATTAGGTCAAGGCACTCTCTTTTCGATTTCGGCGGCAAAAGTAGTAAAAAAAAACAAGCTACAAAATATTTTTTTACTAGAATGGTTTAAGTTCCTGTAAATGTGCGAGAAAAATTTTTAAATGAGACTTGATCCGATAATAAAACTATCGAATTAAGGTATTTTTTTGACCCGAATTTTGCTGATAAGTTCGTTGCGATTTTCTCCCTGAAGCCTATGCTCTTCATACCCCCAGAACCGTCATGTTTTTGCTTCTCACCTTTCGTTGCCTGCCACCTCCTTACCAATGACGAAGAAGGGAAGAAGAGGGTGCCTTTAATCCATTGATAGACAGGAAATAAAAAACGGGCGATTTTGTAATGAACCCCGAAAGTTGGACAAAAAACTTTCGGGGTTTTATTATGAGAAAAAGACACAGTGTAAAAGAGCGAGAGGAGGCAGTGAGAAGATG
>CACZWL010000014.1 GCA_902784865.1 uncultured Bacteroidota bacterium | reverse complement strand
TCAAACGGCAATAATATCATCTGAAATCCGACCATTAATTTTGTCCATTAGAGAACAAGTCCTCAAAAAAACCATTAATTTTGTCCATTACACCGAAAAATGCAACTTTCTCGGCAAACCAAATCTCGGCGGTTTGCGAGTGCAAAAGTACATATTATTTTTGACATGGCCAAAAAAAGTTTTCCGCAGGGTAGGGGAGGAGGCGTGTGGGGTGGAAAATGGCGACCGCGACTTTTGCCCCTCTGAGCGACTTTCTCGTCAATCTGTACGTCGGGGCTGTCGGGCAGCGCAAAAATGGATTAGACGCGATTTTTCTGTTTTTACATTTGTATAATAATCAAGGCGTTTTCCGATGATTACGATTGTAATATCTGTCATTTTTGGGGTATTTTACAATTGTATTTGTGTATACGGAAGTATAAATAGTTAAAATCATTAACATATTCACACTTTGGTTATTTATCTAACTGATACCCAGTGTTTGTATAATTATTATATAAAGTGTTAGATTATTAAAATTGCATTGCCAAAGTTTTTGTTTAATGTTTGTGTATTTTAACATGTTATATATTGAATATTATTTATTTATGAGTGTTATTTAAAGTTATGGTATATATATTGTTGGTGTTTACAGCTGTAGTGTTGTAAATTTGGTTTTGTGGTTTCGGAAAATATGTGTACTTTTGTAATCTGATTTGTGTAATGATTACAAATGTAAGATTATGATAAACAGGATAAATCTGATTTTGCGGGCCAAAAATATCACCGCAAGACAGTTTGCGGAAGAAATCGGGGTGCAGCCCTCCGGCATGTCGCACATCATGAGCGGGCGCAACAACCCCAGCCTGGAGTTCGTGGCAAAGGTGCTGCGTCGCTACCCCGAGATTGATGCCAACTGGCTGCTGCTGGGTCGCGGCGAGATGTACCGCCCCGGAGGGGCGCAGCCGTTGCTGCCGGAAACGCCTGCGGCTCCGCAGGTGGAGGAAGTCGTGGATACCCTCTTTTCCCCGCTGTCCACGCCGCAAGCCACCCCCCAGCCCACTGCTGCAGAGGCAGATCCGGAGGAACAGTATGTGGTTGAGGATGAGGTGGTAGACGTGCCTTCGGAACGGGAATTGCCACAGGCCTCCCCTGCCGCCACGAGGCGCATTGCTAGACTGCTGTTCATCTACGACGACGGCACCTTCGAGGAGTGCCTGCCGGCGGGGGCGTAAGGGGGATAACTGTCAGAGTCCCATGGCGTCGCGTGTACGGGTGAGGGTGTTGCGGCCCACGATGTAGGCGTAGCATGCCGAGGGCATGTATTGCAGGTTGCCCCAGGGGAGGCTCTTCAACCCACTGTGCGAGAGGGTGGTAACGAGCGCCTGTGTCAGCCCGTTGGTCTGCATGAAGGCGCGTAGCGACTTCAGCTCGTCGGGGTTCTCGTAGTAGCGGTCGCTCCATTTCACCTCGACGGCCCAGTCGGGTTTCTGGCGCCCCAGGTTGAGGCCTACGATGTCCACCTCGCCCATCTCGGAGCGTCCTTGGCGCCAGTTGGCATAGGCGATGTCGACGCCCATGCGCGGTATCCACTGCGAGTAGACAGTGGTCTCCACCATGGCTCCTATCTCGTTGTCCTGCAGCGTGATGGGTCGGAAGAGGGCGCAGCGCAGCGAGGGGTTGGTGAGGTAGATTTTGAAGCTGTGTTCGCGTTGGTAGCGCTTGGCGGTGTCGTCCACGCGGTGGATCACCTTGAGCAGGAAGGCGGCCTCGAGGTACTGGATGTATTTGCGCAGCGTCTCTTTCTTCACGCCCGAGTTGGAGGCCAGGCTCTCGTAGGAGAATTCGTTGCCCGAGTTGTAGGCGATCATGGTGAAGAGCGAGTTGAGCTCCTGCACGTCGGAGATGCCGTAGATGCTCGGCAGGGCGCGCAGCAGCACCTTGTCGATGATGTCGAGGCGGATGTACTGATCCGGGTCGGCCTGCAGCTCGGTGCTGAAGGCTACCTCGGGGTAGCCGCCGAAGTTGATATAGTCTATAAATGTGGCGTTTAGGCGTTGTATGTCGACGGCCTCGAAGCAGTGTGCCTTGTGGTCGTTCCAATCGAGCGTGGTCTCGCGCAGCAGGTGCTCCTGTTCGCGCAACTGTATGTATTCGAAGAAGGTAAGCGGCGGCAGGCTGAAGTCGCTGAAGCGGCCGGCGCCGCTCTCGTTGCTGCTCTTTTTCAGCGCGGCGGCGGCGCTGCCCGAGGCCACGAAGCGGATGTTGCGGTAGGTGTCCACCAGCGTCTTGAGGTGCACCTGCCACTCTTTGAGGTACTGCACCTCGTCGAAGAAGACGAAGCACTCCTCGTGGCGCCAGTTCTCGTGGCCCGAGGCGCGCATGGCCAGCTCGAGCAGGCGCTCCAGCGACACACCGTTGTAGATGGGGGTCTCCACCGAGATAAACGCTATGCTACAGGGGTTTGCGCTGGCGGCGATGAGCCTTTGGATGGTGTGGTAGATCATCACCGTCTTGCCCACGCGGCGCGGCCCCATCAGGATTTGGGCGCGGTTGATGCTCTTGCGGTGCACCAGCGGATAGAAGATGTCGAGGTAGGCGCGGGGCTTCATGGAGGCGAAATAGGCCGAAATGCGCCCCGTTTGCCACCAGGGGTTGTCCTGTCGCATACTTTTTTGTGCTTACTTTGTAAAAATGGTGCAAATTAGCGACAAATTGGGTTAAAAAACGGGGTGCTCTCCACTAAATTGCACTTGTAAATCATTGTAAAAGAGTATGGTATGTGACATTTGCAAGTTAAGCATGTTTTTTCGTGCTTAATTTGCACATGAGACCTTTTCAGGAGGAGAATACTCATTGTCGAAGGTCGTAGGGCGGCCCCATTTTTGTGTTTTCGGGGTGGGTTGGAGAGGGGATGGGGATGTCGACATCACTCTCATTCGAGAAGAGGGAAAGTTGGCAAGAACCTTGGGAATGAGGTGTTTGTTGCAAATGTGCAGCCGCTGTGGTTTGGGGCAGCGGTGCCAGGCGACGGGTGGCGTCGCCGATGGTGCCGCGGCCGAGGTAGGCGGAGTTCGACACGCCGCCCTTTTTGCCCACGGTGAAGCCATAGAGGTGCACCTCGTGTCCGCGCCAATAGGCTGGGAGCGAGGCGTCTAGCACCTCGCTCTCGCGCACGGCCGGCGGCAGCAGCAGCCCTTCGGCCAGGGTGGGCACATAGGCATAGACGTAGACGCTGTCGCGCCGCGAGGTGCCGGGGAGGTTCCTGTCGTCCTCGAAATCAACGTGCAGCCCACATTCCGAGTCGAACTCCGGTTCGGCAAATGCTACGCCAGCCAGGCGCCCTTCGGAGAATTTAAGTCGCTCGTAGTCAATCACTACTGTACCTTCCACCACGCGGAAGGCATCGGTGTTGCGGTGGGAGAACCAGTTGCCTTCTGTCACTTTGTGCTCGTCGGCTTTCTGCTTGAAACCCAGCCGGATGGCGTACATCGACTGCTGTGCCATGCGTATCATCGCCGTGAAGCGCGACCGCTGCTCCAACTGCAGCGGCGAGCGCCGGTCGCTGATGCGCGCCACATAGCTGCGCATGCACGACCGCCCTTTCCACTGTACGCCAACCACTTGGCCTACCTTTCCACTGAATCCGCCCAGGATTCCTTCTATGAGTTTTGCCATATTCTGATTATTCTGATTATTCTGATTACTCTGATTACTCTGATTACTCAGATTTTTTCGGTTTCTTTTTTTTGATAACGCAGTCCCTCCCGGAATATTGTACGCGAGGCAGAAAAAAGTCAGAACAAAGGCAGAACCAAATGCCAGCAATGTGCAAAGAAACAGCCACTTGTGTGGCTGTCGTATGGGTGTGGAAAATGAGAAAAAAGCGGTTTATTTGCGCCAGAATTGCGGTGTGAGGTCCTCGAGCGTGCCGCCGCGGACGCGGTAGAGGCGCTGGTTTGTGGTGGGTTTCTTCAGCGGCCCCAAGTGGGCCAGGTAGGGGCCTAGCTTGAGGTAGTCCAAGTGGTTGAGGTCCATGTCCTTGGCCAGCAGCGAGCGTCCGCTGTACCAGGCGGTGCGTATGCCCTGTCGCCGTGTGCGCAGTCGCGCGAAGATGCCGTCCACCTCGGCCGGTGCCGCGTCGCCGCCCATGATGGCGAGGCAGGTGACGTGCCCCTTGTGTTGGTCCAGCAGGCGGTCCACCTCGCTGTCGGTCAGCTCGTTGCCCGTGTCGGTCCAGAGGTGCTTCGAGTGGCACCCCGGGCATCGGCAGGGGCAACCCGAGAGGTTGACGGCCAGCGTCACCTCGTCGGGTATCTCCTGAAAGACAACAGAACTGTCGGTGTACTTGAGCATCAGGCCTCCATGTGTTCTGGAGTGGCGTAGTAGCGGCGGGCGGCTTCCTGCTGGCGGGGCTGGCTGAAGTTGCTGACGCGCTTGAGGTAGCCGATGATGCGGGTCATGTAGTCCACGTTCTTCGAGTGGCAGTGGGGGCACTCCTTGAGGTAGCGCTTGTCGATGTGGCCGCAGTCGTTGCAGATGGTGTTGGGCACGTTGAAGGTGAAGTAGTTGCATCCCTCCTTGGCGGCCACCTGCAGCAGTTGCATGTACTGCTCCTGGGTGAGGTGCTCGTCGAGGTTCATGTGGAGGGCGCTGCCGCCGGTGAGGTGCTCGATGTAGGGTGCGCCGTGGAGGCGGAACTTGTCGATGATGCTAAGCGACTGGTCTTCGACGATATAGAAGTAGCTGTTGTAGCAGTCGCGCGGCACATAGTAGCCGTCCTCGCGGTCCCATTTGGCGTGCTTCACGCCCACGTTCTCGGCCGGTATCATCTCGCAGTTGAACATCAGTTCCTTGGTGCGGTACTCCTTGTTCTTCTTTTCCACCAGGCCTAGCACCGTCTGCACGAACTCGCGGTACTGCGGGTTGTCGGTGATGGGTATGCCCATGAACTCGGCGGCCTCGACCAGGCCGTTGACGCCGATGGTGAGGTACTGGCGGTTGATGTTGATATAGCCGGCGTCGAAGAGGGGCAGCATGCCGTGGTCGGCCAGCTCTTTGAGGTTCTCGTTGTAGGCGGTCTGCACCTTGTGGCAGAGGTCGATGATGTCGGTCAGGTACTCGCGGTAGTCCATCTCGTGGTTCACCGCGTACTGTATGCAGCGGTTGAGGTTGATGGTGAGGACGCTCTTGCTGCCGGTGCTGACGCCGCCGGCGCCGAGGGTGTAGCTGAAGCCGTTGTCGGTGATCTCGTTGCGGAGGCGGCAGCAGCTGGAGAGCGAGTCGGCGTTGTCGCTCATGTAGGTGAAGAACGAGTGCCCTTCGGCATACATCTCGGCCGTGAACTGCGCCATGTCGGGGTCGGCGAAGGAGTGGTCGGGGTTGTAGAGCAGCGCCATGGTCTCCACGGGGAAGGTCAGCACGGCCTTGGTGCGCTCCTCGTTGAACCAGCGCATGAAGCGTTTCTGCAGCCAGCAGAGGCCGTTCCAGTCGGGCTCGCTCCCGTCGGGGAAGCGGAACTCGCCGAAGAGGCTCTCGAAGTAGGGCTTGTCATAATAGGCTATGTTCCAGAACACTGCCTGGTAGTTGCGGGCGCCGGTGGGTTGGTTGAGGCTGTAGACAATCTGCTCGAAGCAGTCGGTCACCACCTTGTCCACGGTACGCTGGCGGAGCGAGAGGTCCACCACGCGCGCGGGGTCTTTATAATAATCCTTGCCGTAGTCGAGGCCGATGAAGTAGTTGAGGTACATCAGGAACTCCGGCGTGGCACAGGCGCCGCTGAGCATGGAGGAGACCATGAACACCATGTTGATGAAGCCGCCGCAGAAGCTCTTGAGGTTGGTCGGTGCCGTGCTGTTGCCGCCGATAGAGGTAGTGCCGCCGATGAGCCAGGGGTACATCGTGATGCTGGCGCAGTAGTTGGCCAGGCTCGTCTCGTCGTTCTTGTAGATGAAGTGGTGGGTCAGCAGGTCGATATAGCGGTCGGCCGTCTCCTTGCCGTACATCTTCTTGATGCGGTCCACCAGCAGGCGGCGGTTGAGGCGGATGAAGCCGCTCTTCGGCAGCTCGCCGATCAGCGTGGCGATGTTCTTGTGCTCCACGTTGGCGTTGGCGTCGTACTTGCTGCCCGTGGCCGCGTTGGCGGCGTCGCAATAGTCGGCCAGGAACTTCAGTTTCTCCATCGTCTCGCGGTCCTCGGTGTGCTGCTGGCGGTAGAGGATGAAGTTCTTCGCCACGCCGTAGTAGCCCTCCTGCATCAGGGCCACTTCCACCTGGTTCTGAATCTCTTCCACCGTGATGCCGTTGTGGATGTCCAGTCGCGAGAGTATCTTCGACAGGCGCCCCAGGTCGATGGGTTCGCCCAGCGAGTTGAACGCCTTGATGATGGCGTTCATTATCTTGTCCAAAGAGAAGCGTTCGGTCTTGCCGTCGCGCTTGGTGATGCTGAAACTGTTGGCCTCCATGTGTCTATTTTATGTGTTATTATTCTTTAATATATATATTCGTCGACATAGCTTCGCGCAGGGAGCCCGACAGCCGCAAAAGGTGGCTGGAAGCGGCGGCCGGCTTTATTACGCGAAAGCGGCTTGCTCGTATAGATTGTTGCCCGTGGCAGGTCTCCTGGCTGGTCCGCTGCGGCGGGTGCGCCTTCTCGGGCCGTGGTGGCCCAATGGCAAGAGTGCACCCCCGTCGATGGCGCGGAGTAACAGTTGCGCGACAGCCCGCGATTCTCACGCGGTTCCCTCTTGGCCCTCCCCGACGCAGGGGCTGGACCACGGCAAACTTCTAGTGTCAAGGTACTTACGTCGTTCTCACTTCACCCTCACCACGCTGCAAAATTACGACGATTCCCCCATTTGGCCAAATAATGTTATAAACAAAAAGCTGTTGAAAATGCCGGAAACTCTTTTGCCTGTGGCGTCTCAGTATATCTGGCCGGACCAGAGTTTTTCGAGGAAGTGGTTGTCGGGCATTATCTCCACTCCGTTGAAGAGGCGTGGGGCTACATCGAGCGACACGACAATCAGCCGAGCCTCGGGGTGCTCTTCGGCAAACGCTTTCAACCCACGAAGGTGGCGTGATTGCACTTCCGTGCACGATTTGATTTCGATGGCCACTATTAGTACATGGCATACAAAGATTTCAGCCTACCATTTGTCGTTTACCCCCAAAATTACGATTTTTTTGTCAGATGGAAGAAATTACTGCTGTACCTGTAGTTCTGCCAGGATTTCGTCGGCCAGGTAGTGGTCGCTCATGTTGTGGAAGTTGTGCTGTAGTTGGTCGAGGTGGGAGTAAGTCGTTGAGTGGTAGAACAGTTCCAGCGCCCGGTCAGCCGTGATGTCGAGCCGTTCCGCGAGCAGGGATATGATGCGGGCGTACTTCATCTGGAGCAGGGTCTCGTTGATTAGTGGGTTGTGCTTCATGTGGTTATGGATTTGGATTCGATGAAGTGGAGGTGTTTGTCGATGATGCTTTGGCGCAGGATGCAGATTTGGTTGTTGGGTTGCTCGTAGCGCAATTTTTTCAGGGGTTCTTCGGTCGGTATGAGGCCGGCGAGGTAGAGTTCTATGGTGTTGAAGACCCTGTCGTTGGCAATGCCGCCTTCGATGATGTCGTAATCTTCCCACAGGTTTCCGCCCTTGCGGTTGGCCACTACGAAGTCGAGCCATTCTGTGTCGTAGGCCGTGAACAGCTTGTATCTGAAGCCGGATGCACGGATGGCGTCCAGGTCCAGTTCGTAGGTGTTGAGCACCTTGGGCAGACCGGCGTTGGCTGGGCGGTTGGCCCAGGAGACGGCTTGCTCTTCAAGGTCGGTAACGTAGAAGCCCTGTCCGAAGTCGAGGTGCTTTCGGCCGACGGCAGCCAACGGGTTGGACACGATGGAGGTAGAGACGTGGTAGACTTTCATGCGGTGGCTCCTTTCGATTGCATGAAGCGGGGGTTGTGTTTCGAACTTTTTTCGGGGGGGCAAAATTTTTTTCCGGTGGGGGGGGGGGGCTGTCGGTCGGGGTGGGCACCTGGAGGGGTCCTAGCATAGACGAACCAAGGAAGAAGAGGGTGGGTCTTAGGTGCTGGTTTTCTGTATGTTGCGAAAGTGCGATTTCGGGGTGTCGGAGCATTTTTGCATCGCTTTTTTCGCGGGGTGGTGCGGCCTGCCTGACGGTTGGGTCTATGCCGTTGATTCATAGTGATATATAGATTTATTATTATAATGTCGGAAAAATTGTGTATCTTTGCACCCCGAAAATGATCGACCAGGAGACCATACAACGCATCATGGACACCGCCCGCATCGAGGAGGTGATCGGCGACTTCGTCTCGCTCAAGAAGCGCGGCGCCAACCACATAGGCTGCTGCCCGTTCCACAACGAGAAGACGCCGTCGTTCTATGTCTCGCCCTCGAAGGGTATCTACAAGTGTTTCGGCTGCGGCGAGGCGGGCGATGTGGTCGGCTTCCTCAAGAAGCACGAGCATTTCACCTACCCCGAGGCGCTGCGTTGGCTCGCCCGGAAGTACAATATCGAGATCCGCGAGGAGGAGCAGACCGAGGAGCAGCGTGAGCGCCAGAACGAGCGCGACGCCCTGTTCCACGTCAGCGAGTTCGCGCAGAAGTATTTCGCCGACCTGCTCTACAACGACGAGATGGGTCGTGCCGTGGGTCTGAGCTATTTCCATTCGCGCGGTCTCAGCGACGAGGTCATCAAGCGCTTCGGCCTGGGCTTTTGCCTCGACGAGTGGTCGGCCTTCACCGACCATGCGCGCCGCAGCGGCTACAGCGACGCCGTGCTCGAGAAGACGGGCCTCACCATCTTCAAGGAGGATACCGGCAAGTGCTACGACCGCTTCCGTGGGCGCGTGATGTTCCCCATCTACAGCATCTCCGGCCGTGTGCTGGGCTTCAGCGGGCGCGTCCTCTCCAGCGAGAAGCAGGCCGCCAAGTACGTCAACTCGCCCGACAGCGACATCTACAACAAGAGCCATACCCTCTACGGCCTCTACCAGGCGCGCTCGGCCATCAGCAAGGCGGGCAAGTGCTACCTGGTCGAGGGCAACGTCGATGTCATCTCGATGCACCAGTCGGGGGTCGAGAACACCGTGGCCTCCTGCGGCACCAGCCTCACCACCGAGCAGATACGCCTCATCAAGCGCTATACGCCCAACGTCACTGTCCTCTACGATGGCGACTCGGCCGGCATCAAGGCGGCCCTCCGTGCCGTCAACCTCCTCTTTTCCGAGGGCATGCACGTCCGCCTCGTCCTCTTCCCCGACGGCGAGGACCCCGACAGCTACGCCCAGAAGTACGGCTCGTCGCAACTGCAGGACTACCTGGCCACCCACGAGGAGAACTTCATCATGTTCAAGACGCGGGTGCTGCTCGACGGCGTCAAGGACGACCCCATCCGCAAGGCCGAGCTGGTCAAGGAGACGGTGCAGACCATCGCCCTCGTGCCCGACCTGCTGGAGCGTACCGAGTACGTCAGCCAGTGCTCGCACCTGCTCGGTGTGCCCGAGGAGGCCCTCTCCTCCGAGTTGGCCAAGGCCATCAACCAGTTGCGCCAGAAGGCCTACTCCGAGGCAGCCCCCCCTCCGACGCCTGCCCCCGGCCCGATGCCCGAGCCCGAGGTGCCCAGCGGCCCCAAGCTGCCACCGGCCAAGCTCAACCTGCCCGTCGACGCACGCGAGAAGCACCTCATATCCCTGCTGCTCAACTACGGCGACCGCACCATCGACCTCGACGTGGCCGACGAGAACGGCCGGCCGCAGCAGGTCAGCTACCCCCTGGCCGAACTCATCGTCAACGACCTCCTCGCCGACGACCTCTCCTTCAACGACCCCCTCTGCCAGGCCATCTTCAAGCACTACGCCGACGCTGTCGCCCAAGGGCAGCCTGCCGACGCCTCCTATTTCGTCACCGTCGACGACGAGGCCCTGCGCTCCTTCGCCGTCAGCCTCATGCTCGACACCCACCGCATCAGCCCCACCTGGCGCCAGAAGAACATCTACGTACCCCTGCCCGAGGACAACCTCCAGGCCGACCTCACCGAGTCTATACTCAGCTTCAAGATAAAATGCCTCGACGAGCGCATCGCCGACAACGCACAGCGCCTCCGTGTCGCCAAGGACGATGCCGACGTCTTCGCGCTCCTCGAAGAGAAGAAGAACCTCATAGAAGTGCGGCGCAACATCGGCATCATGCTGCACCGCGTCATCAATTAACCCACCGCCATGGACATTCAATCCCTCAAACTCAGATACGACATCATCGGCAACGACCCGAAGCTCATGCTGGCCCTCAACAAGGCCATCCAGGTGGCCCCCACCGACCTCTCCATACTCATCACCGGCGAGAGCGGCGTCGGCAAGGATGTCTTCTCGCGCATCATCCACGAGAACTCGGCCCGCAAGCATGCCCGCGGCGGCCGCGGCCTCATCTCCGTCAACTGCGGCGCCATACCCGAGGGCACCATCGAGAGCGAACTCTTCGGCCACGTCAAGGGCGCCTTCACCGGTGCCGACAAGAACCGCAAGGGCTACTTCGAGGAGGCCGACGGCGGCACCATCTTCCTCGACGAGATTGGCGAGCTGCCCCTGGCCATGCAGGTCAAGCTCCTCCGCGTGTTGGAGAACGGCGAGATAATACCCGTCGGCAGCAGCACCGCGCAAAAAATCAACGTCCGCGTCGTGGCCGCCACCAATGTCGACATAGTCGAGGCCGTGCGCACGGGGCGCTTCCGCGAGGACCTCTACTACCGCCTCAACCAAATCAGCATCTACCTGCCGCCCCTCCGCGAGCGTAAGGACGACATACCGCTGCTGTTCCGCAAGTTCTCGTCCGACGTGGCCGAGAAGTACCACATGCCGCCCATCGTCCTCACCGAGCCTGCCAAGCGCATGATGATGGACTACCCCTGGTACGGCAACGTGCGCGAGTTGAAGAACATCACCGAGCAGATAGCCGTCGTGGAGACCGAGCGCAGCATCACCCCCGAGATACTTCAGAACTACCTCTCCTACATCCCCACCGAGAAGATGCCGGCACTGGTTGAAGGCACCCCTGCCCAGGCCAGCGGCATCACCGACCGCGAGCTGCTGCTCAAGGCCCTCTCCATGGGGCAGATGATCACTGAGCTGCGCAACGAAATCAACGACCTGCGCCAGATGGTGGGGCGCATGGCCCAAGGGCCTTCGGTGCCGGTCGAGCAGCACAGCTACCTGCCCACGATAACCCAGCACACCCTGCCGCAGGGAGAAGACGAAGAGTTCCTCACCCCCGAGATTATCGAGGACGAAGCCCTCGGGCTCGACGAGCGCGAGCGCCGCGCCATAGTCCGCGCCCTGGAACAGAACCACGGCAACCGCAAGAAGGCCGCCGCCGACCTCCACATCTCGGAGCGATCGCTCTACCGCAAGCTGAAGGGTTATAATATCAACTGATACACGATGAATACCAACGACATACGCATCACCCTGCCCGCGTCCAAGAGCATGAGCAACCGCTGGCTGATGATCAACCACCTCACTGGCGGCCATTTCCGCATCAACAAGCTCTCCACCTCGGGCGACACCCGCCTGCTGCGCCGCCTGCTGCAGCAGCTGGAAGAGGGTACGTCCGACGTCTTTTACTGCAACAACGCCGGCTCGGTGGCCCGCTTCCTGATGCCGCTGTTGGCCATCACCCCCGGCCACTATGTGCTCACCGGCGACGACCGCCTCTGCCAGCGCCCCATGGCTCCACTCATCGACTCGCTGCGGCAGATGGGGATGCGGTTGGAATGCACCGGCGAAGAGGGCTTCCTCCCCGTGAGCATCCAGGGCGGCATACCCCTGCGCCGCACGGTGACCGTCGACCCCTTGCTGAGCAGCCAGTATGTCAGTTCCCTCCTCCTCATAGCTCCCCGCATGCCCGAGGGCATCTCGCTCACTATGACCCAGCGTCCAACGTCGCGCCCTTATATCGAGATGACCTGCGACGCCCTGCGCCAGGCCGGCATCGAGGTGCGTCGCTCGTCTAACGGCCGCACCTACTACGTCAGCCATTTCGCGGGTCGACCCAAGTCGGCCACCATCAGCATCGAGCGCGACTGGTCGTCGGCATCCTATTTCTACACCATGGCCCTGTTGCGCCCCGACCTGCGCATACGCCTCCTGGGCCTGCAGCTCGACTCGTGCCAGGGCGACTCGGCCACCGACCGCTTCTTCCGCATGCTGGGCGTGCAGTCCACCGAGGTGCGCTCGCCCTACCGCTCTGCCGGGCGCTCTATCACCGTCCGTGGGGGCGGCGAAGCGCAGAAGACCGTGCAGTTCAACTGCATCGACTGCCCCGACTTGGTGCCAACCTTCGCCGTGGCAGCCGCTGCAGCTAAGGTCAAGACCACCCTCAGGGGCGTCAGCAACATAGCCCTCAAGGAGAGCGACCGCATGGAGGCCATCAGCGCCGAGTTGCAGCGCATGGGAGGCAAGGTGACGTCTAGCGGCGAGGAGCTTACCATCCTCCCCGCCACCCTCAAGCCCGTCGAGCCGGTGCGCACCTACAACGACCACCGCATCGCCATGGCTTTCGCTCCGCTGATGCTCCTCTTCCCCGACCTGCAGATTGAGAACCCCGTGGTGGTCGAAAAGTCCTTCCCCGAGTTCTGGGAGCAGTTCGACTTGGTAGTCAACAACAAGCAATAGTCTAGACTCTCTAAAAAATCTAGATTATCTAGCCTTTCTGGAATCCCAGGATGCAAGATGAAAAAGAAACTCATTCTCATCGCCGGACCCACGGCCGTGGGCAAGACCGCCGAGGCCATACGCCTGGCCCGCGAGTTGGGCACCGAGGTTGTCTCGTGCGACTCGCGCCAGTTCTACCACGAGCTGCGCATCGGCGTCGCGCGGCCCACCGACGAGGAGCTGGCCGCCGTCAGGCACCATTTCATCGCCTGCCGTTCGGTGACCCAGCCTTATAATATATATGAATACGAGCAGGAGGCGCTGCGGTGTATCGCGGAGCTGATGGAGACACACGACGTGGTGGTCGCCGTGGGCGGCAGCGGACTCTATATCGATGCCCTGCTCCATGGCGTCACCACCATGCCCGACCCCAAGCCCGAGCTGCGTCTGCGCCTGCAGAATATGCTGTTGGAAGAGAAGCGTGCCATCCTGATGCAGGTAGACCCTGAATACTACGCGCGCGTCGATCGCAACAACCCTGTGCGCCTGCAGCGCGCGTTGGAGGTCTACTACACCACCGGCCGCCCCTACAGCGAGGTCGTCGGCGGATGGCAGCCCACGCAACGCCCCTTCGACACCGAGGTGCGGGTGCTCGCAATGGAACCCATGGAGTTGCGCGCACGTATCGACCGCCGCGTCGATGCCATGATGGCCGAAGGCTTGCTCGACGAGGTGCGCGGACTCTCCGCCTGCCGTCACCTGCCCACCCTCCGCACCGTCGGCTACCGCGAGCTCTTTCCCGTCGTCGACGGCGAACGCTGGCTCGACGAGGCCGTGGCCGAAATCAAAATCAACACCTGGCACTACGCCCGCAAGCAGATGACTTGGTGCCGCCGCTACCGTTAGTTTCCCTTTGTGGCCCCTGCCACGGCGACTGACAAAATGGCAGTCGCCTCCGGTTTGGTACGCTTATTGCCCTTGCCCTCAATGGACAACAACATTGAGTACAAACAATAAAAATACCAAATAATATGACCTTAGACAAGTTCACAATCAAAGCGCAGGAAGCCGTGCAGAAGGCCCAGGAGATCGCCCTAGGGCAGCAGCACCCCGCCATCGAGCCGGCCCACCTGCTCAAAGGTCTCCTCTCCGAAGACGAGAACGTTACGCCCTACCTCCTCAAAAAGATGGAGGTCAACATCCCCCGCCTCACCCAGCAGGTGGACGACATCTTAAACTCCCAACCCCACGTCAGCGGTGGGCAGGTCTACCTCTCCAACGACGCCAACCAGGCCCTCATCGCCGCCCAGCAACGAGCCACCAAGATGAACGATGAGTTCGTCAGCGTCGAGCACCTGCTGCTCGGCCTCCTTGCCGGGCGCGACCGCGTTGCCCAGCTCCTCAAGGATGCCGGCTGCAGCGAGAAAGCCCTCGCGGCCGCCATCGCCGACCTCCGCAAGGGCAGCAAGGTGACCAGCCAGAACCAGGAGCAGACCATGAACGCCCTGAACAAGTACGCCAAGAACCTCAACCAGCTGGCCCAGGCCGGCAAGCTCGACCCCGTCATCGGGCGCGACGAGGAGATCCGCCGCGTGCTGCAGATCCTCAGCCGCCGCACCAAGAACAACCCCATCCTCATCGGCGAGCCCGGCGTCGGCAAAACCGCCATCGCCGAAGGCCTCGCCCAGCGCATCGTCAGCGGCGACGTGGCCGAGAACCTCAAGAGCAAGACCATCTTCAGCCTCGACATGGGCGCCCTCATCGCCGGCGCCAAGTACAAAGGCGAGTTCGAGGAGCGCCTGAAGAGCGTCATCCGCGAGGTGAACGAGTCCGACGGCGAAATCATCCTCTTCATCGACGAAATCCACACCCTCGTCGGCGCCGGCGGCGGCGAAGGCGCCATGGATGCCGCCAACATCCTCAAACCCGCCTTGGCACGCGGCGAACTCCGCGCCATCGGCGCCACCACCCTCGCCGAATACCAGAAATACTTCGAGAAGGACAAGGCCCTCGAGCGCCGCTTCCAGAGCGTGCTCATCGACGAGCCCTCCGTGCCCGACACCATCTCCATCCTCCGCGGCCTCAAGGAGCGCTACGAGGTGCACCACCGCGTGCGTATCAAGGACGAGGCCATCATCGCGGCAGCGGAACTGAGCCACCGCTACATCAGCGACCGCTTCCTGCCCGACAAGGCTATCGACCTCATCGACGAGGCCGCCGCCAAACTCCGCCTCGAAATCGACTCCGTGCCCGAGGAACTCGACGAAATCGAACGCCGCATCCGACAGCTCGAAATCGAGCGCGAAGCCATCAAGCGCGAGAACGACCAGGACAAGATTGCCCAGATAGACAAGGAGTTAGGAGACCTGCGCGAGCAGCGCGACCAGATGAAGGCCCGCTGGCAGAACGAGAAGCAGATCGTCGAGGGCATCCAGGCCGAGGTGAAGAACATCGAGAACTACAAGTTCGAAGCCGAGCAGGCCGAGCGTAGCGGCGACTACGGCCGCGTGGCCGAACTGCGCTACGGCCGCATCAAGGAGGCCGAGAAGAAGGTCGACGACCTCAAGCTGCAACTCAAGCAGATGCAGGCCTCCGGCGCACTCATCAACGAGGAGGTCGACAGCGAGCAGATCGCCGAGGTCGTCTCCAAGTGGACCGGCATCCCCGTCACCCGCATGATGCAGAGCGAGCGCGAGCGCCTGCTCCACCTCGAGGACGAGCTGCACAAGCGTGTCGTCGGCCAGGACGAGGCCATCAGCGTCATCGCCAACGCCGTGCGCCGCAACCGCGCCGGCCTCTCCGACGGCAAGCGCCCCATCGGCTCCTTCATCTTCCTCGGCACCACCGGCGTCGGCAAGACCGAGTTGGCCCGCGCCCTGGCCGAGGTGCTCTTCGACGACGAGAACATGATGGTGCGCATCGATATGTCTGAATATCAGGAGCGCCACAGCGTCAGCCGCCTCATCGGGGCGCCTCCGGGATATGTGGGCTACGACGAGAGCGGCCAGCTGACCGAGGCCGTGCGCCGCAAGCCCTACTCGATAGTGCTGTTCGACGAAATAGAGAAGGCCCACCCCGACGTGTTCAACATCCTGCTGCAGGTGCTCGAGGACGGCCGCCTGACCGACAACAAGGGCCGCACCTGCGACTTCAAGAACACCATCATCATCATGACCTCGAATATGGGCAGCGAGATTATCCGCGAGAAACTCTCCGGCGCGTCGATGCCCACGCCCTACGAGCTCGACGAGACCAAGGAGGCTGTCATGGACCTGCTCCGCCAGCGCATACGCCCCGAGTTCCTCAACCGTATCGACGAGATCATCATGTTCCAGCCGCTGACGCAGAGCCAGATCAAGGACATCGTCCGCATACAGCTGTGCATCGTGGCCAAGATGCTCGAGCAGAACGACATCACCATCTCCGCCACCGACGAGGCCGTGAACCGACTGGCCGAGGTGGGCTACGACCCCGCCATGGGCGCCCGACCCGTCAAACGCGTCATCCAGCGCGAGATCCTCAACGAAATGTCGCGCCAGATGCTCGAAGGCAAAGTGCAGTCCAACCAGACCATCATCATCGACGTCATCGACGACCACTTCGTCTTCTACAATCCGAACAGCAAGGCGTAAAGCCATTACTCGCCAAAATCCGAAAGCCGAGACCGCGCGTGGTCCCGGCTTTCGGTTTATGCTCCAGGCGGGTTGTCCGAAGAGCAGTCGTCCGTATTATATTGGTTATCGCGACCGTATGGGAGCAATATCGCCACTGCGTTTCTGGCGAACCGCCAAGCAGGAGTGCGTCTACCTTTGCTTTGGCCTGCGACTGAAGTCCGCATCAGGCGATAGAGGAAATGCTTTCATGTATGCGATATGATGTGGCTGCATAAAGGAAAAAATCATCGGATGCTTGCAATTCAGAAAAACTTTGTATCTTTGCATCGTCAAACAGAGACAAAGAACAATGAAGTCAAATCAAACGACACTAAAAAACAATGTTAAACCTGTCTAAAGATGGGGCGTAGTATAAAAAACTGATGGATAATTACATAAATACCGATTTCTAGTATGGGACGAAATCAAGCGTAACATTGCTTGCAATAGCATTGGCGTTGCTGCTGTCATGTTCGGATTATAATGATTTTCACAGGCCTAGTGTCAATATGAATATTAGCAACACAACGAGCCATGTTGTCGACCTGTCCATTGGCTGGAAAAATATCAGTCTGGCGCCAGGGGAAACAAAAATATTACAATTTGGAGGCGAGGGAAACAGAATCACCGATATTTGGTATTTATGGGGAGATACAGCTAGTTTGCGGTATGATGGAAACATCACGATAAGGCATTTTGTATCCTACGGGGAAAATGTGCCCCCGGTGTACCAGCCAACCGTGAATAACATTTTGGACAGGAACTCGTGGATCTATCTGGGCAATAGCACATACGAATACAAGGTTCCGGATGTGGAGCAAGAATAAAAGCGGGTTTTCCAGTGCGGTCACTGCGGCGGGGGCGGGGAGGATGGGGTGTCGGCGGAGAGGGGGTCGAAGAGGGAAAGCTGTTGGTTCTGTGGTTGTTGTATGGCGGTTTCGGGGGTGTCGCAGGTCGTAGAGGGGGGTGTGAGTAGGGCGGAGGGTAGGATTGCGTCGGAGGCCTCGGCGGCTAGGGGGATGTAGAGGGTGGGGGAGGCTTGGCCGTCGGCGTTGAGGGCGAAGGCCCAGAGGTGGATTTCTTGGTCGGCAAACTCCTGTGGCAGAATGAACTGCGCGTGCTTGCGACTGCGTTCCACGGCGGCCACAGGCAGGCCGCGGCCTGCGGCCGGGCAGTAGGCGTAGAGGTGCACATGGTCGGCGCCGCGGCCCAGGCCGCGGCGCCAGCTGACGCTGACGGTGACGGCGTCGAGCCGCTCGGCCGCGGCGCCCTCGACGGGGGGCAGGTGGCCGTGGGAGAACTGCAGACTGGGGAAATCTATATTGCTAGAAATACTAGAAATACTAGAATCTCTGGAAATACTAGAATCTCTAGAAAACCACTTGTGGTTGAGCCGCAGGAAGGCGTTGCCTTCGGTGAGCCCGTGCTCCGCTGCCCAGGCGCGGAGGCCGAGGCGGAGCAGCGGCGTGGCCGGCGAGGCGAACTGTATCATCGTCTTAAACCGCGATCGCTGAGTGAGTTGCGCCTCGCTCCGGCGGTCGTTGTAGTGGCTCGGCCGCGCGCGCATGCACCAGCGGTCGCGCCAGCGGTAGCCGATGACGGTGCCCACCGTGCCGCGGAAGGGTCCCAGGATGCCTTGTTCTATTTTTGCCATGCTTCTTTTTCTTTAGGGTGTACAATCTGAGTAACGCACCGGCGTCTGTTTTATTGTGCCCGTCGATAAAAAAAATCATCAAACTATTGGCAAAATTTGATACCTGCAACTTGCTGTGCGTCAGCCGCTGCCGCAGGAGTGAAAAAATGTCGGAAAGCATTTGCGGTATCAAAAAAAATGTGTATATTTGCAAGTGGATTCCAGTGGGGGTGAATTATGTTATATATTGAATATTAATAAAATGGATAATTTTGTAGTATCAGCACGCAAGTATAGACCCTCAACCTTTGCCTCGGTGGTGGGGCAGGAGCACATCACGCGCACCCTGAAGAACGCCATCCTCACCGGCCAGCTGCCGCAGGCGTTCCTTTTCTGCGGCCCGCGCGGCGTGGGCAAGACCACGTGCGCCCGCATCATGGCCAAGACCATCAACTGCGAGAGCCGCACCCCCGAGGGTGAGGCCTGCAACCAGTGCGAGAGCTGCCGCTCGTTCAACGAGGGCGCGTCGATGAACATCTTCGAGCTCGATGCCGCGTCGAACAACGGCGTGGACCAGATGCGCGAGCTCACCAAGCAGGTCTACATACCGCCCCAGTCGGGCCGCTACAAGGTCTATATCATCGACGAGGTGCACATGCTGTCGGCCGCGGCCTTCAACGCCTTCCTCAAGACCCTCGAGGAGCCGCCGGCCTACGCCAAGTTCATCCTCGCCACCACCGAGAAGCACAAGATCATACCCACCATCCTCTCGCGCTGCCAGGTGTTCGACTTCAAGCGCATCGAGAGCGGCGACATCGTCAGCCACCTGAAGTATGTGGCCGGCAATGAGGGCGTGAAGTACGAGGACGGCGCCCTCGAGGTCATCGCCGCCAAGGCCGAAGGCGGCCTGCGCGACGCCCTCTCCATCTTCGACCAGCTGGTCAACTTCACCCAGGGCAACCTCACCTACCAGGGCGTGCTGGAGAACCTCAATGTGCTCGACTCGGACTACTACTTCCGCCTCGTCGACCATGTGCGCCAGGCCTCCATCGGCGGCGCCCTGCTGCTCTACCAGGAGGTGCTGGCCAAGGGCTTCGGCGGCCAGCAGTTCCTCACCGGCCTCTGCGAGCACCTGCGCAACCTCATGGTGAGCCTCGACCCGCAGACGCTGCCGCTCCTCGAGGGGTCCGACAGCCTGCGCCAGCGCTACGGCCAGCAGGCCCAGCAGTGCGGCCTTCCGCTGCTGCTCAAGTGCCTCGGCCTGGCCTCCGACTATGAGTACCGCTTCCGCGAGGCTGCCAACAAGAACCTCTTCGTCGAGGTCTGCCTCATGCGTCTGGCCTCGGCCACGATGCCCGAGAGTTAGATTGCAAGACGCCGCGAGGCAGACACGGACACCCCACCGGCGGCGGCGCAGGCCGCCCCCGATCCGCAGGCCGCAGCGCCCGCGGCGGATCCCGTCGTCGAGCAGGCTCCCGCCCCGGCGGCAGCCCCGGCGCGCCCCATCGGCACGCTGCGCTCGCCCCTCGGCACCCTCTCCATCAAGACCACCCCGACGGCACCCTCGGCAAAACCACGCCTGGTGGCCGACGTCAAACCCCTCACCCAGGAAGACCTCGAGGCCTACTGGCGCGAGGCGGCCGACGCCCTCGGCCTCCACGAGGTGCTCGACGCCGCCATACCGCGCCTCGGCGAAGCCCGCGGCACCATCGAGCTCGACGCACAGTCCGTCGCCTTCCAGGACGAATTCAAGCCTCACCGCATCGACGTCATGCAGTTCCTCCGCCAGAAAACGGGCATGGGCATGCTCGACTGCAAGGTCAACCCCCTCTATATCAGCCGCGACGAGGTCATCTACTCGCCCGAGGACAAGTTCAAGGCCATGCTCTCCGACAACCCCGCCCTGATGGAATTCCGCAAACTCTTCCCAACCATAGACTATTGACCCACAGATATGAAGCTCTCATTCCATAAGTTCGATGGCGCCGGCAACGACTTCGTGGTCGTCGACAACCGCGACGGCTCCTTCCGCCTCGGCACCGACGAGATTGCGCGCCTCTGCCACCGCCGCTTCGGCGTCGGCGCCGACGGCCTGATGACCCTCGACGCCGCCAGCGACGGCTTCGACTTCGAGATGCGCTACTACAACTCCGACGGCCGCCTCGGCTCCATGTGCGGCAACGGCGGACGCTGCATCGCCGCCTTCGCACACCTGCTGGGCATGGGTAAGGAGCTGCGCTTCAAGGGCTTCGACGGTCCCCACGAGGCCCGCATCCTCGCCTGGGACCCCGACCAGCGCCTCGGCATCGTGGCCCTCACCATGAGGCCCATCGCCGCCGACGGCATCACGCGCGTGCTCGACGGCTGGTTCCTCGACACCGGATCGCCGCACTACGTGCAGCGCGTCGCCGACCTCGAGCACTTCGACGTCGTCGGCGAAGGGCGCCGCCTCCGCAACCTCACCGACCACTTCCCCCAAGGCACCAACGTCGACTTCATCGAGGACCTCCCCGACGGGCGCCTCATGGTGCGCACCTACGAGCGCGGCGTCGAGGACGAGACCTGGGCCTGCGGCACCGGCGTCACCGCCTGCGCCATCGTCAGCGGCAACCGAAGGCTCGTCACGCGGGGTGGCGACTTCCGCGTCGACTTCGACGCCACCGGCGCCTCCTTCGACAACGTCGTCCTCACCGGCCCCGTAGCCCTCAACTTCACCGGCGAACTCATAACTCATAACTTATAACTCTTAACTGAAGCATGGATCTTTTCAGCAGCATCGACACCGAACCCGTCCGTAGGCAGATGGAGACGCTGGCCGAGGAAATCGACCGCCTCAACCACGAGTACTACATGAACGACCGCTCGCTGATCAGCGACCAGGAGTTCGACGCCATGCTGCGGCAGCTGCAGGACCTCGAGCGGCAGTACCCCGAGCTGGCCAGCCCCCTGAGCCCCACCAAGCGTGTCGGCGGCGAAGTCAACAAGACCTTCCGCCAGGTCGAGCACCGTTTCCCCATGCTCTCGCTCGGCAACACCTACTCCATCGAAGAGATAGAAGAGTTCGAAGCGCGCACGCGCAAGTTGCTCGACGGCGAGGAGTTCTCCTATACCTGCGAGCTGAAATACGACGGTGTGGCCATTGGCCTCACCTACCGTCACGGCCGTCTGGTGCAGGCCGTCACCCGTGGCAACGGCGCCGTGGGCGACGATATCACCCTCAACGCCAAGACCATACCCACCATACCCCTGCGCCTGCGCGGCGACTATCCCGACGACTTCGAGGCCCGCGGCGAGGTGGTCTACCCCTTCGATGCCTTCGAAGCCATGAACCGCCAGCGCGAAGCCGACGGCCTCGAGCCCTTCGCCAACCCCCGCAACGCCGCCAGCGGCAGCCTCAAGCTGCAGGACAGCGCAGAGTGTGCCAAGCGCAAGCTCATGTTCTGCATGTACTTCATGATGGCGCCTGACGGCATAGCCCTGCCCGGCACCCACTACGGCCGCCTGCAGTGGGCCTCGCAGATGGGCTTCAAGGTGCAGCCTTATATTAAAGAATGTAAGAATATCGACGAGATAAAGGCGTTCATCGACCATTGGGACCGCGCCCGTTGGGACCTTCCCTTCGGCACCGACGGCATCGTCATCAAGGTCAACCAGACCGCCCTCTGGGACCGCCTCGGCCTCACCGCCAAGTCGCCCCGCTGGGCCATAGCCTACAAGTTCAAGGCCGAGCGCGTCAGCACCCCGCTCCTCTCTATCGACTACCAGGTGGGGCGCACCGGCAAGGTCACCCCCGTGGCCAACCTGTCGCCCGTCCATCTGGGCGGCACCGTCGTCCGCCGCGCCACCCTTGTCAATGCCGACTTCATCCAGAACTTCGACATCTGTCAGGGCGACTCGCTCTTCATCGAGAAAGGGGGCGAGATTATCCCCAAAGTGGTGGGGGTCGACCTCGACCGCCGCGCCCCTGGCGCCGCGCCCATCGCCTATGCCGACCGCTGCCCTGAGTGCGGCACCCCCTTGGTGCGCATCGAGGGCGAGGCAGCGCACTACTGCCCTAACAGCGACCACTGCCACCCCCAGCTCATCGGCCGCCTGGAGCACTTCGTCGGCCGCAAGGCCATGGACATCGAGACCCTCGGCCCCGAGCGCCTCGAGCTCCTCTACAAGGCAGGCCTTGTCCGCGACGTTGCCGACATATATACCCTTCGCCGCGAGCAGCTTATCGGCCTCGGCACCGACGCCACCCTTCAGGACAAGAGCGCCGACAACCTCCTCGCCGCCATCGAGGCTTCCAAGGATATACCCTTCGAGCGCGTACTCTTCGCCCTCGGCATACGCTACGTCGGCGAGGTGGGTGCCAAGAAGCTGGCCCGCTACTTCAAGGACATGGATTCCCTCATGGCCGCCACCGAGGAGGAGCTGGCCCAGGTCGAGGACGTGGGAACCGTCACCGCGCATGCTGTCTATGAGTGGTTTGCACTGCCTGCCCACCGCGCCATCGTGCAGCGTCTGCGCGAGGCAGGCCTGCAGATGGCAGGCCAATGGGAGGCTGGCGGCACGCAACTCGAGGGCATGACCATCGTGGTCAGTGGCACTTTCGAGCACTTCTCGCGCGACGAAATCAAGGCCGACATCGAGCGCCACGGGGGCAAAGTCTCGTCGTCGGTCAGCACCAAGACCACCTACCTCCTGGCAGGCGAGAAGACAGGCCCCGAGAAACTCAAGAAAGCCGAGCGCATCGGCGTGCCGTTGCTCACTGAAAGTCAGTATATTGAAATGACCGCCGTCACATGAAGCCCGTTGTCGTCATAAGCCGCCTTGCCGCGATGGCATTCCTCCTCTTGCAGGCCGCGCCGCCTTTGGCCGCCCAAGGGGCCTTGCCCTCCTCGAGCACTTGGGAACTTTCGCTCAACGGCAGCTATATGATGACCAACAACAGCCGTTATTCCAGCAACAACTCGGTGGCTTATGGCATCGAAGCCGCCTGGCTGCACCGCAGTTTTGCCGACGACTATTGGCGCGTCCGCCGCCGCCACCCCTCCTTCGGCATCCGTGCCTCCTATGCCCGTATACCCGACAATATAGCCGGCGACCGCTATGGCCTCGTCGGTCTGCTCCGCAGGCCCCTCTCCGACCGGTTCCACTATACCATAGGCTTCGGCCTCTCGGCCTACACCAAGCCCTTCAGCCTCACCGGCGACACCAACAATATCTTCATCGGGTCGCTCGTCAACTGCCTCATCGACCTCTCGGTCTCCTACACCCCGACCGACCGCCTGGCCTTCAACCTGTCGCTGCTGCATACCTCCAACGGCATGCTCTACCGCCCCAACCAAGGCCTGAACTACCTGCAGCTCGGAGCCACCTATACCTTTGGCCGTCAGGTCCGTCCGCCGCTCATGTCGTTCGACACGTCGCAGTCCACGCCGCACTTCCAGCGGGTTGAGCCCGGCATCGCCCTCTCGCTCGGCACCGTCATGTCTCGCCACTTCGACGTCGAGGGCTATTTCCCCTGCTACGACCTGTCGCTCAACTACATGTACTTCCTTTCGCCCGTCTTCTCTATCGGCGGCACCCTCGACTTCTGGTACAACTGGGTCGACCACCAGCCCATTGTCGACAAGCAGATGCTGCACACATTCCCCGTCTACGTCAGCGCCATGTTCGCCTTCGAGTCGTTCTTCGGCCCCCTCAGCATCAAGGCCGGCATCGGCCCCGCGCTCATCGTCTCATCCGAGGTCACCATCCCTTTCTACGAGCGGGTGGGCCTCTACTATAGCTTCCACCCTTGCCATTACGTCGGCGTGGCCCTCAACGCCCATGCCGGACGCGTAGAATTCATCGAGTGGACCTACGGGTTCCGCCTCCGCGAGTAAATCACCATTGTAAAAACATAAAAAGATGAAAAAAAGAATTCAACTCATGGCCCTCTGCGCCCTCGCCGCTACCACGGCAGGTGCACAGACCTTCTCCGTCGCCAATGCCGACGGGGTGGAAATCAATTATCAGGTCACCTCGACCGACAACCACACGGTGCAAGTCGCCTCGGGCACCTATGCCGGGCGTGTCGCGGTGCCCGATTCGGTCGACTACTCCGGTGCCCGATGGGCGGTAACCTCGGTCGGCACAGCGTTCAAGAGTTCGCAGGTCACCACGGTGGCTTTGCCCGCAACCGTCACCGCGCTCGACCGCGACGCCTTCGCCTACTGCGGTGGCCTCGACACCCTCCGCTTCGCAAGCCCTCTGCCCATGGGCATCCCTTCGGGCAAGGTCTACCTCATCTTCGACTTCTCCCCGCGCTACAGTCACTCCCTCGTCATCGAGGTGCCCTGTGGCTCGCTGGCTGCCTATCGCCGTTCGCAGTGGGGCAATTATCGCGGCTTGAGGTCCGGGTGCGCGGTCCGCATCGACGTGGTCGCCACCACGCCGGGCATGGCTAGGTTCGACAGTATCAATCTGGGAGGCAATATGTTGCACAACAGCAGCGGCTGGTACGAGGTGGGCGACACGGCAGTGATGATGGTCGAGTACACAGTGGCAGAAGCCACCATGCTGGGCTGGAGTTGCGGCTCCGACACGCTGGTTGTGCAGGCTGCCGACTCGGTTGTGGCTTTCGTCGAACCCATCGCTTGGGCGACCCTTAACGCCAACAACATCTCCACGCCCGTCTCCGCGCTGGGCACGTTGAGTAACAAGAACGAAAGTGGCAACTATTTTGTCCTGCCGGGATACGAAGTCTCCACCATCTTCGCCTCGGCCCTCTGGATGGCGGCTAGCGGCGGCTACGGGGCTGCGCATAAGTTCTTTACTGTCAGCGACATTTCCAAGCGGAGCGACTATACCCCCGGACCCCTGCGTCTGGCCGACGCGTCCTTCTCGCCCGAAGTCGCCCAGCGCTACAACCGTGTCTGGCGCGTCAGCCGGCAGATGATCGACGACCACATCGCCTCGCTCGGCCAGCCCGGATACACCGCACCCGACGACATACTCACCTGGCCGGCTCACGGTCCCGAAGGCTATGCCGAAAACCTCGCCCCGTTCTACGATGCCGACGGCGACGGCCGCTACGACCCCTATTCCGGCGACTATCCGATAATCCGTGGCGACGTCGCCACCTTCTCGATTTTCAACGACATGTCGAGCGTCGGCAACACCATGCAGGGCCGCATCCCTATGGGTGTCGAAGTCCACGCCATGCACTACGCCTTCGACGAGCCGCAGGACACCGCGCTCGCCAACGCCGTATTCGTCGACTTCACCCTCTTCAACCGCTCTGCCAACACCTACGACAGCACATACCTCGGCGCCTGGACCGACTTCGATATAGGAAGCGGGATAGACGACTACATTGGAAGCCATATCAGTCTGAATATGTTCTATGCCTACAACAGCTCAGTCTACGACCAGCAGCTTTGGAATATCGGTATCGAAGTGCCCCCCGCCCAAGGGTGCATCATTCTCGAGTCGCCGGCCGACGGCAACCCCCTCTCGTCCTTCATAGCCTACGACAATTCTAACAGCGGCCGCAACGGTGAGCCGACCGTCTACGACCATTACTACAATTACCTCCGCGCTTGCTGGCGCAACGGGGAACACCTTCTGTACGGCGGCAACGGTCTTCCTGGTTCCGGTTATCCTACAAACTACATGTACGCCGAGGATTCGGAGTTCGGCCGGTGGGCAGAGTGGGAGCTGCAGAACACCCCCGGCGACCGCCGCGGCGTCGGCGGCGTGGGCCCCTTCACCTTCGAACCCGGCACCTCGTGCAGCCTCACGCTGGCCCACCTCACCGCGCAGGACGAGGTCCATGGTTTTCCACCGTTATGCTTATTCAACCAGGCCGACTTGCTGACGCAGCAGTTCCGGCGCGACACCACCGCCTCCGGCCGCCCCTTCACCTACATGCCCTACTCCCCGGCAGGCATCGACCAGGCCGACCAGCCCCTCGTCGCAGTCTTCCCCAACCCCGCAACCTCCACGCTCACAGTCGCCCTGAACCAGCCTGCCGAGCGGGTCGACCTCTACGACATCGCGGGCTGCCTGCTCCTCAGCCAACCTCTCCACGGTCTGCAGACCACCCTCGACCTCGCGTCGCTGCGCCCCGGGGTGTACATACTCCGCGTCGGAAGCACGGCCCGACGGGTCGTTGTCGCCCGCTAGGGTGCAGGGCTTGTCCGCCGATGGCCATGATGAGGCCCGCGCCGCAGGCGCGGGCCTCATCTATGTTGACATTCAGTGCCTTACGCTGATATTTGAACACCTACCCCTCCAAATCGCGCCAAATAGCACCGAAGTCGAACTATTCACCTACCAGATACCTACCAGACACCTACCAGATGCCTCGCCCCCTCAGCTCGTCGGCGGACTGGGTGGGCGAGGGACCCTATAAAAAAAGCCACCCTCTTGGGGTGGCTTCGCTATTTTTGTCCTGCGTTTCGCTTAGGCACCGATCTTGGCGGTGTAGGCGGCGGCGTCCATCAGGGCGTCGATGTCGGCCATGTTCTCGGGTTTCACCTTGATGATCCAGCCCTTGCCGTAGGGGTCGGCATTAATGGCGGAAGCATCTTCGAGGTCGGCGTTGAACTCCACCACCTCGCCCTTCACGGGCATCAGCAGGTCGGCAACGGTCTTCACAGCCTCGACCGAACCGAAAGCTTCTCCGGCTTCGATGGTCTCGCCCTCGGTGGTGACGTCGACAAACACGATGTCGCCAAGCTCGTGCTGGGCATAGTCGGTGATACCTACATAGGCAAATTCGCCTTCAATTCGCACCCATTCGTCGTCCTGGGTGTACTTCAGATTTTGAGGAATGTTCATGATTCTTGTTTATTTATACGTTTATTTTCCTTTATAAATTCCGCTGCAAAAGTACGCATTTTTTCTCATACACAAAAAAAAAACTGAAAAAAACGCTTTTTTTTTTCGACAATTAAAAAAAAAACACTACTTTTGCACCATCAAATAAGAACGAAAAAGTGCGCCGGATTCCCCGTGAGTATTTGATAATCAGCCGATTTATTGTCATCGTAAAACAACAACCTGCAACCGACAGGTGCAACTATTAAATAATGTATAGCAAAGCAGAACTGACCGCAAAAGCCCACATCGAACTCATAGACATAGCCGAAAAGATGGGCATCCCCAAAGCAAAGCGCCTCGATGTGCAAGACCTGGTCTACAAAATCCTCGACCACCAAGCCTCCAACCCCGCCGCCTCCGCACCCGCCGAGCCTGCCGACGGCGCCCAGGGACAGCGCAAACGCCAGCGCCTCAAACCCAAACTCCTCGCCGAGTCGACCCTGAAAAACCCCGAGCTGCACAAGAGCAACCGCCGCAATAACGACAACAACCGCCAGCAGCAGGACGTCAAACCCGTCGAGCTGGCCGAGAACCCCCTCTCCTCCCTCAACTTCAAGCTCTCTTCCCTCGAGATGCCCACCGTGCCCGAGGTCCCCGACATCCTCACCCCCTCCGGCCGCCCCATCTTCTACAAGACCGAGGCCGAAGCAGCACCCGCCGTGCAGCAGCCCCAGCCCGAGGCCGAGCCGCAACCCCAGCCCGAAGCCGCTGAGGCACCCAAGCGCAAGCGTGGCCGCCCTCGCAAAAACGCACAGCCTGCCGACGGGCAGCAGCCTGAACCCCAACCCGAAACACCGTCGGCCCCTGCCGAACAGCCTGCCCAGCCCCCCAAGCAGCCCCAGGCGCAGCAGCCCGACCGCACCGAGCCTGCACCGCAGGCCCCCCAACCCCAGCAGCCCGAAAAGAAACAGTCCCAGCAGCAGAACCCCCAACCCCAGCAGCACGCCGACAACCATAAGGAGCGCAACTACGAGTCGGAAGGCGTCATCCAGGCCGAAGGCGTCCTCGAAATGGTCCCCGACGGCTACGGATTCCTCCGCTCATCCGACTACAACTACCTCTCCTCGCCCGACGACATCTACGTCTCGCCCCAGCAAATCCGCAGCTACGGCCTCAAGACCGGCGACACCGTCCGCGGCATGGTCCGCCCGCCGCACGAGGGCGACAAGTTCTTCCCCATGGTCAAAGTACTCGAAATCAACGGCCTCTCGCCCGACCACGTGCGCGACCGCATCCCCTTCGAGAGCATGACACCTCTCTTCCCCAACGAGAAATTCAAACTCACAGGGCACCCGCAGGAGACCCTCTCCACCCGCATCATCGACCTCTTCACCCCCATAGGCAAGGGCCAGCGCGGCCTCATCGTCGCCCAGCCCAAGACCGGTAAGACCACCCTCCTCAAGGAAGTGGCCAACGCCATCGCCTTCAACCACCCCGAGGTCTATCTTATGGTGCTCCTCATCGACGAGCGCCCCGAGGAGGTCACCGACATGCAGCGCTCCGTCAAGGCCGAGGTCATAGCCTCCACCTTCGACGAACCCGCCGACCGCCACGTCCGCATCGCCAACATCGTCCTCGAAAAAGCCAAGCGCCTCACCGAGTGCGGCCACGACGTGATGATAGTCCTCGACTCCATCACCCGCCTCGCGCGTGCCTATAATACCGTCCAACCCGCCAGCGGCAAAGTCCTCTCCGGCGGCGTCGAGGCCAACGCCCTCCAGAAACCCAAACGCTTCTTCGGCGCTGCCCGCAAGATCGAGAACGGCGGATCGCTCACCATCATCGCCACAGCCCTTACCGAGACCGGCTCCAAGATGGACGACGTCATCTTCGAAGAATTCAAGGGCACCGGCAACATGGAGCTCCAGCTCGACCGCAAACTCTCCAACAAGCGCGTCTACCCCGCCATCGACCTCACCGCCTCCTCCACTCGTCGCGACGACCTCCTCGTCAAGCCCGACGTGCTGTCGCGCACCCTCGTCCTCCGCAACCACCTCACCGACCTCAACCCGCTCGAAGCAATGGAATTCCTCAAACGCGCCATGGCCAACACCCGCAACAACGAGGAGTTCCTCTACACAATGGACAAATAAATGAAACGCGGATTCGGGTCAGACAACCACTCGGGCATCAGCCCCGAGATACTCCAGGCCATAGCCGACGCCAACGTCGACCATGCCCTGGCCTATGGCGACGACGAATGGTGTCTCCGTGCCGAAGAACTCTTCCGGCACCACTTCGGCCCCCAGGCCAAGGTCTACTTCGTCTTCAACGGCACCGGCGCCAACGTGCTGAATATCGACGCCATGTGCCGCTCGCACCACGCCGTCGTCTGCGCCGAGACGGCACACATCAACGTCGACGAGTGCGGCGCGCCGCAACGCGTCGTCGGCTGCCGACTCCTCACCGTCGACACCCCCGACGGCAAGCTCACCCCTGAGCTGGTGCGCACCCGCCTCCACGGCTTCGGCTTCGAGCACCACTCGCAGCCCCGCGCCATCAGCATCAGCCAGCCCACCGAACTAGGTACACTCTACACCCTCGACGAAATCCGCTCCCTCGCCGACCTGGCTCACGAGCACGGCATGTACCTCCACGTCGACGGCGCACGCCTCGCCAACGCCGCCGTCGCACTCGGCTGCTCCTTCAAGGCGATGACTACCGACCTCGGCGTAGACTGCCTCTCCTTCGGCGGCACCAAAAACGGCATGCTCATGGGCGAGAGCGCCGTCCTGCTCAACCCAGCGCTCGACGTCGACATGCGCTACCGCCGCAAGCAGATGACCCAGCTCTGCAGCAAGATGCGCTTCATGGCCGCCCAGTTCGAGGCCTACCTCAACACCGGCCTCTGGCGCCGCAACGCCGAGCACAGCAACCGCATGGCGCAGCTGCTGCTCAGCGAGTTGCAGGGCATCGACGGTATCCGCGTCATGTACCCCGTCCAGGTCAACAGCGTCTTCGTCCAGTTGCCCGCCGAGGTGTGGCGCCAGCTGCAGCAGGAATACTTCTTCTACGACTGGGACGAGGTCAACGACGTCGTCCGCTGGATGTGCTCTTTCGACACCACCGAGGACGACATCCGCCGCTTCACCGCCGCCCTCCGCCGCCTCCTCTGAAGGCAGGGCAGCATAAAAAAGACCCGCAAGGAGCTTCCATAATAGTTCTTTGACATCAAGGGAAAGGGCGAATTACTCGAATTGGCAGCAACGCTGATTTCGTGCGAATTACTCGAATTGGCCTTTCGCCCTTCGATTCCCCTAGTATTCCCCTAGCATCCCCCTAGAAGCATAGACTTGGTATAGAGTTGGTATAGGGTTGGTATGGAGTTGGTGGCTTTAAATTGTTGGGAATTAGCGCATTGCTGCTTTGGGGCTCCGGATGGGGCTTTATAGGGGTGCTCTACGGCGCTGATGCAGAGTGCGATACAGCGGTCCCCTATGCCGTGTCGGCTCTTGCAAAGATACGAAGAAATTCTGGACCGTGCAAGTGTTTTTTTCTTAAAAAACGGCAACAAAGGAAAGGGAACCCTGAGGAGAGTTCCCTTTGTCGGTGCTGTCGTGGGCGCGGGGCATCAATATTTGTAGAAACCTTCGCCGGTCTTGCGGCCGAGGAGGCCGGCGCGGACCATCTTGCGGAGCAGGGGGTGGGGACGGTATTTGGGGTCGCCGAACTCGTTGTAGAGCACCTCCATGATGGCCAAGTTGACGTCGTTGCCGATGAGGTCGGCCAGAGCCAGGGGGCCCATGGGGTGGTTGGCGCCGAGCTGCATGCACTTGTCGATGTCCTCGGCGGTGGCGATGCCGTCGGCCAGGATGCCGCAGGCTTCGTTGATCATGGGGATAAGGATGCGGTTGACGACGAAGCCGGGGGCTTCCTTCACCTCGACGGGCTCTTTGCCGATCTGCTTGGCGAGGTCGATGACGCACTTGACCACCTCGTCGCTGGTCAGCTGGCCGCGGATGACCTCGACGAGCGCCATGCGGTCGGCGGGGTTGAAGAAGTGCATGCCGATGAACTGGGCGGGGCGCTTGGTGCAGGCGGCGATCTCGGTGATGCTCAGCGAGGAGCTGTTGGTGGCGAAGATGGTCTCGGCCTTGCAGATGCCGTCGAGCTCGGTGAAGACGTCCTTCTTGAGCTGCATCTCCTCGACGGCGGCCTCGATGACGAGGTCGGCATCGGCGAAGGTGGCGTAGTCGGTGGTGGTGGTGATGTTGCGCATCAGGGCGTCGACGGCCTCCTGGGTCATCTTGCCCTTCTCGACGAGCTTGGCATAGCCTTTTTCGATGGAGGCCATGGCTTTGTCGAGGCTGGCCTGGGTACGGCTTTTCATGACGACGGGCATCTGTGCGGCAAAGGCTTTGACAATGCCTTTGGCCATGGTGCCGGTTCCGATAATACAGATTTTCATAATATGAACAATTAATGATTAATAATAGTTGGGATTATTTTCCTTGGAATTCGCATTTGCCTTTCTCGAGGAAGGCGCGCATGCCTTGCTTTTGGTCGTCGGTGGCGAAGCAAGAGCCGAAGGCTTTCGACTCGAAGGCGATGGCGTTCTCGGCGTCCATGTCGTACTCCACGTTGATGCATAGTTTGGCGGCTTGTACGGCGAGGGGTGCGTTGGCGGCAATCTGGTTGGCCAGTTCGAGGGCGCGGTCCATCAGCTCGGCCTGCGGCACGACGGCCTGGACGAGGCCGATGCGGAGCGCCTCGTCGGACTTGATGGCTCGGCCGCTGTAGATGAGCATCTTGGCCATGCCCTGGCCTATGAGGCGAGCGAGGCGGACGGTGCCGCTGAAGCCGGGGATGATGCCGAGGCCCACCTCGGGCTGGCCGAACTTGGCATTGTCGGAGCAGATGCGGATGTCGCAGGCCATGGCGAGCTCGCAGCCTCCGCCGAGGGCGAAGCCGTTGACGGCGGCGATGACGGGGCAGGGGAGGGTCTCCAGGCGGCGGAACACGTCGGCACCGCGCCGTCCGAAGGCCTCGCCCTGGGCGGCATTGAGGGCGGCCATCTCGCTGATGTCGGCGCCGGCCACGAAGCTCTTCTCGCCGTCGCCGGTCAGGACGAGGCAGCGGAACCTGTTGCTGTCGAAGTTGTCGAGGTAGTCGCCCAGCTCGCCGAGGATGGCGCTGTTGAGGGCGTTGAGGCTCTTGGGGGCGCTGATGGTCAGGATGGCGATGGCGCCGCGCTCTTCTATCTTAAGGTGTTCGTACATAGCTATTGTAAATATTTTGAGGGTGCAAAATTACAAAATAATACTGACGTGGCCAAAAGTTTTTTTATTCCGGTGGAAACGAGCAAGGAAAAGGGCGCCCCTGACGGGGCGCCCTTTGTGTGCGGGGCTGTGGGGATTAGTTGCCCCAGAAGCTGTTGCCGTCGTCGTTGCCCCAGCCGCTGCGGGTGCTGTAGCTCTCCATCCTTTCGCCGTTGGAGTAGCCGTCAAAGAGGTGTAACGTGTAGGGGACGGATTCGCCGGTGCTGTTGGCAAACCCGCGTTCGCTCTTGAAATTCACCGCCGTCAGCTGCGGCGCGAGGTATGATTTCTTGTTCTTGTTGTTCATGATGCAAATGATTATTCCATGTCAATAAATACCATCCATCGGTTTAATCCCTCAAAAGTGGCAGAGGGTTCGTAATCAGTGATATTCCCGACTAGTCCATTTTTCCTGTCGCCCAAGCCGCTGTCGCCATAGCCTTGATAATTATAATGAGAGGCGTCGGTAAACATGTAATATCTCCCTCCGGTGTAATACGTCCTGCCCTCGGGACATTTGGCAAAAATACGTAATTGTCTATAAAGATTGTAGCTGTAAAAACGCACACCGGGCTGAAAGCCGTCTGGGGTACAACTGTTGGGTGTTCGGCCAATCACGGCTCCCACGTACACGTCGTTTAATGTGCTTTTGACTGCTGTTATGTCTTCTAAGTTTATCCGTAAATCGCTGAAGTGCATTTTGTCCGGGCTCAAGGTGTTGCTGTTCGAGTAACCCAGGATTCCACCGAAAGCGGCCGTGCTTGATTGCAGGGAGAGTCGGTTGTCGCCTTCTTGGGCAAACCAGCAGTTCGTGAACTCGTGCCTGGGGGTGCTTTGGTCGGAGAATGAGACGTGGTTCCAGCCGACGAGGCCGCCGAAGTACAGCCTGTTGCTGAAGGAGTTGTTGTTGTATTGGAATGTGGCATTTCTGACAGCGCACTGGTCGACAACGAGGCCGCCTTTTTCGTGACGGCCGATCAGGCCACCGAAAGCCTTGTCGGGCTGGCTGTTGGATGCCTGTAGGTTGTAGGTGGTGGAATACACATAACATTTTTCGATTGTGGTGGTGCTGCTGGAGGCAGTGCCGGTGTAGGCGGCCAGGGGGCCTGCGTATTTGGTGCCGGAGGAGATGTTCAGCGTGGTGTTTTCTAGATTCAGGTCATGGATGTACTTATGGCTGGGGTTGGTGGTGTTGGTGGCCAGGTCCCTGAACAATCCGCAGTAGGAGCCGTCGGAGTTGATGGTGAGGTTTCTGATGGTGTGGTCGCCGCCGTCCAGCTCGAAGTCCGTAATGTCGGTGCCGACCTCGATGGGGTCGATGGTGATGCCGGTGGCGTCGATGTCCTTTGTGATCCTGAACTTTTGGGTGCCGATCTCATTGGCGAGATTGATGGTGGCGAATCTCCGCAGGTCCCAGATGTTGCGGATGAGGTTGTTGCCGGCGTTGTCGGTGAAGAAATACCAGCCTTCGTCCACATTGTGTGCGCTTGCCTCGTAGGGCGCGTAGCCCAATTCGGCGCGGTTCAAGGCGCCAGCGGTTGTTTGCGTTTTCCTCTCCGTATAGCAGCAACGTCTGTTCAGGTAGGCCTCCCCCTGATGGCAGTAGTCCACAAAGATGGTGAATTTGCTGTTGCTTCCCGTCGGCGGCACGGGAATCTGGATGTAGACGGCTCGTCCGTCGCCGATGACCTTCGGCGTTTTGTCGAAGCGCATGGTAACCGTCCTCTCGGCTGTGTTTCCGACTTGGGCTCTGATGGAGGTCAGGTCGGTGAAGTTGACAGTGAAGGTTCCGTTGAGCTTGGAGGTACTGCTTCTCACCGCGATGCGCTCCAAGTGTATCTGGGCGCCGGTGTTGTTGGTGATTTTCACGGCCAGGGCGCCGGTGAGGTGCTTGAAGTGGAGCTCGCCGCCCGAGGTGGCGTAGGCGGCCATGGGGGCGTTCAGCACCTGGCGGCCTACGCCGTTTTCTACTACCTGGTCGTACTGGTAGACGGCGGGGAGGTTAACCTGGATCTGGTCCTCAGTGATCCAGCCGTCATAGATGCCCTTGGGCGTGAGAGCCCGCAGGGGGTAGGTGAGAGGCCTGGATCTGCCATCATGATATATATATACTTCTTCTCGGCCGCTGCTATGATTTTGAACATAAACTTTGCAAACTTCGTTGTTGATCCTCACCGTGTCGTTGGAGGTCCAGTAGGTCTGGGCGTGGTCGACGATCATCTTGGACGCGTCGCCGCCGAAGCCCTCGGCGAAGAGTTTGACTGTGGAACCCGCTTCGGTTTCCTCTTTCTGGCAGGCGGCCAGCATCGCGCTACAGACTAGCGCAATCGCCCCGATCCGGATGCATTTTGCTGCATAGGGGGGGGTAAGTGATTGGGTTTGAGCATTTTATAAAAATGTTGGTTAATAAAACTTGAGTGCAAAGATACAAAAAAAACTGAAATACGGGGAAATAGTTGCTATCGGGCTGAAAAAAAATCCCGCGCGCGAAACCTAAAAATATTGTCTCCCGCGCGGGACGGGCTTTCAGCGTTTGTCGGGCGATGCGGGCTCCAGGCCGAGGTCTTTGGCCAGGCGGAGCATCATCTGCCATGCGGCGTCGCGCTCGTTGGGGATTTGGCCGTCGAGGATGGCGTCCTTGATGGCGTCCTTGATGATGCCGATTTCGTGGCAGGGGCCGATGCCGAAGGTCTGCATGATGTCCAGTCCGGAGACGGGCGGCTGGAAGTTGCGTATGCGGTCGCGCTCCTCGAGCTCCACCAGCTTGCGCTTGACGAGTTCGAAGTTGGCGCGGTGGCGGCGCACTTTGTCGGGGTTCTTGCTGGTGATGTCGGCGTTGCAGAGGGTCATGAGGTCGTCGATGTCGTCGCCGGCTTCGAAGAGCAGGCGGCGGACGGCGCTGTCGGTCACCTCGTCCTCGCTGAGGACGATGGGGCGCATGTGGAGCATGACCAGTTTCTCGACATATTTCATTTCGGGTCCCAGGGGCAGACGCAGGCGGCGGAAGATTTTCTTCACCATGCGGGCACCGCGGGCCTCGTGGCCGTGGAAGGTCCAGCCCTGGCCGGCGATGTAGCGTTTGACGCCGGGCTTGCCGATGTCGTGCAGCAGGGCGGCCCAGCGGAGCCAGAGGGCCTTATCAGTGTTCAGTGGGCTTACATTGTCGAGCACCTGCATGGTGTGGTAGAAGATGTCCTTGTGGCCGCGGCCGTCGACGGTCTCCACGCCGGCCAGGGCGCTGATTTCGGGCAGCACCAAGGCCATGAGGCCGCATTTGTGCATCAGCTTCAGCCCCAGCGATGGGGTGGGGGAGAGCATGATTTTGTTGAGCTCGGCGGTGATGCGCTCGGCGCTGACGATTTCGAGGCGGTGGGCGTTGCGGGCGATGGCTTCGAAGGTGTCGTCGGCGATGCGGAAGCCCAGCTGCGATGCGAAGCGGACGGCGCGCATCATGCGGAGGGGGTCGTCGGAGAAGGTGATGTCGGGGTCGAGCGGGGTGCGGAGGATGCCGGCGTCGAGGTCGCGGATGCCGCCGAAGGGGTCGACGAGTTCGCCGTAGCGGTCGGCGTTGATGCAGACGGCCAGGGCGTTGACGGTGAAGTCGCGCCGCCGCTGGTCGTCCTCGAGGGTGCCGTTTTCGACGATGGGTTTGCGGCTGTCGTGGCTGTAGCTCTCGCGGCGGGCGCCGACGAACTCCAGTTCCAGGTCGTGCAGGCGGAAGCTGGCGGTGCCGAAGTTCTTGAATACCGAGACCTTGCTGCCTCCGAGGGCGCGCGAGGCTGCGTGGGCCAGCTCGATGCCGATGTGCACTTCGCCCCCCTCGTTGCCCTGGCTCACGCATACGATGTCGATGTCGGTGCAAGGGCGCTGCAGGAAGTAGTCGCGCACCACGCCGCCAACGATGTAGGCGTCCACGCCCAGGCGGTCGGCCTCAATGCCGATGGATCGGGTGATGTCGGGGAAGAGTTCAATAGCCATAGTCCTTGGTGGTGGCGAGGTTGCCGCTCTCGTCGTATATCTCCCATATACCCACACGCTTGCCGTTGATGCACTGGCCGATGTAGAAGGGTGCTCCGTTCTCGCGGAAGACGCGATAGGGGCCTTCCTCTTTGCCGTCGACGAAGGCATACTCGGTCTGCTTCGCGCCGTTGGGGAAGTAGAAGGTCCAGAGGCCCTGTCGGAGACCGCCGCGCACGAGGCCGTCGCTGCGGAGCGCCATGTCGGAGTAGAACTGCAGCCAGCGCTGCGTGTCGCCGATGTGGAAGCAGACGGTCATGGGGTGTCCTTCGGGGCCGCGCTCGATGACGCGGAGCGAGTCGGCGTCGGGCACCAGCGGCGAACCGTCGGCCTTGGTGAAGGTCCACACGGCCTGGGTCGAATCGCTGCCGCTGAAGGTGCAGGAGGCCTGGTTCGAGGCCCCGTCGCTGCCATAGTGGCGTGTCTTTTGGGTGCATGCCACAGTGAGGACAAGGGTGGCAAGGGTGATTATCAGTGACTTTCTCATTTTCCGATGTGGTTGTTTCGGGTGCAAATATACGAAAAAAAAACGGACTGTGTGCCGATTTGTTCGAAGAATGCTGCAAGATGCAGAAAACCAGATGGTAACGTGTGTCGGAAAAAGCCGATGAAAAAACGCTGTGAAAATTGAAAAACGGGCCCAAAACGCCCGTTTGTAACAGTTTGGTTACCAGTGCGTAATGGGTACCCTCTTCTTCCCTTCTTCGTCTATGGTAGGGGGTGGGTAGGCGAGGGTATTAAAAAAGCCCCGATGGACGGGGCTAAAAATGGGTCGGGGCGGGTTACCATGTCGATGTCGTTGGGGCGGAAGGTGGCATTATAGGCTGCTATTCGAGGCCAGGTATTCCGCTATCTGTTTGCGAAGTGGCGGCAACTCCTCGTGGACGACATTCCAAAGAAGGGAGATGTCTACAGTGTAGTAGTCGTGTACCAGTACATGTCTCATGCCGATAATGTCGTTCCAGGCGACTTCCGGGTGGTTGGAGCGGAATTCTCGGGTCAGTTTGTAGGCGGCTTCTCCGATGATTTACACGCTGTGCACCAGTGCATAGCAGCGGAGTTTGTCGTATTGGAGTTCCTCGAGGGTGGTCTTGCCGGCGAAGGTGGTGGCATCGTCGATGGCGATGATGATGTGTTCCAGCCGTCCTCTATCACTGATGGGTTCTCTCATAGATGAGTTTTTTGTCGCGGTTGGCCGATTCGACGGCGAAAGGCAGCAGGGTGCCGTCCACTACAAGGTCGACTTCTTTGTTCAGCCTTTCCTGCAGTTCGTTTTTGATGTGGACAAAGCGTATCAGTCCCACTTTGGCATCGGCGTCGAGGGCGACCAGGATGTCGATGTCGCTGTCCTCCCGCTCTTCGCCGCGGGCGTAGGAACCGAAAAGCCAGGCTTTTTCTATGGGTTGGGTGGCGAAGTAGTCGCGGATGCTATGTATCATCTGTTCGCTCATGGCGTGAAAGTAGGTGTTGGAAGTGCAAAGATACGAATATTTCCGAATATATCAAAAAAAATGTTGTTTGTGTTTGGAAATGAAATCTTTGTGCGCGATGAGGGAGGGTCAGCTCTCTTTGAACTTGGTAATCATGTCGATGTCGTTGGGCAGGTCGTCGTCGGGGACGTAGGTGACTTTGAGGAATGCGATGTCTCTGAGGAAGTTGATGGAGCCTACCTGAACGTTCAGGATTTCGAGGCCGGTGCGCTGGCGGAGGTCGGCGAGGAGTTCCTGTCGGCGGTCGGGGTGGATGAGGTCAATCTTCTCGTAGACAATGATTTTGGTGGCTTCGCGGCGTGTGAATCCAAGGCCCTCGAGCAGTGCGATGGAGATGATTACCAGCAGGTTGGCGGCGATGAGGGTGGCGTAGCTGGCGGCCATGCTGAAGCCGTTGATGATACTGACGCCGATGATGACGAAGAGGTAGGTCATCTCGCGCACCGGTATGGTGGTGGTGCGGTAGCGTATCATGCCGAAGATGGCGAAGAGGCCGAGGGCGAAGCCTATCTCGATGCTGAGGTTCTGGAGCGAGAAGAGCAGGAGGTAGATGACGACGGAGAAGAGGAGGAAGGTGAAGTAGTAGTCGCGTCGACGGGATTTCTTATAGTAGAAGCAGTGGGTTATCACCCAGCATACCAGCAGGTTGAAGGCGAACCGCAGGAGGAGGTTCCAGAGGTTGGGGCCGTCGAAGAGGGGTATGCCGAGGAAGTCGTAGCTGGCAATCTGCTCGCCGAACTCTTCGGCGATGCTGGGGTCGTAGGCGGTTTGCAAAAGTTTCATAATTTTAAAGGAGTTAAGGAGTCAGGAGTTAAGACAATAGAACTACCTGTTCTCCTGAATTTTGTTTATGTATAATAATTTGGGTTTGAAGCGGTTGCGTTTTGCGTTGGGGTTGGTGAGGGCGGTGCCGATGCAGTATTTGCTCATGCGTCGGGGCTGTATGTGGAGGTCGTGGAGCGCGCGCTCGATGGCCGAGGTGGGGGCGCCGACTTCGTGCTTGACCTCGATGACGAGGGCGTGGGCTATGTCGGCGTCACGCTGGGTGGCGCGGTTGTGGAAGCGTATGCCGTGGTCGATGGTGACGCGCTCGCTCATGCCGCGGTCGACCAGGGTGATGCGGTCGAAGCGGTTCTCGAGGGTGGGGTATAGGATTGCTTGATTGCTTGAATGGTTGATTGCTTGGGTGGAGTAAGGGGTGTTTTTGTTGACAAAGTCTTGCACCTCGGGGACCTCGAGGGCGTTGTCGAAGAGGCTGACGTCGATGGGGATGCGCACCTTGCGGGTCTTGCCTTTGTTGTCTTTGTTCTTGATTTCGAAGAAGGTGGTGTCGGTGGAGCGGTAGGTGCGCACGCGCAGCTTTTGGCGGTTGAGCTTGCGGTTGTGGTGCATGATGTACATGTCCAGCGCCTCGGTGTCGAAGTAGAGGGTGCGGTAGGGGGCGATGAGTTCGGAGCTTTGAATTTTGGATTCTGGATTCTGGGTGTCGGGCGCTGATGGGATGCGCTGCACGTAGTAGTCGGCGGCGATGCGCTGCAGCAGCGGCTCGAGAAGCACGGCGGGGGCTATGTACTTCTGGTCCATGCGGTTCATCAGGCGGACGGCCTTCATGTCGTCCAACCCGATGGGGGCCATCTGCAGGAGCGTAGGCAGTTGTAAGTCGGCACTCATAACTCAAAAATCATAACTCAGAAATCACTTGTAGGTGTACTCGAAGTCCTTTGTGCTCTCCAGCTTGCCGTTTGGGCGGTAGTTGTACTGCTTCTTGCGAGTGCCGTCGCTGTTGTATTCGAAGACCTTGATGCGGGCCACGCGGTCCTTGTCGTCGTATTCGATCTGGCGTTTGCACTTGGTGGAGGAGCCTTCGTATTCGTAGACGACGCGTTTCTTCTGGCCGTAGGAGGCGTACTCGGTCTCTTCGATTTTGCGGCCTTGCTCGTCGTAGGTGGTCAGGTTGTCGAGGTAGGGGGTCTTGGAGCCTGCGCGGAGGTTCCATTCTTTGACTACCAGGTTCTTCTTGCGCTCGCGTTTGGCCCCTTTGTCTTGGGCGTAGAGGCTGCCGCCAAGCAGGCAGAGTGCGAGCAGGAGTGCTGTGCGTTTGTTCATGTTTCAGAGGTGTGTATATATTTATTGGTTTATTGAGCTGTTATCTGGGTGCCGTTGCCGGAGGTGGTGACGGTGACGCCGAGGTCGGCGAAGGGGTTCTCTATCTCGACCGAGCTGCCGTTCCATACGATAGTGACGGCGTCGGCGGAGGAGGACTCGAGGCTGAAGGTGAGGCTGTCGATAGCCGTCAGGGCTGATGACCACGAGGTGCCGTCGGCGCTGAGGGTGGCGTTGCCGTCGCTGAAGGTGAGGCTGTTGGTGCCGCCAGCGGTGGCGGTGTGGACGATGTGGCCGGCCGAATGGAACCGTAGGGTGTATTGCTGTGCGTGGGCCGGGAGGGCCAGCAGGAGGGCAGCTGCCGTCAGGAGGGTCAGGATATTACGTTTCATGGCGGCAATCAGTATTTGATGAGTTTTGCGACTGCAGGGCCGACGCGGAGCAGGTAGATGCCGCGGGGCAGCTGGCTGATGTCGACGGGCTGGCCGTCGGTGCAGGTGGTCTGCATGGCGGTGGCGCCGCTGAGGGAGTAGACCCATAGGGGGTGCGCGCCCTGGCCTATGCCGCTGACGGTGACGCGGTCGGCGGCGGGGTTGGGGGCGAGGGTAAGCTCGGGGATGTTGTCGACACGGGTGATTTTGACGGGGGCGGAGAAGAGCACCTTCTGCACGTCGGCCATGGCGAAGGAGTTGTTGGCGTTGCCGTCGGCGATGACCATGTGGTCGGAGGTGAAGTAAATCTGGCCGTCCGCGGAGAGGACTATCTCCTGCGTGTCGCCGTTGCGGGGAACGACGGTGACCACGGCCTGGGCCGCGGCCTGTAGGGCCGCGAGGCACAGCAATGTGGCGATGACCAGCGGTTTATATCGTTTCATAGTAGGTGTTTTTTTGTATTTAGTGCTGCAAAAGTACATATTATTTTATTATAGGCAATCCGATTTAAGTTTTTTTAACAGCCCGGAGGGGGAAGGTGGCGGGTATCTGGTAGGTGAATAGTTCGACACAGGAGCGATTTGAGCAGGTTGGGTGCCCCAATGCCTCCAAATCGTGCCAGATGCCGCCGTAGGCCTTCAGGCGTTGCCCGCCTGGTAGAGGTGCCCCGGCAGGGTGTGTATGCGCTTGGACATCTCGAGGTTGAAGAGCAGCGCGGCGGCCTTCGGCAGGGGCAGTCCTGCCAGCGAAGCCACCTCGTCGAGGGCCAGGCGGTCGTGCTGCCGCAGTATGTCGAGAACCTTCTGCTCGGCCGGAGGTATCGGTTCGCTGCTGCCGGCCTCGGCCAGAGCGAGTTGCTGGCCCGCTTGCGGCCAGCCGAGTTGGGCGGCTATGTCGTCGGCCGATCGGAGGAGCAGGGCGCGGTTGGTGGCGATGAGGTTGTTGGTGCCGCGCGAGTAGGTGTCGGTGAGGCGCCCCGGCACGGCAAAGACGTCGCGCTGGTAGGAGCTTGCGATGGCCGCCGTGATGAGGGCGCCGCCTTTCTCTGAGGCTTCGACGACGATGGTGGCGTCGGCCAGGGCGGCGATGATGCGGTTGCGCGCCGGGAAGTAGCGCGGATTGATGGCGGTGCCCGAGGGGTACTCCGTCAGGAGCGCGCCCCCGGCGTCGATGATGCGCTTGGCCAAGGGGCGGTTCTCGGGCGGGTAGATGCGGTCGAGCCCGTGGCCGAGGACGGCGACCGTCGGCATTCCCTGGTCGAGGGCGGCGCTGTGGGCGGCAGTGTCGATGCCGTAGGCCAAGCCGCTGACTATCGGCGTGTTGTAAGCTTTGAGTTGTTGCACCAGTTGAGCCGTGTTGTCGCGTCCGGCATGGGTGGCGCGGCGCGTGCCGACGATGGCGATGGCGCGTTCGGCATTGAGGTCGGCGCTGCCGAGGGCGTAGAGCAGGGCAGGGCAGTCGTCGCACTCGGGGCGGTTGAGTCTGGCGGGGTAGTCAGCGTCGGTGAAGAAGAGGGGTCTGATGTTGTTCGTCTCGCAGAAAGCCAGCTCCTCCTCGGCCCGCCGGAAGGCGCTCTTGTTGTGCAAGTCGTTGATAATGTTCTCTCTATGGCCAAAAGCGGTGCGCAGTTCGGCCAGAGGGAGGTCGAAGATATTCTCGTCGGGATAGAGGTCTATCAGCTTGCGCAGCGAGGCGTTGCCGAGACCCGGGGTGAAGGCGAGAGCTATATGTTCTAAGGTGTTCATAATGAGCTAGATAGTATGCGCAATGTGCCGTAGCTTTTTTGCAGCCGTCGTCGGGCCTCGTCGGTCTTGACCCAGGCTACGTCGGTGATGCCCTCGTCGAGCTGGGGGGTGCCCTGCAGGCCGGGTGCGGCGGCGGCAAGGCGGAACCAGGAAGTCTGCTTGAGGTGCCAGCCTCCGTAGAGGTTGAACAGGTGGTAGGTCTTTATCGGCGCAGGGGCTGCGGGCAGCGGCAGCACCTGGATGCCGGTCTCCTCCTCGACCTCGCGCAAGGCGCCTTGCAGGAGGGTCTCGCCGGGTTCGACCTTGCCTTTGGGCAGGTCCCAGCGGCCGTTGCGGAGGATGAGGAGCAGGCGCCCGCTGTCGTCGGCGACGATACCGCCGGCGGCGCGGACATAGCGCATGCGGCGTTTGAGGCAGCGCACGAGGGCGATGGGGACGTTGAGGGTGAGGCGTTTATACGACAGTTTCATTGCTGTTCGAAGTGCAGGATTTCGCGGTCTTTCTGGTAGAGGGTCAGGGTGGTGGCTGTGAGGCGCATCGAGGTGGTTTTGGCAAGGAGGGCTAGGTAGCGCTGCTCGGCGTTCATGTCGGCCTCCGGGCAGCTGGTGTCGCCGCTGCCCCACGGTTCGAGGGCTAGTGTATAGTGGTCGCCGTCAGGCATTTGCGACACGAGCAGCAGGTGGCAGTGGAAGGTGTAGGTGTTGCACTGCGCATCGCCTGTGGCTATGCCTGCTTCTGGGTCGAGCAGCAGTGTGGGTGCCTTTTTGTTGAGTGCGAGCCTTTTGCCCTGTTGCGCTACGAGCTGCCACACCTGTCCGCGTTGCGGCACCAGGGGGTCGGCCAGGGCCGCGACAGGCGCCTGTCGCGGGCTGCAGGCAACGGCAAACGTGGTGAGCAAGAATATGACAATCAGTTTGATGCGCATTTTTCGACAGCCTTTGTTGATAAAAATTCCGCTGCAAAGATACGAAATATTTTCCATACGCGTTATAACAAAGTTTTGAATAATAAAAAGCATCCCCGGATAGTGATGGCGGCCACCAACGATTTGGTGACCGACCGCCGCGTTGCACGCCACGCCGCAGCACTGCGCGAGGCGGGGTGCGCCGTGGAGTTGCTCGGGCGTAACGAGTTGTGGGTAAGGGCGAAGCGCACGTGGCGTTTCTTCGCCGAGTATAACCTCCGCCTCCTCTTCCGCCTGCTGCGCACCAAGGCCGACGTGGTGTGGGCCAACGACACCGACACGCTGCCGGCCTGCTGGATCGGCGCCAGGCTCCGTGGGCGCCGCCTGGTGATGGATTCGCACGAGATCTTCCCCGAAGTGCCGGAACTCATCGGCCGCCACCGAGTGAAGCGCGTGTGGCAGTGCGTAGAGCGGAGCCTCATGCCGCGGTGCGATGCAAACATCACTGTCAACCAGAGCGTTGCAGACTACTACAAGCAGCTGCTCGGCATCGATATGGTGGTGGTGCGGAATATGGGCCTCACCCACGGCCCCTCTCCCGCGGGAGAGGGGAGTAGAGTGCATGAGGTCGATTCTCCCCTATCCCATGGGAGAGGGGCCGGGGGTGAGGCCGAGTCCCTGTTGCTCTACCAAGGCGCCGTCAACCTGGGCCGCGGCATCGACTGGGCCATCGACGCGCTGGAGTACTTGCCTGGATGCCAACTTGTTGTCGTCGGCGTGGGCGACCTCTACGACGAGATGCGGACCTATGCCGCAGGCAAGCCGTGGGGCGACCGCATACGGTTCCTCGGCCGCGTGCCGGTAGCTGAGCTCGAGCGCCTTACGCCGCAGGCCGACGTGGGTCTGGTGATGCTCGAGGACATGGGGCTCAACTACCACTATGCGCTGCCCAACCGCGTGGGCGACTTCGTGGCTGCCGGTGTGCCCATGGTGGTGAGCGACCTGCCCGAGATGGCCTCCTTCGTCAGGCGCCACGGGGTAGGCGAGGTGCTTGCCGCTCCGGGAGCCAAGGCTCTGGCCGAAGGCATCGGGCGCGTGCTGGCCCACGGCCCCTACGACTTCGCCTCCGCGCAGGCCGATATGGACTGGGACAAGGAGAAGCAAAAGCTGCTTCAGGTGCTGAACCTCCAAAACCATAACTCATAACACAAAAACTCAGAATTCGGAAAACAAAAACACAACACCTATGATATACAACATTTTGCTAGTGCTAGTAGTGGTCGGCGTCGTGCTCGGCCTGTGGTTCGTCTTCAAGAAGGCGGGAGTGGCGCCGTGGAAATCGCTGGTGCCTGTGTGGAACATGGTGGAGTGGGTGAAGATATGCGGGCGTAAATGGACGTGGTATGTCTACATGCTCATTCCCGGCATCAACATCTTCTGCTTCTACTGCCTCGTGCAGGACACGGCGCGAGTGTTCCGCCGCTACAGCTTCTGGGAGCAGCTGCTGGCCATCCTCTGCCCGCCGGTCTACCTGCCGTGGTTGGGGCTGAGCGGCCACGAGTACCACAACCCCAAGACCGACCCTCCGGCCCCCATCTCGAACACGCGCGACTGGGTGGAGGCCATCCTTTTCGCCTGCATCGCCGTCATCCCCATCCGCGGTTTCGTCTTCGAGCTGTACGAGATTCCCTCGTCGTCGATGGAGAAGAGCCTGCTGGTGGGCGACCACCTGATGGTCAGCAAGATGGCCTATGGTCCGCGCATCATCCAGAGCCCCCTGTCGCTGCCGCTGATGCACAATGCGTTGGTGGGCACCGACGGGCGTGTGCCCTCCTACCTCGGCTGGCCGCATTTCGGCTACCACCGCTTCCCGGGCTACACGCGTGTGAAGCGCTACGATGCCGTGGTCTTCAATTTCCCTGCCGGCGACACCATCCTGGGGGCTTTCCCCGGAGGGCAGTACACCTACTACCAGGCGCTGCAGGACTTTGGCCGCGAGGCGGTTATGAACGGCACAGCACGCTATTTCGGCCAGGCGCTGGGCAAAATCAGGACGCGCCCCGTCGACAAACGCGAGAACTACATCAAGCGCTGCATCGGCTTGCCGGGCGAGACGCTTCAAATCATTGACCAGCAAGTCTATATCGACGGCAAACCCATCGAGCAGCCCGCCGAGGCCGAGCATATCTACACGGTCGTTTTCGCCGCGGGCATCAACCCCACCAACACGCTCGACGCGGTGGGTGTGCGCTTCGAGGACATAGAGAACGCCAACCGCTCGCGCAACATCGACGCCGCAGGCAACAGCTACCTGCAGGTGCCGCTGACGCTCCAGGCCGCCGCCGAGCTGGGCAAGAAGAGCAGTGTGCTGGATCTGCAAAAGAACACGGTGGAGGCCGACTCGTCGCTGGCGCTTTACCCCAATGCCGAGGGATTCTATTGGAGTGTGGACAATTACGGCCCCATCCTCATCCCCGCCAAGGGGAAGGCGCTGCAGCTGACGCTGGAGAACCTGCCGCTCTACCGCCGCGTCATCACCGCCTACGAAGGCAACACCCTCGAGGTCAAGGGCGGAGAGATTCTCATCAACGGCCAGCCCGCCACCTCGTACACGCCGAAGATGGACTACTACTGGATGATGGGCGACAACCGCCACTGCTCGCAGGACAGCCGTTTCTGGGGCTTCGTGCCCGAAGACCATATCGAGGGCAAGGCCAAACGGGTACTCTGGTCGAGCGACAAAGACCACGGCGGACTGCGCTGGAACCGCGTGTTGCGCAACGCCAGCGCCAAATGACAAGTAACCCGATTTTCCCATCGATGGGAAATGATGGGAAAGAGTCGAAGTATTCACCTACCAGATACCTACCAGATACCTACCAGACACCTACTGAAACGCAGTAAAAATTGATAGAACAGAATATGGAAGAGAACATGAATGTGCCACCCCCCGAGGAACAGGGGTCGACGCTCTCGCTTGAAGGGATGTTCAAGGACTATTGGGTTGACTATGCGAGCGATGTGATTTTGGACCGTTCGGTGCCGGATATCGACGACGGCCTCAAGCCCGTGCAGCGCAGAATACTGCATGCCATGGAGGAGACCGACGACGGACGGTTCACCAAAGTGGCCAACATCGTGGGCAACACGATGCAATACCATCCGCACGGCGACGCCAGCATCAAGGACGCACTGGTCAACCTCGGACAGAAAGACCTCCTCATCGACTGCCAGGGTAACTGGGGCAACATACTCACCGGCGACGATGCCGCCGCCGGCCGCTACATCGAGGCCCGCCTGTCGAAGTTCGCCAAGGAGGTGGTCTTCAACGCGAAGACCACGCAGTGGAAGCCGTCGTACGACGGACGCAAGGAAGAGCCCGTGACACTGCCCATCAAGTTCCCCCTGCTGCTGGCACAAGGCACGCGCGGCATTGCGGTGACGCTGACGTCGGTGATCCTGCCGTATAACTTCTGCGAACTGCTGGAAGCGAGCGTGAAAGTGCTGCGCGAGGAGGAGTTCGAGATATATCCCGACTTCCCGACGGGCGGGCTGATCGACGTCAGCCGCTACAACGACGGCGCCCAGGGCGGCAGGTTGCGCATCCGTGCGCGCATGCACTACGACGAGAAGCGCAAGGCCATCGTGATCACCGAGTTGCCCTACACCGTGACGACGGATGTGCTGATCGACAGCATCGTCAAGGCAAACGAGAAAGGCAAAATCAAGATAAAGAAGGTGGACGACAACACCGCCGCCGAGGTCGAGATTGTGGTCTATCTGCCCGCCGGCGTGAGCCCGGACCAGACGATAGACGCGCTGTACGCGTTCACATCGTGCCAGATCAGCTTCTCGCCGCAGACCTGCGTGATTGTGGACGACAAGCCGGTGTTCATGACAGCGAGCGAGATACTGCGCCACAGTACGATGCGTACGCGCGGACTGCTGAAGCAGGAACTCGAGATACAGCTCGCCGAGCTGGAGGACCGCTGGCACTGGGTGAGTCTGGAGAAGATATTCTTCGAGAAGGGTATCTATAAAGTGATGGAGCAGCGCGACAGCCGGTCGTGGGACGAGCAGGTGGACGAGATGCACAAGGCCTTCGGCCCCTACAAGAAGCGCTTCAAACGCGAGATTACGCGCGAAGATGTGCTGAAACTGACTGAAAAACCCGTCCGCAAAATCTCCAAGTTCGACATCAAGAAGGCCGAGGAAGAGGTCGCGTCGATAGAGATGACCATGGACGAGGTGCGTAACCACCTGGAACACCTGACAGATTATGCCATCCGATACTTCGAGGGCATACTCAAAAAATACGGCAAGGGCCGCGAGCGCCGCACCGAGATACGCTCGTTCGAGGACATCGAGTCGACGACCGTGGCGCTGGCCAACGAGAAGCTGTATGTGAACTACCAGACGGGTTTTGCCGGCTGGGGCCTGAAGCGCGAGGAGGGTGTCGAGGTGGCCTGCGAATGCTCGCGGATGGACGACATCATCGTCTTCCGCCGCGACGGCACCTTTGTGGTGACCAAGGTGCAGGAGAAAGGGTTCGTCGGCAGCCAGGAGTGCCCCGAGATACTCTTCATCTCCGTCTTCCGCAAGCGCGACGAGCGCACGGTCTACAACCTCATCTACCGCGACGGCGGCCCCGACGGCTATGTCATGGTCAAGCGCTTCAGCGTCACCTCCATCACCCGCGACAAGGAATACCTCCTCACCAAAGGCACCAAAAACTCCAAGGTGCTCTACTTCACCGCCAACCCCAACGGCGAGGCCGAGGTGGTCACGGTGCACCATGTGTCGAAACCGAAGCTGAAGAAGACATCGTTCGACTTCGACTTCAAGACGCTGGCCATCAAGGGGCGCCAGTCGATGGGCAATATATTGACGCGCAACGCCGTGCGCTCGATCAACCTGAAGGACGAGGGTGTCAGCACGCTCTCGGCGCGCAAGATATGGTTCGACGAGAGTGTGAAGCGCCTGAATGTGAACGAGGCAGGCCGCTACCTCGGCGAATTCAAGGGCAGCGACAAGATACTTGCCGTCACCCAGTCCGCCGTCTACCGCACCACCACCTTCGACCTCGCCAACCACTACGACGACGACCTGATCGAACTGCGCAAGTTCAACCCGGAAGGTATACTGACGGCGCTGTACCGTTCGGCCGACGGGTACCCCTACCTGAAGCGTTTTGTGCCCGAAGCCTCGGACCGCAAGGTGCCGTTCCTCGACGAGGACGGCTCGGAGCTGCTCTCGATATCGATGAACTATTATCCGCGCCTGGAGGTGACCTACAGCGCCGACAGCGGCAAGAAGATATCGTCGGAGATTATCGACGTCGAGGAGTTCATCGGCGTGAAGGGTGTGAAGGCGAAAGGCAAGCGTGTGACCACGTTTGCGGTTGACAGGTTCGAGTGGCTGGAGCCGCTGAAGGCCGACCCCGAACCGGCAGAGGCCGTGGAGGAGACGGAGCAGCCGTCGGACCTTACGGACGAGCGCATGGGCTTCGCCGAGGGCACTCAGACCCAATTGTTTAACTAAAAAATGAAATTATGAAGATTGTCATAGTCCTACCGCGTTTTCCCTATCCGCTGGAGAAAGGCGACAAGTTGCGCGCCTACCACCAGGTGGCGGAACTCTCGCGCGAGAACGATATATATCTGTTCGCCGTGAGCCACAAAGGAGTGACGGAGGAGCAGCGCGAGGCGTTGGCGCCCTACTGCAAGGAGATGGAGGTGGTGACGCCGCCGCGGTGGGTGAGTGTGAAGAATGTTGTGCGCAACTATATCGCTACGAAGAGCCTGCAGCTTGGCTATTGGGACTCGCAGCGTGCGCGCCGCCGCTGTCGCCAGTTCGTGCAGCGGGTGAAGCCCGATGTGGTCTACTCGCAGATGGTGCGTACGATGCCCCTGGTGGCGCGTCTGGATGTGCCGAAGGTGATGGACTTCCAGGATGCCCTGTCGGTGAATACGGAGCGCCGGATGGAGCGGTCGAAGGGCTTGTGGCGCCACATACTGCATTTCGAGTTCAAGATGCTGCGCTCGACCGAGTATAAGGCCTTCCGTGTCTTCAATCGCCTCACCATCATCTCGGAGGCCGACCGCGACGCCATACCGCACCGCGCGTCGGACCAGATCCGCGTCGTCCCCAACGGCGTGGATTTCGACTACTTCCACCCGCTCGACCTGCCTAAGAACCAGGATGTTGTCTTCTGCGGCAACATGCAGTACAAGCCCAATGTCGACGCCGCTACCTACCTGGTACGCGAGGTGATGCCGCTGGTGTGGGAGAAGTGCCCCGGGGCGACGGTGACGTTGGCCGGGGCGACGCCTACGGGCGCCGTGCGCTCCCTGGCGTCGGAACGGGTGACGGTGGTCGGCTCGCCCGAGGATATACGCCCGTCGTATGCGCAGAGCCGCGTGTTCGTCGCCCCCATGCGCATGGGGTCGGGCTTGCAGAACAAGTTGCTCGAGGCCATGGCCATGGGCGTGCCGTGTGTGACGACGCCGCTGGCCAATCAGGCCCTCGGGGCCACCCCTGGGCAGGAGCTGCTGCTGGGCACCGATGCCGCCCAGCTGGCAGGCCATATCGTGGCCCTGCTCGGCGACGAGGCCATGCGCAATGGGCTGTCGGAACGGGCGTCACGCTTTGTCCGCGAGCGCTTCTCGTGGCAGTCGGTAGGTAATCAACTAAACAGCATACTCCATGAAGCCGTACAGTGAACCTGTCGAGCGGGCCATCCTGGTGGCCGTCTGCCCCGGGATGCAGACCCTGGAGCGCACCGAGGAGTACCTGGCCGAGCTGGAGTTCCTCCTGCGCACAGCCGGCGGCGTCGTGCTGCGCAAGGTGGTGCAGAAGCTCGAGCGCCCCGACACGCGCACCTATGTCGGCTCCGGCAAGCTGGAGGAGGTGAAGGAATACCTGCAGGCCTATGCAGCCGAGGATGGGGGCGAGAAACCGCTGGTGGTGGTCGACGACGAGTTGTCGCCCGCGCAACTGCGCAACCTGGAGAAAGCGTTGGAGACGCGCATACTGGACCGCACGACGCTGATTCTCGACATCTTCGCCAGCCATGCGCGCACCTCGACGGCACGCACGCAGGTCGAGTTGGCCCAGCTGCAGTACATGCTGCCACGCCTGACGCGCATGTGGACCCACCTCGAGCGCCAGCGCGGCGGCATCGGCATGCGCGGCCCCGGCGAGACACAGATCGAGACCGACCGCCGCCTCATCAAGGAACGCATCGCCGCACTGAAGCAGCAGCTGGGCAAGATCGACACGCAGAAACGCCTGCAGCGCCGCAACCGCGAGTCGCTGGTGCGCGTCGCACTGGTCGGCTACACCAACGTCGGCAAGTCGACACTCCTCAACCTCATGGCCAAGAGCGACGTGCTGGCCGAAAACAAACTCTTCGCCACCCTCGACACCACCGTCCGCAAGGTGGTGATCGGCAACCTGCCCTTCCTGCTGACCGACACCGTCGGCTTCATCCGCAAGCTGCCCACACAGCTGGTCGAGTCCTTCAAGTCAACGCTCGACGAGGTCGTCGAGGCCGACCTGCTCCTGCACGTGGTCGACATATCGCACCCCGACCACAGGCAGCAAATCGATACAGTGGCTCGCATCCTGGAGGAAATCGGCGCCGCCGACAAGCCCATGATCTACGTCTTCAACAAGATCGACGCCTACCGCTACGAGGAGAAAGACGAAGACGACCTGACAGAACCGACCGAGGCGAACTGGACCCTGGAACAGCTGCAGCGCCACTGGGAGGGCAAGCAGGGCATGAGCCTCTTTGTCTCGGCGGCAGCCCGTACCAACATCGAAGCCCTGCGCGAGACGCTGTATGCCGAGGTGGCGCGCATCCATGCAATCAGGTACCCGTACAACAACTTCCTCTATTGAGATCCGTTTTAACGGCGAATTGTACGAATTATGCGAATTGCTTGCGCAGGTCAATTTGCAGCTAGTCAATCGAATTGACCTTTCTCCCTTCACCTCTCACCTTTCACCACCCATTCCCCTAGGATTCCCCTACAATCCATAAGGATGGTATATAGATGGTATATGGATGGTATAGGTTTTTTGGCTATAAATGACTGGAAATTTGTGTGTTATGCGGCCTTGATACCCGGGGTGTCTTTATACACCCCCTCTATCGTCCTGGTGCACAATGGGTTGCAAAGGTATGGGGTGGCCGGTTCGATGGTGCAAAGATACGAAGAAAATCTGGATTGTGCAAGTTTTTTTCTTTGCATATAAGAAAAAATGTGTATCTTTGCAGAAGGCATCGGCGCGATGCGGTGCCCATAACGTATTGAGTATGATAAAGGAATACAATTTCAACGAGATTGAGAGGCGCTGGCAAAATGCATGGCGCGAAGGTGGTGTGTACCGTACCGAAGAGGTAGAGGGTGCGCGCCACTGTTATGTTTTGGATATGTTTCCCTATCCGTCGGGCGCGGGCCTGCATGTGGGTCATCCGCTGGGTTACATAGCGAGCGACATCTATGCGCGCTACAAGCGTCTGCGCGGGTACAATGTGTTGCACCCGATGGGTTACGATGCGTATGGGCTGCCTGCGGAGCAGTATGCCATTCAGACGGGTCAGCACCCGGCGGTGACGACGGAGCGCAATGTGGCGCGTTACCGCGAGCAGCTTGACAAGCTGGGGTTCTCGTTCGACTGGGACCGCGAGGTCCGCACGTGCGACCCCGGCTACTACAAGTGGACGCAGTGGACCTTCATACAGCTCTTCAAGAGCTATTACGACAACACGGCCGGCAAGGCGCTGCCCATTGCCGCGCTGGAAGCCCGTTTCGCGGAGCGTGGCACCGAGGGCCTCGATGCCGCCTGCACCGAGGTGCTGACTTTCACGGCCGACGAGTGGAAGGGCTGGAACGAAGGGAAGCGCCAGGAGGTGCTGATGAACTACCGGCTGGCCTACCTGGCCGACATCGCCGTCAACTGGTGCTCCGAGCTGGGCACGGTGCTGGCGAACGACGAGGTGGTGGGCGGACTGAGTGTCCGCGGCGGCTACCCTGTGGAGCGCAAACTGATGCGCCAGTGGAGCCTGAGGATTACGGCTTACGCGGAGCGCCTGGTGAAAGACCTGGAGCATCTGGATTGGACGGACTCGCTGAAGGAGATACAGCGCAACTGGATAGGCCGGAGCGAGGGCGCTGCGGTCTGGTTCCCGCTGGCGGACGGAGGCGATGTGCCTGATTTCGAGATATTCACCACGCGTCCGGACACAATCTTCGGCGTGACGTTCATGGTCCTCTGTCCGGAGCACGAGATGATAGGCAAGATTACGACCGCAGAGCACCGGGCCGAGGTCGAGGAATATGTGGCGTGGGCAAAGAACCGTTCGGAGCGCGAGCGCCAGGCCGAGGTGAAGCGGGTGAGCGGTGTGTTCACCGGCGCCTATGCCCTCAACCCGCTGACGGACGAGAAGGTGCCGATATGGGTGAGCGACTATGTGCTGGCGGGTTACGGCACGGGAGCCATCATGGCCGTGCCGGCGCACGATAGCCGCGACTTCGCCTTTGCGCGCCGCTTCGGCCTGCCGATACGCCAGGTGGTGAGCCTTGAAAAAGATGCAGTGAGCGACCCCGCGACCTGGACCGAGAGCATGGACGCCAAAACGGGCTATGCAGTGAACAGCGGTTTCGTGACCGGCATGAAGGTAAAGGATGCCATGAAGGCGGTGATAGACAGGATAGAAGAGAAGGGCATCGGGAGAAGGACTGTGAATTACCGCCTGCGCGACGCTATTTTCAGCAGACAAAGATATTGGGGCGAGCCGTTCCCGATATATTATAAAGGTGAAACGGCTGACGCCACGCGCCTCACCCCCTATCCGATCCCCGAAGAGTGCCTGCCGCTTGAACTGCCGGAGGTCACGGACTTCAAGCCGACGGCCAGCGGCGAACCCCCGCTCGGGCACGCCAAGCGCTGGGCCTGGGACGAGGCCAACCGCGCTGTGGTGGCGACGGAATGCATCGACTACAAGACAGTATTCCCGCTGGAACTGAGCACCATGCCCGGCTTCGCCGGTAGCAGCGGCTACTACCTGCGCTATATGGACCCACGCAACAACGAGGAATATTTCTCGCAGAAGGCTGTGCAATACTGGCAGCAGGTCGACCTCTACGTCGGCGGCGCCGAGCACGGCACGGGCCACCTGATCTATGCCCGCTTCTGGAACAAGTTCCTCTACGACCTGGGGCTGGCGGCAAAAGACGAACCCTTCCGCAAGCTGATCAACCAAGGCATGATACAGGGTCGCAGCAACTTCGTCTACCGCTCAAAGCAGGACAGCAACCTCTATATCTCGAAAGGCCTCGTCAAGGATATGGCCGAGGTGACACCCATCCATGTGGACATCAACATCGTCGAGAACGATGTGCTCGACCTGGAGTTGTTCAAGGAGTGGCGCCCCGAGTTCAAGGATGCACGCTTCGAGTTGGAAGACGGCAAGTATGTCTGCGGCTGGGAGATAGAGAAGATGTCTAAGAGCATGTACAACGTGCAGAACCCCGACGACCTCGTGGAGCGCTACGGCGCCGACACGCTCAGACTGTACGAGATGTTCCTCGGCCCGGTGGAGCAGGCGAAGCCGTGGGATACGGGCGGCATCGAGGGAGTGCACAGGTTCCTGAAGAAATTCTGGAAGTTGTACCAGGGTGATGAGACGGTGTCCGGTAGCGAGGCTCCGGATGACGCATCGCTGAAGGTGCTGCACCAGACAATCAAGAAGGTTACGGATGACATCGAGCGGTTCTCGTTCAACACGTCGGTGTCGACGTTTATGATATGCTGCAACGAGCTGACGTCGCTGAAGTGCAGAAGCACCGAGGTGCTGAAGCCGTTGCTTGTGCTGCTGGCTCCGTTTGCGCCGCACATGGCGGAGGAGCTGTGGCACGAGCTGGGCGAGGAAGGCAGTGTCTGCCAGGCGCAGTGGCCCGAGTGCAACGAGCGCTACCTGGTCGAGGACACGGTGAACTACCCCGTGCAGTTCAACGGCAAGATGCGCTTCACGCTGGCACTGCCCGCTGCGGCGACGCAGGAGGAGGCTCTGGCGGCCGTGATGGCTGCACCAGAGAGCGGCAAGTGGATGGGCGGCAAGGAGCCGCGAAAGGTGATATTTGTACCGAAGAAGATAATCAATATAGTATGTTAAGTCGACATTTTTTGCGGAGCAAGGTGCTCCAAACGGTGTATATGGGTCGCTACGAAGGTGGCGACGAGTTAGGCCTGATGCGTACGTTCGACTACCACATGGGCAAGTTGAACGAGCTGGGAGTGCTGCAGGTGTCGCTGCTGCCGCTGGTGGCAGAGGCTGCCGGGAGGGTGATGGAGGATGCCAAGGGCAAGTTCCGCCCGACGGCGGAGGACAGCAACCCCAACTACCGCTTGGTGGAAAATGAGTTTATCCGCCGGATGGCAGACAATTTCGAACTGAAGAAGCACATGGAAAAATGGTGCGGGTGCTGGGTGACGCATGAAGTGCTGGTACGTGAGGCTTTCCTCGACTTCAGGCAGCGTGAAGAGTATAAGGCATACCTGGCGGCAGCGCCCGGGTATGATGTTGACAAGGATTTTGCGATATTCTTGTTCCGCTACCTGATGAATAGGGATGCGTTGTGCGAGGCGATGGGCGAGCGGAGCCTCCTGTGGGACGATGATTTCGACCAAATAGCGCAGTATAACTTCATGATGCTGAAGACACTGGACGAGGATGGCTTCGACGAGGCAATGATGTGGCCCCTGATGTACGACCGCCGGAAAGAGAAGGACGAGGATGATATGACGTTTGCGCGCGAGTTGCTGAAGGCTACGCAGGAATGCAGGGCGGAAGCCGAGGAGCTGACGCGCAAGTACCTGCAGGGATGGGAGTTCGAGCGGGTGTCGCGGATGGATATTACGCTGATTAACATGGCCGTGGCAGAGTTCACAGCGTGCCCGACCATACCTGAGCGGGTGACAGTGGATGAGTATATTGAACTGTCGAAGGAATTCTCGTCTGACCGTAGCCGGTTGTTCATCAACGGCATATTGGACAAGATGATAGCAGAGTTGCGCAGCCGTGGCCGCATCAGCAAGATGGGCCGAGGGCTGGCAGAGATGAAAGAATAGGAGGCAGAAGGATATGAAAAGCAGACTGATGATACTTGTGGCCGGCGCATTGTTGCTGGCGGCAGGGTGCAAGGAGAAGAGAGTGGACAACGGAGTTGACCTGATCAAGAATCCGCAGAGCGCACAGGGGTATGATGATGAGGAGGATATGCCGGTGATTACGTTCGATAATGATTATTATGATTTCGGGCGGCTATCGGCAGGGGAGAGTGTAAGCTACGGGTTCCACTTCCGCAATACGGGAAAAGCCGATTTGGTGATATCGTCGTGTTCGGCGACGTGTGGTTGCACGGTGGCCAGCTACCCGAAGGAGCGTATAGCTCCTGGAGGAGACGGATACATCACGGTAACGTTCAAGTCGGCAGGCAAGTCAGGGCAGCAGTTCCAGGAGGTTACCGTGGTGACAAATGCACAGCCTGCGCGCGTGAAACTGAAGGTATCTGCACGCGTGGGTAGTTGAGATAACAGAGAATATAGAGAAACTACAAAAACAATAAATAAGATGATAGAGAATATGATTATGCTGCAAGCCGCGCCTCAGGGAGGCATGGGTGGCTCGATGATTTGGATTATCCTCATCTTGGTAGTGATGTGGGTGCTGATGTTGCGCCCACAGCGCAAGAAGGAGAAAGAGGAGCGCAAGTTCAGAGAAGGCCTTAAGAAGGGAGACCGCGTTGTGTTTTCTGGCGGCATCTACGGCAAGGTTAATTCTGTTGACACGCACACCGTCGAGGTGGAGGTGTCGAACGGAGTCGTGCTGACCGTCGAGAAGTCGATGATACAGCCTGCGCCTGAAACTAAAACCACGGAAGAAAAGAAGTAACGAGAAATGCGGCGATTGCCGTAAGCAGCAGTGAAAAGTGATACGACAGACCCGAGGCACGCTCCCGAGAAGAGAAGGGGGCTGCGGGTAAACGGTTTTCTGGTCATACTATGCCTTACGGCATTGGTGTGGCTGGGAGTTGCCATGTCGGAGAGCCAGGAGTATGGGCTGCATGTACAGGTAAAACTGACGGGATACGATGCGGCACGCTATGCGGTTGTAGAGATGGACAGTGTAGTTCAGCTGCAGGTACGTTCCACGGGTCTTGCAGCATTGCTTCTGAGCCAGAAGAATAGTCCGGTGGCAGTCTCGGTCGACATGCGGGGCGAGTCGGTCCGCTGCTATGAACGGCGGGTTGGCGAAGGCAAGGTCCAGCAATGTCGGTCGGTTGCGGTATCGGACATAGGCGAGATGCTACGTGGCCAGTTGCACCGCTATGGAGTGAGCAGCCTGTCGAGTGCCCGCGATTCGCTGCGGCTGGTATTGGCCGCGCGGGCCAGCAAGGTCTTCCGCCCCTCGTTGGCGGATGTGGATATATCGTTTGCCGATGGCTATGGACTCTATGGAGAACCCAAGGTGTCGCCGGAGGAGGTGACGCTGTATGGCCCGGAAGAGGCGCTGGAGCGCATCACGGAGTTGAGGGTGTCGCCGACGACGATAGCCAACCTCAGCACGACGGCCTCGCTCAGCCTGCCCCTAGACCCCGTGTGGGAGCGCATGGGCGATGTCTCGGTGTCGACGACGAGTGTGGCGGTGCGCATCCCGGTGCAGTCTTTCGTAGAACGCACGTATACCTTGCCGCTTACCGTGCGACAGGCCGATACTGCTGTCCGCCTACACCTCTATCCCGAGCAAGCCAGCGTCAGAGTGTGGGTCGCGCAACGCGACCTTCAGTCCGTCTCGGCCGACCGCTTCGAGGTGTCTGTCGACTATAGCGACATCCTTGCTGGCAAACCCCATCTCAAGCCCCGTCTGACCCGCTTCCCCGAGTGTGTGCGTGTCCGTACGCTTTCGCCCGCCGAGGTGCAATACGTTGTCATACAATGAAGTGTCTGCGTGTAGGTGTCACAGGTGGCATGGGGTGCGGAAAGAGTACGGTGGTGGCTGAGTTCCAGCGCCTCGGAGTGCCCGCCTTCGTGGCCGACAGGGTAGGGGGCAGCTACTATGCTGACCCTGCCTTTCTGGCTCAGGTAAGAGACCTGCTGGGTGACGAGGTGATTCTCCCTACGGGAGAGGCCGACAAGCAGGCGATAGCCCGCCGCGTGTTTGCCGACCCTGAGGCCATGCAGGCACTCAATGCGTTGGTGCACCCCAGGGTGATGGAAGACTTCGACGCTTTCTGTCATCAGCATGCCGATGCGCCCTATGTCCTCTTTGAGAGCGCCATCCTCTACGATTATGGTTTCGACCGCCTGATGGACCGCGTCGTGTGCGTATACCTGTCGCTCGAAGAGCGGCTGGCCCGCCTGCGGCTCCGCGACCAGACCAACACTGCAACGCTCATGGCGCGTATCGACAGGCAACTGCCTGCCGAGGTGGCCATGCAGCGTGCTGACTATGTAGTACTTAATTATGAAGGCAACCCCCGCCAGCGGCAGGTCGCCTATATCGACAAACAGCTCCGCCAATGAAATCCCGACTGCACATAATACCCTTGGCCGCTTTGATGGTGGCATCCCTCGCTTCGGCGCAAAGCCCATGGTTCAGCAACGAGAAGTGGATAGCCCACGACGCCGAGGACCGCTGGGTCGACTCGGTGATGTCGACGCTCAGCCTTGAGCAGCGAATAGCCCAGCTCATGATGGTCAGGGTGCCGCTGAATATGAACGACCGTCAGGCCGCCGAGTTCTCGCGCAGCATGAACGCGCTAGGTGTCGGAGGTGTCTGCTTCTTTGCAGGCACGGCACCACGCCAGGCGGCCATCACACGCCGTCTGCAGGCCGACGCAAAGGTGCCGCTGCTGGTCGGTATCGACGCCGAATGGGGTCTCGGTATGCGCCTCAAGGACATGTTCTCCTTCCCCCGCAACGCCCGCTTCGGACAGTTGCCGCCCTCGGCCGAAGATGTTGTGTTCCGCATGGGCGAAGAGATTGGTCGTCAATGCCGTATGATGGGGATACATATCAACTTCGCCCCGGTGGTCGACATCAACAGCAACCCCCGCAATCCCGTCATCGGTACCCGTTCGTTCGGCACCGACCCCGAGCGCGTGGCGCGACTGGGTATCATGTACGCCCGCGGACAGCAGAGCCAGGGGGTGCTGGCAGTGGCCAAACACTTCCCCGGACACGGCGACACCGACGCCGACAGCCACTACGAACTCCCCGTCATCAACCACACGCTGCCTTACATCGACAGCGTCGACCTCCACCCGTTCCGCCGCCTGATTGACGCCGGTGTCGGAGGCATCATGATTGCCCACCTGCAGGTCAACGCCTACGACCCTGTGCGCCCCTCGTCGCTCAGTCCCGTGCTGGTCACCTACCTGCTTAGGGAACGCCTCGGATTCAATGGGTTGATTATCACCGACGGCCTTGATATGAAGGGTGTCACCAATACCTATGGCAAAGGTTTGGGCGAGCTGGCCGCGCTCCGTGCCGGCAACGACATACTGCTGCTGCCGCCCGACGTGGCGCAGTCTATCGCCGTGGTGCGCGCCGCCGCCAGGGTCGACACCGCCCTCATGCGGGCTGTCAACTACCACTGCCGCCGTGTGCTCCGCGCCAAGCATCGCCTGGTTATCCCACATATCTTCAAGGAGATAGAGGTGCCCGGTGCCGACCGCCGCGAGGCCTGCGAGGACATCGTCAACGCCCTCGACCTCAATACCGACCGCCGCATCGACTCCATAGTCAACGCTGCCCTGGCCGCCAAAGCCATGCCGGGCTGCCAGCTTGTGGTGCTGCACAAGGGGCGCAAGCTCCTCGACCGGTCGTTCGGCTGCAAGACATACACCGATGCGGGCATCGACTCGGTCAACAGCAATACCGTCTACGACCTGGCCTCGCTCACCAAGGTCTGCGCTACCACGCTGGCCGTCATGCGGCTGGTCGACGAAGGCAAGCTCTCTGTCAACGACCGGCTGAGCAAGTACCTGCCCTACCTGCAGGGTACCGACAAGGCCGGCATCACCGTCAAGCAGGCCATGAGCCACCAGGCGCGTCTCAAGGCGTTCGACTCCTACTGGAGCAAGGCCGCGGGCTTCGACACCATACTGCGCCTTGTGGCCGAAAGCCCCCTCAACGAGGGCGACGGCTACCTGTACAGCGACCTCGGCTTCATGCTGCTGAGCGACGTGGTGTCCCGCATCACGGGGCAGACGCTCGACCAGTATGTCGGCGAGCATTTCTACCGTCCCATGGGGCTCCGCCGCACGGCCTTCCTGCCCATGGTCAACGGCATCGGCGTATCGGCCATAGCCCCGACGGAGAACGACTCGGTGCGTGGCATGATCTACGGCGAGGTACACGACCCCAATGCCTATGCCATGGGGGGCGTCAGCGGCCACGCGGGCCTCTTCTCCACCGCCAACGAGGTGGCGAAGCTCATGCAGATGCTGCTCGACGGCGGCGTCTACAAGGGTCGCCGCTACCTCAAGGCCGAGACCATCGCCACCTTCACCCGCCGCCATTTCGTCGACCAGAAGAACCGCCGCGCGCTGGGCTTCGACAAGCAGCTGTTCACCCCGAGCGTCAACGCGCAGGTATGCCCGCAGGCCTCGCAGGCCTCCTACGGCCACACGGGCTTCACCGGCACCATGCTGTGGGTCGACCCGGCGTACGACCTCGTCTTCGTGTTCCTCTCCAACCGCGTCCATCCGTCGTCAACACCCAACCGACTGGCGCAGATGAATGTGCGGACGGATTTGCAATCGATTGTTTACGAAACCATTAAGAAGGAAAAATGAGCTCTTTCACCAAATGGCTGTTTGCAGGCCTCGGATGGGCCATAGGCGGCCCCATCGGAGCGCTGCTCGGATACTACCTCGGCAAGGCCATCTCGCCCGACCGCCGGCTGGGCGACGGCCAGGAGACTTCGTACGGAGACAGCCAGCAGTCGTCGTTCAGCGGCAGCCGCCAGTCGTCGGCAGGCACCGGCCGCCAGTCTACCTCGCACCGCGGCCCCTATCGCAACACCGGCACCCAGAAGGACATCAACGCCGCCCTGATGGTGCTTATTGCCGCTGTCATGAAGGTCGACGGCAAAGTGAAACGCAGCGAGCTCGACTACGTCAAGCGCTTCCTGCTGCAGAACTACGGCGAGGAGCGCGGCAAGCAGATGCTCAAGGTGTTGCAGCAGATGGTGCAGCAGGACATACCCATCAACCAGGTCTGCGCCCAGATTAAGGTCAACACCGACTACAACACGCGCTACCACATGGTCGACTTCCTCTTCGGCATCGGCGGCGCCGACGGCGAGTTCCACCAGACAGAAATCAACATGCTGCGCCTCATCGGGCAGTACCTCGGCATCTCGCAGGGCGACTACACCTCCATCTACGAGCGCCATGTCGGCTCCTCGTCCGGCTCGACCCATTCCGGCGGGTCGAGGCGCTCAGGCTCCACCGGCTCAAGGACTTACAGCAAGGACCCCTACCGCGTGCTGGGCATCGACAGCAAGGCCACCGACGACGAGGTGAAGAAGGCCTACCGCAAGATGGCCATGAAGTACCACCCCGACCGCGTAGCCAGCATGAGCGAGGAAATGCAGCGCAACGCCGCCGAGCAGATGAAGGAGATAAACGAGGCCTACGAGACCATCAAGCAGCGCCGCCCCAACCTGAAGTAGGGCGTTACCCGCGGCAGGCCGTGAAGCAAAAAAATGTGAAAAAAGTGCTTGCACGGTTCGGATTTTTTACGTACCTTTGCAGCATCGAACCATCCACCCCATACCTTTGCAACCCGTTGTGCACCAGAATGATAGAGGGGGTGTATAAAGTTGCTTCGGGTATCAGGTCTGTGTAACGCACAAATTTCCAGATATTTATATCTACCAACGCTATACCAAGTCTATACCAACTCTATACCAAGTCTATACTTCTAGGGATATACTAGGGGGATCCTTAGGGGATTCCTAGGGGTAGAGAATGAAGAATGAAAAAGGTTAGAGGTCAATTCGAGTAATTAACTGTAAATCGACCTGCGCAAGCAATTCGCACAATTCGTATTATTCGCCGTTGAAGAAGAGAGGGTGGCCGCTAGGCGAGCCGTTCCACCACGGTGCCTACCAGGCGGCGCATCTCGGCGTGGTAGTCGTTGAGGAAGGTGCCACGCGGGCGGTTGGCGATGATGAGGCATATGGTAAGTGCCTCGTGGCCAAGCAGGTGGCTGAAGCCGAAGATGGCCGAGGTCTCCATCTCGAGGTTGGTCACGCGTGTGCCGTTGTAGGCGAAGGCGGCCAGTTTCTCGTTCAGGTTCTCTATCGCCGGGTGCAGGCGTATGGTGCGTCCCTGGGGGCCGTAGAATCCGGGTGCCGTGGCGGTGATGCCGTGGTGCATGCCTGTGCCTATCTTGCTGAGTAGCAGTGTGCTGCCTTCGACGCAGTAGGGGTGGGCCACTTTGTCGCCGAGCGCAAGCTGGCGGTCGACGGCGCTTTCCATCTCGGGCAGCGGCGGCGTCCACTCGCGGTAGTAGTTCATCAGTCCGTCGAGGCCGATGGCGTAGCGCGAGGCCACGTGGCTGCCGCAGTCGATGTCCTCTTGCAGCGACCCGCTGGTGCCGATGCGCACCAGCTGCAGGCGGCGGCCGCCGTTCTCTGCCTGCCATTCGCCGTTCACCACGTGCAGGGCGGCGTCGAGTTCGGTCATGACGATGTCGATGTTGTCGCAGCCCATGCCGGTGCTGAGGGCCGTCATGCGGGTGCCGTGGTAGGTGCCTGTCAGGGCGTGGATTTCGCGGTTGTCGCTTTCGAATTCGATGGTGTCGAAGATGTCTTTGAACATGTTGACGCGACCGGGGTCGCCAACGAGCAACACCTTGTCTGCCAAGGTGTTGCCTGTGAGTCGTATGTGGTAGAGGCTGCCGTCGGGGGCAAGGACCAGTTCGCTGGCTTTCATTGTGTTGCGGGTGTTGTGGGTTAGGGTTTTTCCGTTTAGCGTGCGCCGCCGCTGTTGCGTGTGCCGCTGTTGCGTGTGCCGGTGTTGCGTGTGCCGGTGTTGCGTGTGCCGGTGTTGCGGGTCGAGCTGCTGTTGTCGGTAGTGGTTGTTGTGGTGGTGGCGGCGCGGCTGCCGGAGGTGTTGGAGCGCGAGGTGGTGCTGGCCGGGGTCGAGGTGGCGCGGCTGCTGGTGGCGCGGCTGGCGCTGCTGTTGGCGGCGGCGCGGGTGGGGGTGCTCGGTGCGGCGGCGGCGCTGTTGCGTGAGGTGCTGGTGGCGCGGCTGGGCGTGGTCGAGGTGGTCGGCTTGGTCGGGGTAGTCGTGGTGGTGGTGGTAGTGGTGGTGGCGCTGTTGTTGCGGCTGCCGCTGGTGGTGGTGCGGCTGGTGCCTGAGTTGCCGTTGTTGCGGGTGCCGGTGGCGGTCGTCGCCGTGGTGGTAGTGGTGCGCGTGTTGCCGGTGCCTGCGGACGTGTTGGCGCGGGTGCTGCCGGTGGAGGTGGCGGGCTTGGGGGCGCCGCCGTTGCGTGTCGACGAGCTGCCGGTGGTCACCGTGGTCGAGGTGTTGGAGTTGCCGTTGTTGCGGGTCTGGCTTTCAGGCACATGCGGGCGTTCGCGGCCGGGGGTCCAGGTTGCCGTGGGCATCGGGGCGGGCATCTGCGGGCTGCGCAGGTAGTAGTAGGGGACGGGGGGCGTCGGGTGGGCCACCGAGTAGGTGTAGACCGGCGGGCGCCAGCCGTGGCGGTGGATGTCGTAGTGGTAGGTGCGGGCAAAGCTGGGGCTGTGGACCACGCGGACGTAGCGGTTGTAGGTGGGCACCTGCCAAGCGAAGGTCGGCCGGTTCACCGTCACGTGGAACCGCAGGTACTGCGCAGCGTTGTACATGCGGCCGCCGCTGAACAGCCACACGCACTGCAGGTCGAGCGGCATGTACACCTCGTCGCCCGTGTAGGCATCGTAGCCGTACACCCATATCTCGTAGTACGCCGAGTTGACACGCTCCATCCACACCTCGTTGATCAGCACGTAGGTCTCAATCTCGTAATCGTACCCGCAGTAGATCATCATCTCGTTCTGCGCGTTCAGGTAACTTACCGTCCTCGCGGCCTGGCTGAAGGTGAAATAGTGTATCGATCGGGCCGTCGCCGTCAGGCTCATCAGCGCCATAACTACAATGATTGCAATGCGTTTCATGACTTTTCCTTTTTATTGGTTCTATTAATTCAGTACTGCAAAGATACAAAAACTTTTCGACCTGCAACAAAAAAAATCTCCCCGCCCCCTACTTTTTGCCCCGAGACCGTTTTTTTTTCATGCAGCGGGCAATAAGTAGGCGAAAACGGCGTTATGTCAATAAAAACCAGAATAGCGACATGAACTGCACACAGAGACTCTCCGCCTTGCTGGCAGCCCTGCTGCTGGCCGCCGGCGGAACACTTAAGGCCCAAAATACCGGCTTCACCTTCACGGGGGGCTGGTCGTTCCCGATAGGCAACTATGCCCATTCCGACCTGCAGCGCAGCCAGTGGGGACTCGCCAACAAGTGTCCCGACGGAGGTGCCGGACAGGGAGGGTTGCTCGGCGTGCAGTGGAGCAGTGCCATCGGCTCGATGGAGGGTTTCAGCTGGATGGTGAGCATCGACTTGATTTTCAGCGACCTCAATTCCGATATCAAGACAAGCACGTTTGAGGTGAGGCGCGTGATGGAAAGCAACTTCAGCGAGGTGAGTTTTACCTTGCCCTACTATTACAACCTGCCGCTGATGGCGGGCCTGCGGCGCGAGTGGACCCTGTCGAACGGGCAAGGGATCTTCGTGGAGGCTCAGGTTGGGCTGGACTACTGCATCATCAGCGACCGTAGCGTCTCGCTGCGCGGCGGTGCCGAACCGCTGGTCATTGCAGGCAACCGCTTCTACGACTACGACTACACCGATCGCTTCAACAACACGCTGTCCGCTGCCTTCCGCCTCGGCGTAGGCTACCGGTTCGCAGAGCGGTGGCAGGCCGAGGTGGCCCTGTGGTATCTGGGCACTCACCTTATCTCCGGCACCGAAGAGGTTGCCTTCAAGACCGACCCATCCTACACCTCGATGACAGAAGCCAAGCAGGACTTCATGCTCAGCGAGATAGCGCCGATGCTGATAGCCGCAAGGATAGGGTTCCGATTGTAAGACACCTTTCTTCGGCGGCACCTCGGCTACTACCTCCAGCGACTGCCACCGGGGCTGACAATTTGTCAGCAGGTGGCAGTCGCTGACATATTGGCACGGTTGTTGATAGTTTCCAGTCGTCCTAGTTCAGCTAGTATAACTAGAAAACTAGAAAACTAGAAAAAAACAAACTAAATAAAAAAAAAACATTATGGTAAACATCAAACCTTTAGCAGACAGAGTCCTCGTGCGTCCCGCCGAGGCTGAACAGAAGACCGCCAGCGGCATCATCATCCCCGACACCGCCAAGGAGAAACCGCAGCGCGGCGAAGTCCTCGCCGTGGGCAAGGGCACCAAGGACCACGAGATGACCGTCAAGGTGGGCGACCAAGTCCTCTACGGCAAGTACAGCGGCACCGAGATCGAGATCGACGGCGAGAAGCTGATGATCATGAAAGAAAGCGACATCTACGCTATTATTTAAAATGGGTCGGCCTGTCGGCCTCAAAATTATAAGAAAATTTGTTCAAAAATTTTAAAAATTTTCCTAATAAATTTTTCTATAATTTTGAGCGAAGCGACCAAAAATGTAAACAAATAAAATAGAAAGGAACAAAGAAATGGCAAAACAGATAGTTTTCAATAATGACGCTCGCGAGCAGCTTCGCAAAGGCGTCGACGAGTTGGCAAACGCAGTGAAGGTGACCCTCGGCCCCAAAGGCCGCAATGTGGTTATCGACAAGAAATTCGGTGCCCCGCAGGTGACCAAGGACGGCGTTACCGTGGCCAAGGAAATCGAGCTTGAGGACGGCATCCAGAACATGGGTGCCCAGATGGTCAAGGAGGTCGCCTCCAAGACCAACGACCAGGCCGGCGACGGCACCACCACCGCCACCGTGCTGGCACAGGCCATCGTCAACACCGGCCTGAAGAACGTCACCGCCGGTGCCAACCCCATGGACCTCAAACGCGGCATCGACAAGGCCGTGGCCGAGATCGTGAAGAGCATCAAGGAGCAGGCCCAAGAAGTGGGTGGCGACATCCAGAAGATCCGCCAGGTGGCCACCATCAGTGCCAACAACGACAGCGCCATCGGTGACATCATCGCCGAGGCTATGGAGAAAGTGACCAAGGACGGCGTCATCACCATCGAGAACGCCAAGGGCATCGACACCACCGTCAAGGTGGTTGAGGGTATGCAGTTCGACCGCGGCTACATCAGCCCCTACTTCGTCACCGACACCGAGAAGATGGAGTGCAGCTACGACAACCCCTACATCCTCATCTACGACAAGAAGATCAGCACCATGAAGGACCTCCTGCCCGTGCTCGAGAAGGTCGTCAACACCGGCCGTCCGCTCCTCATCATCGCTGAGGACGTCGAGAGCGAGGCCCTGGCCACCCTCGTGGTCAACCGCCTGCGCGGCAGCCTGAAGATCGCCGCCGTCAAGGCTCCCGGCTTCGGCGACCGCCGCAAGGAGATGCTCGAAGACATCGCCATCCTCACCGGTGGCACCGTCATCAGCGAAGAGAAGGGCTACAAGCTCGAGGACGCCGACCTCAGCATGCTCGGCCAGAGCGAGAAAATCAGCATCGACAAGGACAACACCACCATCGTCAGCGGCAAGGGCAATAGCGATGCCATCAAGGCCCGCGTGGGTCAAATCAAAGCCCAGATCGAGAAGACCACCAGCGACTACGACCGCGAGAAGCTGCAGGAGCGCCTCGCCAAGCTGGCCGGCGGCGTGGCCGTCATCTACGTCGGCGCCGCCTCGGAGGTCGAGATGAAGGAGAAGAAAGACCGCTTCGACGACGCCCTGCACGCCACCCGCGCAGCCGTCGAGGAGGGTATCATCCCCGGTGGCGGCACCGCCCTCATCCGCGCCGCCCAGAAGCTCGAAGGTGTCAAGCTCGGCGACCAAAGTGGAGCCAAGCAACCCTGGTGGCCCGAGAACGAGGACGAGAAGCTCGGCATCGAAATCATCCGCCGCGCCGTCGAAGAGCCTCTGCGCATGATCGTCGAGAACGCCGGCCTCGAAGGCAGCGTCGTCGTCAACGAGGTGAAGAACGGCAAGGGCGACTACGGCTACAACGCCCGCGCCGAGAAGTACGAGAATCTCTTCCAGAGCGGCGTCATCGACCCCGCCAAGGTGACCCGCGTGGCCCTGGAGAACGCCGCCTCTATCGCCGGCATGCTCCTCACCACCGAGTGTGTCCTCTGCGACATCAAGGAACCCGAACCCGCAGCCCCCGCCAACCCCGGCATGGGCGGCATGGGTGGCATGTACTAAACATTTAGTACAACATAATAGAAAAGCCACGACTGGCAATTTGTCAGCCGTGGCTTTATTTATATCGCAATGCAATATTATTGCATCACCCTCGTTATTAAGAGTAAATATCAAATATGGACATTCAACAAATCAATACCTACAAGAGCACATTTGACGAAATTGAGCGACACATTGCTGGAGATAACGGCGAAAATATAGAAGTATGGTACGCTAGAGAATTACAGCATGTACTGGGTTATGCAAGGTGGGAGAATTTTGCTGTAGCTATCGGGCGAGCTATGCAATCGTGCAAAGCACAAGGTATCAATATCGATGATCATTTTCGTGAGGTCACGAAAATGATAGAACTTGCAAAAAGTGCCCATCGATCTGTCCAAGACTTTATGCTTACTCGCTATGCATGCTATCTCATTGCCCAAAACGGAGACCCCAAGAAAGAAGAAATTGCATTTGCACAAAGTTACTTTGCCGTACAAACACGTCGTGCGGAATTGATAGAGGAACGATTGCACATGCTTGAGCGGATTGAGACCCGCGACAGATTGCGTTCCTCTGAAAAACAGCTGAGCAAGAACATATACGAGCGTGGTGTTGACGACAAAGGCTTTGCACGCATACGTTCAAAAGGCGACAGTGCATTGTTCGGTGGTCTTACAACCGAACAGATGAAACAGCGACTTGGCATCAAAAGCGGTGCCCTTGCCGACCGTCTGCCAACACTGACAATTGCGGCGAAGAACCTTGCTACAGAAATGACCAACTACAATGTGGAACAAAAAGACATGTTCGGTGAGCAAGCCATCACAAATGAGCATATACAAAACAATGTTAGCGTCCGTGAGATGCTCGGGCGCCGAGGTATCAAGCCTGAGAACCTACCGCCAGCCGAAGATATCAAAAAAGTAGAACGTCGCATGGCAAAAGAAGAAAAACAAATTGCCGAAGGGACCAAGAAGTTACCACATAAAAACAAATGATAAGAGGGAGCATCCGATTTGAAGTGACCCCAAAAAGTTGGACGGATTAATAAAATCAGTTAATTTGTCTGCAGAAATGAGTTCGGTATTGTACCGGACTCATTTTTAGTTTCAGTT
>CACZWL010000013.1 GCA_902784865.1 uncultured Bacteroidota bacterium | reverse complement strand
CCACCACCGTCCCCACCTTGCCCTGGAACGGGCCCAGAATACCTTGAAAATACTTGGCCATGATATGATGTTTTCTTAATTCTTGATTTTTAATTCTTAATTAGCATAAACGTTCGGGTTGTTTTTTTATTGTGTAGCCAATGAAAAACAATTGCAAACTTATAGCAAACTTTGATACCTGTAAAATACTAGAAATCAGGCGTAAGTTCCAGTGCAGATTTTTCATTCCCCACTCTTTATTTTCCATTTTCCACTCTTCATTTTTTCACTCTTCATTTTTCACTATCCCCCTCCCATTTAAAAAACTTTTGTATATTTGCAGCAACAGCCCGTCGGGGCAGAAATAGAATTAGTAACTGAAAAACAAAAAGATAGAACAAAGAATAGTATAGAAAACAAAGGATAAAAAAGCGTTTTTGCTTTCATAATAGCACTCGGAATCTGGACAATTTCGTATTCGCTATAACCCAACATTGAAGCGGAACGCTCGCAGAGGAATCGCGAGCTTTTTTGTTTGGGTTATAGGTAGTCCAGAACCTCGAGTGCCAGCAAGAGAGATACTCGCGGTTCTTTTTTTATTTCTTTTGATTCAACCATACGGAGTATCCCGAAAAGCCGTCAAGTGAGTAGGGAAAATTTAAAATTTCAACATTATGAAAAAACAACATGAGAACGAAGAACTCCAAGGCAGAAGAGAGTTCTTCAAGCAAGCCGCTAAAAAGGCGCTGCCGATTGTTGCCACAATTGCTCTTCCTACCCTATTGGCAGGTTGCGACAAAGACTTATGGGAGACCCCGAATAACTGCCCTGGATCATGCACAGGTGGTTGCGAAGGTAGTTGCAAAGGTAGTTGTAGCAGCGGCTGCGGCAATAATTGTGGAGGTACTTGTTCTAATAGATGTCGAGGTTTATCAAGGTAATTGTATAATAAGTAGATTTAAACGATATTAAAGATGAAAAAGAATTTTTTACGTTGTATATTCGTTCTGTTCCCCCTTTTCACTTTCGCCCAAAGCGAGCTAACAACCTCTTTCAGGTTTGGGTTTATGGCTGGTACAAATGTGGCGAGTGTAGGCGAATTGGATAGTAAAATGTGTTTAAGGGGAGGCCTCCTTGCACAATTTCCCATAGCAAATCCCCAATTTTTTGGAGAAGTCGCAGTATCGGCCGAGGAAAAAGGAGGAAAAATAAAAGATGTAAACAACATATCCCAATTGGGCATCCAAATGGACGCCAAGTTTGGCTATAATATCTGGGGAAATGAGAAGGTCGGGCTGCAGGCAATGATAGGTCCTTTCTTTAATTACGGATTGTTATCTAGAACATCAACTCCATATTCCGACAAACCCTTCGATAATTACAAAGGCAATGAAGATGCACGAATCACAATGGGAGCTATAGTTGGAGCACGAATCAATTTCGGCCGACACTGGGGTTTGGGAATGGATTATTCATACTCCTTCGTCAACGATAGATTTAGAGCCTTCTCTCTATCTGCAATTTTCAGATTCTAATCCATGCCTTGATGAGTTCATTCTCATCAAGGCAAATCTTCTTAATGCAATGAATTTAAAAAGCATTGGAGATGCCTGGCAGTCCGGCATGGCCAAGAACATCACGTTTATCGTCACCAAGGACTGCCAGTTGGCCTGCAAGTATTGCTACCTGGTCGGCAAGAACGTCAAGGAACGTATGTCGTGGGACACCGCCAAGGCCTTCATCGACTACGTGTTGGCTCGCGAGGACGACTTCCGCGAGGAGAGCGTCGTCTGGGACTTCATCGGCGGCGAGCCGTTCCTCGAAATCGAACTCATCGACCGCATATGCGACTACCTCAAGCTCCGCATGTTCGAGCTGGGCCACCACTGGTTCGACAGTTACCGCTTCTCCTTCTCCACCAACGGCATCAACTACCACACGCCCGAGGTGCAACGCTTCATCGAGAAGAACCGCGAGCACCTCTCCATCGGCATCACCATCGACGGCACGGAGCGCAAGCACGACCTCAACCGCGTCTGGAAGCAGGCCACGCCCGACGAGAACGGCATCATACACCCCTCCGACCGCGGCAGCTACAAGGATGTTGTGAAAAACATACCGCTGTGGCTCAAGCAGTTCCCGGATGCAGGCACCAAGGTGACCATCAGCAGTCCGGACATCCCCTACATCCGCGAGAGCGTCATGCACCTCTACGGCCTCGGCATCCACCAGGTGAACATCAACGTGGTGTTCGAGGACGTGTGGCAGGAGGGCGACGATGCGCGCTTCGAGGAGCAGCTGATGCTGCTGGCCGACGAGATTATCGACGGCGGCTGGTACCAGGACTACGCCTGCTCGTTCTTCAGCGAGCACATCGGCAAGCCGCTCGACCCCGTGCGCGACAACCAGAACTGGTGCGGCGCGGGCCGCATGCTGAGCGTCGACGCCGCGGGCAACCTCTACCCCTGCACGCGCTTCGCACAGTACTCGCTGCGCAGCAAGAAGGCCCTCGTCATCGGCAACATCCGCGACGGCATCAACCCCAACCTGCTGCGACCCTTCCTCACGCTCGACCGCACGACGCAGAGCCCGCAGAAGTGCCTCGACTGCGAGGTGGCCAGCGGCTGCGCCTGGTGCCAGGGCGAGAACTACGACGCCGCGCAGACCAACACCGTCTACCAGCGCGCCACCGCCATCTGCCTCATGCACAAGGCCCGCGTGCGCGCCAACAACTACTACTGGAACAAGCTCTACCGCAAGCTGGAACTGGAAGGCCGCCGCGAGGAGTTCGAGCGCAACAAACGAAGTGTTGAACATCAAACATGTTGATCATGAAGATAACAATTGTCTGTAATTTTAATTTTCAACTTTCAATTTTCAATTTGTTATGATGCAATACCTTGTCATTCTGCTTGACGACACCAGCGTGGCCTACTGCCACTGCGACAACCCCCACCGCGAGCGCCGCCTGATGCCGCCGGAGACCCTCCGCGACGGCATCCGCTACGCCATGACGCACAACCTGATGATCCAGTTCGTCTACCCGGACTACGACCTGCCGCAGGACTACCTCGACGCCATCGACACCATCGACCACCACGACATCGTGCCCTTCCCCAGACAGGGCGACGTGGCGGTAGCTGAAAATTCAAAGTTGAAAATTGAAAATTCGGCTGGCGCAGTGGTGGTGCTGAGGATGAAAAAGGCGGAGCTTTTCGTAAGCGGCGACACCGTCGCCGCCTTGCTCCGGCAGGTGCAGAGGCTCAACATCGTCATCACCGATCTTGACACTTTCACCGACGCCGACCTTGTGCCCTACGGCGCGCTGCTCGACCGCTGGGCGGCGCTTCTCAAAGAGGAATACCTCGCCGGACGCACGCCGCAGCTCAACCTGCTGACCGACCGCATGATGCTCACCGCGCCTAACCACTGCAACGCCGGTGTGGAGAACCTCACCCTGGCACCCAACGGACGCTTCTACCTCTGCCCGGCGTTCTACTACACTGCGTCCGAGGAAAGCGTTGACCCCGAGGATATTCCCAACCAGCAGCTGCTGCGCCTCGACCATGCGCCCCTCTGCCGCCGCTGCGATGCCTACCACTGCCGCCGCTGCGTGTGGCTCAACCAGCGTACCACCCTCGACGCCAACACCCCCAGCCACGAGCAGTGCGCCGTGGCCCACACCGAGCGCAACGCCTCGCGGCGGCTGCTGGCAGCCATCCGCGAGAAGGCCCAGTTCATGCCCGAAGTGGACATCAAGGAAATCAACTACATCGACCCATTTGACATCAGAAAAGACTTCTAACAACATCATTATGAGACATAAAGTAGGACAAGTAACCCCTGAGGAGCGCAACGAGATCCAGCGCCTCTTCGAGCGACGCAACGGCCTCAACGAGTTGGCCAAAATCCTCACCCCCGACGACGATGCCCTCTACCAGAAACTGGTAGCCGATCTCGGCGACACCACCACCCGCTTCCAGCAGTGGTGGGACCGCATGGCCGTGCAGTACGGCTGGCAGGGCACCCCCAACGGCCACTGGGAAATCAACTTCGAGTCGTGCGAGATCTTCCTGAACGAGGAGTAAGGTTAATTTAAAATGTTTAGTATGAAGATACTAGGAGTTATCGGAGGACCAGAGATATTGGTCATCGCCCTCATCGCGCTGGTCCTCTTCGGAGGCAAGAAAATACCCGAGCTGATGAAGGGGCTGGGCAAAGGCGTCAAGGAGTACAAAAAGGCCATGAACGGCTTCGAGGAGGAAGTGAACGGCACGGCAGGCGAGCCCCCGGCGCCCCATTTCGAGGACGAGCCGTCTGCGACGCAAGAGAATGGCTGAAGGCAAGACTTTTTGGGGTCATGTCGAGGTATTCCGCTGGATGCTAGTGCGTTGCCTCGCCGTGGTCATGGGAGTGGCGGTGCTGGCGTTCTGCTACAAGGAGTTTGTCTTCGAGCGCCTCATCCTGGCGCCGTGCGATGCCGGATTCGCCACCTACCGCCTCATGGAACGCCTCGGCATAGCCCTCAGCCCTGGCGAGGTAGAGCTGATCAACATCGAGTTGGCATCGCAGCTGATGATCCATCTCAAGGTGGCGTTCTACCTGGCGCTGGTGGTGGCATTCCCCTACCTGGTGGTCGAACTGTGGCTCTTCGCCGCCCCGGCGCTCTACAGCAATGAGCGGCGACCTGCAGCGGTGGCCGTAGTTGCCCTCTTTTTCCAGTTCTTCCTCGGTATGGCACTGGCCTATTGGCTCATCTTCCCGCTGACATTCAACTTTTTGGGCACCTACCAGGTATCGGCCCGCGTGGCCAACCAAATCTCGCTCGGCTCCTACATTGGCACCTTTATAGGGCTGCTGTTCATGATGGGACTGGTGTTCGAGATGCCCATCGTAGCCTACTTCTTTGCTCGCATCGGGGTGCTGCGGGCCGACTTCCTGCGGCGCTGGCGCAAGGTGGCTGTGGTTCTTGTGCTCGTTGCGGCGGCCTTCATCACGCCGTCGACCGACGTCTTCACCATGTGCCTGGTCGCGTTGCCGCTGTGGGCGCTCTACGAGTTCTCCGTGTTCGTCGTAAGGCGCTCTGAACCAAAGGACACGATGCCATGATTGCACCTTCTGGTGCTGTCGGCGGACCTGTCGGACACGGCGAGTCTCTGCCCTGCGCAGGCTCTCGCCCGGCCCGGTCGGTCCGCCGTCCGTTTTCCCTCCCTCCCGGCGGTCGCCTCTCAAGGCAAAAGCATGGCAAACTTTAAGCAAACTTTGATACCCCTAAAGCGCTGGTTTTCAAGGGTCGATTTCCGGCCCGTTTTGGGGCGTGCGACGAAAATTTTTCATCGGTTTTCATGGCGGTTTTCGGAATTGCTCGGAGGGGCAATTTTGTGAAAAACGTGTTCATTTCGTCCCGTTTTGCACCGCTGTTTTTGTTGAAAACTGGCAAAAAACAGCAAAAAATAAATGTTAAATGCAAAATGTAACTATCGCATTATCAGTGCTCCCGTAAAATTTTAAGATTTTTTAACACTTCATGAAGCTCCGAACACTTTGCCAGTCGGAGAAAAAGTAGTACTTTTGCAACTCCTTTTTGGGCGCGTTATGCCCGTAAATGAAATTAGAAAACAAGTAATAAAAATAAAACAACAACAAAAAAATGCCAACAATTCAGCAATTAGTTCGCAAAGGACGTCAGCAGATGGAGTACAAGTCCAAGTCTCCCGCCCTCGACAGCTGCCCGCAGCGTCGCGGTGTCTGCACCCGTGTCTACACCACCACCCCCAAGAAGCCTAACTCGGCCATGCGTAAAGTGGCCCGTGTGCGTCTGACCAACGGCAAGGAAGTCAACGCCTACATCCCGGGTGAGGGTCACAACCTGCAGGAGCACTCCATCGTCATGATCCGCGGCGGCCGCGTCAAGGACCTCCCCGGTGTGCGCTACCACATCATCCGTGGCGCCCTCGATACCAGCGGAGTCGACGGTCGCAAGCAGCGCCGCTCCAAGTACGGTGCCAAGCGCCCCAAACAGGCCGGCAAGTAAATCAAGTTGAAAGTTCTAAGTTGAAAGTTTAAAGTTTTCCAGCAAAATGAGAAAAGCTAAGCCCAAGAAAAGAATCATCCTCCCGGATCCCAAATACAATGATGTCCTCGTCACCAAGTTCGTCAACAACCTGATGATGGGCGGCAAGAAGACCATCGCCTACCGCATCTTCTACGATGCAATCGACGTCGTCGCCGACCGCACCAAAGAGGACGGCCTCGAGGTCTGGAAGAAGGCCCTCGCCAACGTCACCCCCTCTGTTGAGGTCCGCTCTCGCCGTATCGGTGGCGCCACCTTCCAGATTCCTACCGAGATCCGCGCCGAGCGCAAGCAGTCTATCGGCATGAAGAACCTCATCGGCTTCTCCCGCAAGCGCAGCGAGAAGACCATGGCCCTCAAGCTCGCCGCCGAAATCCAGGCCGCCTACAAGGAAGAAGGTGCCGCCTTCAAGCGCAAAGAGGATATCCACCGCATGGCCGACGCCAACAAGGCATTCTCCCACTTCAGAGTCTAAGTATTTATATATAATACATATTAATTTAAAGCAACCACTTCAAGCAGCATTATGTCCAATCTCAGCTATACTCGCAACATCGGTATTATGGCCCACATCGACGCCGGCAAGACGACGACGACGGAGCGCATCCTCTTCTACACCGGCAAGAACTACAAGCTCGGTGAGACCCACGAGGGCAGCGCTACCATGGACTGGATGGTGCAGGAACAGGAGCGCGGCATAACCATCACATCCGCCGCTACCACCGTCTACTGGGATTGGAAGGACAACCGCTACAAGTACAACATCATCGACACCCCGGGTCACGTCGACTTCACCGTCGAGGTCGAGCGCTCCCTCCGCGTCCTCGATGGCGCCATCGCCATCTTCTGCGCTGTGGGCGGCGTCGAACCCCAGTCCGAGACAGTCTGGCGTCAGGCCGATAAGTACGAAGTCCCCCGCATCGCCTTCATCAACAAGATGGACCGCGCCGGCGCCGACTTCTTCTCCGTCGTGGGTCAAATCAAGGAGCGCCTCGGTGCCAACCCCATCCCCATCGAGATACCCATCGGCCAGGAAGACCTCTTCAAGGGCGTCGTCAACCTCATCACCAACCAGGCCCTCATCTGGGACGAGTCCAGCAATGGCACCAAGTTCTACGAGGTGCCCATGCCCGACGACCTCAAGGACATCGCAGCCGAGTACCGTCAGAAACTCGTCGAGGGTGTGGCCGAGGAAAACGACGAGCTCATGATGAAGTTCTTCGACGACCCCGACTCCATCACACCCGAGGAGATTATCGCCGAGATCCGCAAGGCGACCCTCGCCCGTAAGATTGTCCCCGTCATGTGCGGCTCCGCCTTCAAAAACAAAGGTGTCCAGACACTCCTCGACGCAGTGGCTGCTTTCCTGCCCAGTCCCCTCGACAAGCCCGAGGTCGACGGCATCAACCCCAAGACCGACAAGGACGAGACCCGCAAGGTGGACGTCAAAGCCCCCTTCTCGGCCCTCGCCTTCAAAATAGCCACCGACCCCTACGTTGGACGCCTCTGCTTCTTCCGCGTGTACAGCGGCTCCCTCGAGAGCGGCTCCTACGTCTACAACGCCAACACCGGCAAGAAAGAGCGCATCTCCCGCATCATGCAGATGCACTCCAACAAGCAGAACCCCCTCGACCGCATCGAGGCTGGCGACATCGGCGCCGCCGTCGGTTTCAAGGATATCAAGACCGGTCACACCCTCTGCGACGAGCAGCACCCCATCATCCTCGAGTCCATGAAGTTCCCCGAGCCCGTCATCTCCATCGCCGTCGAGCCTCACACCCAGGCCGACCTCGACAAGATGAGCAACGCTCTCATGAAACTCGTCGAAGAAGACCCCACCTTCCGCGTCAAGACCGACGAGGTCAGCGGGCAGACGGTCATCAGCGGTATGGGCGAGCTGCACCTCGACATCATCATGGACCGCCTCCGCCGCGAGTTCGGTGTCGACGTCAACCAAGGACGCCCAGAAGTTGCCTACAAAGAGGCTATCACCACAACCGTCCAGCACCACGAGGTCTACAAGAAGCAGACCGGCGGCAAGGGTAAGTTCGCCGACGTCCTCTTCGAGATTGGCCCTGCCGACGAAGGCGTCATGGGACTCCAGTTCGTCAACGAGGTCCGTGGCGGTAACATCCCCAAAGAATTCATCCCTGCTATCGAGAAAGGTTTCCGCGAAGCTATGCAGAACGGCGTCCTCGCAGGCTACCCCATGGACAGCATGAAGGTCCGCGTCATCGACGGCTCCTTCCATCCGGTCGACTCCGACCAGCTCTCCTTCGAACTCTGCGCCAAGATTGGTTTCAAAGCCGCCTGCCGCAAAGCCAACCCCGTCCTGCTCGAGCCCATCATGAAACTCGAAGTGCTCACGCCCGATGCCTATGTCGGCGACGTCACTGGCGACCTCAACCGCCGCCGCGGCGTCCTCGAAAACATCTCCGCCAAGGTCGGCGTCCAGGCTATCCACGCCAAGGTGCCCCTCGAGCAGATGTTCGGCTACGTCACCTCGCTCCGCACCATCACCTCCGGCCGTGCCAACTCCACCATGGAGTTCTCCCACTACTCCGAGGTCACACGCGACCAGCAGGATGCCATCTTAAAGAATAAAAATAATTAAAAATAAAAACAAATGAGTCAAAGAATCAGAATCAAGCTCAAATCTTACGACCACAATCTCGTCGACAAGTCCGCCGAGAAGATTGTGAAGACCGTTAAGATGACTGGTGCAGTGGTCAATGGCCCCATTCCCCTGCCTACCAACAAAAAGATTTTCACGGTCAACCGCTCGACCTTCGTCAACAAGAAGTCTCGCGAGCAGTTCGAACTCAACACCTACAAGCGCCTTATGGACATTGAGATTAATGACCGCGCCAAGACCATCGACGCCCTCATGAAACTCGAGCTCCCCAGCGGTGTTGAAGTTGAAATCAAAGTGTGAGTTAAATCAGCCTATGTCATCCAGATAAGCTGAATTGTCTAACAAATTAAAAGAATCCAAACTAAAATGTCAGGATTAATCGGTAAAAAAATTGGAATGACCAGTCTTTTCGATGCCGACGGAAAGCAGATTCCGTGCACAGTGATAGAAGCTGGTCCTTGTGTCGTAACACAAGTCAAAACCATCGAGAAGGACGGCTACGAAGCCATCCAGCTCGCTTTTGGTGAGAAGAAGGAAAGCCACACCACCAAGCCCATGCGCGGCCACTATGCGAAAGCCAACACCACCCCCAAGCGCTATCTCGCTGAGTTCTCCCGCTTCGAAGAAGGACACAAGAAGAAACATGGTGAAATCCTCACCGTCGAAGTTTTCCAGGAAGGCGAGTTTGTCGACGTAGTCGGCACTTCCAAGGGTAAGGGCTTCCAGGGTGTTGTCACGCGCCACGGTTTCGGCGGCGTCGGTGACAAGACCCACGGTCAGCACGACCGTCTGCGCGCTCCAGGTTCCATCGGTGCCTCCTCATACCCCTCGCGTATCTTCAAGGGTATGCGCATGGCCGGCCAGAAGGGTAACCACCGCGTCAAGGTGCAGAACCTCCAGGTGGTCAAAATCATCGCAGAGAAGAACCTCATGCTCGTCAAGGGCTCTATCCCCGGCCCCAAGGGTTCTATTGTCAAACTTGAAAGATGGAGTTAATAAGACATGGAGATAAAAGTTTATAATATCAACGGAAGCGAAACAGGTAGAACCATCAACCTCGAGGATTCTGTCTTCGCGATTCAGCCCAACGACCACGCCATCTACCTCGATGTCAAACAATATTTGGCCGACAACCGTCAAGGTACCCACAAAGCCAAAGAGCGTAGCGAGAACGCACACAGCACCCGCAAACTCAAACGCCAGAAAGGTACAGGCGGTGCACGCTCCGGCGATTTGAAGAGCCCCGTCTTCGTTGGTGGTGGCCGTATCTTTGGCCCCAAGCCCCGTGACTACCGCTTCAAACTCAATATCAAGGTCAAGCGCCTCGCTCGCCGCAGCGCCCTCAGCTACAAGGCCAGCGGTAACGCTATGACCATCGTCGAGAACTTCACCTTTGAAGGTCCCAAGACCAAGAAGATGATCGAGGTTCTCAATAATCTGAAATTGAATGACAAAAAGTCACTTTTTGTGCTTGAGAATCAAAATAATTTCGTATCTTTGTCCGCTAGAAACCTCAAGAATGTAAAGGTTGTAAACGTGTCGCAATTAAACACTTACGACATTGTTAACGCCTCTAATATTGTCGTTTGCGAGGGTTCATTGAGCGAAATTAACCGCGTTTTGGCAACAAAATAAGGTGAGTGAGATTAACGATTTAAGAAAGTTTAACAAATGATGAACATTATAGTAAAACCGCTGATTAGTGAAAAGATGACCCGCCTCACCGAGGCTGCGGCCAATCCTATCCAGACCCGTATCCAGCGTAAGAAAGGCATCGAAGTTGCTCCCGCTCGCAACCGCTATGGTTTTGTCGTCGACAAACGCGCCAACAAAATCCAGATTAAAAGCGCCGTCGAGCAGTTCTACAACGTCAAGGTCATTGACGTCAACACGATGAACTATTCGGGTAAAGTCAAGTCCCGCTACACCAAGGCTGGCTTCCTCACTGGCCGTACCAACGCCTTTAAGAAAGCTATTGTCACCTTGGCCGAGGGCGATACCATCGACTTCTACGCCAATATCTAACTAGAACACAAGTATTATAATAGTCAAAGTCCACTGATAAGAGACTAATAAGAATCAAGTAAAATGGCTTTAAAGAAAATTAAACCTACAACTCCTGGCCAGCGCCACAAACTCGTTGTCACCAACGACGATATAACCGCAAGCAAGCCAGAAAAAAGCCTTGTCTTTGGTATCCGCAAGAGCGGTGGCCGTAACAATCAGGGCAAGATGACCATGCGCTACATTGGCGGTGGCCACAAGAAACTTTTCCGCTTCGTCGACTTCAAGCGTCGCAAAGATGGTATCCCCGCCGTTGTAAAGACCATTGAGTACGACCCCAACCGCAGTTCTCGCATCGCTCTCATATGCTATGCTGACGGTGAGAAGAGTTACATCCTTTGCCCCCAGGGTCTCAAGGTTGGCCAGACCATCATGTCCGGAGCTGGCGTCGCCCCTGAAATCGGCAACACGCTTCTCCTTTCCGAAATCCCCTTCGGTACGCTTATCCACAACATCGAGCTCCGTCCTGGTCAAGGTGCCAAGATGGTCCGCTCCGCTGGTGCCTATGCCCAGTTGATGTCGCGCGACGATAAATACGCCATCATCAAGATGCCTAGCGGCGAAATGCGCATGATTCTCCAGGCATGCCGTGCAACCGTCGGTATCGTCAGCAACCCCGAGCACAACCTTGAGGTTGGCGGTAAGGCTGGCCGTAGCCGTCACCTGGGTCGCCGTCCGCGCAACCGTGGTGTGGTAATGAACCCCGTTGATCACCCCATGGGTGGTGGTGAAGGCCGTCAGACTGGTGGCCATCCCCGTTCGCGTAAGGGTATTCCCGCCAAGGGCTACAAGACTCGCGCTCCCAAGAAGCAGTCGAGCAAGTACATCGTCGAAAGAAGAAAGAAGTAACTCAGTAAAAAGAAGAAACAATGAGTCGTTCATTAAAGAAAGGTCCGTATATTTTCCACAAACTGGAAAAACGCGTAATCGAGGCGCAGCAGTCCAACAAGAAGGTTGCCATCAAGACATGGTCGAGAGCTTCGATGATTTCTCCCGACTTCGTAGGTCAGACCATTGCCGTCCACAACGGCAACAAGTTCATCCCGGTGTACGTCACCGAGAACATGGTGGGTCACAAACTTGGAGAATTCGCCCCCACCCGCATCTTCCGCGGCCATGCAGGATCTAAAGATAAAGGCAAAAAGTAAATCAATAAGAAAAATGGGACGTAGAAAACATAATAGTGCAGAAGCACGCAAAGAAGCCAATAAGACTTTCTATGTGGCAAAGTTGATGAATAACCCTACCTCTCCTCGCAAAACCCGTCTTGTCGCTGACTTGGTTCGCGGTGTGGACGTTGAGAAAGCTCTGGGCATTCTTCAATACAACCCCAGAGAGTCTGCACCCAAGATGCGCAAACTTCTCTTGTCTGCCATCGCTAACTGGCAGGCCAAGAACGAAGGTGTCCGTATGGAGGATGCCAAATTGTATGTCAAGCAGATTATGGTTGACGAAGGTCGCACGATGAAGCGCATGCGCACAGCCCCCCAAGGCCGTGGCTACCGTATCCGCAAGCGCAGCAACCACATCACCATGGTTCTTGGCAGTCGCATTGAGGATGCCCCTGCAACGAAGGCTCAAAAAGAAGAAACAAAATAAGTAATTAATAAGAAGAAACTCAACAATGGGACAAAAAACTAACCCAATTGGAAACAGATTAGGTATCATCCGCGGATGGGACTCCAGCTGGTTTGGCGGAAGAAGATTTGAGCAAAAACTCGTTGAGGACGACAAGATTCGCAAGTACCTCAACGCCCGTTTAGCCAAGGCCAGTATCTCCAAGATTTACATTGAGCGCACCCTCAAGATGCTCACGGTCACCATCAGTTCCGCCCGTCCAGGCCTGATTATCGGCCGTGCAGGCTCCGAAGTCGACAAACTCCGCGAGGAGCTCAAGAAACTGACGGGTAAGGATGTCCAGATTAACATCAGCGAGGTCAAGCGCCCCGAGATGGATGCCGTCCTTGTCGCCCAGAACATTGCCAAGCAGATTGAAGGCCGTATTCAGTACCGTCGCGCTATCAAGAACGCCATAACCTCGACCATGCGTACTGGTGCCGAAGGTATCAAGGTGTCTATCGCAGGTCGTATCGGTGGCGCCGAAATCGCACGTAGCGAGCACTTCAAGGAGGGTCGCACTCCGCTGCATACCCTTCGTGCCGATATTGATTATGCAAATGCTGAGGCTCATACGACTTACGGTCGTATCGGCATCAAAGTGTGGATTTGCAGAGGTGTCATCTATGGCAAGCCCGAGCTCGTTCCCTCTACTGTAGGTGGCCAGCCTAAGGACCATCGCATGGGTGGCATCGGTGGCGGTCGTCGTGCAGAAGCCCCCCGTCGCAGATTAGGTAGCAGAAGCAACAACAGCAAATAATAATATAGTTTGATATCTACGGCTATCAAGCTCAAAACAATAAGAAGAGATGTTACAACCTAAAAAAACAAGATATAGAAAACAGCAGAAAGGCAAAATTAAAGGTAATGCCTTCCGTGGTCATGAGTTGGCTTTTGGCACATTCGGTATCAAATCGCTGGAGACATGCTTCATCACAGGCCGACAGATTGAGGCTGCCCGTCAAGCTGTAACGCGTCATATGAAGCGTGAAGGTCAGATTTGGATTCGCATCTTCCCAGACAAACCCATTACCAAGAAGCCTAACGAGGTCCGTATGGGTAAAGGTAAGGGTGCCCCCGAGTATTTCGTCGCCCGTGTCATGCCAGGCACAATGCTGTTCGAGTGTGAAGGCGTCCCTATGGATCTCGCAAAAGAGGCTCTCCGTCTGGCCGCCCAGAAGCTTCCCATCTCGACCAAATTTGTTGTGAAAAGAGACTATATCGAAGAATAATCAGTAGACCATAAGAAGTCATGAAGAACGAAAACGTATTAAAAGAGCTCTCGACTGCTGAATTGAAGGAGAAACTTGACAACGAGCGCGCAGCCTATCAGAAAATGGTTCTGACTCATGCTGTTTCGCCCCTCGAGAATCCCAACAAAATTAAAGAAAGTAGAAAAAATATTGCCCGCTGTCTCACAGAGCTCCGTGCGCGCGAAATCGCCGACAAAAAGTGACATGGCAATTAGTTAAATCCAAGTTCTAAGATGGAAAGAAATTTAAGAAAAGAAAGAATCGGTGTTGTGGTCAGCAACAAAATGGAGAAATCCATTGTGGTTCTGGTCGAACGCAAGGTTAAACACCCCAAGTACGGCAAGTTCGTTAAGAAGTCCACTAAATTCATGGCCCACGACATGAATAACGAGGCTAGCATTGGCGACACTGTGCGCATCATGGAGACGCGCCCCCTGAGCAAAAATAAGTGCTGGCGCTTGGTCGAGATTGTCGAGAAGGCTAAATAATACACCTACTTTAGAAAAATAAAAAGAAATGATACAACAAGAAACCAGAATGACTGTTGCCGATAACAGTGGTGCCAAAAGCGCACTCTGTATCCGAGTTCTGGGTGGTACCAAGAAACGCTATGCCTCCATCGGAGATACCGTCGTGGTAGCCATCAAAGATGCTCTCCCTTCGGGCAACGTGAAAAAAGGTAGCGTATCCAAAGCAGTCGTGGTGCGCACAAAGAAAGAAATCCGTCGCAATGATGGCTCTTACATCCGCTTTGACGATAACGCCTGTGTATTGCTTACGGCCTCCGACGAGTTGCGTGGAACACGTATCTTCGGACCCGTGGGTCGCGAACTGCGCGAGAAACAGTTTATGAAGATTGTCTCTCTCGCTCCTGAAGTATTGTAATTAACAGAAAGAAAGAAGAGAACAATGAAACTGCACGTTAAGAAAGGGGACATGGTTCAGGTTATCGCTGGCGATGATAAAGGTAAAATCGCCAAGGTCCTGAAAGTATATCCCGAAAAGAACCGCGCCATCGTCGAGGGTGTCAACGTGAACAAGAAGCACACAAAGCCTAACGCACGCAACACACAGGGTGGCATTGTCGAGCAGGAAGCTCCCATCCACATCTCCAACCTCATGGTTGTGGTTGGCAAGACCCCCACGAGAGTCGGTCGCCGTATTGACGAGAAAACTAGCAAAATAGTACGTTATTCTAAAAAAACAGGGGAGGAGATTAAGTAATGGCATACATCCCGACATTAAAAACCAAGTATAAAGAGGAGATAGTTGCCTCTTTGATGAAAGAGTACAACTACAAAACAGTCATGCAGTGCCCCCGCTTGCTCAAGATTACCCTTAACCAGGGCCTTGGCAAGGCTGCCATTGCTGACAAAAAGGTTATCGACAAGGGTATTGAGGAGATGACTGCCATAACCGGCCAGAAGGCTGTGGCAACCAAGTCCCGCAAGGATATCTCCAACTTCAAGTTGCGCCGTGGAATGCCTATCGGTGTTCGTGTTACCCTTCGTGGCGAGCGCATGTATGAGTTTCTGGAGCGTCTTGTGACAGCTTCGATTCCTCGCGTTCGCGATTTCCGTGGCATCAATGATAAGGGTTTTGATGGCAAGGGCAACTACACCTTTGGTATCGCCGAACAAATTATCTTCCCGGAGATTGATATCGACAAGATTGACCGCATTCAGGGCATGGATATTACATTTGTCACCTCCGCCAAGACCGACAAAGAGGCCATGTCTTTGCTCAAGGAATTTGGTTTACCGTTCAAAAATCAACAAAAACAAGCATAATGGCTAAAGAATCAATTAAAGCAAGAGAGCGCAAAAGAGCAAAAATGGTTGCTAAGTATGCTGCCAAGCGAGCTGCCCTGAAAGAAATTGTCCGCACCGGCGAGCCCGAAGAGGTCGAGAAGGCTGTCATTGCCCTCCAGAAGCTTCCTAAGAATGCTTGCCCCATCCGCCAGCACAACCGCTGCCAGTTGACGGGTCGCCCCAAAGGCTACATGCGCCAGTTCGGTATTTCCCGTATCAATTTCCGCGAGATGGCCGTTTCCGGTCTTATTCCTGGTGTGAAAAAAGCTAGTTGGTAAAATAATTTATTGGTAGTTTTGAAAGTTGGCAACAACACCAATACTACAAAACTTAAAATCAAAAATTAAAATGGTAACAGATCCTATTGCAGATTACTTGACCCGCATGAGAAACGCCATTGCTGCTAAACATCGTGTGGTCGAGATTCCTGCCTCAAAACTGAAAAAAGAGATTACCAAGATTCTCTTTGAGAAAGGCTATATCCTCAACTATAAATTTGAGAATGAGGGAGCCTATAACCAGAGTATTAAAATAGCGCTGAAGTATCATCCCTTGACAAAGCAGTCCGCGATATCCGACCTCAAGCGCGTCTCCAGTCCGGGTCTCCGCAAGTACGTCCCTGTCAGCGAGATGCCCCGTGTCCTCAATGGCCTCGGTATCGCCATCGTCTCCACTTCTAAAGGACTTATGACCGACAAGGAGGCTCGCACTCTGAACGTTGGTGGTGAGGTTTTGTGTTACATCAGCTAAACAAGAGAGGAATAAGAAATGTCAAGAATAGGTAAAATGCCCATCCACCTGCCCAAAGGTGTAGAAGTGAAGGTCTCTGACGAGAACGTTCTGACGGTTAAAGGACCCCTGGGAGAGCTTAATCAGAAAATCAACCCGGCTATTGAGATGAAAGTCGAGGACGGCGTGTTGCATTTCAACCGTCCTAATGACGAGAAAGAGACCAAGGCAATGCACGGCCTCTACAGAGCCCTCGCTGCTAATATGGTAAAAGGTGTCAGCGAAGGTTTCAAGACCGTGCAGGAAGTCATTGGTGTCGGTTACAAGGTTCAGGCCAATGGCAATGTCATGGAGATGGATCTTGGTTACTCCCACAAGATTTTCTTCGAACTTGCTCCTGAAATCAAAGTCGAGACAGTGACGGAAAAAGGAAAGAATCCCGTCATCACTATGACTTGCTGCGACAAGCAGATTCTCGGACAAGCCGCTGCCAAAATCCGTTCCCTGAGAAAGCCCGAGCCGTATAAGGGTAAAGGTATTCGTTTCCAGGGCGAAGAGATTCGCAAGAAAGCTGGTAAAGCTGCTGCTAAATAAACATTAAGGTAAGTAATCTTGCCGATAGCCAAAAAGATAAAGTAAATATGGCAACAAAGAAAGACATAAGAAGAACAAAGATTAAATTCCGCATCCGTCATAAAGTCAGCGGAACTGCTGAAATGCCGCGCTTGTCTGTTTTCAGAAGCAATAAGGAAATCTATGCGCAGGTGATTGACGATGTCAAAGGTGTGACACTGACCGCAGCCTCTTCTCGCGAGAAAGGCTTTGAAAAGAGTGGCACAAAGAGTGAAATTGCAGCAAAAGTTGGCAAGACTCTCGCCGAGCGTGCCGTTGCTGCGGGTATCAATACTGTTGTATTTGACCGTAATGGTTACCTCTATCATGGCCGTGTGAAGAGCTTGGCTGATGGTGCCAGAGAAGGTGGTTTAAAATTCTAAAAGTCATGGCAGAAGTAAACATTAAAAGAGTTAAGTCAAGCGAGATTGAGTTCAAAGATCGCCTTGTTGCAATCAATCGAGTAACGAAAGTCACCAAAGGTGGTAGAACTTTCACCTTTGCCGCCATTGTGGTCATTGGAAATGAAAATGGCGTTGTCGGTTACGGTCTCGGTAAAGCTAAGGAAGTCCAGGCCGCTGTCCAGAAAGGTGTTGACGATGCCAAGAAGAACCTCATCCGTATTCCCGTGCTGAAAGGCACAATCCCCCACGAGCAGTGCGGTAAGTACAGTGGAGCCCGGGTCTTCTTGAAGCCCGCCGCTCCCGGTACTGGAGTCATCGCTGGTGGTGCTATGCGTGCTGTTCTGGAGAGCGTGGGTGTGAAGGACGTTCTTGCCAAGTGCAAGGGCTCTTCGAATCCCCATAGCGTTGTGAAAGCCACAATCAATGCTCTCCTTCAGATGAAGGACCCCTACATGGTGGCTCAGCTTCGCGGTGTTTCCTTGGACAAAGTGTTTAATGGTTAATTTTAAGAGGACAACTACTATGGCAGAACAGAAACTTAGAATCAAGCAGGTCAGAAGTATCATTGGCCGTCCCGCCCGTCAGAAGCGTACGATGGAAGCTCTGGGACTGAGAAAAATCAACCACGTCCGCGAGGTCGTGGCCACTCCTCAGATTAAGGGTATGATCGAGAAAGTCAAACACTTGGTTTCCGTCGAAGAAATTTAACCAGTAAAGAAAGAAAGGAAAGATATCAATGAACTTAAGCAATCTTAAACCCGCAGAAGGTTCCATCAAGCATTCCAAGCGTATCGGCCGTGGTGCCGGTTCTGGCAAAGGTGGCACCTCCACCCGTGGTCACAAAGGCGCCAAGTCCCGTTCTGGTTACCACCAGAAAGTTGGTTTTGAGGGTGGTCAGATGCCTCTCTACCGCCGCGTCCCGAAATTTGGATTCAAGAATATCAACCGCGTCGAGTATGTCGGTATCAACATCGACACCCTGAACGCCTTGGCAGAGTCCAAGAACATCACCGACTTCAACATCGAGGTGCTGAAGCAGAATGGCCTCATCTCTGCAAAGGATCGCATCAAGATACTCGGTCGTGGCGAGTTGGCCAAGACGGTCAACGTGTCGGCCCACGCTTTCTCGGCCACAGCCAAGAAGGCCATCGAGGACAAAGGCGGTGTTGCAACCGTTATTGAATAAAACAAACTATCACAATGAAGCGATTTATACAGACACTTAAAAACATCTGGTCGATTGAAGACCTGCGGAAGAGGATTCTCTACACCCTTGGTTTGGTGTTGATCTACCGTATAGGCTCTTATGTCGTCTTGCCAGGTGTTGACCCCTCACAACTTGGTGCCCTGAGACAGCAGGGTTCTGAGGGCTTGATGGGACTTCTCAATATGTTCTCTGGTGGTGCATTCTCCAATGCTTCCATTTTCGCATTGGGTATTATGCCCTACATCACAGCGTCGATTGTCATCCAGCTGTTGGTGATGGTGGTGCCCCGTTTCCAGAAAATGCAGCGAGAAGGTGAAAGTGGCCGTAGAAAAATGAATCAAATCACCCGTGGACTTACCGTGCTGGTCACCGCTATGCAGGCTCCGGCCTACATCACGAACATGATGTACCAGCTCAACGCCTCCTCCACCGCGCTTCATCCCTTTGACGGAAGCGGTCCCTCCGTTTTCTTCTGGGTCAGCAGTATCATCATCCTGATTTGTGGCACTCTCTTTGTCATGTGGCTTGGTGAGCGCATCACCGACAAGGGTGTTGGTAACGGTATCTCCCTGTTGATTATGATTGGTATCATCGCTCGCCTGCCGTTTGCCCTGTCTGCCGAGTTCGCTTCTCGTCTGACCGAAGGCGGCGGCCTTGTGATGTTCCTTTTCGAACTTGTTGTTCTTCTGGCAGTCATCCTGCTCGTCATCCTGCTCGTTCAGGGTACCCGTAGAATCCCTGTCCAGTATGCCAAGCGTATCGTTGGCAACAAGCAATATGGTGGCGTCCGTCAGTATATACCCATCAAGGTCAATGCCGCTGGCGTCATGCCCATCATCTTCGCTCAGGCCATCATGTTCCTTCCCATCACTTTCATGGGATTCTCGGACAATACCAGCAGCAAGTTCGCTATGGCTTTTGCAGACTACAACAGTTTCTGGTACAACCTGGTGTTCGGCATCCTTGTTGTCATCTTCACCTACTTCTATACCGCCATCGCCATCAACCCCAAGCAGATGGCCGACGATATGAAGAAGAACGGAGGATTCATCCCCGGAGTGAAGCCCGGCAAGAAGACCGAAGAATACCTTGAGGGTATCCTCTCGAAGATTACCCTCCCGGGTTCCATCTTCCTCGCTGTTGTCGCCGTGCTGCCCGCTGTGGTTCGCCTTTTCGGTGTGAATACCCAGTTCGCCCAGTTCTACGGCGGAACCTCGCTGCTGATTCTTGTCGGCGTCGTGCTCGACACCCTGCAGCAGATAGAGTCCCACCTGCTGATGCGTCACTACGACGGCCTTACCAAGACCGGTCGCATCAAAGGGCGTACGTCAATGTCCATCCAGGCCTAAAAAACAGTGTAGCGTAAAATGATTGTCCTAAAGACCAAAGAAGAAATCGCACTTATACGTGATGCGGCCCTCCTCCTCGGGAAAACTCTCGCGGAGGTGGGTCGTCACATCCGTCCGGGTGTCACCACTGCTTTTTTGGACAAGTTGGGCGATCAGTTTATTCGCGACAATGGTGCCAAGCCCCTGTGCAAAGGCTACGAAGGGTTTCCGGCGGCATTCTGCATCTCTGTCAACGATGTAGTGGTGCACGGAATCCCAGGCGACTATTTCATCAAAGAAGGTGACAATGTCTCTGTGGACTGCGTCATCGAGCTCAACGGATATGTGGCCGACTCGGCCTACACGTTTGGCGTGGGTGAAGTCTCGCCAGAGGTTGCCCGATTGATGAAGGTGACCAAAGAAGCCCTGTATATCGGCCTGGACAAGTGCAAAGCCGGCAATCGCGTAGGCGACATCAGCCATGCTGTGCAGATGCACTGCGAGAAGAACGGCTACTCCGTTGTCCGCGAGCTCTGCGGACATGGTGTGGGGCTCAAGATGCACGAGTCGCCCAACGTTCCCAACTACGGCACTCCAGGCACTGGCCCGCTCCTCAAGGAGGGTATGGTCATCGCGGTTGAGCCCATGGTGTGTATGGGTTCCAAGAACGTCAAGTTCTCCAAGTCCGACGGCTGGACCTGCCGAACCCGCGACGGCAAGCCCGCTGCGCACTATGAGCACACCGTGGCCATTACAGCCGACGGCCCGTACATCCTGACAACATTTGATTTTATAGAGAATAAATAAAACACGGTAAGTAATCAATAAAGAATGGCAAAACAAGCATCCATACAACTAGACGGAACGGTGCTCGAGTCTCTCGGCAATGCCATGTTCCGCGTAGAATTGGAAAATGGTCACCAGATTATCGCCCACATCTCCGGCAAGATGCGCATGCACTACATCAAGATTCTGCCCGGAGACAAGGTGCAGATTGAAATGTCGCCCTACGACCTCTCGAAGGGCCGAATCACTTACCGACACAAATAGCCTATAGTCAAAAGAAGGAAAATATCAACAAGATTAATAATTACAACAATGAAAGTAAGAGTCTCAGTCAAAAAAAGATCGCCCGAATGTAAAGTGGTCCGACGCCACGGGGTTGTCTATGTAATCAACAAGAAAAATCCTAAATTCAAACAAAGACAAGGATAATTTCAAAAAACAAAAGAATAAAAACAATTTATGGCACGTATTGCAGGTATTGACTTACCCAAGAACAAAAGAGGAGAGATAGGCTTGACCTATATCTACGGAATCGGAAGAAGCACTGCCAAAGAGATTCTGGCCAAGGCCGGTATCGACGAGGGCAAAAAGGTGCAGGATTGGACCGACGATGAGCAGAACACCCTCCGCAACATCATCAACGATGAGTACAAAGTTGAAGGCGCCCTCCGCTCGGAAGTCCAGATGAACATCAAGCGACTGATGGATATCGGCTGCTACCGCGGCATCCGCCACCGCCTCGGCCTCCCCCTCCGTGGACAGAGCACCAAGAACAACGCTCGTACTCGCAAGGGTAAGAAGAAAACAATCGCTAACAAGAAGAAAGCTACCAAGTAAAAAGTAAGCAGTAGCTGCCCAGCCGCGGATTAGACAATGGACACGGGAGCGGTTGGCGAAAGAAATGTAAAATCAAGCAAGTAGAAAAACAATTATGGCAAAAACTTCAAAACCGACCAAAAAGAGAGTCGTAAAAGTTGAACCTCAAGGAAGAGCATGCATCTTTGCATCCTTCAACAACGTCATCATCTCGCTGACGAATAACGCCGGTCAAGTGATTTCTTGGTCGTCTGCTGGAAAAATGGGCTTCCGCGGATCGAAGAAAAACACTCCGTACGCCGCTCAGATGGCTGCGGAAGATTGCGGCAAAGTTGCTTATGATTTGGGCCTAAGAAAAGTTAAGGTCTTTGTCAAAGGACCTGGTCAAGGACGTGAATCTGCAATCCGCGCAATCAACACCTGCGGCATCGAAGTGATGGAGATTACCGACATCACCCCGCTGCCCCACAACGGTTGCCGTCCCCCGAAACGTCGTCGCGTGTAATTATTAATCTTAAAAGACAGAAACAAACATGGCAAGATACACTGGTCCGAAAACCAAAATCGCAAGAAAGTTCCACGAGCCTATCTATGGCCCGGATAAATATTACGAGAAGAAGCCCTATGCCCCCGGTATGCACGGCCAGAGCCGCCGTCGCGGCAAACTCTCCGAGTATGGCGTACAGCTCCAGGAGAAGCAGAAGGCTAAATATACCTATGGCATCCTCGAGCGTCAGTTCCGCAAACTGTATGCCGAAGCCTCCCGTCGTGGCGGCATCACTGGTGAGGAGCTCATGAAGCTGATCGAGGCCCGCCTCGACAACGTGGTCTACCGTCTCGGCATCGCCCGCAGCCGCGCCCAGGCCCGCCAGCTCGTCTCTCACCGCCACATCGCAGTGAATGGCAACATCGTCAACATCCCCTCCTACTCTTTGAAAGAAGGCGATGTGATTTCGGTCCGCGAACGCAGCAAATCGCTGGAGATCATCACCGATTCCCTCGCCTCGCGCGCCAACAACTACTCCTGGCTCGAATGGGACGGTGCCAGCATGAGCGGCAAGTTCGTCAGCTTCCCCCAGCGCTCCGACATCCCCGAGACCATCAACGAGCAGCTCATCGTCGAGCTCTACTCCAAGTAATAGTTGTTAGGACGTCAGTCTGAGTCTCGACTTGGACGATATTAAACCAAAGAAAGAAAGGATTTATAAATGGCAATATTATCATTCCAAAAACCCGATAAGGTGGTCATGCTTGAAGCTGACGACTTCCGCGGTACCTTCGAGTTCCGCCCGCTGGAGCCTGGCTATGGCACGACCATCGGCAACGCTCTGCGTCGCGTCCTTCTCTCTTCGCTTGAAGGCTACGCCATCACCTCTGTACAGATTGACGGCGTCGACCACGAGTTCTCCTCGCTGCCTGGTGTGGTGGAGGACATGACCGATATCATCCTGCGTCTGAAGCAAATCCGCTTCCGTCGTCAGCTCGAGGATACCGAGCATGAAAAACTCACCTTCACGGTCAAAAACCAGACCGTCTTCAAAGCCGGCGACCTCAACAGCAACCTCAACGGTTTCCAGGTCCTCAACCCCGACCTTGAGATTTGTCACATGGAGGCTCAGACCGAACTGCGCATCACCCTCTCCATCGACAAGGGCCGCGGCTACGTCCCGGCCGACGAGAACAAGCGCCCCACCGACCCCATCGGTGTCATCGCCATCGACTCTATCCATACGCCTATCAAGAAAGTCATGTACGCCGTCGACGACTACCGCGTCGAGCAGCGCACCGACTATGAGAAGCTCACCTTCGACATCGAGACCGATGGCTCCATCCACCCCAAAGAGGCCCTCAAAGAGGCTGCTACCATCCTCATCCAGCACTTCATGCTCTTCTCCGACGAGCGCATCACCCTCGACGTAGAACCCAAGCCCGTGCAGGAAGAGTTTGACGAGACAACCTCGCACATCCGCCAGTTGCTCAAGACCAAGCTCATCGACCTTGACCTCTCGGTACGTGCACTCAACTGCCTCAAAGCTGCCGAGGTGGATACCCTGGGCGACCTCGTGTCGTTCAACAAAGCCGACCTGCTGAAATTCCGCAACTTCGGCAAAAAATCGCTTACCGAACTCGAAAACCTGGTTGCATCCAAGAACCTCGAATTCGGCATGAATGTAGCAAAGTATAAACTAGATAAAGAATAAGAAAACAATATGAGACACGGTTGCAAAGTAAATCATCTGTCAAGAACACACGCCCATCGCGTTGCTATGCTTTCCAACATGGCCACCTCGCTCATCATGCACAAACGCATCGAGACCACCGTTGCCAAAGCCAAAGCCCTCCGCGTGTACGTCGAGCCTATCATTAACCGCGCCAAAGAGGACAGCACCCACAACCGCCGCATCGTCTTCAGCTACCTCCACAGCAAAGAGGCCGTCAACGAACTCTTCCGCGAGGTCTCGCAGAAGGTCGCCAACCGCCCCGGTGGCTACACCCGCATCCTGAAGACCGGCATCCGCCACGGTGACAACTCCGAGATGGCCATCATCGAGCTCGTCGACTATAACGAGAACATGCTCAAGGAGCCCAAGGCCAAGAAGGCTAAAGCCACCCGCCGTGGCCGCGCCAAGAAGGCCGAAACCGCCCCCGCCGCCGAAGCACCTGTGGCCGAGGCCCCCGTGGTCGACGCTCCCGCCGCCGAGGCCGAAGCCCCCAAGGCCGAGTAAACCTCAACGGACGACAACGACAATCCCCAAGGGAAACACATGCATGTGCTTCCCTTTTCTTTTTTGCAGCAACTTTTATCTTCACGACAACGCTGACAACAGAGACAACTTTTTGGAAAGCACAACATGTGCTTTCCCGTTGCCGACCATGCGCGAGCATCACCGTGGGAAAATATTTTTTTGCCGTATGCGAAAAAGTTCGTATCTTTGCATCCGAATATGAGTACGCAGGAAATGATAAGTACCCTCGCCGACTATTTCGCCACCCAACCTGTTACGAAGGCATGGCTCTTCGGTTCGTATGCCCGAGGCGATCAGCGCGACGACAGCGACGTGGACATCCTTGTCGATTTCGACAAGACGGCCCGCGTCAGTCTGTTGGGTCACATCCGCATCATGCACGAATTACAGGATTTGCTGAACAAGGATGTCGACCTTGTGACACAGGGCACCCTCTTGTCGGCGGCTGAACAAACAGCCAACCGTGATAAAAAATTTATCTATGAGAGAACCCATTAGAGACCGCGCGAGGCTCGAACACATGCTCGAGGCTGTCGATAACATCGAAGAATTCACCAATGGCATCACCCTTGATGAACTCTCGAATAACAAAATACTTTTCCATGCCGTGGTCCACAACATACAGGTCATAGGTGAGGCCGCCTATAAAGTGACCAAGGATTTTTGCTAAACTCATCCCGAACTTCCCTGGCGCACCATCATCGACCTTCGCCATGTGCTAGTACATGATTATTATCGTGTCGACCCCATGGAAATTTGGTACATCATACAGGATGACCTTCAGCCGCTACGGAGCCAGCTGGTGCAATATCTACAGGCTTCAGAGTGACGGTTGCGCCTGGCTGGAATAAAGTCCGATTTTTCATCTTGCCTTCGCTCGGTTTGGCGGGCGGAGGCAAAATATTTTTTTGCCGTATGCGGAAAAGTTCGTATCTTTGCATCCGAATTCCGGTGCGAGTACCCTTGCCGGAGGATGCAAGAAAAGCATTGCTTTTAATGTCCTTTAACAGAAATTTTGGCAAAACTTCAAGAAGGAGGACGGAGCATTATTTGCTTTCGCTTGGTTGTGTATGCTGCTCACTTCTGCATACCGGCAGGCGTGAGATAAGTTCCATCGACCGTTCCTTCCAAGGTTAGCCAAAGCCTCTGTTAAGACGGACATGAGCACATAAGTCTCATGCCTTTCTTATTTGTGCAACACCCCAACAAAGGAACCCGCCTCACTGGAGGCTTGGAGGCGGAAAACAAAAAAACTCAATCATGAAGAAGACACGGTTCTTATTGATGCTCTTGACGGTGCTTTGCTTGGTCGGTGTGAACGGCAGGGCCCAGTCTAACGTGTTCCACACCATGACATTCATCAACGAAGGCGGCGGCTACTTCTCGTTCAGCCGCTCCACGCCTGACGGCCAAAGTGTCGACACTATGGATTACACTTTTAGGAGGTCTTCCACCGAGACGCTTCTGGTGCAGGAGGGGAGTTCCGTCTATATCGGCCTCTCGTCGGAGCGGCGCGGTTCATCCTTCTATGGAGGGATACGATATGAAGGAGGCTTTCCGCGATTGCTTCATTTCTATGTGGACAACCGGGAGGTTCCCCTCGACAGCATCTACTCTTTCTACGACGAGGAGGGCTTCTATTACTGGTATTCCTACACCCTCGCCAACGTCACCTCCGACCACACTTTCCGCGCTGTCTTCGGAGAGTGGGAGGAGGATATGACCCCACGGCCCACGCACACCGTCGCATTCATCGAGTCACACAATTTGAGTTGTGGATATGAAGACAGCGATGGAAGCTGGATAAGCGGGACGGCAATAGGCCAGAATCGGGGCGATACGCTCTTTGTGACGGTAGAGGAGGGGATGCATTTCAGTGTGGGCTTTGGTGGTGTCAGGCCGGAAGGTTCTTCTCCTAATAGAGATCCTGAACGGAGGCCTCTCCACCTGTACGTGGACGATGTGGAAATCCCCCTCGACAGCCTCTCGCGGCGATTTGATTGCGCCACCTTGGAATACGGCTATAGCTACCGTCAGGTAGTAACCTCCGATCATGAGGTCCGTGTAGTATTCGGCCCGGTGGACACCACCCAGCTGCCGCCGCTGCATACCATAGAGGTTGTGAACGAGGGTGGTGGATATATCGATTACGGAGAACTCTCTTCGTATATTGATGATAATATGTGGCATTTTTTACCCGACACCATTCCATTCCAAGCAGAGGAGGGAATGGCTGTAAATATTGTGATGCATTCGTTGAGACCTGAATCCGGGCGATATGAGGATTACTCCAATCCCCGCCTTCTCCACTTCTATATCGACGGCGTCGAAATTCCGCTCGACAGCATTTTTGAGGGTTATTACATCGATAGGTATTTCTATAAGTACCCCCTTCCCAACATCACGTCCAGCCACACCGTCCGCGCCGTGTTCGGCCAGTGGGACACCCTCCCTTCCATCCACACCATGACCATTGTCAATCAGGGTGGCGGAAAAATCCATTCGCCTCGGTCCAAGGCACACGATGCCATACGAATGTTATTGGTCTCCGAGGGCGACCCGTTCACCGTCAGGATGGATTCCTACCGCCCCGGCAGCCCCCACTACGGCGACTACGCCAACCCGAAGCTCCTCCACTTCTATGTGGACGATGTCGAAGTGCCCCTTGGCAGCATCTTCAGCGGCTACGACGCCGCGACGCAGACCCTGCACTACGTCTACACGGATTCCAATGTTACTGCCAACCACGTCTTCCGCGCCGAATTCGGCCCTTGGAGCGACGACGCGTACGTGCTGACGCTCGAGGCCAACGACCCGACTATGGGCAGCGTCTTTGGCGGCGGCACATACGAGGCTGGCACCGAGGCCACCCTCACGGCCACGCCCAACGAGGGCTACCGCTTCGTCAGCTGGCAGGACGGCAACACCGACAATCCGCGCACAGTCACCGTTACGGCCGACGCCACCTATATCGCCACCTTCGAGGCCGAGGTGGGCATCGGTGAGGTGGACGGCGCCGACGGCATCACTCTCCACCCTAACCCTGCCAGCGGGCGGGTCAGCCTACGCGGCGTGGAGCCTGGAGCCGAGGTGACAGTGGTGGACATGCAGGGGCGTACCCACTCGAAAATCAGCACTCGAGATTCAGAAATCACCCTCGAAGTCAACCTCCCGGGAACCTACTTCGTCCGCATCGTGGGCGAGCGCCAGTGCGCAGTGCGCAAGCTGCTGGTGCGATAGACGTTTCTGAGGCGGCAGCGACAGCGGGGGAGGCGCACGCGTGCGCCTCCCCCGCTGTAAAGTATCCCGATTTTCCCATCGGTGGGAAATGATGGGAAAGAGTCGAAGTATTCACCTACCAGATACCTACCAGATACCTACCGGATGCACCCCGGCAGCGAGGGGTGGGGGAGGGGCGTCTCTGCCGTGGGGGCGTTTTTTCTTCTCGCAGGTCAAAAAAAAATCGTATCTTTGCAAAACAATAAACACTGGCGCATGGCGTGCATGGTACGTTGTAATGCGCTGAAAAACATGTAGAAAGATGAATATTAGACACCTTGCGAAGGCCTTCGCGGCCATGGGTATGCTGGCCTTGGTCGCCGCCTGCGGCGAAGAAGAGACCGGCCCTGTTTATGATTACCCCGTCCCTGGCGTGGCCAAGCAGCGCATCCAGGTGGGCAACACCAACCATAGTTTCGAGGTGGTCCTTGTCAAGGCCGGCACCTTCAACATGGGTTCGTCCGCCACCGACCCCGTGGCCTCGGTCACCGAGCAGCCGGCGCACCCCGTAGCCATATCCGAAGACTTCTTCATCGGCACCGTCGAGGTCACCCAGAGACTCTACGAGGCCGTCCTCAACAACAATCCCAGCCGCGACGCCCGCGGCGGCGACTATCCTGTCGAGTCTGTCGACTATGCCAGCGCCCTCGAGTTCTGCGAGCGCCTCTCCGACCTCACGGGCCGCACCTTCACCCTGCCCACCGAAGCGCAGTGGGAGTATGCCGCCCGCGGCGGCCACAAGGCCCCCTCGCCGGCCTCGGCCTATCCCGGAGCCGACATCCTCGGCGACGTGGCCTGGTGCGCCGCCACCAGCGAGGGTTCCATCCACCCCGTCGGGCAGAAGGTCTCGAACCAGCTCGGCATCTTCGACATGGCCGGCAACGTCTGGGAGTGGTGCCTCGACTGGTACGGCGCCGGCTACTACTCCGACCCCGGGCTTTCGCTGGCCGACCCGCAGGGTCCGCGCGAGGGCACCGAGCGCGTCATCCGCGGCGGCGGATGGAACGCCTCGCCCGTCAGCTGCCGCGTCACCGACCGCGACTATGCCGCCCCCACCACACAGCGCGACTACATCGGCTTCCGCGTCGTCATGAAGCCGTAAGAAAAATATTTCGCCATTCGGAAAGATTTTTATCGAATATATCATTCTTTTTTCGTATCTTTGCACCGCAAACAATTAACAAAACATAAAGTTAACACACTATGAGCCAGATAATAGGAATCAGGGGCCGCCAGATACTCGACTCGCGCGGCAACCCCACAGTCGAAGTCGACGTCTATACCGACCAGGGAGCCGTAGGCCGCGCCGCCGTGCCTAGCGGAGCCTCCACCGGCGTACACGAGGCCTGCGAGCTTCGCGACGGCGACAAGAGCCAGTACCTCGGCAAGAGCGTCATGCAAGCCGTCAACAACGTCAACAACGTCCTCAACGAGGAGCTGCAGGGCATGTTCGTCAGCGAGCAGAAAGCCGTCGACCAGAAGATGATCGAGCTCGACGGCACGGAGAACAAATCGCGCCTCGGCGCCAACGCCATCCTCGGCGTGAGCCTCGCCGTGGCCAAGGCCGCCGCCCAGGAAAGCGGCCAGGAACTCTACCGCTACCTCGGTGGCGTCGGAGCCCACACCCTCCCCATCCCCATGATGAACATCCTCAACGGCGGCTCGCATGCCGACAACAGCATCGACTTCCAGGAGTTCATGATCATGCCCGTCGGCGCCCCCTCGTTCAGCGACGCCCTGCGCATGGGCGCCGAGGTCTTCCACAACCTGCGCACCGTGCTCAAAGGCAAAGGTATGTCCACCAATGTGGGCGACGAGGGCGGCTTCGCCCCCAACCTGGGCTCCAACGAGGAAGCGCTGACCTGCATCCTCCAGGCCATCGAGAAAGCCGGCTACCGTCCCGGCGAGGACGTCTTCATCGCCCTCGACGCCGCCGCCAGCGAGTTCTACCTCCCGGAGGAGAACGTCTACCACCTCAAGTGGAGCACCGGCGACAAGCTCACCCCCGCCCAGATGAGCGACTTCTGGAAAGACTGGGTCAGCAAGTACCCCATCATCAGCATCGAAGACGGCATGGCCGAGGACGACTGGGACGGCTGGCGCCTCCATACCGACGCCATCGGCGACCGCTGCCAGCTCGTCGGCGACGACCTCTTCGTCACCAACGTGCAGCGCCTCCAGATGGGCCTCGACAAGAAGGTGGCCAACTCCATCCTCATCAAGCTCAACCAGATCGGCACCCTCAGCGAGACCATCGACGCCGTCAACCTCGCCATGCGCAACCAGATGACCGCCATCATCAGCCACCGCAGCGGCGAGACCGAGGACACCACCATCGCCGACCTCGTCGTCGCCATGAACACCGGCCTCATCAAGACCGGCTCCGCCTCGCGCACCGACCGCATCTGCAAGTACAACCAGCTGATGCGCATCGAAGAGGGCCTCGGCGACCAGGCCTACTACCTCGGCCGCGACTTCAAGTTCCTCAAGAAGTAGCCAAAAGCGCAATCATCCTTCAGTCCTGTGAGGGCGCCAGCGAGCAGCTGGCGCCCTTTCCTTTTTGGCATGAATTGCCACGAATAGTCAACGGCAGACCGGCGGCAATCCGACCGTTGTCCTGTCATAGACCTACCATGTCAAAACCTAGGCAAAACCTATAACTTATATAGTGCTAATAATCAGCCTGTTGTGAACGGGCAAAAATGACCCTTCCAGGCACTTTTTTTCAAAAAAACGTCGGGGTGCCTGCATGGGTTGCAAGGCGCTGGTTGTCAATGCATAATGGGCGATTGGCTACTCGTCCTCGATGCCGTCGAGGATATTGAGGTAGTTCTGGTAGCGCTCGGGGCTGATGCGGCCCTCTTCGACGGCGGCTTTCACCGCGCAGCGGGGCTCGTGGCGGTGGGTGCAGTTGGAGAAATGGCAGTCCGGCAGCACGGCGCGCATCTCGGGGAAGAAGTGCGAGAGTTCCTGCCCGTTGAAGTCGACCATGCCGAACTCCTTGATGCCGGGGGTGTCGATGAGGTAGGTGTTCCGCGCCGGTTGTTGTGTCCTGAGGGGCACTGGGTGGATTTCGGCGAAGGTGGTGGTATGGCGGCCCTTGAGGCTCCAGTCGGAGAGTGCGCCGACGCGGAGGTCGAGGCCTGGGCAGAGCGCGTTGAGCAGGGCGCTTTTGCCCACACCGCTGTGGCCGCTGAAGAGGACGGTGCGCCCGGCGATGGCCTGGCGCAGGTCGTCGATGCCCTGGCCGGTGAGCGCCGACACCTCGAGCACCTGGTAGCCTGCGCTGCGGTAGAGGTCGGCCAGTTCGCGTTGCATGGCCATCAGGTCGTCGTCGACCAGCAGGTCGCTCTTGTTGAGGACGAGGCAGGCGGGTATGTGGTAGGCTTCGGCGGTGACGAGCAGGCGGTCGATGAAGCCGGTGGAGGTGCGTGGCAGGCCCAGGGTGCCCACGACGCACAGGAGGTCGATGTTGGCGGCGATGACGTGGGTCTGCTTGCTGAGTTTGGTGGCGCGGCGGACGATGTAGTTGCGGCGGTCGGCCACGTCGTGGATGAGGCCGGTGCCGTCGTCCTGAAGCTCGTAGCCCACACGGTCGCCCACGGCCACGGGGTTGGTCTGCTTGTTGCCGCGCAGGCGGTAGTTGCCGCGCAGGCGGCAGTCCACGGTGTCGCCCCCTTCACGGAGCACTTTGTACCAACTTCCGGTGGTTCTTATGACCAGTCCTTCTTCCATATTTTCGGGGTGCAAAATTACGAAACTTTTTCCATTCGGCAAAAAATGCGTATCTTTGCATCCGTTTTTATGCGAATCAAAGCCTGGCTCATACTCCTTTTTGCGGTGCTCCTCAGGCCGTTGGCAGCCCAGCCCCACTGGGACAACCCCGCCGTCTACAGGCTCAACAAGGTGCAGCCCCACGATGCCGTCGTGCCCCAGGGCGACTGGTCGCGCAGCCTCGGCGGCCGTTGGGCTGTCAGCCTCTTTGCCGCCCCTGCGCAGGCCGAGCGGTTCCAGCATGCCACAGCGCGGCCGCCCGACTCGATGCAGGTGCCGGGCTTCGCCGAGCTACAGGGGTTGGCCCCTTGGCGCCTCCCCGAACCCGCCAACCCGCCCTATGCGCCCACCGACACCAACACGGTGGCTTTCCTGCTGCGCGACTTCACGCTGCCTCCGCATTGGGACGGGCGCCGCACCATCGTCAGCTTCGGTGGCGTCGCATCGGCCTTCTACCTCTATGTCAACGGCCGCGAGGTGGGCTACAGCGAGGACTCGCGTACGCCTGCCGAGTGGGACCTTACGCGGTACCTGCGCCCCGGCTCCAACCGCATTGCCGTCAAGGTGTTGCGCTGGTGCGACGGCAGCTACCTCGAGTGGCACGAAGCATGGCGCCTGACGGGTATACTGCGCGAGGTGCTGCTCTACTCCGTTCCGCGAACCTATATCACCGACCTCAAGGTCGTGGCGACCCTCGATACGGCCGACTACCGTACGGGACACCTCGACGTCATGGTCGACCTCAACCGCGAGGTGCAGGGTGGGTTCGTCGAGGTGCAGTGCTGCGGTGCCGTGCTCCGCAAGGCACTCCGTCAGGGCGACTGGTTCGTCAGCTTGGCACCCGCAGTGGGTACCGTCCAGCCTTGGGCCGACACCACCCCCGTGCTCTATCCGCTCACCGTCCGACTCCTTGACGCCTCGGGCGTGGAGCAGGAGCGCATCGTCAAGCAGGTCGGCTTCCGCCGCATCGAGGTGCGCCGCGGCCTGCTCTGCATCAACGGGCATCCCATGGCGGTCAGGGGCATGGCGCGGCTCGAGCAGTCGGCGCTCCATGGGCCCAGTGTCTCGCGCGGCGAGATGCGTGCCACCGCCCTGCGGCTCAAGGCCATGGGCATCAACACCGTCCGCACCCTCCACCACCCGTCCGACGAATACTGGTACCACCTCTGCGACTCGCTGGGCCTTTACCTGTGGGACGAGCCAAACATACGCCCGATGCTGCCCGAGATGGCCGACAACCCGATATGGCTCAACCCGATGCTTGACCGCTTGTTCAACATGTACCGCCGCGACCGCAATCGCACCTGCGTCGTGGCCTGGAGCCTGGCATCGCTGCCCCAAGGGAGCCACTGCCAGGAGGAGGCCTACCGCTTCCTGAAAGGCAAGGACAATACGCGGCCGGTGGTCACGATGGGCACCTGGACCCACCGCTCGACCGACATCGTTTGCCCGCCCAGACCCTCGCCGGCCTTCCTCGCCCGCTATGTGAAACGCCTGCCAGCCAACATCCCGTGCATTCCGATGGGCGCCTCACCCGAGGTGGCTCCGCTCCGCGAATACCTCGACACCATAGCCGCCAACCCCCGTCTTCAGGGCCTCTTCTATGCCGGCGACGAGGTGCCCCCGTTAAAATAATTTGGCCACCTCGGAAATCCTTTGTATCTTTGCACCGTTTTTTAGTAATGAAGAAATGACGCTACTGATTGTATTCCTGCTGGGTGCGATGATGATATCGTTCCTGTGCTCTATACTAGAATCCGTCCTGATGTCCACGCCTCTCAGCTATATTACCATGCGCGAGGACGAAGGATACAAGGCTGCGCCGCTGTTCAAGAGGTATAAACAGGACAATGCCCGCCCCATAGCGGCCATCCTGGCGCTCAACACCATAGCCAACACCGTCGGCGCCGCCGGCGTAGGCAAGCAGGCCACCGAAGTGTTCGGAAGCCAGTGGTTCGGCGTGGTGTCGGCGGTGACCACCATACTCATCCTCGTATTTTCCGAGATTATACCCAAGACCATCGGCACCGGCCAGTGGCGTCGGTTGATGGGCTTCACGGCCTACACCATCCGTGTGCTCATAGTAGTGCTCTACCCCGTGGTGCTGCTCGTCGAGGGGCTCACCCACCTCATTGCCCGCAAGGATGAGGAGGAGACGGCCGTCAGCCGCGAAGAGGTGGCCGCCATGGCCGATATGGGCGAGGATGAGGGTGTGATTGACCAGGACGAGAACAAGATTATCCAGAACGTTATCAAGTTGGGCGAAATCAAGGCCTACGACGTGATGACCCCAAGGGTGGTGGCTGCCACGGCTCCCGAGGGCATGTCGCTACGCGATTTCTACAAAGAGGAGGAGTATTCGCACTTCTCTCGCATACCGCTCTATGCCGAGGAAGAGGATTTTATCACGGGTTATGTGCTTCGGAGCGAGGTGCTTGAGGCGCTGGCCGAAGACCATTTCAGCATGAAGCTGGGCGACATCAAGCGCGAAATTCCGCTCTTCAATGAGGAGATGTCGGTGGCCGACATCTGGGACAGCCTGCTGAAGCACAAGGAACAGATTGCCGGTATCATCGACGAGTACGGCTCGTTTCAGGGCATCATCACCCTGGAGGATGTCATCGAGACTATCTTCGGCTTGGAGATTATCGACGAGAGCGACGAGGTGTCCGACATGCAGCAGTATGCCCGCGAGCGTTGGCAGCAACGTCAGCGCCGGTTCAAGGAGATCAAGCTTCCGGAGTAGCGGTCCGGGAGGACACAAAAAAGAAAGGCGACCGGTGGGTCGCCTTTGTCTTTTCAGTCCGTCTGTGATTACATGGCGTTGACTTTGCGCATGCACTTGGATTTGAGGTTGGAAGCCTTGTTCTTGTGGATGACGGAACGCTTGGCCAGTTTGTCGATGATAGAGAGCATCTTGGGGAGGCGTTCGGTGGCTGCGGCCTTGTCTTCCAGAGCACGGAAGTCGCGCAGGGCGTTGCGCATGGTCTTGGCGTAGTAACGGTTCTCAACTCTTCTCTTTTCGCAGGCGCGAATTCTCTTTTTTGCAGACTTGTGGTGTGCCATAAATTGTTACTTGTTCTTGTTCTTTTTTATTGTTTTCTTTATGTACCGCGTGCGGGATTCGAACCCGCGATTTTGAGAATGAAAATCTCACGTCCTGGGCCAACTAGACGAACGCGGCGGAATGCTTTTTTCTCGTCAAAAGCGGGTGCAAAATTACGAACATTTTCCGACATGGCAAAATTTTTTTCACCGTGTGCGGTTGATATCTCAGGTGGATTATTCGTTATCTGCCTGAAAACGAAATCCTAAGCGCTTGCCGGTGACCAGCATTTTTTTGTCGAAATTTGTGCGCATCTCACCCACAGAGACGAGCTTAACTTCGTCGTAAGGGGGGGTTAAAAGATCAAAATTGGTGGTGTATTCGATGGCCGATTCGATGATGTTTTGTACGCTTTCGGGGGTGATGACGGAGGTGTTGAAGTTGGTGTAGAGCATACCGAGTTCGCGTTTGCCTTCGATGAAGTAGTGTTTCTCGAAGTTGATGAAGACGCGGCCAATCATGTATCCGAGGTCGTTCTCGCGCTGGTAGGCGAAGCTGTCGGCGAGGAAGTTGTAGATGTGGATGACGCCGCAGTAGGAGCGTTGCGTGTTTTCGCGGATGTAGGGGGACTTCATGACCTGGTGGTCGCGGGAGAATTCGAAGACGTTGGTGTGCATCATGAAGAGGAGTATGTCGCCGGCGAACTTGACTTCGAACTCGAAGTCGCCGCGGTCGGTGAACTCGAAGGCCACTTGTTTGCCTTCAGCATGGCAGGCCTCCTGGAATTGGTGTATGAGGTCGCGGGTGGTCTCGCGGAAGAGTTCGAAGGCTTCCTTGGTGGAGTGGAATACGTTCTGCTTGAGCTGGCTCTTTTCGAAGACGAGCTCTTTGAGGGAGGTTTTGAGTTCCATGTTTGTATTTCGTTGATTTGCAGGTATAACGGCGGGTTTGGAGAAATAGTATCCGGGCGTGATTTTTTTTTGGATTTTTTTGAAAATCGGGTCAATTTTGCTGTTTTGCAACTGGCTGATTTGTAGTGTATAAGGAGTATCCTCTTCTTCCCTTCTTCGTCTATGGTAGGTACCCCCTAGGCGAGGGGGTGGCAGAGGGGGTGCCTCCGGAGGTGACAGGGGGGGCGAAAGGGGAGGGGTGGAAGAAAAAAAATGGCAGTTTTTACAATTTTTTCTTTTATATTAAAAAAAATGTGTAATTTTGCACCCGATTTCAAGTGGAACCAAAGACGATTGAATGAAGCAAAGGTATCAGTTTTAACCCCTAAAAATTGGAGGAATATGACGGACGTAAAGATTAGACAACTGTCAGACAACGAACTGATTGTGCGTTACCAGGATGGCGACGCGGCCTGCTTTGAGGTGCTCTTGGAGCGCTATAAAGCGAAGGTGTATGGGTATATTTTCTCAGTCGTCAAAGAGAAGGAAACGGCCGACGATATTTTCCAGGACACGTTCTACAAGGTGATTGTCACAATCAACTCGGGCCAGTACAAGGACGAGAATAAGTTCGTGCACTGGGTGATGCGTATTGCGCACAACCTGATAGTGGATCATTTCCGCCGGAACAACAAGATGCCGATGGTCCCCAACAAGCCCGACGGCGATGTGGTGGACAACCTCAGGGTGCAGGACGACAATGCCGAGCACGCCATCATGAAGAAGCAGACAAGCCAGAATATCAGGCGCTTGGTGAAGATGTTGCCTCCCGAGCAGCGGCGTGTGGTGATTCTGCGCCACTATGGCAAGTGCGACTTCAAGGAGATTGCCGCGCGCACCGGTGTGGGTATCAATACCGCGCTGGGCCGCATGCGCTATGCCATCATCAACCTCCGTCGCCTGGCGCAGGAGCATAATATGTATATAGAATTATAAAAGGTATTAAACCAACCAGTGGTCAGCAAATAGTGATTAGCAAGAATAGACTGAAGGAATTGGCCGCCTACCGCCTGCAGAAACGATGCGACGAGGAGGCGGTTTTTGTTGTCGAGGGCGTAAAGCTTGCGGCAGAGGCACTTGCGTCGGGTTTCCATGTGCGTACACTCTGTGCGACGGCCGCTTGGCTCGAGGCGCATCATGATGTGCAAGGCGCTGTGGACGAGGTGTTTGAAGTGTCTCCTGCCGAGCTGGAGCGGCTCAGCAACATGAAGAGTCCCAATCAAGTGTGGATGCTGATGGAACGGAGATTGGAGAGCGGGGAACGGAGTGCGGTAAGTGGGGAGTTTGTGCTGGCGTTGGACAGGATACAAGACCCTGGAAACATGGGCACTATGCTGCGTACGGCCGACTGGTTCGGCATCCGCCGCGTGGTCTGCAGCCGCGACACGGTGAGCTGCTACAACCCCAAGGTGGTGCAGGCCTCGATGGGGGCCGTCTTCCGCACTCGGGTCGAGTATCTTGACCTTGTCAAGTGGCTCGGTTCCAGCGGCCTGCCTGTCTATGGCGCCACGTTGCGCGGCGAGCCCTTGGCTGCAGGCGGCGGTCCGCAAGGTGCTGCCGTTCTGGTCATTGGCAACGAGTCGATGGGCATCAGCGACGAGGTGATGCACTGTGTCACCCACCCGGTGCTCATCCCCAACCTGGGCGGCACGGCCGAGAGCCTCAACGCCGCCGTGGCTGCCGGCATACTGATGTGGTGGATGTCCAGCTGAGTAAACGGATTCAGAAAACTAAATACATTATATATAATTGGAACAGTTACAATATCACGAAGGAAGAACCGAGATTAGCCAATTGGGCAAGGTGGCTCTGATTGAGCGTCTTACGGAAGGAACTGCCTGCTGCGGCGACGACTGCGCCGTGCTTGGCGACGGGCCAAAGAAGACGCTGGTCAACGTGCAGACCTTGGTCGAGGGTGTCGATTTCGACATGATGTACACCCCGCTGCGCCACCTGGGATACAAGTCTATTGCTATAGCGATCAGCAATATAGCGGCCATGAATGGCACAGCCCGGCAGGCGCTGGTATCGGTGGCGGTGAGCAACCGCTACTCGGTCGAGGCCCTCGACGAACTTTATGCGGGCATGCACCTCTGCTGCAAACGCTACGATGTCAGCATGGTAGGCGGTGATACGGCAAGCACTCGTGCCGGCATGGTGATTAGTGTGACGGTGGTTGGCGAGGCCGACGAGGCCAGTCTCACGCGCCGCAGCGGAGCGTCGCACAACGACCTCATCTGTGTCAGCGGCGACCTTGGCAGCGCATACGCTGGATTGTTGGTGCTTGAACGCGAGAAAGTTACCTATCAAGCAAACCCCGATTTCCAGCCCGACCTCGACGGCTTCGACTATGTGTTGGAACGTTTCCTCAAGCCTGAGCCGCGTACCGACATTGTGGCGGCCCTCAAAGAGCGTGGGGTGGTGCCGACCTCGATGACCGATGTCAGCGAGGGCCTGGCCGACAGCCTGTTGCATCTCAGCCGCGCTTCGGGTTGCGGTTGCGAGGTGTACGAAGAACGTCTGCCGATTGACTATCAGACCTCGCGCGTGTGCTCCGAGATGAGCAGGAACATGCTGCCCGTCAGTTGCGCCCTCAACGGGGGCAAGGACTACGAGCTCCTCTTCACTGTCAGCCAGAAGGACTACGAGCAGGTGAAGCAGATGGAGGGAGTCCACATCATTGGCTATGTAACCGAGCCGGGGATGCCGGCGCTGATGGTGACGCCGCAGAACACCACCATCGAGTTGCGTGCGCAAGGATTTCAAGGAGTTGACCAGTGAAGCGTGTAGACACATATAAGCATCAGGGTCTGCGGCAGCAGATGTGCGAACAGCTGAAACTGCAGGGAATCACCGATGAGGCGGTGCTGAAGGCCATGGGCGATGTGAAGCGCCATTGGTTTCTCGACAGTGCTTTCGATGCCTTGGCATACGAAGACCGAGCCTTGAAAATAGGTGCCGAGCAGACAATCTCGCGCCCGTCGACCGTTGCCATGCAAAGCCAGCTGCTTTGTGTGGAGCGAGGCATGAAGGTGCTCGAAATAGGTACCGGCAGTGGTTACCAGGCAGCAGTACTCAGCAAAATGGGTGCCAAAGTGTTCTCGGTCGAGCGGCAGAAGGTCCTTTTCGACCGCACACGCCAGTTGCTGGACGATCTGGGCTACCGGGTCCGCTGTTTCTTGGGCGACGGCTACATGGGGTTGGCCGAGGCCAACTATGGGCCATACGACCGCATCATAGTCACCTGCGGAGCCCCCGAGGTGCCTCAGGCGCTGATGGACCAGCTCAAGCCGGATGGCATATTGGTCATACCTATTGATGCACAGAGCGATGCGCCAACCGACGAAGAGGAAGTCCAGGGGCAAAAGATGCTCCGCATCACTAAGAAGGGAGACACCAGTAAAGACTGGGTGCGAGAGGAGTTCGGCATCTACAGTTTCGTGCCGATGCTCGACGGGCGCGCTATGCGCTAGCGCAGGATAAAGTGCTGCTTTGAAAGGTGGGGATTGTCCACGGCGATGCCGAAGTCGAAGAAGTCGAGTGTGGCCTTCCATTGCGGGTCTGCCACCACGGCTTGCCAGCGGGACTCGCACCGATGGGGATGGTCAAGGACAAGGAAAGAGCCGTCGTTGCACGAAAGCGTGGCTTCGCCTTCAGAACGAGATGCCTTGACGCCGTAGCGGTGCTCCAGCCTCCACACAGCCCCTTCGAAGCGGCCGCGAGGCACCCCGGAGGCATGCGAGAAGAGCGCCTCGGTGTAGAGGTGGTAGACGAAAGGCGAATGAATCCCATACATCGTCTTGGCACGCAGGAAGTGTTGAAGTCGGTTCATGGGTGCAAAGATACGAAGAAATTAAGAATTAAGGATAAAGAATTAAGAATCAAATGAGAATCAAGAATATACTGCTAACGGTAGTGTGCATTTCCGCTCTGGCGGCATGCGGTGGTGGAGGCAATTATACACCCAAGCCGCAGGCTTACATGCGCATCGACTTGCCGGAGCACGAGTACTTCCTGCTTGACACCATGCGCACCAATCCCGGCGACACGGTGGTTTGGCCCGACGGCGACACCTCCATCGTCCTCACGGGCTACACCAAGACCTTCCCCTTCATCTTCGAGGCCAACAAGTGCATCGAGTGGACGGAGAAGGATGCCCCCAAGGGGGAGCGGTGGATCGACCTGATGTATCCGCAGTGGGACGGCGTAGTGTTCCTCACGTATAAGCAACTGCATGGCAAAGAAGACCTGCGCGGCCAAATCGACACCTCGTCGCGCCTGTTGGAGAAGCACTACCAGTTCGCCTCGGGCGTCGACGAGCATCGCTACGACAGCGACGATGGTTCGGTGCATGCCATAGTGTGGCATTTGCGTGGGCGCAACGTGGCTTCGACGTATCAGTTTTATGCTACCGACTCTACCCAAAACTTCCTCCGTGGGGCAGTGTATATCAACCGCGCACCCAACAACGACTCCCTTGCGCCGGTGCTCGAATACATACAGCACGATGTCGACCACCTGATCGAGACCCTCCGTTGGCGCTAGCGGCCCTTCCTTGTCAGACTTCTTTCATAGCGTAGCACCTGCCATAGGTACCACGTCAGGATGGCCAGTGCCATCGCTGCGCTGGCAGCAGCATACAGGCGTATGGCTGTCAGGAAGTTGCCCAGGTGTATGCCTGTGGCCAGGGCGGCTGCACGCAACGCAAAGGTGACCAGGTAGAAGCCGAATTCCATGCGCTGGGTAGAGAAAAGGTTGGGGATAAACATCAGCGAGGCCGAGCTCATCAGGATGAACATCCAGGGAATCAGCGCCTGCACATATTGCCCGCACCCATGCCACTGGTCGCCGAAAAAGAATACGAAGATGGGCTCGGCCCAGAACCACGCCGCTACAGCTATGGGCAGGGATATTGCATTGACAGCGAGTAAGAAGCGACCGACGGTGCGACCTATGGACTCGCGCTGGCGTACCCGTTCGGCGGTGTGGGCATAGAGGACGCTCTCGAAAGCACCGTTGAGCAGGTTGACGGGGCGGAAGGTAAAGGTGAGCGCCAAGCCGAAAAGGCCTACCTCGGCGCGGTCGAAGTGGAATGCCAGCCAGAGGAATGGTAGGTTGGCCGAAAGGCTGTTGAGGAAGTCTTTCGAGGCCACATAGAGGGGAAAGTTGCGGTGTCGGCGGGCTGCATTGAGGCGTTGCAGGCGCGAGGTGTGCGGAAGCTGCAAGCTGCGCATCCGCAGGCGGTAGATGCCGTTGGCTGTAGCTTGCCCGAGCAGGGTGCCGAGAGGCAGACCCGTGCTGTGCATGCCAAGGGCGCCGAAGATGATTTTGAGCGCAGAGCCTGCCGAGGCGTTGGTAATGGAGGATGCCGCCATGGTGCGATAGCGTCGCACACGGTTGTAGAGGCCTGAATATATGCGCGATGAGCCGGCAAGCCACACCATAGGCGGCACCAGCAAGGCCACTGCACCCAGTTCGGCATAGTCGCCAGGGAGCGAGTGGGTTAGGTACAGCAGGCTTGCCACGGCGAGCAATGCCAGCGATACCAAGGTGTTCATCCGCAAGGCAAAGCGTGCCACAGCGGCGGCCTCGTCGCCGTCTCGTGCCACCACGATAGCCAGTTCGTATTTGCAGGTGGAGACAATGATGAGCACCTCGATATAGGAGTAGAATATGTTGAACAATGCGTAATCCTCAGGCGAGTAGATACGAGTGAGAATCAGGTAGGCCAGCATAGAGATGGCCTGGGCCACGATGTTGCCTCCCAGCAGGGTGGCGGTTTCGCCAGCCACAGTGCCCCCTTTCAGCCTGTTCAACACTTTCCTCATATCTCGCCGTGGTATTTGCGGAGCACCCATTCGGCCGTCAGGAGCAGCAGGATTAGGATCAACACCGCCGGCATGCCAGCCAGTTCCCCATAGCGAGTATGGGTATAGATGGTGGGTTTCAGCTGCTTCAGCTCCTGCGCAAGCTCCTCCATCTGGTCGGGACGATACATGCGTCCGCCGGTCAGGGCGCTGATGGTGTGTAGCAGGGAGTGGTTGGCCGTCAGGTCGGCCTGCTCGAGGTAGAGGGCCTCGACGGCGAACGAGCCTGAAGCTTCCAGCCGCTTGCCGTCGTGTATGGTGTGGGCTGTGTAGCGGTAGGTGCCTTCGGGCAACTGCCCGAGGGTCAGGGTATAGCCCTCGCCATGGCGTGCAAAGGTGTAGTCGCCCTTAACGCTGTCTCCAGCCAGTGTCAGCGTCGCTTCGGGTTGGTTGGTCAGCTCGTTGGCCTCGTTGTACAACTGTGCGTGGAGCACAACATCCTGTCCGGCGGCATATACCCTGTCAGCCTCTACCACGAAGCGGTTGCGCCCTTCCTGCTGCGAGGTGAACGCCACCAGCTGACTCACCAGCCTGTCGAAGTGGTCGTGTGTCTTGTTTTCGGCATAGTCGCTCATCCTCCAGCGCCACAGCCCTTCGCCCCAGACGAACGAGCGTCGCTGCCCTCCTTGGGCAATGGCAGCCACCATGGGCTGCCGGGTGTCGATGTGGCCAAGTCGCCCTGTCAGCAGGTTCTGAAGTCCCTCGGCGGCACGTACCTCGCCAAAGGGGGCTGTCAGCGGTGGCAACTGACCCAGTGCCTCACCGTCGCTGCGGTCGTAGTGGAACAGGGTGAAGCGCTCGTTGTAGATGGCTGTCAGGTCGTTGCTCTTCTTTGTGCGCGACACTATCTCCAGGCCGGTCTTCATTGCGTTGAAGCGGGCCAGGTCGGTCTGCATGCCGATAACGTACATCTGCGGCACCTCCTTCAGCCCCTCGGGCACAGGCAGTCTGGCGGAGGGCAGGTTGTGAAGTATCGCCATGCTGCACTCGCCCAGCTCTTTGTGTTTTCCGCCGATGACGTCGGCAGCCAGCATCACGGAAGCTTCGTAGTTGGGGTTGCTTTCCACCGCGTGCTTCAAGGCGCCGAGGTCGGGGTGCGGAGCAAGGCCAACGATGGCCACCTTATACCGGTTGTCGATTACCTCCACATAGAACTTTATCTCGTTGTTGGTCAACGTCTCTTCGCCGCCTTCGGCTTCGTCGAGGGTCAGCGTCAGCCCCTCGAGGCCGGGTCGGTCGCCAGACTTGAAGGTCAGCGTGTAGGTGCTGCTGAAGCGGTCGTCGGTGTAGGCTACAGGCAGTTCGTCCAACAGGCTGTGCGGATGGCTGCGGCTGATGCGCAGGCGGCTCCGTTTGCCTCTCAGGTGGTTGGCGTTGACGGTCACTTCGATGGTCATCAAGGTATTGCAGTGGACGATGCGGTTGGCCCGCAGGTTTACCAAGGCGGCGTCGCGGCGCGTGGTGGTGTCGCCAAGGGCGACGGTGTAGATGGGTATGCCCAGCTGCTCGGCCACCGTGGCGGGGTTCTGCCCACGGTTGTAGATGCCGTCGCTGGCCAGCACGATGGCTTCGGTGCCGGGAGGCACGTCGAGCATGGCGCCTATGTCGCTCATTTCGCGGTTAGAGGTGTCGGCTGAGTGGTGAACCTGGATGTGTCCGTCGAGGTCGCGTCCGAGCGGCTGCAGGCTGAAAGCCGAGTCGGCACTCATCAGCACCGAGCGGGAGCAGTCCTGAACCAAGGCCACCATCGGCTGTTGCCGTTCGTGGACTGAGCGTCGCACCATGGGCCCCAGCAGCAAGAAGGCGATCACCGTCACCACCACAAAGCGCAGCCCGGCCAGCAGCCATCGCAGCCCTCGGCCAAAGGTTGTGCGCCCCCATGCATACATGGCCGCGGCGTAGGCACCGCCAGCCAGCAGGCAGAAGAGTATGAAGTACCAAGGATAGTCCAGTATCATAGCGCGTAGTTTTTATCGTCTCTCGTTACCATTGCCGTACACCAGCGTGCCGAACCGTGCGGGGTCGAAACGTTCCTGCGCCACCCGCAGCACGTCGTCGGCGCTGACCGACATCAGGTCGGCTTTCATTTCCTCCAGGGTGTTCACGTGGTCATAGCAGAGGTAGGCTTTGCCTATCGACTGCATCTCGTTCATTCCGTAGTCGTCGTTGATGGCCATCTGGCCTGCCATCTGGCGTTGTGCCGACCTGAGCTGCGCCAGCGTCAGCGGGGTCTCGGCCATGCGCCGCAGCTCGTCGGCAATCAGTTGTCGGGCCTTCTCCTCGGCGTCGGGGTCGACTCCGGCGTAGATGTAGAAGAGGCCGGTGTCGCTGAAGGGCACGTATTGCGATTCGATGCTGTAGCAGAATCCGTAGTGTTCCCTCACCGCCACGTTGAGCCGCGAGTTCATGGCCGGGCCGCCCATGATGTTGTTCAGCAGCGAGAAGGCGGCTTTGTCCTTGTGGTACACGTCGGGGGCTTCGCAGCCGATGAGGAGGTGCTTCTGGTGGGTGTGGCGGTTGACACGGCGCTCGAAGGGGTTGAACGAAGGGCGTGCGGAGCGGTCCACGGCCGACGCGTGGCCTTCGTAGCCGCCGAAGTAGCGCTCGCAGAGCCGTACCAGCCGCTCCATCTTCACGTCGCCCGACACCGTCACCACCATACGGCTGGGGGTGTAGTTGCGTTTCACGAAGCCCTGCAGCATCTCCGGCGTGAAGCGCCGCACGTTGCGCTTGGGACCCAGTATGTTGTGCGCAAGCGGATGGCCCTCGTAGGCCAGTTCCTCATACTGGTCGTAGATGAGCTCGGCCGGCGAGTCGTTGTACGAGTTGATCTCCTCCAGCACCACGTCGCGCTCTTTGGCAATCTCGCGCAGCGGGAAGGTGCTGTGGAACAGGATGTCGGCGAACAGTTCGAGGCAGCGCTCCAAGTGCTCCGACAGCGAGGAGGCGTAGACGCAAGTCTCCTCTTTCGTGGTGAAGGCGTTCAGCTCGCCGCCGACGCCGTCGATGCGGTTCTGTATGTGCCAGGCGCGGCGGTGCTCGGTGCCCTTGAACAGCGAGTGCTCGATGAAGTGGGCTATGCCCTCCTCGGCACCCTGCTCGTCGCGCGAACCCACATTGATGTAGACGCCCGAGTAGGCCACCCGCGAGGGGCGTTGGCTCAGTATTATCTTCAGTCCGTTGCTTAAAGTGTGGTATTGGTACACGTCTCGGATTCTATATTTACAGTCTATAACACAAAAACGCACGAATTATTGTGCGCCTTCTCCTGGTGGGGCAAGGCATGCCTGGCTTAACCTGAAGGCCAGGAACCAGGTGCAGAACAGGCGTTCGGCCACCACGCCCAGGGTCAGTTCGGTGGTGAACGACAGCAGCACCGTCAGCACCCAGGCCAGGATCAGGGGCGGCTGCCTGCGCAGGGCGGGCGCGGCGCGCAGGAACATCAGCCCCACCGCCACGCAGCCCACAAAGCCAATCATGATGAGCCAGGCCAGGTACTGGCTGTGGAGGTGTATGCCTGTGCCCTTCAGCGGCGAGTCCATGCGCTCCAGCTCGTCGGCCACGCGCACGTGCAGGTCGACCACACCCCAGCCGAACCAGGGGCGCTGGGCCACGATGTTCCATCCGGCCCGCCACACCTCGAGGCGTTGCAGCACGGAGAAGTCGGTCACTATGTCGCTGTTGTGGCGGTTCTCGTACTCGAACAGGGCCACGAAGAGCATCCGTTTGAATATGTTGCCGTGGGCATAGACGGGGTTGGCCACGCCGCGTTCGATGTCGGCCACCTGCGCATCGGTCAGCGCTGCCACGCCGACGCTGTCCTTGGGCAGGCCGAGGGCGTTGAGGTAGCGTATCAGCACGGGTTCGCGGCTGTAGCCGTCGTCGCCGATGCTGTCGAGCGGCACAGCGCTGCGCCGTGGCCACTCCTGCCGCAGCTCTTCGCGACAGATGTAGTTGTTCACGTAGTTGCCGTTCTCGACGATGCCGTCGTTGTGGTGCTCGTAGGGGCGCCCGCCGGCGGTCAGCGCGGCGAGGGGCTGCTGCGCCAGCGGTGCCATGCGGTAGTAGCTGTAGCAACCGCCCACGGCCACCGCCGCCACGGCGACGGCCACTGTGCACCACGCCGCCACCCACGGCCAGCGGCGCCGGTGGCAGACAATCACCACCAGCCACACCATGCCCAGCATGGCGAAGGCCGTGTAGGAGCGGATGATTACCAGGTAGGCCACCGTCCACAGCGCCAACGCGTAGCCCGCCCAGCGCCACCGCCCGGGCAGCGGCTCGAGCAGGCAGAGGTAGACGACCATGCAGCAGTTGAGGGCAAAGCGGATATGCGAGACGAAGGGGACGGCTTCGCGGTAGGGGAGTCCCTCTATGGTGGCGAGCCTGACGGTGCCTATCAGCGTGGTGCCGAGCACGGTGGCGGCGTAGAGCCAGAGGAGCCACCGCCGCTCGCGTCCTTCGACGGGCGGAGTGGTCAGCACGACCAGCGGCACGGCGAAGAGCGCCAGCCTGATGCGCAGGGCGTTGAGGGCCACCGCCACGTCGCCGCAGGCGAAGGCTCCGATGCAGAAGGCGAGCCACAGGGCCGCGAAGGCCTGCAGCAGGCGGCTGCCGCGGGCCATGGCCCACTTCTCGCGCCAGCGCCCTTCCAGCAGCCAGTTGGCTGCCAGCGCCACCCACGCCACGTTGGAAAGCCCCTGCGACGTCACCAGGCTGAAGCCCGCCAGGGCCAGCAGCGACAGGTAGATGCCTCTATGTATCCGCGCGCCGAACAACGTCTGCCGGTTATTTCTTGGCCTTCAGTTCTTCTATGGCGCGCAGCACCACCTTGTCGCTCTTGAGCACTCCCTCGATGCGCCCCTCGTCGTAGTAGTAGCGGCCAAGCAGCTCGGCCTTGAGCATCTCGCTCACCTCGTCGCGGTGCTTCTCCAGGTCGTCCTCCTTTTCCTTCTCGAGGCGCTGCTCCATCTCCTTGAGCTGCTGCTCGATGGCGGGGCCGTACTTCTCCTGGTCGGCCACCTCGCGGAGCTGCTTGAGGACGTGCTCGGTGACGGTGGAGTAGGTGAGCTTGCGCTCCTTCAGGTAGCGGCAGAAGTCGGCGTACAGCCCGTCGTCGACCTCGAAGTCGGCGGCCGGGGCTATCTTGTCGTGCGAACGGTAGTACTGCGTGGCGTAGTCGAAGACGAGCATCTTCTGAGCCAGGGCGATGCCGAGGTTTGACATGTAGTCGGGCGTCACCTCGATGTCGGGCTCTATGCCGAAGCCGTCGTAGACGGTGCGGCCGCCCTTGGTCTTGAAGGCGGTCTTGAGCGAGTCGGGCACTTTGACGGCGCGGCCCTGCTCGTCGCGGTGGCTGTAGTCGATGGCCTGTATGCAGCGTCCGCTGGGGATGTAGTATTTGCTGACGGTGACCTTCATCTGGCTGTTGTAGGGCATGGGCAGTATGTTCTGCACGAGGCCCTTGCCGTAGCTGCGCTGGCCGATGACGACGGCGCGGTCGAGGTCTTGCAGGGCGCCGCTGACAATCTCGGAGGCCGAGGCCGAGGCGCCGTCGATGAGGACGGCCAGCGGCATCTCGGTGTCCTCGGGCTGCAGGCGCGTGGCGCTCTTCATGTTCTTGGCCGCCACCTTGCCCTTGGTCTCCACCACCAGGGTGCCGCGCGGCACCCAGATGCCCACTATGTCGACGGCCTCGTTCATCAGGCCGCCGCCGTTGCCGCGCAGGTCGAGGATGAAGCCTTTCATGTTGGGGTTGTCTTGCTTGAGCTTGACGAAGGCCTCGCGGACGTGTTTGGCGGCGTCGGCGGTGAACTCGTCGAGCTTGACGTAGCCGTAGTCGCCCTTGCCGCCGGCGGCAGCGCCGCCGGCGGGGTCGGCCACGTAGCCGTAGTACGGCACATTGGGCAGCTTGATCTCGCGCCGCGTCAGGGTCCGCTCGAACACCTTGCCCGCGCGCTCCAGCTTCAGCGTCACCTGCGTCCCAGCCTGGCCCCGCATCGCGCTGCTCACGTCAGGCGTCTTCTTGCCGCGCGTGCTCTCGCCGTTGACCTCCAGGATGAGGTCGCCGGCCTTGATGCCGGCCTCGTCGGCAGGCAGACCCTTGTAAGGCTCGGAGACGATGACACTGTCGCCACGCTGCATAATCATTGCACCCACTCCGCCGTACTCGCCCAGCAGCTGCAGCTTCACATCCTCGATGTCGCTCTCGGGGTAATAGTTCGTGTAGGGGTCGAGCGACGACAGCATAGCGTCGATGGCCACCTTGATGGTCTTGCCAGGGTCCACGTCGTCGACGTAGTTGAGGTTCAGCTGCTTGTAGACCGACGAGAAAATCTCGAGGTTCTTCGCAATCTCGAAGCCGCGGTCGGTCTGCGCGGCGGCCTGGAGGCTGGCCAGGCCGAGGGCCAGTGCTATGAGTGTTGTCCGTTTCATGATGGTCGGTGTAAGAAAAATAATGCCTATAGATAACTGCGCATGCGCGGATTTATTGTGCAGCGGGTGCAAAAAGGCCAAAAATGCCGATTTTAACATTTATTAGGAAAGTTGGCGGCTCGTTTCCGAGAGTTTCGCCAGCCGCCTCCCGAGGGCAAAAACACCGCTTTCAGGCCCCGCAAACGCCTGTAGCACAGTATGATACAACTAAACAGCTATTTTTCAGCCACTTAAGCCATCTGGTAGGTGAATGGTAGGTATATGGTTCGACTCTGGTAGGTGACTGAAAAACGATTTGTTAATAGATGTTAAACGAGGGTCCGTTTAACATCTATTAACATTTCCGCGCCGGCCTCTCGCCATTCTTCATTTTTCATTTTTTTTCGACGACAACATCGACAACCATTGCGAGCGCAACATGCGCTCGCCGGTGGGGTCGTGGGTGGGGCAGGGGTGGGGTGCTGTGATATGCGAAAAGGGAAGCGCACGTTGCGCTTCCCCAGTTGTCTCTGTTGTCGTGAATCAGATTCCCGCCGTTGTCGTGAATCCACTTTCCGGCAGCAACATAGACAACAATGTTGTCGTCGGAGAAGGAAACCGCTACCTCGTCACCACCACTTTCTTTGCGGGCAGTGTGCCGACTTTGACCAGGTAGACGCCCGTGGGCAGCAGCGGAGTCTCGCCGCGGTCGGCCGACAGGACCACCTCGTGGCCGACGGCATCGAACACACGCACCTCCAGCCCTGCGGCGCCGCGGACCACGATGCGCCCGTCGGCGGCATAGACAGCGATGCCGGCAGCGTCCACGTCGCCGATGCCCACCTCGTCGCATTGGATGGTGGAAAAATCGGTGCCCCAGCCGCTGGCCTGATAGGCCTGCTCCGTCCCGCAGGGCACGGTCAGCGTGCAAGGTGAGGCTATGCCATAAAAAACGTCCCCACCTAAAGAGGGCGGAGTCGTTGCAAGACAGGTTACCTCTGCCAAGTTGGTGCAGTTATAGAAGGCCCAAGGGCCAATGTCGGTAACCGAGTTGCCGATGGTGAGTGAGGTGAGGCCGCTGCAGTCCTCGAAGGCAGAGTAGTGGATTTCGGTGACCGAGTTGGGTATGGTGACGGATGTGAGTCCGCTACAGCCCTCGAAGGCATAGTTGCTGATGCTGGTGACCGAGTTAGGGATGGTGACGGATGCGAGGCCGCTGCAGTGACAGAAGACACGGTAGCTGATGCTGGTGACCGAGTTGGGTATGGTGACGGATATGAGTCCGCTACAGCCATAGAAGGCCTCGTCGTCGATGCTGGTGACCGAGTTGGGGATGGTGACGGAGGTCAGGCCGCTGCAGCCAGAGAAGGCAGAGTGGCGGATGCGGGTGACCGAGTTGGGGATGGTGAGTGAGGTGAGGCCGCTGCAGCCAGAGAAGGCCTCGTCGTCGATGCTGGTGACCGAGTTGGGGATGATGGTGTTTTTGCATCCCGCGATGAGGGTATTGGTAGCCGTTTCGATTATGGCATTGCAGTTGTTGCGGCTGTCGTAAACAGGGTTGTCGCTATCAACGGTTATGGAGGTGAGGCCGCTACAGCCAGAGAAGGCACTTGAACCAATCCATGTAACCAAGCTGGGGATGGTGATAGATGTGAGGCTGCTGCAGCCAGAGAAGGCATAGTATCCGATGCTGGTGACAGAGTTGGGGATGGTGAGTGAGGTGAGGCCGCTGCAGTCCTCGAAGGCAGAGTAGTGGATTTCGGTGACCGAGTTGGGTATGGTGACGGATGTGAGGCCGCTGTAGCCAAAGAAAGCGCCTTCCCCTATACTGGTGACCGATGTGGGGATGATGGTGTTTTTGCATCCCGCGATGAGGGTATTGGTAGCCGTTTTGATTATGGCATTGCAGTTGTTGCGGCTGTCGTAGGTGGGGTTGCCGTTGGCAACTGTTATGGAATCGAGGCCGCTGCAGCCAGAGAAGGCATAGTTTTCGATGCTGGTGACCGAGCTGGGGATGGTGAGAGAGGTGAGGCCGCTGCAGCCAGAGAAGGCATAGTTTTCGATGCGGGTGACCGAGTTGGGGATGGTGAGTGAGGTGAGGCCGCTGCAGCCAGAGAAGGCATAGTTTTCGATGCTGGTGACCGATGTGGGGATGATGGTGTTTTTGCATCCAAAAAGGAGGATATTGGTAGCCGTTACGATTATTGCATTGCAATTGTTGCGACTGTCGTAGACAGGGTTGTCGCTATCAACGGTTATGGAGGTGAGGCCGCTGCAGTCCTCGAAGGCACGGTAGCCGATGCTGGTGACCGAGTTGGGGATGGTGGCGGAGGTCAGGTCGCTGCAGCCTTGGAAGGCATAGTTGTTGATGCTGGTGACCGAATAGGTGGTGCCGCCATAGGTCACGCTTGAGGGGATGGTCAAATCACCCGTTAGATTTAGATAGGTTGGTAAGCTAGCAGTGTATTGAGAGGTCACCCACGCCTCGCCGTCGACGATGTCGTAATAGAGCGTCTGGCCGCTGGGGGCCACGGCAGAGAAGTCGTAGGCGCGGACGCTCTGCGGCAGCGCCAATGCCATCAGCAGGATGGCGAAAAATGATAATTTGTGTTTCATGTTGTTGTTTGTTTTTTAAATGTTAATACTTTGTTTTTCTCTTCCAAACAACACATAAAAAAGCGCGGGAACAACCTTGTTGCTTATCCCGCCATTCTAGGCCTTCGCATTGCCTTTGACTACAGAATAAGCAATGCCGAAGCCCACGCTGAAGACGCACAGCAATACTGCCATACGCCAAGCCATGGACGATGCACATTGCGTTATTGCGGTAGTCATCAGAAGTTGCGAAGTTCAGAATGGCCGCAGATAAAACGCCGTTACAACGTCTTTCTTATATGTCTGCCGTTGCCTGCAGACCCCTCGCCCGAGGTGCCCGCCCACTTGCCCGTCGCTCTCGAGAGGGGCTTCAGCGGTTCGGAAACGACGATGCAAAGATACGCATTTTTTCCGACACCGGTGCATACTAATGTCGGGCGAATTGTAAAATACTAGAAAATCAACCTGTTACGAGGAATGTTTTTCTTTTTAACGGCGAATTTCTCTAATTACGCGAATCGCTTGCGTAGGTCGATTTGCGGCTAATTACTCGAATTGTCCCCTCACCTTTCACCTTTCTTCACTCAGAAATCAAAATTCAGAAATCACATTCTTTATTTTTCACTCTTCATTTTTCATTTTTTTTCGACGACAACAGCGACAACCATTGCGAGCGCAACATGCGCTCGCCGGTGGGGTCGTGGGGGGCACTGGTGCAGCCGTGCAGTCGGGGTGTGCGAAAAGGGAAGCGCATGTTGCGCTTCCCCGGTTGTCGCTGTTGTCGTGAATCAGCTTCCCGCCGTTGTCGCGAATCAGCCTTGGAGGAGCTCTGCCAGGTGTCAGATTTTCTCCATCTTGCTTTCGAAGCCTTTGAGGGTCATGTCTTCGGGGCTGACGAGCCAGAGGAGGTCGTCGTGGAGGAAGACGGTGTCGCGGCTGGGGTTGTAGATGGTCTTGCCGCCGCGTTCGATGGCGATGGTCATGACGTGGTGTCGGGTGGCGAGGATGGAGGTGCCCACGGGGAGTCCGCAGAGTGGGCCGCCGGCCTCGACGTGGTAGCGGTACATGAAGAGTTCGTGGTCGGAGTGGTCGTGGATGAGCACGTCGGCCTCTTTCTCGATGTCGGCGCGGAGTCTGGATACCTGCTCTTCGGTGCCGATGGCGGTGATGACGTCGGAGGGCATGAGGAGTGCGTCGCGGGTGGGGAGGTCTATAATCTGGTCGCCGCGTTCGATGGTGACGATGTTGGCGCCGTAGCGGTCGCGGAGGTTGCCTTGGGCGAGGGTGAGGCCGGCGAGGGGCGAGTAGGGGCTGACGCTCATGCGTTCCATGGAGAATTCGTTTTCCATGCCTGCGGGTATGCGGAAGGAGTTCTGTGCCTGGCGCGAGTTGAGGTTGTCGAGGAAGCGCTCTTCGATTTGGGCGTAGAAGCCGTTGGCGCGGCGTGAGAAGAGGACGGCGAGGAGGACCATGAAGGCGATGACCATGAGGAAGCCGACGGCGAGGCTGACGTAGCTGCCGACGACCATGCCGACGAAGAAGAGGGCCACGAAGTAGCGCAGGACGAGGAGGGGGATGACGACGGCCTGGCTGAAGCGGTAGGTGTCGAACATGGCCTTGATTTTCTCCTTGCTGACGTTCTTGACGGCGATGGCCCAGAGGAAGGGCGACATGATGAGGATGGTGGCCGACATGCCGAGGAGGCGGCTCCAGATCTGCGGTATCTTGGCGTCGGCGAAGAGGCTGTCGAGGAACGGGCGCAGGAAGGCGGCGGAGAGGAGCGCTATGGCCGCCAGGATGACGCCGTAGAGGAGGATGTTGGTGAGCTGGCGCTTGACGAAGTTGCGGATGCTGACGCGGTTGTCGCCGTCGCTCTCGGCGTGGGTGCTGTAGTTGGAGAGGTGCTGCTTGACTTTGGCGGGGAGCTTGGGCTCGAGCCAGTTGTAGAAAGGCAGGGCGCCTTTGATCATGTAGGGGGTGACGAAGGTGGTGAGGATGGAGACGGAGACGATGATGGGGTAGAGGTCGCGGTTGAAGCCGGGGATGGACATGCCGAGGGCGGCGATGATGAAGGAGAACTCGCCGATCTGGCAGAAGCAGAAGCCGCTCTGGACGGCGGTCTTGAGCGGGCGGCCGCTGAGGAGGACGCCGAGGGTGGCGGAGAGGCTTTTGAAGAGGATGATGGTGGCGGCGATGACGACGATTGGGAGCCAGTACTGGACGAGGACGGCGGGGTTGACGAGCATGCCGACGGAGACGAAGAAGACGGCGCCGAAGAGGTTCTTCAGCGGCATGACGAGGCGATGGATGACGTCGACCTCGATGGTCTCGGCCAGGATGGCACCCATGACGAAGGCACCGAGGGCGGTGGAGAAGCCGGCCTGGGCGGCCAGGACGACCATGCCGAAGCAGAGGCCGACGGCGAGGACGAGGAGCGTCTCCTCGCTCATGTAGCGCCGCATCCAGCGCAAGAAGGTGGGTATGAGGTAGATACCGAAGAGGAACCAGGCGACGAGGAAGAAGGCGAGCTTGCCCATCTGCCCGGCCAGCGCCCCGCCGTCGAAGGTCTTGCTGACGCTGACGGTGCCCAGGACGACGAGGAGCAGCACGGCGACGAGGTCCTCGACCACAAGGACGGCGGTCACGGTCGAGGCGAACTTCTGCTGCTTGAGCTTCATGTCGTCGAAACTCTTGATAATGATGCTGGTGGACGAGATGGAGAGCATGCAGCCCAGGAAGGTGCACTCCATGGAAGAGAAGCCCAGGAGCTTGCCGACAGAGGAGCCGATGAGGAACATGATGGCCAGCTCGGTGAGGGCGGTGATGGCGCCGGTGGCGCCGACCTTCTTGAGCTTCTTGATGCTGAACTCGAGGCCCAGGCCGAACATGAGGAAGACGATGCCGATGTCGCTCCAGACGTGTATGTTGGCGGTGTCGGTGACGCCCGGGAACCACGTGATGTAGGGGCCGATGAAGACGCCCGCCAGGATGTAGCCCAGGACGAGGGGCTGCTTGAGCCATTTGAAGACAACGGTGATGACGCCGGCGGCGATGAGGATGACAGCGAGGTCGGAGAATATTGCGGGTAGGTTTTCCATCCAGAAATTAAGTTAAATACCCTTGCCAAACGGAGAAACGGGCGTTTTATTGTGCCGAGGGCGAAAAATGTTGAAAAACAGTGCGTTGGGTGTCGCGCAAATTTTGTTTCAAAAATTGGAAAACGGGGCGAAAATGCAGGTTTGCGAGTGGCTGGAAACCAGCGGCTTATGGGTATCCTCTTCTTCCTTGGTTCGTCTATGGTAGGGCCATGGCAGGGGAGGGGGGCGGATCGGGGGTCCCGGGCCGGGGGGAGGGGCAGTCCGTGGAGTGGGGTAGGGGTGACGTTTTTTTTTGTTTTTTTAAAATAAATTTTGCCAGTTCGGAAATTGTTCGTATCTTTGCACCGAATTTGAAGAGGGGAATGACCCTCTTTTTTATTAGTTATGATAGAGAAAATTAGGATATTAGAACTGGTAAACAATGCGTTGGAGGGGAGCGACAAGTTCCTCGTCAACCTGAAAATCACGCCCGACAACCGTATATTTGTCGACATCGACGGCGACAATGGGGTGACGATCGACGACTGCATAGCGGTGAGCCGTGCGGTGGAGAGCCAGCTGGACCGCGAGGAGGAGGACTTCGAGCTTAATGTGGGTTCGGCCGGATTGGACCAGCCGCTGAAGCTTACGCGACAGTATGTCAAGAACATAGGCCGCGACCTGGAGGTCGTGATGTTTGACGGCGAGCGGTTCGACGGCACGCTGAGCGCGGCCGACAACGAGGGCATCACCCTGACGATAGCGGGCACCAAGAAGCAGGCCCCGCGCGAAGAGCGCCTGGCCTACCAAGACATCAAGTCGGCCCGCGTGGCAGTGAAATTTTGAAAATATAAATATCATTAATATATGAAGACGTTAGATTTGAGTGGTTCCTTTCAGGAATTCAAGGAGTTTAAAAACATCGACCGCGAGACGTTGATGCGTATTCTCGAGGAAGTCTTCCGCTCGGCGCTGGCCAAGCGCTACGGGTCGGAGGACAACTTCGACATCATCGTCAACATCGACAAGGGCGACCTCGAAATCTTCCGCAACCGTACCATTGTGGAGGACGGTCAGGTCAGCGACCCGAGCCGCGAGATAGCGCTGAGCGATGCCGTCAAGATCGAGTCGGACTTCGAGGTCGGCGAGGAGCTTTCCGAGCCTATCCGCATGACGGACTTCGGCCGCCGCGAGATCCTGTCTATCAGACAGAACCTGGTGGGAAAGATCCAGGACTACGAGAAGAGCCTCATCTTCCAGAAGTACCGCGACAAAGTCGGCGAGGTCATCGTCGGCGAGGTCTACCAGCCTTGGAACAAGGAGGTGCTCATCCTTGACGACGAGAAGATCGAGCTCATCCTGCCGAAGAACGAGCAGATACCCGCCGACCGCTTCCGCAAGGGCGACACGGTGCGTGCCGTGGTGCTGAAGGTGGAGATGCGCAACAACAACCCCGTCATCATCCTCTCGCGCACCAGCCCCATCTTCCTGGAGCGCCTGCTCGAAGCCGAGGTGCCCGAGATCTACGACGGCCTCATCACCATCCGCAACATCGTCCGCCAGCCCGGCGAGCGTGCCAAGATTGCCGTCGAGAGCTACGACGACCGCATCGACCCCGTGGGTAGCTGTGTGGGCGTCAAGGGTGGCCGTATCCACGGCATCGTCCGCGAGCTGCGCAACGAGAATATCGACGTCATCAACTACTCGTCGCGTCCCGACCTGATGATCCAGCGCGCGCTGAGCCCCGCCAAGGTCACCAGCATCAAGATCAACGAGGAAGAGAAGAAGGCCGAGGTCTTCATGCAGCCCGACCAGGTGAGCCTGGCCATCGGTAAGGGCGGCTACAATATCAAGCTGGCTTCCAGACTGGTGGGCTACGAGATCGAGGTCTACCGCGACACCGACGAGGACTACGACGATGTGGCCTTGGCCGAATTCAACGACGAGATCGAGCAGTGGGTCATCGACGAGCTTATCAAGATTGGCTGCGACACAGCCAAGAGCGTGCTGAGCCTCCCGAAGCAGGAACTCATCACCCGCACCGACCTCGAAGAAGAGACCATCGACCACGTGCTCGACGTACTCAAATCCGAGTTTGAATAATTGAGATTAACGGTTTCAATTTTCAATTCACAATTTTCAACTTAACAAGAAAGGACTCGATATGGCAAGTTTCCGACTGAACAAAGTGGCCAAGGATTTCAACGTGGGAATCCAGACCCTCGTGGACTACCTGGCAAAGAAAGGGCACCAGGTGGAGCCCAACCCGAACACCAAGATAAGCGAGGAGCAATACGAACTTCTGGCCACCGCCTTCCATGGCGAGCGCAAGGTCAAGGAAGAAGCCGACAAGATTGAGCTCGTCACCGGCGGCAACCGCGTGGTTGACGTCAGCAGCAAGTCGCACTCTGAATCCGAGTCCGAAGAGGTCATCATCAAGAACTATTCGTCGGCCAAGGCCCAGCCCGAGGCCGCAGCGGCTCCCGAACCGGAGCCTGAACCCGAGCCTGTGGCAGCTCCCGAACCGGAGCCCGTCGAGGCCCCCAAGCCCGAGCCCGTCGCGGAGCCGGAGCCCGAACCCGAGCCCGAGCCTGAGCAGCCCGAGGTGGAGGAGGAAGCGCCCGCCGCCGCCGAGGAAGAGGTCGTGGACAACGGCCCCCTCAAGGTGCTTGACAAGATCGACCTTTCCGCCATTAACCAGCGGATGCGCCCCGACAAGAAGAAGCGCAAGAAGGGCGAGAAAGCCGCCAAGCCTGCCGAGGCGGCCCCTGCCGCTGCGGTGGCTGCCCCTGTGGCCGCCGCCCCCGCAGCAGCACCCATAGAGGCCTCCGTCGCCGAGGCTCCCGCCGCCAAGCCTGCCCCAGAGTTTATCGAGACACAGTACACCAAGCTGGAAGGCCCCAAGGTGCTCGACAAAATCGACCTCAGCCAGTTCAGCAAGGACGGCGCCGACACCCCCGGCAGCAAGCGCAAGCGCAAGCACACCAAGAAAGAGGCCGTCAGCGCCCAAGAGGTGAAGAAGATAGGCGCCGAGGTGGCCAAGAAAGAGAACAAAGAGAAGGAAAAAGCCCGCAAGGAGAGCCAGAAGCAGGCCGCACAGCAGCAGGGTCCCGGCGGCAAGAAGAAGAAAAAGAAAGAGGAGAAGAAACCCGTCGAGATTGACGACAACGAGATCGAGAAGCAGATCCGCGACACGCTGGCCCGCCTCTCGCCCCTCGGCAAGTCGAAGACCTCGAAGCACAACCGCGAGAAGCGCCAGAAGGTCCATGCCCAGATGGAGGAGGAGATGCTGCGCGAGATGGAGGAGCAGAAGACCCTCCAGGTGACCGAGTTCGTCACCGCCAACGAGCTGGCCACCATGATGAACGTGCCGGTGACCAAGATTATCGCCACCTGCATGTCCGTCGGCATCTTTGTCAGCATCAACCAGCGCCTCGACGCCGAAACCATCAAGCTCATCGCCGACGAGTTCGGCTTCGACATCAACTTCGCCTCGGAGGACGTGCTGAACACCATCAGCAAGACCGAGGAGGAGGACCGCCCCGAGGACCTCATCACCCGCAACCCCATCGTCACCGTCATGGGTCACGTCGACCACGGTAAGACGTCGCTGCTCGACTATATCCGCAAGACCAACGTCATCGCCGGCGAGGCGGGCGGCATCACCCAGCACATCGGTGCCTACGAGGTGCAGACTGCCGACGGCCGCAAGATCACCTTCCTCGATACCCCCGGCCACGAGGCCTTCACGGCCATGCGTGCCCGTGGTGCCAAGATGACCGACATCGCCATCATCGTCATCGCCGCCGACGACAAGATTATGCCCCAGACCATCGAGGCCATCAACCACGCCCAGTCGGCTGGCGTCCCCATCGTATTTGCCATCAACAAAATTGACAAACCCGGTGCCGACCCCGACCGCATCAAGACCGAGCTGGCCAACATGAACCTGCTGGTCGAAGAGTGGGGCGGCAAGTACCAGAGCCAGGATATCAGCGCCAAGAAGGGCCTCAACGTCGAGGAATTGCTTGAGAAGGTCATCCTGCAGGCCGACATCATGGAGCTGAAGGGCAACCCCAACAAGCGAGCCAAAGGCACCGTCATCGAGAGCACCCTCGACAAGGGCCGCGGCTATGTGGCCAAAATTCTCGTCGAAGACGGCACCATCCGCAAGGGCGACCCCATCGTGGCCGGTGCCGTGGCTGGAAGGGTCCGCGCCATGTACAACGAGCGCAACCAGGAGGTCATGGAGGCCGGCCCCTCGCAGCCCGTGCTGCTGCTCGGCCTCACCGGCGCCTGCCAGGCCGGCGACACCTTCAACGTCATGGAGAGCGAGAAGGAGGCCAAGGATATCGCCGCCAAGCGCACGCAGCTGCAGCGCGAGCAGGGCATCCGCACCCAGACCCACCTCACCCTCGAGGAAATCGGCCGCCGCCGCGCACTGGGCAACTTCAAGGAGCTCAACATTATCGTCAAGGCCGACGTGGACGGCTCGGTCGAAGCCCTCAGCGACTCGCTCATCAAGCTCAGCAACGAAGAGGTGCAGGTCAACGTCATCCACAAGGCCGTCGGCCAGATCTCGGAGAACGACGTCATGCTGGCCATGACGGCCGACGCCATCATCATCGGCTTCCAGGTGCGCCCCTCAGTCGGCGCCCGCAAAATGGCCGAGACCGAGCAGATCGACATCCGCCTCTATAGCATCATCTACGACGCCATCAACGAGCTCAAGGACGCCATCGAAGGCATGCTCGCCCCCGAGACCCAGGAGAAGATCGTGGCCAACCTCGAGATACGCGAGACCTTCAAAATCAGCAAGGTGGGCACCATCGCAGGCTGTATGTGCCTCGACGGCAAGATCAACCGCAACCACAACGTGCGCATCATCCGCGACGGCATCGTGGTCTACACCGGCAAGCTGGCCTCCCTCAAGCGCTTCAAGGACGACGTCAAAGAGGTGGTCTCCGGACAGGACTGCGGCCTGAACATCGAAAACTACAACGACATCAAAGTCGGCGACATCGTCGAAGCCTACGAGGTGATAGAGATCAAGCGCAAACTGTAAGAATGCGTTAGTGCGTTAATGTGTTAATGCGTTAGTGGCTACGCAATCAAAAACTGACACAACAACACTAACACAATAACGCACTAACACGATAACACAATCAGATAGTGAGAACACAGGGTGTGACATACGAAAAAGCCAAAGCATTTGCCATCGAAGTGATTGCGTTATGCAATGAGCTCCGAGACAAGGGCGAGTATGTCATGTCGAAACAAATCTTGAAAGCAGGGACAAGCATCGGTGCCAATTATTGCGAGGCATTAGGCTCCGAAAGCCCTCAGGATTTTGTCCACAAGTTGTCCATCTCGCTCAAAGAAGCTAACGAGACATACTTCTGGCTCGATATATTTCACTCAAGTGGGTATATTGACAACAATAGGTTTGACACTATGAAAGCCCAGCTTGAGGAGATATACAAAATGATGAACTCCGCCTCAATAACAGTAAAAAAACGCAACAATCTTACACAATAAATAGCGGACACACACGTTATAAACAGAAAACAGGAACACACTAACGCACTAACACACTAACACATTCAAGACAAGCCTCCTTAGTTCAACGGATAGAACGGAAGTTTCCTAAACTTTAGATGAGGGTTCGATTCCCCCAGGGGGTACAAAACAAGCATCGCGATGGCGGTGCTTGTTTCATGCCCATCCTTCGGTGATCCTTCGATGATCCCTCGACAATCCTTCACGTCCAAGTCGACGGCAAGGTCACAGTCAACTACCCGACCTGAGCGATGAGCTGGCAGCAGCATGCGGAAACGGGGCAACAGAACACCCTAACGCATTCTGCCTGGCTCCACAGGAGACATGGCCTGCGACCGAAGAGGAGCAAACGCAATCCCACCCTAACGCACTAACGCCATTCCATCCTAACGCACTAACGCCATCCCACCCTAACGCACTAACGCCATTCCACCCTAACGCACTAACGCCATTCCACCCTAACGCACTAACGCCATCCCACCCTAACGCACTAACGCCATCCCACCCTAACGCACTAACGCCATTCCACCCTAACGCAATCCATTACCACCTCTACGCCATCGTCGAAGCCGCCAGCACCGCCTCCATCCCCACCCTCTCCGCCGCCGAAAAGAAAGCCGACAAACTCCACCGCAACATCAACCGCCGCGTCTCCAACTCGATATTCATCGGAACCATTACCACAGCCAAATCGCAAGCTTAAGATAATTCATATTTGGCAGAATCAAAAAATAATTGTATCTTTGCAGTTGCATTTGGCATATACCCAATACTAGAAATTGATTGCTAACAAAAAGAATAACAATAGAATAAAAATAGTAATTAGTAAATAACATCCTTGATTAGGCTGAGGATACCGAATTAGCACATCGAACAAGAATCAGCGATCAGGCGAACACGGATGTTTGCGCTAACACATAGGGCGTGAACTGTGATTGTCGTCTGATTGGTCGTGCTAAGCCAAGGTATCCCAATCCCATTCACGCCCTCTTTTGAAAAAGGGGGCTTTTTTTGTACCCATTTCTTTGAAAACGAATAAGTAAGTACACACAATGGCGAAGAAACAGAATATATCAATGGTGGATTTCCCCGAAGAGGAAAAAGTTGTTGGAAACGTTGGCGTGAAAGTTTATGGAGAAACCTCTTATGAGAACCAGATGGCTGTGTTAAGCCACTTTTTACATAATCATCGAAAGAATCTGACAAAGAAGGAGCAATCGGAAATCATTAATGCTGTTCGTGATTTTCTTTCGCGCAAAGAAATGAGACAAAAGATTGACATTTCCGACTGGAGCGACGAACAAGTACTGCAAGCAGCTGAAGACCCAACGCAATATGGACTGTTCGACCAGTTTTTTGATGTGCCGTTCCCTGCTCCACAGAAACCCAAGTTCACATTCATAGACCTGTTTGCTGGCATTGGCGGCTTTCGTATTGCAATGCAGGAACAGGGTGGGAAATGTGTGTTTTCCTCAGAGTGGAATGTTTACGCACAAAAGACTTATTTTGCTAACTTTGGAGAAATGCCTTTTGGCGACATTACCAAAGAATCAACCAAAGGTTATATCCCCAAAAAGTTCGACATTCTATGTGCAGGTTTCCCGTGCCAGCCGTTTTCTATTGCCGGTGTCTCAAAAAAAAATAGCCTTGGAAGAGAGACGGGATTCAAAGACAAAACACAAGGAACACTATTTTTTGATGTGGCCGATATTATTAGCCGTCATCGCCCCAAAGCTTTCTACTTGGAGAACGTAAAAAATTTGACTTCGCATGACAAAGGGAACACATTCAAGGTGATAAAAGAAACTTTAGAAGAGCTAAACTACAGCGTATATTATCAGGTAATAGATGGGCAAACATATGTTCCCCAGCATCGTGAACGCATCATGATAGTCGGGTTTGATAAAAAAATTTATAAGGGCAATGAGCAATTTTCATTTCCAGAACAACATTCTGCGACAAGATCGGTAAAAGATATTCTTGAGTCTGATGTCGACGAGAAATACACACTTAGTGACAAATTGTGGTCATATCTTCAGAATTATGCAGAGAAACACAAGGCAAAAGGAAATGGCTTTGGTTATGGTTTGGTGGATTTAAATGGCATCACACGTACATTGAGTGCACGATACTACAAGGATGGTTCAGAGATATTAATACCGCAAGGCAAAAACAAGAATCCACGTAAACTTTCGCCTCGCGAATGTGCACGATTAATGGGCTACCCTGATGCATATCGATTAGACCGGGTTTCAGATGTTCAGGCATATCGTCAATGCGGGAACTCTGTTGTGGTACCTCTTATCACGGCAGTATCAGAACAAATTGTCAAAGTTGTATGCAATATATAAAGATATGAGCGAAATACTAGATAGAGCTATACGAATAGTAAAAGAAAGTAAAATTTCTTTCTGCCGTTTTATTACTGGAAATGATGCGGGTGCTACCGGGTCACACCAAGCTGGTTTCTACATCCCCAAATGTGCTGCCCCATTACTTTTTGGCGGGGAATGTCACCGTGGCACGAATCGTGACAAATCAGTAACAATCAAGTGGCAAAATGATTTTGAGACAGATAGTCGCTTTATTTACTATGGACAGGGGACACGCAACGAATACAGGATAACGAGGTTCGGACGAGACTTTGAGTTTCTCCTTGACCGATACGTTGGCAGTCTCCTTGTCATTGCAGAACAGGCCGATGACTACTACCAAGCATTTGTGTTGGAAAGCGATGACGACATTGAAACATTTCTCTCATATTTTAGCCTTTCAGCCGAGCAAACGAACCAACTCATAGACACTTCATTAGCACAAAGCGACGATGAGCGATTGCTGCAGGCTATCAATGATGCGATCAATCCTCTACACGATTTCCCACAGACAAAGGAAATGGGCCAAATGGCGCAATCAATTTTTAACACGATTCACCATATAACGGATGAGCAAATATGCAAATCACCTGACAAAATACTATTTGACTGGCGCGATGTTGAAAGCAAAATTTTCTTCAAACTCGAAGATAAAATATACCGTGATGTATATACTCAACCATTCGCCAACTGTAACGACCTTATGGACTTTGCCAACAGCATCCTCAATCGCCGTAAGTCACGGGCCGGAAAATCGCTTGAGCATCACCTTTCAGCCATATTTACCGCCAACAAGTTAATTTTTGAAGAGCAGGCCGTTACCGAAAACAACAAACGTCCTGATTTTCTATTCCCCAATAGCATTTGCTATCATAACTTTGAATTTCCATCAGACGATTTAACTGTCCTTGGAGCAAAAACCACTTGCAAGGATCGTTGGCGTCAAATTTTGAATGAAGCCGACCGTGTTGATGTAAAATATCTATGTACACTTCAACCAGGCATCTCCAGAGCTCAATTAAAAGAAATGGAGGATTATCACGTCCGTCTTGTTGTACCTCATGATTTGATTTCATCGTATCCTGTTGAATACCAAAGTAAAATTAACAATCTATCTAGTTTTATTGCCATGGTGAAGAACAAGCAATCCCACTATTCACCATTTTCAGTATCAGTTAATAATTAAAAATATGGTAAAGGAATACAATATATCAACCAATGGAAGGAGCGTCATAAATTCTGGCATAACTGACGACTATAGACAAGCCATTGCAGAATTGATATGGAATGGATTTGACGCAGGTGCGACTACCGTCAAGATAGAATATGATGAGGCAAATAATCTAGGGGCGTTACGACATATCGTGATTTCCGATAATGGTAAAGGTATAAACAAAGAAACTCTAAACCTTACATTTGGGGCATTTTTAGACTCACAAAAGAAAAAAACGTTTCAGAGGACGTCTGAGGTAAGGGGTAGGAAAGGTAAAGGACGATTTTCCTTTCGTGCAATTTCCCCCAGTGCTACATGGACAACACGATATATTGACAAAAACAATCAATTAAAGCAATACTCAATCACGATAAACACTTCTGATTTATCAAAATATACCGTGACCGATGATGAGGCTGTAGATTCCTCTACATTCTCAACAGGAACAGAAGTCTATTTTGACAATATTGAAAAACTCCTATCCACAAATTTTTCAGAAACACCATTCATAGACTTCATCTGCCAACAGTTTGCTTGGTTCTTATGTCTAAACGAAGCAAAACAGTGTACCATCGAAATTAACGGCGAAGCAATTGATTACAAAAGTATCATCGATACTCAGGAAGACACTTCAAGAACAATCAACGACACACATTTTGACATTAAGTATATTAGATGGAATAGAAGGATAAGTGATAAGTTCTATTTCTATATGATGAACAGTAATCTACATGAGAACTTTAAAGTGTTGACGAGGTTTAACAACAATAATATAAATTTCTTCCACAGTATTTATATAACATCCTCTTATTTTAATAATTTCGAATTTGAAGAACATCCTTCAGCTCGATACGATGGCATTACTAATCAATCCGATGTTACATATAGAAAATTAATGACAGAAATGCACTCCTTCTTGTCTCAAAAAGAAAAGGAGTTCGTAACAGAAATAGCTGCTGTTAAATTAATTAATGACTATGAAGCATCAGGGATATTGCCCCATTTTGGCACAAATACATACGATCAGCTAAGGAAAAAAGATCTTACAGACACCATAAAAGTAATTTATTCTGCGCAGCCTAAAATATTTAAAGGATTACAGAATGTCCAGAAAAAAACTTTGGTCGCCTTTCTAAACCTTCTTTTGGATTCTGACGAACGAGACAAGATTCTTTTTATTATTGATGGAATTGTTCAGTTATCGCCAGATGAGCGGACTTCGATGGCAGAAACGCTAAAATCGACAAGTATCCGAAACATCAATAAAACGGTTAATATGATGCACAACCGTCTTGAATCTGTCGAGTATTTAAAACTACTTGTATATGATTTAATTAAATTCACAACAGAGAGAGACCATATCCAAAAAATAATGGAGAAATGTTTCTGGCTTTTTGGTGAACAATACCATCTTGTGGCTGCTGATGTAAAATTTGAAAAGGCACTGGTCAACTATTTATACATATTGGATGGTAAAAAAGAAAATGATAGTAGTATGGTTGACTCACAGAAAGTAAGAAGACCTGATATCTTTATGTGTAGAAAGCATAATGTTCCCGATGGGAACAGTTCTAATCTGTTAGAGGAAAACATTATTATTGAACTTAAGAGGCCCAATGTTCCTATTGGTATCGAACAATATCGACAAATAGAAGACTATATGAATCTGATATTAGATGAACCAAAATTTCAGAGCCAATTAAGAACATGGAAGTTTTTTGTGGTTAGTACCAGTATCAAGAAAGAAATCACATCAAAATATGAGGCTTTCGCAAGTAAAAACAAACGGTTTTTAGTATACGCCGTCAATAATTTTGAAATATATGCCATGACATGGGACGATATTTTCAAACTATTCGAATTAAATCATAGCTACATTCTAGAAAAACTTGATTTTACAGTTGATGCAATTGAAGAGGAAGTCAAATCAGTAAAACATAGCGTTGCAGAATCAAATACAATTACACAAAAAATACTTAGGCTAAATTTGTAAAATAATATTATAAACCACTAATTCAATATACATATCTAGACACTACGCTTAATCAATTAGCTTAATAAAACCATGCCAAAGAAACCCAAGCACGAAACAACCATCCGCAGCGCAGCTGCGGAATATTTGACTTTCGTCAGCACTATCGGTGATCAGCTTGGGAGTGTGGAATTGCGCTATGAGGATGAGAATATATGGCTGACGCAGCGACTGATGGCGGAGTTGTATGGTGTCTGTGTGCCTGCCATCAGCCAGCATATCAAGCAAATTTATAGCGATAACGAACTCGATGAAAAAGCAACTATTAAGAAATACTTAATAGTTCAAAACGAAGGGGGCCGACAGATTGCAAGAGAGGTTAACCACTATAGCCTACAGATGATTATCGCTGTGGGGTCCAAGGTGAACAACGAACAAATTCACAAAGATGCAGGGCGAATTTCCGCAGAACTTGCCAAGGCTCATGCTGAGAGCGAGTTTGAGAAATTCCGCATCGTTCAAGACCAACTCTACCAGAGCGATTTCGACCGTTTCCTCCAACTTGAGCAATCCGTGAAAAATTAGTCACACGACCAGCACCATGGCACCCGAACAGCGGAACCGTCGCATGTAATTTCCGTAAAACAATCCCTGCCTTTTAATCCTCTATTATCCACAGATACTTTTTCAGGGGGACCTTGCCGGAGGGGGTGAGGCGGATGCCTTCGGAGGTTAAGAGCGAGGCTTGGGCGGGGTAGTGCGGGGCAAGGCGGCCGGAGGCGTTGACGACGCGGTGGCAGGGGAGGTCGGCATCGGGGGCTGTGCGCATGATGCGACCCACCAGGCGGGAATGATTGGGCCAGCCACATAAGGCGGCGATACGGCCATAGGTGAGCACCCGCCCACGCGGTATCTGGCGGACAATGTCGTAGACCTCGGCTCGAAGGGTGGCCTCGCTCGGCTGTGCTGCAACGTTTATCATAAACGAATAACGCAATGCGTTGCTAATTATTATTTTCCCTTTTATCATATTCTCCTGCTTGCGCTCCGCACTTGCGAAATCTCGTGAATCTTATAGATTATTCCGCCTGCGGCGGCTACGCAATGCGATACAATATATAAGATTTATGGATCTCTGCCCGTAGGGCTAGGCGATTAATTCTCCTGCTCGCGCTACGCGCATCGCGAAATCTTGTAGCTCTTGTGGATTAACAGAAAAAATATTTGGCCATTCCGGCGAAAAGTGTTACTTTTGCATTCGAAATGACGAGACAACGAACGAAAACCAATGAAACAAAATAGAATCAAAATCTGGCTGTTCGTCGCGCTACTGGCGCTGGCGGGAACGACGGCGCTGGCGGCGTGCAGCGAGAAAGAGGACTCCCTCGCGGGGAGGCCCACCGTTGAGCGCATCGAGCAGCGGGGCACGCTGCTGGTCGGCACCACGGGCGACTACCGACCGCTGTCGTTCCGCGAGCCGGAGACGGGCGAGTACTGGGGCTTCGCCATCGAGTTGGCCGAGGCCATGGCCAAACGGATGGGCGTGGCGGTGGAGTTCGTACCCACCTCGTGGCCCACGCTGACCGCCGACGTGCAGGCCGAGCCGCAGCTGTTCGACATGGCCATGGGCGGCATCACCATCACCGAAACGCGATGCGCCACGATGCTGATGAGCGAAGGCTACCTGGCCAACGGCAAGACCATCCTCTGCCGCACGGAGGACACCTTGCGCTTCCGCTCGCTGGAGGACATCGACCGCCCGGAGGTGCGCGTGATGGTCAACCCCGGCGGCCTCAACGAGCAGTTCGCCCGCCAACACCTCACCCACGCCACCCTCATCGTGCACCCCAACAACGAGGAGATACCCTCGCTCATCGCCGAAGGCGAAGCCGACGTGATGATCACCGAGATAACGGAAGCCCCCTACTATGTACAGAACGACCCGCGCCTGGCGGCGCCGCTGCTCGACGAGCCCTTCACCCACGGCGAGATCGGCGTGCTGATGCAACAGGGGCAGGACGACCTGCTGGCCCTCGTCAACAGCATCATCCGCCAGATGAAGTCCGATGGCACCCTCCGTCAACTGACCGAAAAGTATGGATTAGTGTACGCCTACTGAAAAACAGAAACCAAGACCAACGATATACCGCAACAGCAATGACCGACACCATGACACCCGAGCAGCGGCACCGCTGCATGTCGCACATACGCAGCAAGGCCACAAAGCCGGAACTGCTGGTGCGGCAGTGGCTGTGGAGCTATGGGTATCGGTACCGACTGAACGTCAAGAGTGTCCCCGGCAAGCCGGACATCGTGTTGCGGTCCTACCGCACGGCGATATTCGTCAACGGGTGCTTCTGGCACGGACACGGTGTGCGTCCTCCGGCCGCACAAATTGAAAATTCAAAATTGAAAATTGAAAACTCACCCTGCAGCAAGATCCCGCAGACCAACCGCAGCTTCTGGCTGGAGAAGATACGCCGCAACCAGGAGCGCGACCGGCGCAACTACGCCCTGCTGCAGGAGAACGGGTGGCAGGTCATCGTCGTCTGGGAGTGCCAACTGAAGCCCGACAAGATAGAGCGCACCATGCGCGAGGTGGAGCTGGCGCTGAACAACAACCTGCTGGCGATGTACAAGCACAAAACACTTCCCTATGCTACCGAGGACGACGATTCCTTGCCGATGGCGGCGGAGGATTGAACCTCCTGCTCGCTGCGCTTGCGGAATCGATAAATACAGTATACTTCGTTGTGATTTCATAATAAAAGCGGCTGGGTTTCGTTATGCACGATATGAGCAAACTCAAGGTATACTATTTTAGTCCTACGGGAGGGACACGGCGGGTGGCGCGGCGGCTGGCCGAGCGGCTGGGAGCGCTGATGGGCGCCGAGGTGGAGTACCATCCGTATACGTTACCGCAGGAGCGGGAGTCTATACCGGCCTTTTGTGCCGACGACATCGTTCTCTGGGCGACACCCGTATATGCCGGACGCATCCCCAACAAGACGCTCGACTACGTTCGCCAAGCTCTGACGCACTCCAACACTAACGCAATCGCCCTCGTCACCTTCGGCAACCGCGCCTACGACAACGCGCTGGCGGAGCTGGTGGGTCTGATGCAGGAGGGCGGCATGCGGCCCGTGGGAGCCGCCGCCATGGTGACGCGCCATGCTTTCAGCAATACCCTCGGTGCGGGACGGCCCAATGAGGAGGACTTCGCCGCCCTCGACCGCTTTGCCGAGCAGGTGGCGGAGAAGATACGCTCTGGCCAGCCCACCCTGCTCAATATTCCCGGCGAGGCCCATCCGGAGAAATACTACACCCCCCTGAAGACCAACAACGCACCGGCGGGCTTCCTCAAGGCCAAGCCGACGTGCGACAGCAGCCGCTGCACGCGCTGCGGCCGCTGCCTGGAGGTGTGCCCAATGGGGAGCATCGCGAACAACGACGGAATGCCCACCTTCGACGGCATCTGCATCAAATGCCAGGCCTGCCGACTCAGCTGCCCCACGGAAGCCATAGCCTTCAGCGACGAGGAATACCTCTCGCACGTGGCCATGATCGAGCGCACCTTCGCAGCACCCAAGCAACCAGAGTTCTACATATAAGAAAAGACGACGTAATGGACAAAATTAATGGTCGGACCGACGTGAAAGCGTGATTTTGTCGTTACTTTGACAAAGTCAAAGGTCATGAACAAAAAAAATGCTTTTA
>CACZWL010000012.1 GCA_902784865.1 uncultured Bacteroidota bacterium | reverse complement strand
ACTGAAACTAAAAATGAGTCCGGTACAATACCGAACTCATTTCTGCAGACAAATTAACTGATTTTATTAATCCGTCCAACTTTTTGGGGTCACTTCACAAGCGCCCTCTTGTTGTTTCCTATTGGCATTGCTGCTTACTCTATTGTCAAAATCTTAGTGATTTCATCGCCTAAGTGAATCTACATTACGTCACATCATGAAATAATCTTACCGAAAAGTGTCTCTATGTAGCTTTTGTCGGTTTGGAAGATAACGTGGTTGTCGTTGAATTTCTCCTCGCTGCCCCAGAAACTTATTTGGTTGTATGGCGTGTTGGAGATGATGTAGCTGTCAAGGACAATGTCTTTGTCTCCCAACGAGGGCTCCACCTCGGTCTTGAGTTGATTGTACAGCTGTATCTTCGGATCGCCGAAGCCCTTCAGGTTTCGTATGCCCTTGGGGTCGATGAAGATTACGTGTTGTTTCTCGCCTTCGTTCACCCAAAGGATGAAGTCGGGATAGAACCCGCTGGATTCAAAGAATCCTATCCCCTTGCGGCTCTCGTTGCGCAGCAGATAGAGTTCCTTGCCTCGCAAGGTGTCGTCTTTGTGCGCCTCATAATAATTACGAAGGTCATTCACGAAGGTTATTTCTCCCGCATTCAATGCCACAGGCGATATCTTCACCAACGGCTCGTTGGTATTTTCGTCGAGGAACAGTCTCCTGCCGTTGGCATCTTTATCTTTCAGGCAAAGTATGGGATAGAACAGATGACGGTCGAAACACATCGCCTGCATCCATTGGCCGTTGATTTGGAAATCGCTTTCCAGATGGCCCGATGTGATGGCTTCTCGCAGCTCATTCAGCTTCTCTATCCAATCTTTTTGGTCGTTGCGTACCTCTACGGCATATTCATCGAAGAAATTGGGGTCGCTGGGTGACAGCCAGATGGTCTCCAGGTGCTTCGACTCCCAACGGCTTTTGCTCCGCCTGTAGGCTCGGTCGATATAGGCTCGCAGCAAGGCGATGGTAATCTCTTCCCACCTCGCCACATCGCGGCCATAATCACGGAATTCCAAGTCCGCCTTCTCAATGGACAGCTCGTACCAGGATGGGGTCATCATCAGCTTTTTCAGCGAATCCACATCGATTTCCATATTGTACCAGCTCCGTTCGTTCTTCATCTGCTCTATGGCGAAGAAGATGCGGTTCCAGTCAAGCAGGTTGAGGTGGGCAGGACGAAGTGTATCCGTGCTGCCCTCTGCTGCCGTACTCGACTCGCGTTGCCCCGTGCTCCACATGGCTTCCACCTTGGGCAGCCAATCCACCTTCACCATTATGTTGTCCTTTATCTCGTCGAGACGTACCGTTACCGCCTTTTTGAAGTCATACCCCTCTTTCAGCCTCACCACCTTCAGCTTCTTGTCACCAAGCAGATTGACCGTTGGTATTTTCACCGACGTGTAGCTCTCTTCGTTGGCCGGCAATCCTTCATCTTCCAGGTACTGGCGGAAGGTATCCATATAGTCGGCCCTCACGCCGAAGATGTTCAGCGTCTCTATCTCGCGTATCCCTTTGGGGAGATTTCCGGGATTGTAACTGCTGTCAAGTGCCGAGCTGCGTTTCAGCGAGTATTTGAATCCCTTCAGTCGCACTCCGCGACCGAACAGCTGAATGATTTCCGAACCCTCGCTGCGTCCAACGTTCATCAAACCCAGAGTCGACACACGCCAGCTGCTCCAGCCTTCGCTGAATTTCTTGGAACCTATCAATATGTTGATTGGTGAGTCTTCTTCGTTGATGCGGCTGAACAGCGACGACACTCCGAACTCCTTTGTCTCACAATCCAATCCGTTGGCCTCGCACAGCTTCACCAACGAGTCGCTGTCGCCAATATTGACCACCCCAAAATGTTCGGCATTGCCTATCCGCAGGGCTATCTCTTTGTCGCCGCCTTTAAGTTTGTCGATATGCAGCTTTGCCCCCACATTGCTGTGGAACAGTTTTTCAATCATATTTTGGTATGTCGTCTGGGCAACAGCCTCCTCTTCGCCAATCTTCATACCTTCCTTTATCTTCATGAAGCTGTTGGCAAACAGCGAGTATCCACGTGGATTCTTGATGCCGTCTTCCGGATTCAGCAGGCGCCTGATGTACCCCGTGAACTCCTGCGGCCTATCGACAAAGGCTTGAAGGAACAGTATAATCTTTATAACATCTGACACCGTCTTCTTGTCGTCTTCCGACAAACTTTGTTTCTTCTTCCCGTTCGACGCAACAACGCTATGGCCAACGAAAACGCCCAGCGGTCGCGCTATCAGAAAACGGTTCTTCACCAATGGCGATGACTCATACACCAGCGTCTGCTCATAGAGGCTGAGCAGGTAGGCGGTCAAGTACATATTCAGCAGCTCTTCGTCGTCCCACGAGGCCATATTCATGATGCGGTAGTCCTTGCCGTAGCCGTCGTTGTAGAAATAGCGGTAGCTGTAGTCGAACAAGGTAGCTTTGCCGTATTCCCTCAGCAGAGCGTCTCTGTTGGCACCTGCCTGCGCGGCAATGGCCTGCCCGAAGGTGGCGGAGTATTCAAACGAGAAGCCTTCCTGCGTCAGGGTGTTGCGATAGCCTTTCCACACCTCGCCGCCGCTGCCCTTGTGTCCTTCGTCCACCAGCACCAGGTTGTTGCCCTCGAAGCTTTCTACTGCCACCGTCTTGTCGCCGTCGGTATCAGCCAGCTTGTTGATGTCTATCACCTCTATGTTGGTGCCGGTCATAAAGCCCCCGCGTCCTTGTTTGCTGAACAGCATGGCGCTGAAGTTCGACTCGTTCAGCTCTTTCAGGTGCTGCGCCGAGAGGCCTTCGTTGGGCGTCAGAATCAGTATGCGGTTCAGCTTCTTCGCGTGGTGTTTCTCCGCGTAGTATTGGTACTGCTTGATGTTGATATGCATCATCAGCGTCTTCCCCGAGCCGGTGGCGCACCAGAAAGCCAGCTTGTTCAGGTCGTCGTCGGTGAAATCCGGCATCTCGTGCCAAGTCTCAGGGCGATGATTGAAGTCGTCTTGCAGGAAGGTGTTGATGTCATCCAGCAGCGCTTTGCGGTCGCTGAAATAGTGGTCGAGGTATATCTCCGTGAACAGCAGCGCCAGATACTGGTAGTATTTCCATTGTATCTTCTCCGCGCGCCGCTCGTTGATCTCGCGGGTGTGGCGCACGATGTTTTGGTCGTAGTCATAGAGCTCTTTATCCGAAACGCGATAGCCCCCATACAGATGCCCTTTCAGCGCATAGTAGATGTTCGAGGTACCTTCATCGTCCACACCCTCCAGTGCAGGGTCTTTCAGGTCACGACTGAGCGCCTCAAAGTCATTGCACCCCAAGAGACTCAGGATATATTTGTGCAACACCAGCGCCTCTTGCAGGCGCGCTGGCCGTTTGGTCGTAGTTCTTCCTCTTGGCATAGCTTACTCCTCCTCGAACATACGTTTCGCAAACTCTTCTTCTGTCAGCACCACCTTCCAATGCTCCTCGTCGCGGCGCATATTGGGCAGCGTGTTGTCGCCATTCACATAGATGACGTCGAATTCGGTATTTTGGGTGCGGAAGTCCATCTTGTCGAAGAAATTGCAGAGCTTTTCGTTGTCCACCTCCTTGCAGTTGCGCCAGATGACCAGCGTCTTCAATCCGTCGCGATGGGTCTTGCCCTGCACCACGCAGATATTGTCGTCCATGTGCCAATCCTCTGTCTCCACATTCAGGCCTATCAGGTAGTTGAAAGTCTCCACCATATCCACTTTAGTTTCTACCAATTCGTTGTCTTTGGTGGTCTTCAGCGTCATCTCAAATGGATTCTCGAACCATTTCAGGTTCAGCAGCGAGTCGCGTGTCTCGGTATCGAGCAGATAGCTGAGCATATAACTCTCCTGGAATTCCTTCGACTGAAAATCCAACTGTTGTTTTTTGATTTCAAGATTGTTCAGCGTATCCTCGTATTGCTCCAAGCGGATGTATTTGAAGCACTGGGAGATGCCATCGCGAGAAACGGGTTTGCCGTCGCGCCAGTCAGAAGAATAGATAGACTTTTGGATTCTCGGCTTGGTAACGGCATTGCAGTAATCGTTAACCTCACAAAGAATAAATCTATAGAAATCATCTTCTGCATTTCTATTTAGTTCAACAACGGCATGACCTGTGGTTCCTGAACCGGCAAATGCATCTATGATAACATCACCTTCATTACAAACCATATAAAGAGAATCGTATACATTTCCCAAAGCTTTCGGAAATGAAAATTGAGAGCTCCCAAACATAGATTGAATTAGCTTCGTTCCATGTGCAGAAGCATCATATTTACTACCAATCCAAACACTTTTTGGGCGAACTCCTTCTTTTATCTTGTCGATAATTCGAACTTTATATTGATCTCCTCTTTTTTCAACTTTTATTTCACCTTTATTCAAGTGATTAATTAATGATGGAATCGTTTTACGCCATACTCTATGCTTCCCTGTAGAATCTATAGGTAAAATTTTAATATACCCATTTTTTTCTTCAGGCGTTATTTCATTTGTTTCTGGATTGTAGAATATTGGATAATATGAATTGGGTCGTTCTTCTGGTGTCGAATAGCCTCCTGTACGCAAGAAATCCCTCCACTTGTTAGGAACCCCATCCTCGGTGGTCTCAGAATATGCTCGTTTTTGCTCCTCACTTAATGGAAAAAAGTTTATTGTAACTTCATTATAATTCTTGGCATAGCACAATAAGTACTCATGGCTAGTAGCTAAAAAATAATCATTGGTTCTTCCAGAAGGCTTGATTTCTACAATTAAAGACCCAAGACGATTGTCAAATCCATAAATATAATCAAGGATACCGGATAGATATGGTTGCTCGAAATCATCAATGGCGACTTCGTTTACTCCGTCTGAAGACAATAGCGGCTGAGTAAGCGACAACCTATTCTCCAGCATAGAACACCAACTAGAATGTTGGTAACTATTTTTATAAACAAAAGATCCCTCTGACGTATTGTAAGGCGGATCATAATATGCACATTTTATACCCTTGCTATATTTCTCCTGCAACAATTCTAACGCCTGGAAATTCTCACTGTTAATCAGCAATCCGTTCGTTTGCTCATCCACATTCTCCATACTCTTCACCAGCCAGTGCTTGAATTTGGCATCGAAGAATGCCGTATCAAGTACCAGGAAGGGATTCTGCTTCAAGAATTCTATTGTCAGCGGATCACTATAACCCACCTTATGCAAGTCGCCCTTAATCTCATCGATGGCAAACAGGCGTATCCACTCCTTGCGCTGGGCGTCGTTGGCAATAATCTCAGGGTAGAGTTTCTCGGGCACACGGTCAAGGGTGATGCAGTAGTCGCTCTGCACCACGAATTTCTTCTTCAGCCACAGCTTCTTCTGGAAATTCTCCAGCTGCGCCAGCATCTGGATAATCTTCTGTCCCACCTGCTTGATGGCTTTCACTATGGTCAGCTGGCTGTTGATATGCTGGGCATCGAGGTCGTCGATATGCAGCACCTCGTTCTTGATATAGAAATCCAGCTCGCGGCTGAGGAATCCACCCAGGTCTTTGTGGATGAAGTAGTCGAACGAGTTCTTGGCTGTATAATCCGTCAGATGCTTCTCCAGCAGGGTGCGGTCGGCATTGTCCTTGGTGGGCATCTTCGTTGTGAGCAGCTCTGCGAAGTCGGCAGGGACCTGTGGCGCAACGGTCTCCAGCGCCTTGCCCATCAGGTCTTTCTGCTTGGTGGTCTTGGGCATCAGCTCGTAGGTGAAGTAGATGTTCAGGTCACCCTCAGCAGTAACCTCCAAAACGTGTCCGTTTTCGTCCTCCGGCTGATAGAGGGCAAAGCGGCGCTCCATGTTGCTGGCCGCCTTATTGTTGTTCTGCTCCGTAGTGGCATCCTTCAGCACGAAATGCACCTTGCGCCTTGAAGTGGGCAGCACAAAGGTATAGTCGCGAAAATACTCCGAGGTCTTGATGTAGTATTGGTCGCTGTTGGCCCAATGCAGTTTCACCTCCTCTCCGTTGTAGGGAATGGCGTAGGTGTTGTCCTTGTAGCGACGCTTGGAGATGAAATCGCCCCCATCGTAATAGCGGCTGAAGAAGGTCACCAGATGCGAGAACACCTCACCCTGCATATCTTCTGCGCTGCCACCTTGCGCCAGCTGCGCCTTAAGTTTCTTGTATTCACCCACCATTGGGATGCTGTCGGGCAGATTGTCGATGTCGGTGCCCAACTGCTTCTCTATCTCAGCCATCCGCTTCTTGGCGGCGTCGGCATCGCCCGAAGCCCCCTGCAAGGCTTGCTTCACCTGCGGCAGCAGGTCGTGCTCCAGAAAACGGTTGATCTCCTCACGTTTCTGGTTCATGATGCGATAGATGCCGAAGTCGAGCTCGGCATAATCCATCATGAAGATTTCCTGCAGCTTCTCTATAAACTTTTTGTAATAATCGGTTGCCATATATTTTTTGTGTTTTTAATCAATGGTGAATCGTATGGTGAACAGATCCTGGCTGGCGGTGTTCTGTATCATTCGTTTTTCCAAATCCCGTATCATCGTCTTCCGCTGTTCGCTGACTTCGTCCTCGCGTTCCTCCAGCTCGTTGCGCAGACGGCGGCGCTTGCGCTTCAGCTCCTCCACCTTCTTCTCCAACGTCAGCTTCTCGGCTACGGTTTGGGCGTTGCGGGCATCGCGCTCCGCACGGAGTATATCGTTGCGGATGCTCTTTATCTCCATCTCAAGGCTGTCCACCATATCGTGCTCCCAGGCGAAGATACGGTCCTCCTCCTGCTTGAAATAGGTGGTGTTGCGGCTGTCGATCTCGCGCAGGGTGGCTGTGGTGTGCTGCTGCTGGTTGGATTGCAGTTTCTCTTGTGTTGCCTTCTCTATTGCCGCAGGCGAGGACGTCTGCGTACCAGACAGGAGCATCAGTCGCTCACACTCCTCCTGTGTGAGGTAGCGGCCGTCGTCGGTGAAGGCGGTGAAGAGCAGGTGCTGCTCCTCGTCGAGCGAGTCGACCTGCAGACGCGAGAGCAGCAGCCATCCGGAGCGATAGCGCAAGTCGTCGGGCAGCTGCACATTGAGTTGTGTGGTGGTAGGCGAGAAGGCGAGGGCGCCTGTAGCATCAACAGGTGTCGTCAGCGCCTCATTCAGCACGTGCTGCGCCAGCGGGTGCGACAGACGGTAGGCGATGCCGTCGCCCTGCTGCGAGAAGAGACGGTAGAGGCCCGACGGGGAGCCCGCCACCGGCTTCTTCAGCATGAAGGTGTGCTGCTCGTCGTTGAAGGTGGCATCGGCATGCAGCACATATTTGGTCAGCTCCCAGAAGATATACTCGTAGCGATTCAGGAAAAGGCCTGTGGTGTCGTGCGTCATTCGCAGATGCTCCTGCACGTCGATGTCGAAGTTCTCCAGCACCTCGTGGCGCACGCTGTCCATACGCTCGTCGATCTCGGCTTGCATATCGGCCTGCAGACGGCTGAAGGCAGCCTTGATCTCGGCTTCGGTGCGGCATTGCTGGTAGATGTCGTAGATGCGGCTCTCGATGTCGAGCGAGTCGACACGCCCCAGCACCTCGTCGCTGGCGCCGAACACGTCGTCGAAGAGATGGAACTTGTCGGAGAGCAGGTTGAAGACTCGCACATCGGCAAAGTTGCGTGTGTTGATGAAGTTGACCACCACCACATCGTGCTTCTGTCCGTAACGGTGACAGCGGCCTATGCGCTGCTCTATGCGCTGCGGATTCCAGGGCAGGTCGTAGTTCACCACAAGTGAGCAGAACTGCAGGTTCAAACCCTCGGCAGCGGCTTCGGTGGCAATCATGATGTCGGCTTGGTGTTCGAAATAATCCACCACAGCGGCTCTTCTGTCGGCCGTCTTCACACCGCTCACCCGGTCGGGGTGACGACGGCACCAGCGGTTGTAGATATCGGTCGTCTGCGGGTCGGAAGCACGTCCGTTGAAGATGACGAGGCGTCCGGCATAGCCGTGCGCCTCGAGGAACTGCACCAGATAGGTCTGGGTGCGTGTGCTCTCGGTGAAAATGATGGCTTTGCGCGGCGCACCTTCCTCGGCCTGCTGTTTGAAGGCTTTGGCGAGGGCTTTCAGCAGGGCGTCGCTCTTGCTGTCGTGGTCGATGCCTCGCGCCATCTCTATGAAACGGTCTATCTGCACAATCTCCGCCTTGAGCTTGACGGGGTTCACTTCCTCTTCGTCTTCCACGATATCTTCCTCCAACAGCTCGTCGGGTTCATACAGCTCGGTCTCTTCGGCGGCAACGTCCACCAGCTCTTCCGGATCGAAACGCTCCACCTGCAGGGTTTTGAGCATCCGCTGCAGGCGCTGCTGGATATGGGTGAGGGTGAAGATGAGCGCATAGGTCGACGAGGCCAGAATCTTCCGGATAATCATCGTCGTCAGCTTGCGCTGCTGCGTAGGGACGGAATAGATGTCGTCGCGTCGCAGGAACTCCGAGAGCTCCGAGTAGAGCTGCTGCTCGCTGTCGGTGGCTTGGAATTTCTGCGTCAACGCATGACGGTTGGTGTAGTTGATGTACTCTTTGACATCGCGGCGCAGGGTGCGGGTGAACAACGGCGCTATGCGGCGACGCAACTCGGGCAGCTCGTCGCCTTTGCCGTAGGTGGCGCGAAATGTCTTCTCGCTGCCGAAAAGCTGCGGGTTGATGATGCTGACGAGACCATAAAGCTCCATCAGCGAGTTCTGGAACGGCGTGGCGGTAAGCAACAGTTTCTTCGAACCGCTGAGGGCATCGCTCACAGCAATGGCGGTCTTAGCGCTGCTGCGGTACACATTACGCAGCTTGTGGGCCTCGTCGACAACAGCCAGCTCAAAACCTTGACGGAGAACATCCACCTTGTAATGCGCCACGAAGTTGTAGGAACAGATGACAATCCTCCGATTGCTGAAACCTACCTGGCGATAGTTGCGGCTGTCAACGATGATGTTCGGCAACCCGAATTTGTCGGTCAGCTCGGCACTCCATTGCTTGCGTAGGGCCGCAGGACAGACAATGATGATGTTGCGCTTGCCCGCCGCCCAGTATTGCCCAATGACCAATCCCGCTTCGATGGTCTTTCCAAGACCTACTTCGTCGGCCAGCACCACACCCTTCGACAGTGGCGATTTGAAGGCAAACAAGGCTGCCTCCACCTGGTGCGGGTTGATATCTACGGAGGCACTGAGCAACGACTGTGAGAGACTTTCCAGCCGGTCACCCACCGAACGCGAGGTGAGCAACTGGGCGTAGTATTGGGCTTGTTGTGGAGTAATTATGGGCATAAAAGAATCGCGGAACTTTGCTTACGACCTTTTAGGTGTTCCACAACCCATACATCAGATAAGTAAAGCCCGCGATCTCTCGCAGGCGTTTACCGCTTCACATAACTGTGCTTGATTTGTGGAACTTCAAAGGGTCAGTTAGAGCGTAAACGCTATATTATGTTTATTCTATTGTAACGTTCTATTTCTCTGTTTCTATTCTGTTTTAGTTGTTATTTATCATTTCGTTTTCGAGGTGCAAAGATACAAAATTTTCGCAATATTATTCTATTTCTTTTATTTCAGCGTCTTCCGTCGGCAGCCGGCATTTTCAGTTGCTTACAATTTGTAAGCAACTCATCGGCACCCTCCTCTTTCAGGCGTTTTTTGAGCACAGCCCAATAGGTGCTCGCTTTGCGAGGGGTGGGTTGCTCGGTCAATATCTGCACCACATCAACGATGGAGAAATAATACTTCTCTTCCTCTTCGTTCCATGCAACACGAACCTGGTTCCCTTCAAATATCTGTATGGCGTTCTGCCGGGTCATAATCCCCGTTTTTATATTGTTTTGGTAGTTTTCTTTGATTTGACTGTTTTCGAGTTGCAAAAATACACATTTTCGGACGAACGGCAAAATTTATTTTGAGCAGAGGGGGTTGATTTTTGCTATATCATTGTTTTTCTGATGGTTGATTTGCAACCTGTTCAAATCGCGCCAAATGACAAGTACCCCGATTTTCCCATCGAAGGGAAATGATGGGAAAGAGTCGAAGTATTCACCTACCAGATACCTACCAGACACCTACCAGACACCTACCAGATGGTGGGCGGTGGGCAGCGGGGTGCTTTTGGTCCGGGGGCGACCCGATTCGCACTCCCCGTCCCCCGCACCCCACCTCCATCCACAAAAAAATGCGTGCCATGCAATATATTATAGGGTGGCGCGTTAATAGGTGTAGTAAATAAATATATTAATATGTACGAGATTATAAGCAAGAGGCTGCTGAACAGCCACGAGATATACAGGATGGAGATTCACGCGCCGTGGATTTCGCTCAGCGGGAAACCTGGGCAGTTCGTCATCGTCATCCCCCACGAGAAGGGTGAGCGCATACCACTGACCATCAGTGATATAGTCTACCAGCGGCAGTCGATAGTCATCGTCTTCCAGGTGGTAGGCGAGACGACGCGCCAGCTGGCGGAGATGAACGAGGGGGAGGACCTGTACACCATCGTCGGACCGCTGGGCAACCCGAGCGAGCTGATAGCGCTGCATGAAGGCGAAAGGTTGAAGCGGCTGCTCTTTGTGGCTGGCGGCGTGGGCATTGCGCCTGTGTTTCCGCAGGTGAAGTGGGCCTTCCGACAGGGCATTCCCACCGATGTCATCATCGGCGCGCGGAGCAAGGACCTGCTGTTCTACGAGAATGAGCTGCGGGCCGTGTGCCACAACCTGCACATCATGACCGACGACGGCAGCTACGGCGAGCAGGGCCTGGTGACGGCCAAGGTGGACGAGCTGTGCCAGGGCGGCATAGAGTACAGCCACTGCGTGGCCATCGGGCCGCTGCCGATGATGAAATTCGTCAGCCTGACGACCAAGAAGTACAACCTGCCGACCATCGTCAGCCTCAACTGCATGATGGTGGACGGCACGGGCATGTGCGGCGCCTGCCGCGTAAAGGTGGGCGACGAGGTGAAGTTCTGCTGCGTGGACGGCCCTGAATTCGACGGGCACCTGGTGGACTTCGACAGTGCGGCGCGCAAGCTGAAGACGCCCGACGCGCGGCGCTACCGCATAGCCACCTCGGAGGGTGGCCACACCTGCACGCTGGCGCCAGCCGTAGAGGCGGCGATGGCCGAGGCCAAGCAGCGGCAGAAGCCGCAGGAGCAGGACCCCAAGGTGAGGGCGAAGAACTTCGACGAGGTGAGCCACGGCCTGACCGAGCGGCAAGCCCTAGTGGAAGCCGGCCGCTGCCTGCAATGCAAGAAGCCCCGCTGCGTGGAGGCCTGCCCCGTGGGCATCAACATACCGCAGTTCATACTGAACATCAAGGAAGAGAATTTCAACCAGGCCTATGTGACCATCAGCCGCGACTCGGCCCTGCCGGCCGTCTGCGGGCGCGTGTGCCCGCAGGAGAACCAGTGCGAAGGCAGCTGCGTCATGGGCGCCAAGGGCGAGCCGATAGCCATCGGCGCGCTGGAGCGTTTCGTGGCGGACAACCACCGCGAGAAGTCGAAGCCGCAGAGCCAGTGCTACCCCGCCGGGCAGAAGGTGGCCGTCATCGGCAGCGGCCCAAGCGGCCTGACCTGCGCAGGCGACCTGGCGAAGGCGGGCTACCAGGTGACGGTCTTCGAGGCACTTCACCATGCCGGCGGCGTGCTTGTCTACGGCATACCCGAGTTCCGCCTGCCGAAGCAGAAAGTGGTGGAGCCGGAGATTGAGAACCTGCGCCGCCTGGGCGTCGAGATACGCACCAACGTCATCATCGGCAAGAGTATCACGATAGACCAGCTGTTCGAGGATATGGAGTACGACGCCGTATACATCGCCAGTGGCGCCGGCCTGCCGAAGTTCATGGGCGTGAATGGCGAAACCCTGATCGGCGTCGTCAGCGCCAACGAACTGCTGACGCGCACCAACCTGATGCACGGCTACGACGAGCAATACGACACCCCCATCTACCTGGGCAAGAAGGTGATAGTGGTGGGCGGCGGCAACGTTGCCATGGACGCCGCTCGCACGGCCTTGAGGCTGGGCAGCGAGGTGACGGTGGTCTACCGCCGCGGGCAGCAGGATATGCCGGCGCGCCGCGAGGAGGTGCATCATGCGATGGAAGAGGGCGTGCAGTTCGAGTTCCAGACGGCACCGGTGGAGATCCTAGGCAACGAGGACGGCACGGTGCGCGCGCTGCGCTGCGTGAAGATGGAGATGGGCGAGGCTGACGCCAAGGGGCGCCGCTCGTTCAAGACGATAGAGGGCAGCGAGTTCGACCTGGAGGCCGATACCATCGTGGCTGCCCTCGGCACGAGCCCCAACCCGCTGATACGCACCTCGACCCCCGGCCTGGAGTGCGAGCCGTGGGGCGGCATCAAGGCCGACGAGCACGGCCAGACGAGCCGCAAGCTGATATTCGCCGGTGGCGATGCCGTGAGCGGTGCCGCCACGGTGATCCTTGCCATGGGTGCCGGCCGTCGTGCCGCCAAGGGCATCCGCGAGGCCCTGGAGCGCTGAGCGCGGAAGACAGTAATAGCGAGGCCCCCTGCGACTGCGTCGCAGGGGGCCTCGCTGTGTATACGGGGGGGGCGCCTATTCGACCCAGCGGATGTAGCCTTCCTTGCGGGGCTGGGCGGCGGGAATCTCTTTGGCGCGGTAGCCGAGGACGATGTGTCCGATGCCCTCGTAGTCGCCCTCGATGCCGAGGTCGCAGAGTATGGCCTTGCCCTCTGGACTGTCGAACTCCTCTTTGGCGCGGTGTATCCAGCAGGAGTCGAGGCCCACGGCATGGGCGGCGTTGGCCAGCTGGCAGAGGACGGCGCAGCCGTCGTAGAGATAGGTGGGGACGGAGCGGTCGGCCAAGACGACGAGGACGACGGGTGCACCGTAGAAGGGGTCGATGCACTCGCGGGGCGATCCTCCGCGGCTGATGGTCAGCTCGTTCCAGATACGGGCGTTCATGGCGGAGAGGCGGTCGCGCAGGCGGCGGTCGGTGACGGCGACGATGAGGGGGCTCTGACGCCCATGGCCCGTCGGGGCGTAGGTGGCGGCCTGGCAGGCCTGCTCAATCAGGTGGCGCGGCGGCATCTCATTACTGAAAACGCGGCAACTGCGCCGCGTTTTCATAGTCTCGATTACGGGATTTGTCATTTCAGTGTGTTGAGGAGTGAGATGATGGAGGTGGCGGTAGCTGCTGTCTTGCCGATGTTGCTCGAGTTGACGTTGGCGAGGCCTTGGCTGCTGAGCAGCTGGTCGACGAAGTTGTTGGCGGTGGCGGTGGTGAAGAGGCCGGCCGCGGAGGAGACCATGCCGCTGACGAAGGCCTTGCGGTAGGACTTGTCGTTCTTGTTCTGCTTCAGCTGGGTGTAGCAGGTGGCAAGGGCCAGGGCGTTGGTGAGGTTGGTGCCAGAGGTGATGTTGAGGTTGCCGGTGGACTTGTAGGACTTGTAGAGGCCCTGGACGGCGGCGCCACAATTCTGGCCGGCGGCCATGGCTACGGTGTTGGTGCCCGCCGACTGGAGGGCGCTGCAGGATGCCATCGCGAGGGTGGCGATGCACATCAGGAAGATACCTAAACGTTTCATAACTATTTTTTTATTACTAATTATTGAATTTTTTTGTCGGTGCAAAGGTACAAACTTTTTCCAATATGGGTGTCGTTTTTAGAATTTTTATAAAATGAAGCGTCGGAAAAGGGGGCCGTAAAACGGCAATTTTTTTTGAAAAAAGTTCATGAAAAAGGCAGTTTTTGCAGTTTTGCGACAGGTTGGTAATCAGTGCATTGCAACCACCCTCTTCTTCCCCTCTTCTTCCTTGGTAAGTCTCTGCCCGGAGGGTGCCTTGGGGAGGGCCTCGGCAGGGGGGCTAAAAAAAAATATGGCACGGCATACCAAAGTGGAGAAAAGTGCGTTATGGGGTTATTAAGAAACAGAAATAGACATTCATGAAACTTTCACAGTTCAGATTCAACCTTCCGAAAGAACTCATTGCCGAGAAGCCGCCGCGCAACCGCGACGACGCCCGCCTGCTGGTGCTGCACCGCGACAGCGGTGACGTGGAACACCGTGTGTTTAAGGATTTTATAGAATATGTGGACGCCGGCGATGTGGTGGTGGCAAACAATACGAGGGTCTTCCCTGCCCTGCTGGAGGGCGAGAAGGAGAAGACCGGCGCGCGGATAGAGGTGTTCCTGCTGAGGGAACTCAACTCCGACATGCGCCTGTGGGACGTGATAGTGGACCCTGCCCGTAAGATACGCATTGGCAACAAGTTGTATTTCGGCACCAACGACGCGCTGGTGGCTGAGGTGGTGGACAACACGACCTCGCGCGGCCGTACGATACGATTCCTTTTCGACGGCAAGCACGAGGAGTTCATCTCCATCATCCGCAGCATGGGGCGCACGCCGCTGCCCGAGGAGCTGCGCAAGCTGCGCGAGATAGAGAAGTCGGATGCCGAGAACTACCAGACTATCTATGCCAAGAACGAGGGCTCGGTGGCAGCCCCGATAGCGGGTCTGCACTTCAGCCGCGAGCTGCTCAAACGGATGGAAATCAAGGATGTGAAATGGCAGGAGTTGACGCTGCATGCCGGCGTCGGCGAGTTCAAGTCCATCGAGGTCGAGGACCTCTCGAAGCACCGCATGGATGCCGAGGAGATGCACCTGAGCGAGCCTGTCTGCAACCAGATTATGCAGGCCAAGGAGGCTGGCAAGAAGGTGTGCTGCGTGGGCACCACCACGATGCGCGCGCTGGAGAGCGCCGTCACCATCCCAGGTAAGGTGTTCCCCTTCGACGGATGGACCAACAAGTTCATCTTCCCGCCCTACGAGTTCACCATTGCCGACATGATGGTCACCAACTTCCATCACCCGATGAGTCACCAGTTCATCATGGTCAGCGCCTTTGCGGGGCCCGAGCTCCTGATGCAGACCTACCAGACGGCCATCAAGGAGAAATATCGTTTCTCGACCTATGGCGACGCGATGCTGATTATATGACGCCATTAGCGGAGATACTGAGGCCCAAGACCTTGGATGAATACATAGGCCAGCAGCACCTGATAGGACCAGGTGCTGTTCTGCGTACGCTGATAGAGAGCGGGAGCATCCCGTCGATGATATTCTGGGGGCCTCCGGGCATCGGCAAGACTACCCTGGCCACCATCATCTCGAACACGCTGAACCGTCCGTTCCACACGCTGAGCGCCATCAGCAGCGGCGTGAAGGAGGTGCGCGAGGTCATCAATGCCGCGCAGCAGGAGGAAGGCGCCATCCTGTTTATCGACGAAATCCATCGCTTCAACAAGGCGCAGCAGGACTCGCTGCTCGGCGCCGTGGAGCGTGGCACCATCACCCTCATCGGCGCCACGACCGAGAACCCTAGCTTCGAGGTGATTTCGGCCTTGCTCTCGCGCTGCCAGGTGTATGTGCTGCGCGAGTTCGGCGAAGAGGAGATGCGCCAGCTGATAGCCAGCGCCGTGCGCCATTATGCCTCGCAGGGCGTCACCGTCGACATCCGCGAGGCCGACGCCCTGATGCGCATCAGCGGCGGCGACGCACGCAAGCTGCTGAACGCCATCGAGTTGGTGGTCAATCGCGCCGGAGGTCAGTCCGTGGTGATAGACAACCGTACGGCCACCGAGGTGATACAGCAGAACCTGGCCTACTACGACAAAGGCGGCGAGATGCACTACGACATCATCTCGGCCTTCATCAAGAGCATGCGCGGGTCGGACCCCAACGGGGCTGTCTACTGGCTGGCACGCATGATTGCCGGCGGCGAAGACCCGCTCTTCATAGCGCGCCGCATGCTGATTTTCGCCAGCGAGGATATCGGCAACGCCAACCCCAACGCGTTGCTGCTGGCCAACGCCACCTTCGACGCCGTCAGCAAGATAGGCTATCCCGAATGCCGCATCAACCTCTCGCAGTGTGCCTGCTACCTGGCCTGTTCGGCCAAGAGCAACGCCACCTATATGGCGCTGGCCAATGCGGAGCAGGCCGTGCGCAAGTGGGGCGACCTGCCGGTGCCGCTGCACATACGCAATGCCCCCACCAAGCTGATGAAGCAGATGGGCTACGGCGATGGCTACAAGTATGCCCACGACTATGCCGGCAACTTCGCCCTGCAGGAGTACCTGCCGCAGGGGCTCGAAGGCACCTGCTTCTACACCCCCGGCGAGACCGCCCGCGAGAAAGAGACGCGCGCCGCACTGCGCCAGCGTTGGGGCGACAAGTACGGATATTGATTTTTATCTATATTTTTGCTTTGCTGCAAAATATTGGTTTTTAGGATGTAAGAATGTTTGCCGAAAAATTAACATAAAAAATTTAACATTCTCTACAATAAAATGCAAGAATTGCAGTTATGGTTGTACATAATAAATGAAACAATATTATTATAACATAACATGAAAGCAGAAATCAAAACAGCCAAGGGCACGATGCACGTCAACCTCTATGCGAAAGAGGTGCCTGGCACTGTGGCCAACTTTGCCAAGCTGGCGAAGGATGGTTTCTACAACGGGTTGCGATTCCACCGCGTGATACCCGATTTCGTCATTCAAGGTGGATGTCCCTACAGCCGCAACCAGTCAGACCCCCGCGTCGGCACTGGCGGCCCGGGCTGGACCATCAAGTGCGAGACCGCGGCGCCGCTGCAGCGCCACGACCGCGGCGTGCTCTCCATGGCCCATGCCGGCAAGGATACGGGCGGAAGCCAGTTCTTTGTCTGCCACAACCGTCAGAACACCCAGCACCTCGACGGCGTGCACACGTGCTTCGGCCGTGTCGACGAGGCCGACTGGGCTGTGATCGACGCCATACGTCCCGGCGACCTCATCGAGAGCGTCACTATAATTGAAGACTGAAGTATTAACCTTAAAACAAAATTCACGATATGAATCTGGGAATCAAATTGCTGGTGGCAGAGGACGACCCCAACCTGGGCACCATCCTCAAGGCCTATCTTACCCAGAAGGGTTACACCGTCGTATGGACCAAGGACGGCGAAGAGGCTATGACGGCCTTCGACTCCGAAGATGTCGATGCCTGCATCCTTGACGTCATGATGCCCGTCAAGGACGGCTTCGCGGTCGTCAAGGAAATCCGGAAAGTCGACAAGAAGATCCCTATCATCTTCCTCACCGCCAAGAACTTGGAGGAGGACAAGCTGAAAGGCTTCGAGGTGGGCGCCGACGACTACATCACCAAGCCGTTCAGCATGGAGGAGCTCCTGGCGCGCCTCAATGCCACGATGCGCCGCTCGTTCAACGAGGAACGCCCCGACAAGAATGTGTTCAAAATCGGCGACTTCACGTTCGACTATATCCACCAGACCTTGACAATCGGCGACAATGTGGAGAAGCTCACCGCCAAAGAGAACGACCTCCTGCGTATTTTCGCAATCAACTACAACCAGCTGGTCGACCGTAACACCACGCTGCAGAAAATCTGGAGGGACGACAGCTACTTCGCTGCCCGCTCAATGGATGTGTACATCACCAAACTGCGCAAGCACCTGAGGCTAGACCCGACTGTCGAGATTGTCAACGTTCACGGAGTGGGATTCAAACTCACGCACAAAGAACAATGATGAGCCAGGCGGCACCTCGGTGATGAAACTCACATTCTTGGGCACAGGAACCTCTCAAGGCGTACCCGTGATAGCCTGTCACTGCGCTGTGTGCCAGTCGGATGATCCTCGCGACAACCGGCTGCGCACTTCCGCTTTATTGAGTACCGACGACGGCCGCAATATCCTGTTCGACATCGGGCCGGATTTCCGCCAGCAGATGCTGCGCCACGATGTGCAGCACCTCGACGCCATCCTGGTCACCCATGCCCACCGCGACCATGTGGGTGGTTTGGACGACATACGCTCGTTCAACTACGTGCAGCACCGACACATGGACATCTACCTCAACCAGCAGGCTCGCACGGCGCTCGAACGCGACTACCACTATATCTTTGAGCCTCATCAGTTTCCGGGCCTTCCCGAAGCCGACCTCCACACGGTAGGCGGCGCCCCCTTCCCTATCGCCGGCACCGGCCTCGAGGCCATCCCCATCCGTGCCATGCACAAGGACCTGCCGGTGCTGGGGTTCCGAATCGGAGCCTTGGCCTACATCACCGATGCCAACCACATTGAACCTGAAGAACTGGATAAGTTGAATGGTGTTGATACGTTGGTAATCAATGCGCTGCGCATCGAGCATCACTTCTCGCACTACTCGCTTCCCGAGGCCCTTGAGGTTGCCGCCCAAGTCAAACCTCGCCGAACATTCATCACTCACATCAGCCACCAGATGGGTCTCCATGCCCAAGTGACGCTCCCCGACGGGGTCTGGCTGGCCCACGACAACCTCCAAGTGAACATACCATGATATCTATCTGCATACCCATATACAACTACTACGCCTATCCGCTTGTGCGTCGGCTCTCCAACCAGATTGAGAAGCTTGGGGGCGCCGACGTGGTCGAGATTGTGTGTATCGACGACCACTCCTCGGGCTACTACCTCAACCAGAATATGGGCATCTGCGACATTGCCACCTACCTGCGCCTCGCCGAGAATATCGGCAGGTCGCGCATCCGCAACCTCTTCCTCAAATACGCCAAGGGCGACTGGCTCATCTTCCTCGACAACGACTCGCTGGTCCCCTCCAACTTCCTGAAGAACTACCTGCTGCACGAAGGCGGCAAGGCCGACGTGATAGTTGGCGGGCGCGTCTACGACAAGCGTGGCGACGACACCGAGCACCGCCTGCGCTACCTCTACGGGACGAAGGTTGAGAGCCAGGATGCGCTGCAGCGCTCGAAGCACCCCTACAACTCATTCATGACCAACAACTTCATGATTCGCCGCTCGGTGCTGGAGAAAATCAAGTTCGACCCGCGACTCTCGAAGTATGGCCACGAGGACACCCTGTTCGGCTACCGTCTGGAAGAGAATGCTGTACCCATCCTGCACATCGACAACCCTGTCGTCAACGGCTATGTGGAAACCAATATCGAGTTCCTCCACAAGACGATAGAGGGCGTTGGCAACTTGGTGAAGATCTACGAGTTCATGTGGGAAGACCAGCGTTTCTGCCATTCCGTCAAGCTGTTGGATGCCTATGGCAAGGTGCGTCGGTGGAAGATGCAGGGCCTTGTCTATAAGGTGTTTCTGATGTCCAAGTCGTTCATGGAATCGCACTTCACGAGCGGCAACGCCATCTCGCTCAAGCAGTTCAGTTTCTACAAACTGGGCATCTTTATCCAGAAAATGCATTACAAAAACACGTAAAAAAGCCAAGCTAAAGTATGAAAAAGACACTCAGAAGGACAATCCTGGCAGTGGCGATGCTTGTCGCCGCAGGCGGTCAGCTGGCCGCGCAACTGGTCGAGACGACCTACTATGACGATGGTTCGGTCTACACCGGCACCCGCAACGGCAAAGGCGCCCGCCACGGCGAGGGCCTGATGGTATGGCCCACGGGCGACCGCTACGACGGCCAGTGGAACAAAGGTGTCATCGAAGGCACCGGCACCTATCAGTGGGCCAATGGCAGCTCGTATTCCGGCCAATGGCGCAAGGGCGAAATCAAGGGTCACGGCATTTTCCGCTGGCCCAATGGCGACATGATGGAAGGCGACTGGAAGGACGGCAGCCGCACGGGCACGGGCTTCTTCCAGTGGGCCGACGGCACCCGCTATGAGGGGCCCTTCGTCAACGGACAGGCCACAGGCTACGGCATCAAAATCTGGGCCAACGGCGACCGCTACGAGGGCCAGTTCGTCCAGTGGCACCTCTCGGGTCAAGGCACCATTACTTTCGCCGACGGCACTACCTACACTGGCTCTTGGCTCAACGACCAGTTTGAGGGCGAGGGTGTCCACACCGACGCAAATGGAAAAACAACCAAAGGCACTTTCCGTGCCGGACAACTTGTAAGTGAACATGAATAAGCATCATCGTATCTATGCGCTGCTGTCTTTCGCGGCACTGTTTGCAGTGGCCTGTGGCAGCGCACGTTATGTATCGGCCGACCCCGACCTCGAGTCGATTTACGTCGGCAAGTCGTACTACGACATTGTCAACGAGTTCGGCCGCCCGGCGTCGACGTCGTTCGACGACCGCAACGGCACCTTGGCCGTCTATGGCACGGTGCCGCTCAACGGCACCCGCGCCGAGCGCCTGGTCCGCCAGTACACCCTGCGCAACCGCGCCACGAAGGAGGAGACCACCGAGGGACGCATCACCTTCTCGTTCGACGACCGCATGCGTTGCTATGCCGTCGAATCGGACCTCCTCCGCGAGAAAAGCCGCGGCTCCGAGGCGAGCCAGACCGTCCACCTCGGCACCAACCCCAACCTCTCCACCAAGGCCAAGCCCCAGGTGCCGCGCACGATAGACCTCCCCTCCGTCAAGGGCCGCTCGCCCTTTGCCCAGGTGGTCAGCGTCGAACGCGTCGAGGTGCTCGAGGACCAGACCAAGATTACCTTCTCCTACTGCGACCGCACGCCCAAGCACCGCCCGCTGCACGACAAGGGCCTCACCATCCACAAGGACGTCTTCATCCGCGACTGCGCCACCAACCAGCACATCAAGCTCATCAAGCCCGAAGGCATCACCCTCTATCCCGACTACACCCCCTTCGCCCACTACCGCGGCGGCTACGACATGCTCGTCTACACCCTTGTGTTCGAAGCCATTCCGCCCGAGGCTGAGTTCATCGACGTCGTCGAACCCGGTGCCGAAGGCTTCAACTTCTACACCATCGACGTGCGCACTCCCCTCACCTTCCGCCAGTCGCTGCAGCAGAACCCCCTGAAATAGCGCAAAAGAAACAAACGAAAACCTATATCAATGAAGAAATCCCTATTCTGTATGGCGGCCGCGGCCCTCTGCGCCACGGCCTGCCAAAACGCAAGCCCCTCTTCCGAGAAGGTGGTTGAAAAGCCCCAGGTGGCTGTCGAGAACGGCCGCTTCACGCCCGAAGTCATGTGGAGCCTGGGTGTCATGAGCGAGTACGCCATCAGCCCCGATGGCAGCCAGGTGCTCTACACCCTCCGCTACACCGACATGGAGGCCAACAAGAACAACGCCGAGCTCTACGTGATGCCCACCGCCGGCGGCGAGGCCACGCGCCTCACCGTCACCGCAGCCTCTGAGTTCAGCCCCGTCTGGGCCGACGACGAGAACATCATGTTCTGCCGCGGCAACCAGATCCTCGCCATGGGCGTCAAAGGCAAGAAAGAGACCGTCGTCGCCGAGTGCGAGCGCGGTTTCGAAGGCTTCAAGCTGGCCCCGGACGGCAAGTCGCTGGTCTACATCTCGACCATCCCCGTCGAGCGCCCCGAGCACATCGGCAAACTCTTCGCCGGCCTCGACAAGACCACCGGCCGCATCAACGAGGACCTCATGTACCGCCACTGGGACCAGTGGGTCGACGAAATCCCCCACATCTACTACGTCCCCCTGCAGAACGGCAAGGCCTTGATGGACAAGGCCGTCGACATACTCGGCGGCGAGCCTTACGAGGCCCCCATGCGCCCCTGGGGCGGCACCGAGCAGTACAACTACAGCCCCGACAGCAAGCTTATAGCCTACACCTGCCGCAAGAAGACCGGCTACGACTACGCCCACTCCACCAACAGCGACATCTATATATATAATGTAGAGGACGGCTCGACCCGCAACATCAGCGAGGGCATCATGGGCTACGACCAGAACCCCGTCTTCAGCCACGACGGCCGCATGATTGCCTGGGAGAGCATGGAACGCGACGGCTACGAGAGCGACAAGCTCCGCCTCATGGTCCTCGACCTCGAGAGCGGCGCCAAGACCGACCTCACGGCCGACTTCGACTACGGCGTCGGCAACATCCTCTGGTCCGCCGACGACAGCGAGCTCTACGCCGTCGTCTCCTACCGCGGCATGAGCGAAATCTTCGGCTTCAACCGCCAGACCAAGGCCATCCGCCAGCTCAGCCACGGCTACCACGACGTCAACGCCATTCAGATGGCCGGCGCCGACAAGCTGATTGCCAACCAGGTATCCATCCAGTACCCCGGCACCCTCTACGCCTACAACCTCACCGACGACAAGGCCGAGGGCACCAAGCTCTCCTCCTTCAACGACGACGTCCTCTCGCAGGTCCGCATGGGCAAGGTCGAAGAGTGCTGGGTCAAGACCGTCGACGGCAAGGACATGCTCACCTGGCTCATCTACCCCTACGACTACGACAGCACCAAGACCTACCCCGCCCTGCTCTTCTGCGAAGGCGGCCCCCAGACACCCGTCAGCCAGTTCTGGAGCACGCGCTGGAACTTCGAGGTCATGTCGGGCGCAGGCTACTTCGTCATAGCCCCCAACCGCCGCGGCGTCCCGGGCTTCGGCATGGAATGGCTCGAGCAAATCAGCGGCGACTACGGCGGAAAGTGCATGCAGGACTATATGGCCGCTGCCGACTGGGCCGCCGACAACATCAAGCAGATCGACCGTGAACGCCTCGGCGCCTGCGGCGCCAGCTTCGGCGGCTACAGCGTCTACTGGCTCGCCGGACACAACCACGGCGTCAAAGGCTACAACGAGGGCCGACGCTTCAAGGCCTTCCTCGCCCACAACGGCATGTTCAACTTCGAGCAGCAGTACCTCGAGACCGAGGAGATGTGGTTCGACAACTGGGACCTCGGTGGCCCCTATTGGGACTGGAACAACCCGCAAATCAAGAAGAGCTACAGCAACTCGCCCCACCTCTTCGTCGACAAGTGGAACACCCCCATCTGTGTCATACACAGCGAGTTCGACTTCCGCATCGTCGCCAGCGAGGGCATGGCTGCCTACAACGCCGCCCAGATGCTACACATCCCCAGCCGCTACCTCTACTTCCCCGACGAGACCCACTGGGTGCTCAAGCCCCAGAACAGCCTCCTCTGGCACCGCAACTTCATCGACTGGTTCGACCAGTGGCTTAAAAAGTAGCCCCTGACGTCCCATATCCGGCAAATGTTAATACCTGTTAAACGCACCCTCGTTTAACAGGTATTAACATTTGTACTTTTCACCCCCCTACCATGTACCTACCATATACCTACCATTCACCTACCAGATGACGTAAAGTGCTGTAAATCACGCATATCAACATAACTCGCTGTGTTGGTGGAAGTTGCAAGGGTTTCGGAGGCCTCGGCAGCGCCTTCCGGGGGGCATCCCATGCTCCCGAAAACAGGCCGCCAACTTTCCTAATAAACGTTAAATTAACGCTTTTTATGTTAAATCAGAGCAGTCCCGACTTGTGGATGGAAGTGTGCATCACCTTCTCGAAGGCGTGCTCCAGGTCCTCGACGGTCAGGTAGCCGCATTGGTGGGCTATGCGGCGGAGGGTCTCGGGGTCGTCGGTGTTGGCCACGTTGGGCATCAGGGCCGTGGCGTGCTGCACGCGCAGGCCGTCGATATAGTCGGCAAACGAGGTGCCGTGGAGGCGGTGTATGGCGTCGACCACCTGGTCCTGCGAGACATGGAAGTGCGACGCCAGCAGGAACACCGAGAGGTCGGGGTCGAGGTAGGCGCTGTGTTCCACGAAGTTGGAAATTTCGGTGCCCAGCTGTGCCAGGTCCTTGCGGACCCGCAGATGCGACTGCGCCAGCTCCTCGCTCAGCGTCTCGGCGTCGTACGAGATGTTGTGGATGAAATAGCCCAGGACAATGGCGGCGACCGCGGCGATGGCGCAAACCACGATGGTCAGCATCTCGGGGCGAGGCATGTTAAGCGGGAATCGGATGATGCTGAAAATGATGGAGACGCAGATGATGACAATCAGCAGGTAGATAGTGTGGTGGTTGCGGATGAGGCTTTGCCGGTCGGGAGTGTAGTATTCGGAGAGCGTCCGGTGGTAGCGCCGCAGGTGCACGATGGCATAGAGCCCCACGAAGACTGCCTGCAGCGCCGTGATGGCGGTGAAGGCATACATGTGTATGGAGACGATGAGATTGTAGCGCCACGAGTGGGCGTAGAATACGTCGGCCTCGCCGAGCGAGCCGCGGAATATCCAGAGGCGGTACATGTCCACCCCGCCGATGAGTATCGATGCCGCCATGGCTACCACGACGATGATGGGCGGGATGAATGCCATACGGGCCACGCGGGTCAGGCCGTCGGGGCGCGTCAGCATGGCGATGGCTATGATGCACACCGGCGGCGTGGACAGGGCGAAGAGCATGTAGAGCACAACGAGTAGGTATTCGCCCGTGAGGAAAGTGTTGAACAGGCATCCGTGCAGGATGAATGAGATGCCGAGCGTCAGCTGGGCGAAGATCAGTATCCACTGTGCGCTCAGTATGTGGCGGCGCAGCAGGATGGTGAGGATCGGGAAGGTCATCGTCAGGATGCCGAGGATCAGGTATGCTAGAGCGTTGAGGGTCATGGCAGAAGTGTTAAGGTTTAACCGTTTTTCTTTACGAACTGGGCCAGGTAGCGCGCGTCGTAGTCGAGCGAGTAGGCATAGCGCCCGATGAATAGCTGCAGGACGGTGGCGAGGATGGCCAGGGCAATGATGATGTACTTGTAGAATGGCGGGTGGTAGTAGACCGCGATAAGGGCGGCCAGCGCCAGCGGCAGGAACACCCAGGTGAGCACCGACAGTATGCGGCTCTTCAGCTTTGGTGCGCCGATCTGGTCGGCATAGTAGCTGTTGAAACGCTTCTGGAAGATGATGCTCTTGTGCGATGCCATGATGAGCAGGATGAGGTTCAGCACGACTATAAGGGCAAGGTATATCTCTCTGGAGAAGAACGTCATGAGGTTCCATGCCGTGTCGCCGTGCGATAGCATGAGGTTACCGCAACGCAGCGTCCGGCACAGGGTCTCGTATCGCTGCGGACCGATAAGGAGCGAGGCGATGGTGATGCCAATGATGTACAGCAGCGGCAGGATGAGCGAGCGGCGTTGGCGCAGCGACGTGCCGCGCGGCTCGGTCAGCGCACAGATGGACAGGTAGTAGAACGGTATGCAGAGCACCGAGACAATCTGCAGTATATACTGGTAGATGAAGAGGTGGTCGGAGCGTCCCCGCAGGATGACGGTGAGGATGAAAGTGGCAAAGGCCACCATGAGCATGTCGACAATCAGGAGGAGTTGCGCCCGTGTGGGGTGCTTTTTCCTGGCGATAATGGCTATGGGCCAGAAGAGTGTCGCCAGCACAGGCAGGTACATTATGTGTGACCAGTTCATAGACGGCTTATTTTTTGTTGTCGTTTTCAATGAGGTTGACCAGCTCATCTACGGCATCCTGCTGGTCGATGTCGCGCTTCACAATCTCCTTGCCTTTGTAGAGGGTGATTTTGCCGTGGCCGGAACCCACGTAGCCGTAGTCGGCGTCGGCCATCTCGCCGGGGCCGTTGACGATGCAGCCCATGACGCCGATTTTGACGCCCACGAGGTGTTTCGTCTTTTCTTTTATCTCCTTCAGGGCGCGCTGTATGTCGTACTGCGTGCGGCCGCAGGAGGGGCAGGCGATGTATTCGGGCTGCGTGATGCGGGCGCCTACGGCCTGAAGGATGTCGTACGCGATGGGCATCTCGGCCTCGGGGTCTTCGGTGAGGGAGACGCGGATGGTGTCGCCGATGCCGTCGAGCAGCAGGGCGCCGATGCCGGCGGCACTCTTGAGGCGGCCCTGCATGCCGTCGCCAGCCTCGGTGACGCCGAGGTGTATCGGGTAGTCCATGCCCCGGGCGTGCATCTTCTGCACGAAGAGGCGCGTGCTGTCCACCATGACTTTGACGTTGCTGGCTTTCATGGAGAAGACGAGGTCGTGGTAGTCCTGCGCCTCGCACACCTGCGCGAACTCCAGCGCGCTCTGCGCCATGCCCTCGGGCGTGTTGCCGTAGCGGCTCATGATGCGCTCGGAGAGCGAGCCGTGATTGGTGCCGATGCGCATGGCGGTGTGGTGGCGCTTGCAGATGTCGATGAGCGTGGCCATCCTCTCCCCTATCCGCTTCAACTCGTCGTTGTATTCCTGATCGGTGAACTCCAGCTTGCCGGTATTGCGGTCGGTGTAGTTGCCTGGGTTGACGCGCACCTTCTCCACCAACGTGGCGGCCACTTCGGCGGCCTTGGGGTTGAAGTGTATGTCGGCCACCAGCGGCACCTCGCAGCCGCGCCTGAGGAGTTCCTCCTTGATGCGGCCGAGGTTCTCGGCTGCCTTCACGTCGGGCGCCGTGATGCGCACCAGCTCGCAGCCCGCCTCCACCATGCGGAGCGCCTGCTCCACGGTGGCGCGGGTGTCCATCGTGTCGGTATTCGTCATGCTCTGCACGCGCACGGGCGCTCCCCCGCCCAGCGTCAAATGGCCAATATGTATCTGTCTGCTCATAGACTTACAGCCTCAAAACGTGAATGAGAATGACATCGGGTCTGGATAGCAACTGTGGAAGACGAGCGTGTAGGTTCCATGCTCGATGCTGTAGAGGTCAAACTCGTTGTCCACGTCGCACATGCAGTCGGCTTGTGGATTTCCCTCATTCTCGTATTCATAGATTTCGATGGTCTGCCCGTTGCGGAGGGCACTGACGGTGATGCCGCCGTCCATCCCGGCGGTGCCGCAGTTGACCATCAAGTTGTGGTGTATAACATGCAGCCGCTGGTTGGTTGCATCGTAGACCACACTCGCCGAGTCGGGGTTATAGAAGCCTTTGGTGCCGTTGTCGGTGTGCTGTAAGCACTCGGAATGTCGGGCATTGTAGTTGAAGTTGAGGTCTTCATCCTTCCCGCATTGGAAAGCCATTGCCAGCACTGCTACCATTACCAGTGCCACAGTCGGTTTGATCATCTTTTTCATTGCTTGTATTTATTTAAGATTTATGATATCCGTGCGATGGTGCGCTGCAGGCTGAGGACCTGGGCTTTGAGTTGCTTAATCTGGTCCTGGAGGTTGGCGTTCTGGCCTTTCAGGCGGCGCACCTCGGCCTCGAGCTCGTCGATGGTGGGGAAGCTGAGGCGGCCGTCGTCGTCGTTGGGCTTGGGCACCGGTCGGCGACCGATGCTGTCGTCGTTGAACGCCTTGCCGACGCCCGTCTGGTCTTCCATGCGGATGAGCTCGGCCTGCGAGAAGGGCATGTCGAAGCCCGTCTCGTCTTCGACATAGATCATGCCGCCCTGTATCTTCTTAACGATTCCCCCGCCCACAGCGTTGAGGAACTTCACTTTGTCGCCTACTTTGAATTCTGACATATCTCTTATATTATTTCGTTTGCCAACTGGTTGAAGTCGATGCCGTCGAAGTTGCCGCTGGACATCATTAACAGGTTGATTGTGTTAACGTGTGATTGCGTTAGTGTGTCAGTGATTGACGCGTCAGCACTTACGCAATTACGCATTAATGCAATCACGCGTTCCACCAGCTTCATGCTGTCGGTGAAGACTTCCACGTCGCCGCCGAATGCACGGCGCACCTCCTCGGGGTCGAGGGGCGGCAGCTTCTTGAGCTGCAGGGCGTGCTGGCTGAAGTAGACGTAGCGCACGTCGGCCTCGTCCATCGAGTGGGCGTACTGCTGCAGGAATTCTTGCGTCAGCGAGCTGAAGGTGTGCAGCTCCATGCAGGCCACCAGCCGCCGGTCAGGGTACTGCTCGCGCATGGCGTGGATAGTGGCGCGCAGCTTCGAGGGCGCATGGGCGAAGTCCTTGTAGACGGCGCAGGTGTCGTTCTTCTTCACCAGCTCCAGCCGCTTCGAGGCCCCCTCGAAGGAGGAGATGGCCTCGTCGAACTGCTTATCCGTCACCCCCACCTGGTGGCATGCCAGCCGCGCGGCGGTGAGGTTTAATAAATTATGATGCCCGAAGACATTTAATGGGGTTTTATGGGTTGGATAGGTTAAATAGGTGATGCCGTCTTCGACGACGTGCTCCGGGCAGACATACGGCAGCTTCTGTATGTCGGTGCGCTGATTCTCCACCGCCACGTGGTGCACCTCGGCGTCCTCATCGCAATAAATCAACGTACCGTCGGGCTCAATCAAGTCAATGAATTTGCTGAACTGCTCGCGGTAGATGTCGAACGTCGGGAAGACATTGATGTGGTCCCACTCGATGCCAGTGATGATGGCCACGTTGGGCTTGTAGAGGTGGAACTTCGGCCGGCGGTCGATGGGCGAGGTCAGGTACTCATCCCCCTCGATGACCATCACCTTGGCGGTGTGGCTAAGGCGCACCATCACCTCAAAGCCCTTCAGCTGCGCGCCCACCATATAGTCGGCCTCGATGCCGCAATGCGCCAGCACGTGCAGTATCATGGCCGTAGTGGTCGTCTTGCCGTGCGAGCCACCGATGACGATGCGAAGCTTGTCCTTGCACTGTTCGTAGAGGTATTCGGGATAGGAGTATATCTTCAGACCCAGCTCTTGGGCGCGGAGCAGCTCGGGGTTATCCTCGCGGGCGTGCATGCCTAGCACGATGGCGTCGAGGTCGGGCGTGATGCGCTCTGGGTGCCAGCCGAACTCTTCCGGCAGCAGGCCGTACTTCTCCAACCGACTCTTAGCAGGGTCGAATATTTCGTCGTCGCTGCCGGTGACGGTAATTCCTTTCTGACAGAGGGCGATGGCGAGGTTGTGCATCGCCGAGCCGCCGATGGCTATAAAGTGTACTTTCATCTTTTCCAGTTATATTAACGCACAACGCGCCCGTGTGCGATTTATTGTGCCGAGGGGCTATTTTCTTCCTTGGGGAAGTAGGCGTAGTACTTGACTACCTGTTTCTCAAGGAAATGGCGGTCGAGTTGGTCGCTGGCCTCACTGATGCCGACACAGCGACCGTCCTTGTAGAGGACTTTTATCTCTTGGTCGTTGAAATCGTAGGAGCGGTTGTGCAGTTCGCCGGTGCCGTGGAGGTAGTCGTCTTCGATACCCTCGAACGGTGTGTTGCTGATGCGTATGGCTGGGAGGTGGCGGTTGACCAGGTTGGAACAGAGGGTGCGCAGGGTCGGGTCGTCGCTGTGTTGCCAGTGCTTGACGGCCACCATGATGTCGTCATCGTCTAGCTGGGCGAAGCGGTCGATGAAGTCGGGTGCTGCCGTGTCGAGGTGGAACGCCGTTGGGTCAAGTTCGCGAGCGCGGCTTATGGCGTTGAGCAGTAGGTTGTCGGCGGCGATGACGGTCTTGTGCATATAGACCTGCCAGTACATCAGGCGGCGGGAGATGATGAACTTCTCGACGCTGTAGATGCCTTTCTCGTCGACCACCAGCTCGTCGTTGTGGACGTTGAGCATGGAGATGATGCGGTCGGTGCCGACGATGCCTTCGCTGACGCCGGTGAAGAAGCTGTCGCGTCCCAGGTAGTCGAGGCGGTCCATATCGAGCTGGCTGCTGACCAGCTGGTGCAGGAAATGTTTATGGTAAGTATTTGAGAATATGGCGATAGCGGTATCAAGCGCACCTGCCATCTCGGCGTTGATGCGCTGCATCATCATGAGGGTGATGTCTTCGTGCGGCACGTCGACCAGCACCCGCTCGCTGGTGTGCGAGAAGGGGCCGTGGCCTATGTCGTGGAGGAGTATTGCCAGCTTGGCGCCGCGGCATTCGTCGTCGGTGATGTCGACGCCTTTCTGGCGCAGCGTGTCGAGGGCCCGTCCCATCAGGTTGAGCGCGCCGAGCATGTGGCTGAAGCGGGTGTGCATGGCACCTGGGTACACTAGGTAGGTAAGCCCCAGCTGCTTGATGCGCCGCTGCCGCTGGAAGTAGGGGTGTTCGACGACGGAGAGGATCACCGGGTCGTCGATGGAGAGGAATCCGTCGTAGACGGGGTCGTTGATTATCTTGCGTTTGCTCATGTTGTTTGATTGCTTGATTGATGGGCAGCCATTCACTTCCCAATCGTCACACAGCTGATCTTGGGACCCATGCCGCCCGCCAAGAGGTAGTATTTACCGCCGCCTTGGTTGAACAGCGGGCTGTGGATGATGAACTTGCCGTCCGAAGCCAGCATCTGTTTCGATCCGGTACCATCAGCGGCAAAGCGGTAGACCGCCAAAGCCGCATTGGCCATCAGCAGGCTCTTGCTGCGTTTCGCCGCCACCGTGGGGTTGTACTCCGCCGACTCGTCCTTCGATTCGTTGGTAAAGATATATAGCGAACCATTGTGGTAGACCATGTCCGACTTGGTTTCCGAAGCGTTCTGGTTGTTCTGCATCACGCCGCGAGTCCAAAGGATATTGCCCAGGGTGTCGAGGCTGGCCAGCAGCATACCCTTTCTGTGGTAGGTCGCGCTCACCTCCATCCCGTTCCTGTAGGTAGCCTCTTTCCAAGTACGCTGGTAGAGCACCGCGCCGCCGCCTGGCGTGGTTGCCTGGTGGCGCAGCAGGATGTAGTTTGCGCTCGTTGAGGAGAGTTTCGTGTCCGTATCCTCGTTCTCGAACACACAGAGCTCTTCCGACGTGAAAGCATGGCGCGATCCAGCGCGTAGCGTCGAGGTGACCATGTCGTAGAGGATCGAGTGGAAGGCCGTGTAGCGGCGCTTGCCGATGAGGCCATGTCCGCCCTCGCCCTCCAGCACCGTGCAGAGCATCTTGCCACCCGTGTAGTTCAGCAGTGCCACCTGCTCTAGGTCGCCTTGCAAAACGGCTTCGCCTTGCCTGGCTCCCGAGGCGTCGGCCACATTCACGCGCAGCAGTGTCTTCTGGTGGTCCTTGGACGAGAGCAGGCATGCCGTCGCCACCTCGCCGCCGTCGGTCACCAGCGCCTGTTGCACATCCCCATGCCGCAGCATGTGTGTCCAACGGCGTCTCATCTCGCCGTCGAAGAGCATCGCTGTCGCATGCGTGCCGCCAGCCTTCATCTCCAGTATGTTCACCACTGCCAAAAAGGCGTTGGAGGGTGAGAACACCACCTGCGAATAGCAGTAGTCGCCTTTCGAGAGGCTGACATCCAGCAACACGCTGTCGCTGACCACCTGCAGGTCTGCGGTGGATACAACCACGTGGCGCAGCCGGTAGTTCGACTTGTTTTCGCTGCCCAGCAACATGTGGATGCGGTCGCCCTTGCGGAAGGCCTCCGTCGAGGAGCAATCCCGCGTGTCGTCAATCTTCACCGCGGCCGACTCTTTCCACTCCTCGTTCACCTGCCTTACCTTGATGGCCTTCACCGCGCCAACGGCATTCAGGTCCGCCTCCACCAGCAGCAGCTGGCCGTCAGCGTCGGCCGGAAGCATGTGCAGCACCGACTGCGTCGGCAGTTTCTTGCCACTCTTTTCGCCTGACCGGAAGCTCACTTCCTGTCCGAAAGCCACTCCGCCCAGCAGGCAAAGCGTCAATAAAAATACATTTCGTTTCATATAATACTCAGTGTTTTAGTTTCCACATTTCCCACATGACTATCGCCGCGGCGCAACTGACATTGAGCGAGTGCTTTGTGCCTTCCTGCGGTATCTCCAGGGCCCCGTCGCACAGGGCCATCACCTCCTCCTGCACGCCGTCGATTTCGTTGCCGAAGACGATGGCGGTCTTGACCCCTGGGCCGAAGGCGTCGGCGGGCAACGCCCCGAGCTTCAGGCTGCCGTGGGCTATCTCGACGGCGAAAACCTTGTAGCCCAGCGCCTTGAGCGACCGGACGCAGGCCGCCGTGTCGTCGTGGTGGCTCCACTCCACGCTCTCTTCCGCGCCCAGCGCCGTCTTGTGTATCTCGCGGTGCGGAGGCGTCGAGCAGATGCCGCACAGGGCGATGTGCTCCACGCGGAAAGCGTCGGCCGTGCGAAACACCGAGCCGATGTTGTTCTGCGAGCGCACGTTGTCGAGCACCACCGTCAGCGGAAGCTTCGCGCTCTCGCGGAATTCCGCCACCGTCAGGCGCCCCATCTCTTCGGTTGTCAGCTTGTATGTCATCTTTCGCTAGTCTGTTTTCGTGTGCAAAAATACGAAAAATACTTCACATGGCCAAAAAAAATGTCGGTCGCAAAAAAATCGCCCTAAACAAAGGTCGCGTTCGGAGCCTGTAAAAATCTTAAAAATCGTTAAATTAACATTTATTAGGAAAGTTGGCGTCCTGTTTCCTAAAGTGTCGTTTTTGGCGCTCCGGGTGGTGAAAACCTCTGCAATAGACTGTATCACAGCACGTTGTAATCATATATGTGATATTCAGGCATTTAAGCCATCTGGTAGGTGAATGGTAGGTATATGGTTCGACTCTGGTAGGTGTCAAAATAGCAAATGTTAATACCTGTTAAACGGACCCTTGTTTAACAGGTATTAACATTTGCCGCGAAAAGAATTTTTTTTCGTATCTTTGCACCGCAATTTTTTGAAGAAAAAAGATATCGCTATGCCCCATGACTGCATATCCAAATGCCTGGAATTCCACGCGTTGACCCTTGCCGACCGCGAGGCCGTGCAGGCCGTCACCCTCGACGCGGGCCTGCGCAACTGCAACTTCAACTTCAGCAACCTCTTCGGTTGGCAGCCCGAATTCGGCACCGAGGTGGCCTTCTGCGAGGGCCATGTCGTGCTGCGCTACCGCCTGGGTTCCGAACTCAACTACCTCATTGCCTCGAAGGAGACGCCCTGCCGCAACTTGCTCGAGCGCATGGTCAACGACGCCACGGCGCAAGGCACCACGCTGGCGGTGAGGTGCTTGGAGGACGACCGCGCCGCCGCCATAGTCGACCTTTTCCCCGGCCGCGCCACGGCCACGCCCCAGCGCAACAGCTACGACTACATCTACCTGCGCACCGAGCTGGCCAACCTGGCCGGCAAAAGCCTGAAAAACAAGCGTAACCACGTCAACAAGTTCCTCTCCGAGCACCCCGCGTTCGAGTACCGCGAGCTCTCCCCCGCCCTCTTCCCGCAGTGTCTCGAGCTGGTGCGCCTCTGGCAGAGCGAGACGCCGCACGACAACCCCGACTACGGCGACACCATTGCCGCCGAAGAGCGCGTCATGCAGCGCATCTTCGACCACTGGGGCAGCCTCGACGCCATCGGCGGCGCCATCTTCGACGCCGGACGCATGCTGGCCTTCACCTACGGCGCTCCCGTCACGCACGACACCTTCGACGTCTGCGTCGAAAAGGCCGACCGCTTCGTCGACGGCGCCTTCAGCGTTATAAACCAGCAGTTTGCGGCTCACCTGCCGGAGCAGTATGTCTACCTCAACCGCGAGGAGGACATGGGCCTGCCCGGGCTGCGCAAGGCCAAACTCTCCTACCACCCCGAAATCCTGCTGTCGTACAACAGCGTGACAATCAACCCGCTATGAGCATCGCCCTGCACCGTTGCACCGCTGCCGACGCCGACCTCACGGCCCGTTGGCTGGTCAAGCAGTACGGCTTTGAGCCAGAGGAAGTTGCAGAGTGGCTGTTGAACCTTAGGTTCAACTGGCCGCTGAGCGTCAAAGCCCTCGACGGCGAGGGGCGGCCCGTGGCGTTGCTCAACATGAGCGACTACCGCGTCGACGAGGAGTCGGAGCAGATCCTGACCGACCGGCCGGACTTAATCCGTCGGTTGAACGAAATGAGGTATATCGCTGTCTTCTCGTTTATTGTGAGCGAGGACTACCGCCACACGCGGCTCAACTACGACATGCTGATGGACATCTGGGACGAGCTGCAGGCCTACGACTTCATCTACGTGCCTGTGATGCACCACCTCAAGACGCACCAGTACTGGAAGCGGTGGGGCGCGGTGGAGTTCTACCGCGACGCGCACGTCATCCACTACCTTATCCCCCTCAGCGCCAGGGCCAAAGCCCTCGCAACCTAGAAGCCCGGCAGCGTGAGCCAGAGCGTGGGCAGCATCAGCAGGAAGCCCACGGCAATCATGCCGACGATGAAGCGCCACACCCACTTGAGCCAGGTGCCGTAAGGGATGCGGGCCATGCCGAGCACGCCGATGAGCACACCGCTCGTGGGGGTCAGCATGTTGGTGAAGCCGTCGCCGAACTGGAAGGCCAGCACCGTGGTCTGCCGCGAAACATCAATCAAATCAGCGAATTGCGCCATGATGGGCATGGTCAGCGCCGCCTTGGCCGAGCCGCTGGGCATCACCACGTTGAGCAGCGTCTGGAAGAGGTACATGGCGCCGAGCGACGCCACCTCGCCCGTCTGCGCCAGCGACCTCGTCAGGCCGTAGAGCAGCGTGTCGATCACGTGTCCGTCCCTGAGTATGAAGATGATACCGCTGGCCAACCCCACCACGAGGGCAGCCGAGAGGATGTCCTTGCACCCGGCAAGGAAGAGCTTGGCGATGTCGTCGGCCCCCTGGCGGTCTATGATGCCGGCCACGATGCCCATGGCGAAGAAGAGGGCCGAAATCTCGGCAATGTACCAGCCGAAGGCCAGCACGCCCACCACAAGGGCCACGATGGTGAGGAAGAACACGATGAGTATCAGGCCCTGACGCAGGGTGAGCTCGCTCTCCCCGGTGGCCTGCGCACGGCTGCGCCAGTAGTCGTCGAGGCGGTAGACGGGGCTGCGCTCGGGCTTGGCTTTCACGCGGTGGGCGTACCACAGCACGAAAGCGATGCCCAACACGGTGAGTATCAGCCAACAAACCAGCCTGTACTCCAGGCCGGAGAAGAGCGGCAGGCCGGCGATGCCCTGGGCGATGCCGATGGTGAAGGGGTTGAGCATGGCGCCCGCAAAGCCCACATGCGCAGCCACATAGCACATGCAGACGCCCACTATCGAGTCGTAGCCCATCGAGATGGCCAGCGGCACGAAGACCACCACGAAGGCGATGGTCTCCTCGCTCATGCCGAAGACGGCCCCGAAGAGGCTGAACAGGAGCATCACCAGGGTGATGATGATGTTGTCAACCCCCAGCTTACCGATTAGCTTATAGCGACTTAGGCGCTGCACACGGCGAAGGAAAGCCATGACGCCGACATCGATGGCATGGCTGTTGTTGAGTATCCAGAAGGCGCCGCCGACCATCAGGATGAATATGATGATGTCGGCCTTGTCGACGAAGCCGTTGAAGAAGGCGGAGAAAATCTGCCAGGTCTGCGGGGCGCGGTCGACGAAGTGGAACGAGTTGGACACCACCACCTCGCGGCCGTCGACGGTCTGCCGCAGGAACTCGCCGGCCGGCACCACCCACGTGAGCACCGCCGCCAGCACAATAAGCCCAAAGACAATGGTAAAAGTATGCGGTATGCGTTTCATGCGTATCAGTCAGTTTCGGAGTGCAAAGATACGCTTTTTTCGGCACACGGAGAAAAATAATTTGGCCGTATGGCAAAAAAGTCGTACTTTTGCAGTCGGAATTATAGACAAAATTATGATTAGAACAAACCCAATACCCTCAACGAACATTGCAGACATATATATGTCTGTCCTTGCGTTGTTGAGTGTGGATGACCGACTGGACTTGATAGCAAAACTCTCATCCTCTATCAAGAACGCGCCCCGTCCTACCGCCTATGCTACCGATGATTTGCGCACCCTGTTTTGCGGAGAGTGGGGCAAGGCCGAAGAACTGCGAGACAGTGTTTATTCTGGTCGCGAAGTTATGAATTGGTAGTAACTATGGCACAGTATCTGTTAGACACCGACATATGTATTGAGCTGTTCCACCATAACGAGCAGGTTATTAAAAAGATTGAAACCGTAGGCAGGAAGAATTGTTTCGTGTCGGAAATTACCATAGCAGAATTATTCTACGGTGCCGCAAAATCGGGTCGCGAGGAGAATTTTAGCGATGTACAACGCATACAGACAGTATTCGAAGTCATTCCACTAAGCCCCTCATTGCGTTTATATGGCATCAACAAGGCATCCCTTCAGGCAAGTGGACTGTCTGTTGGCGAATTTGACCTGCTCATAGGATCCTGTGCAGTCCACAACAAGCTTGTGATGGTAACATCGAATCTAAAGCATTTCTCACATATTCCAAATATTGAACTGGAAGACTGGGCAAAAAAATCAAAGCATACCAAATAACCTATGCAAACAGCATAATAAATAATATACAATGACATAAATAGAATTAGACAAAAAATAAAATAGAGCTTGAAGTGCTTGTTCTCCTGTAACGAATGACTGGTAATCATAAGAGGTGAGAATAAGTTGACGGAAAGTTCCCGCTTTGGCGTGGAATGTTCGTTACCTTATTTACCTCAAGGGTATTTTACCAGTCGCCCGTTACAGAAATAAGGATTTAATCAGGAATACGAAGGTTTCGCGCCTTTTCCATATCCTTACTTTGACATCGGCTTCCGGCTCTACGGCCGGAAGCCGAAATTTGTTTAACCTTTAAAAGCTGAAGAGCCCAACAGGATAAAACCGGGCACAAAAATGATGAGTAAAGTAGCAAAAGTACTGGTAACAATTGGCGCAATCTTTATCTACATTCTTATTGCTACGCCTATCTTAGGAGCACTTAATGAATCGGGGGCATCGTCAGGTCTAGTTGGTTTAGTCTTGCTTGTAGCGTTGATTGGTGCCATTAGAGCAATATGGAAGAAACCGAAAGATGGAGGTGACAATAATTCTTCAATGCTTCAAAAATAGTTTATGTTTAAAGATTATTATAAGATTCTAGGAGTTACGCATCTTGCCAGTCCTGCAGATATAAAGAGAGCGTATAGGGAAATGTCTATGAAATGGCATCCCGATCGTAACCCTAATGAAGATGTAACCTCAATAATGCAGGATATAAATGAAGCGTATGCCATTCTTAAAGATAAATCTAAACGAGACAGATATGACCTAGAATATGCCATCTTCTATCAAGAAAATAATAAACAAGAATCTGAATCAGAAGAAAGATACGGAAAAGATTCCCCAAATGAATGGAGTTACGACTATGAAGTAAAAGATGAACATCTTAAAGAAGACATAAATAATGCCCGAGCGTATGCGAAATCTTTAGTTGAAGATTTTCTAAAAACGTTAAAAAAATCTTCGACTGCGGCCGTAAAAGGAGCCGTTTCTAATGTAGCCTCTTATATTGTGGGATGGATTTTGGCAGGCATTATACTTTCGCTATTGGGAATAGTGATTAAATCATGTAATGCAGACTTTCATGATGGAAATGAAAAAGAAATTGTAGAACTCAAGGACGTTTGCTCATCAGATTCAACGATATGTTTTAAAGTCCCCTATTACATGTATAAACAAAAAGATGATTCAAAAAGTATTCTCTATGAGGGGAACAAGAAACTTGTCCAAATAATGAGAACAGAGTTACCAGACAAATGGAACATGCATTCTTTTGCGCAGCATATGATTGGCAATAAGCGAGGAGAAATGACTTTGGTTTCACAGAATGATTCCCTACTTGTTTATGAGATTCATAAGGGAATTACTCATCTTCCTGCTTTTGCATTTTCCCTTCTTGAACGAAACGGATATTCTGTACTACTTACCACATTTGGATTAAACGAAGAATTACATTTAGAATTGAGCAAAACGATTAATTGCAAGGAAAATCTTTCCAAGATACGTGATAATTATTTTAATGGAAATCTCAATATCCGTGACTATGATTATGCAGAACATTGTTGGGACGAGGCACAGCAATCCGAAGGGTGGGAATGGTTTAGCGAGGGAAAAATAAGACAAGTAGAAGAACACTATCCACATCACATAGTCTACATGGTTCATTCCGAGCACATGGAATATCGTTTCATACGCAGCCGTTTTGGTCCGGAAAAAGACAATGACTATAGATATGATGCATATGACAAACAGGGGAAACTGATAAGAGCAGACAATCTCGTTGGAAGGAAAATCCTACCTGACATAGAAGAAAACATAAAGTTCGCCATATACAAACGCGACTTTCTAAACAACAAGTACGATATAAACAAGGATTCAAAGAAAACTCGTGATGCCTTGCGTGCCTACTTCAACAAAGCTAACAAAACCATTGAGGACGGATCCATCTATAATTACTTTTACGGATCCAACAATATAAAAGATGCCACCGATATATTATCTCGCATACAAAAATCAGACCATATGGCTGCCGAAAATTATCTTTCACAATTAAGATCAGACCATAAGTATGACCTCAAATTCTTATATAAAATCGAACGCATCGACAATACAACATTCAAACTCTACTATCTTAATAACAATTTAGAGTGTGGGTGCGTTGCTTTGATGAAATGGTTTAATACAGCTCCGTACAAATGCAAGTACAAGATAGAATTACTTCCGAATGAAGAAATTACCATTCAAAAATAATGCGATTACGAAAGTGGCAATTATGCCAGCCAACGTGCTGTTATAATTTCGACGGTTTCGCCAAGTCGTATCCTGTGCTACGACCACCGCCTTCGGTGCGAACGAGGACACCCTTGGCGACAAGGTCTTGCAGGGCAGTGTCAGGGGAGCATTTGCTTATCTTCGCACATTTGGAGGAGGTCAGCTTGCCCTTAAATCCATCCCACAGCATATCATATTTGTGCGGTTAATGCAAGCGCTATTCTCCGCATATTTTGCGGCAAATATACAACTTTTTCTCCGCATGGAGACAAAAAAGTATTTAGCAGCTTAACCTTGCGCGGAGTTTGTGGCTGGTGGGTTAAATGCCAGCCAGCTGTTGCGGTAGCGGGGGTCTTGGCTGACGTCGGGGCCGAACCAGGCGGGGGGCGTGAAGGCGTCGGCTGCGGTGGTGTCGGGGAACTCCACCTCGACGAGGAGCAGGCCGGCGTGGGCGCTGTGGAAGACGTCGAGCTCGGCGGTGAGGCCGCCGTCGAGGGGTATGCGGTATCGGGTCTTGTGGACGAGGTTGCCGTCGCACTTGGCGCGCAGGTGGGCGTAGCGGTCGGCCGAGAGGGGGAACTCCTCCTCGCGGTTGTGGATGGCGGAGGAGGCGAGGCGCAGGTTCTGCTTGACGGTGAGGATGTAAGCATCGCCCATCCTGCGGATACGCAGGGTGGGCGACGTGCAGAGGTAGCCCTGCTCTATCTCAACATGCGGGTAGGAGTCGAGGTCGGCGGGGAGGGCGGCTACCAGGTATTTGCGCTCGATTTCCATCAGAGCGTGGCGAGGTAGCCGGTGACGTTCTTCTCGATGCGGGCGGCGACGTCGGGGCAGTCGTCGGCCTTCTGGAAGCGCTCGCCGGTGATGTGCTCGTAGAGCTCGATGTAGCGGTCGGAGATGGAGGCGACGATCTCGTCGGTCATCTCGGGCACCTGCTGGCCTTCCTTGCCCTGGAAGCCATTGTCCATGAGCCACTCGCGGACGAACTCCTTGCTGAGCTGGCGCTGGTGCTCGCCTCGGGCGAGGCGTTCCTCGTAGCCCTCGGCGTAGAAGTAGCGGCTCGAGTCGGGGGTGTGAATCTCGTCGATGAGGTATATCTTGCCGTCGCGCTTGCCGAACTCGTACTTGGTGTCGACGAGGATGAGGCCTTTGCTGGCGGCCATCTCGGTGCCGCGCTGGAAGAGGGCGAGGGCGTAGCGCTCCAGCTGGTCGTAGTCCTCCTTGGAGACGAGGCCGGTGCGGATAATCTCCTCGCGGCTGATGTTCTCGTCGTGCCCTTCGTCGGCCTTGGTGGTGGGGGTGACGATGGGGGTGGGGAATTTCTGGTTCTCGACCATGCCTTCGGGCAGTGGCACACCGCAGAGGGTGCGGGCGCCGGCCTTGTATTCGCGCCAGGCGGAGCCTGCGAGGTAGCCACGGACAATCATCTCGACCTTGAAGCCTTCGCACTTGAGGCCCACGGTGACCATGGGGTCGGGGGTGGCGAGCTTCCAGTTGGGGAGGATGTCGGCGGTGGCGTCGAGGAACTTGGCGGCTATCTGGTTGAGCACCTGCCCCTTGTAGGGGATGCCTTTGGGGAGGACGACGTCGAAGGCCGAGATGCGGTCGGAGACCACCATGGCCATGTAGCGGTCGTCGATGTTGTAGACGTCGCGCACCTTGCCGACGTAGAGGCTCTTCTGCTTGGGGAAATTGAAGTTGGTTTTTACAATGGCATTCATATATTATTCATCTAATTTGTTGGCGAAGAAGGTGAAGTTGACCTTGCCGTAGGCGCGGTGCTGCCAGAAGTGTGGGTGCTCCTCGAAGCTGAACTCGCGGGGGTGTTCGAGGATGAAGATGCCGTCGTCGGTGAGCACCTGGCGGTCGAAGACGAAGTCGGGCAGCGAGGCCAGTCCCTCGAGGGCGTAGGGCGGGTCGGCAAAGACAATGTCGAAGCGGCGGTTGGCGCGTTTGAGGAGGTCGAAGACGTCGGCGCGCACCACGTGGATGTTGCGCACAGCCATGCGGGCGGCTTCGGCCTTGATGTAGTCGGTGCACTGGGAATTGATGTCGATTGAGGTGACCTCGCGCACGCCGCGGGAGACGAACTCGAAGGAGACGGCGCCGGTGCCGGCGAAGAGGTCCATTACAGAGCAGTCCTCAAAGTCGACATAGTTGTTGAGGATGTTGAAGAGGCTCTCGCGCGCCATGTCGGTGGTGGGGCGCACGGGGAGGTTGGCAGGCGGGTTGAGGCGGCGTCCGCGGAGGGTTCCGGCGATGATTCTCATGGCTTACAGTATCAGTGCGTGGCGGTAGGTGTGGAGGGTTTTGAAGGCGGGGTTGAGGAAGGAGGAGTGTGTGCCGTTGAAGAGCGTTGCCACGGGGAAGTAGGGCCGCAGGAGGGCGAAGCGTTCGCGTGTGGCGTCGCCGCAGAGGAGCAGCTCGGCATCGGGGGTGTCGAGGCCGAAGGTCTTGATGACCTCGACGGTGTGGAAGAGGGCGTCGCTGTCGGTGGGGCAGGCGATGGTGTTGCCGAAGATATAGCTGCCGTTGCGGTAGGCGGCGTAGTCGATGCGTCCCATCCGCCAGTGAGCGAGGAGCACAGGGTGGGTGTCGGATCGTCGACAGAGGTCGGGGTCGGCGAGGCGGACGTGCTGGTTGATGACCGTGGCGCCGGGGATGGCTACCTTGAAGGCGGTGGCCAGGGCGTCGTTGGCGGCGAAGACCGCGGTTGCCTGCAGCGAGCGGCAGGGGGCGGCCATGATGGAGGCTGCGTTGCTGCCGACGAGCTTGAGGTACTGGCGGTTGGCCGCCGACGAGTACAGCTCGTCGGGCACCCAGGTGCTGTGGTCGGAGAGCATGATGAGCTCTACGCTGCGATAGCCCAAGGGACTGATGCCTACCTCGGCGAAGAAGGCTTTGACGTCGGCCATGACGCTGGTCATGGAGAAGGCATGCCGCCCAGAGGCCTCGCCGAAGGTGAGGAGGACGCCCGAGGCGGTCACTTCCGAAAAAGAAAATCCATTGGCCTGGAGGCAAATGGATAATCTCTTTTCGCTAGAAGCAAACTCGCGGTCGGTGGTAATGAGGGAGTTGCAACTATACGACATTGTTGATGCTATTCGAAGTTACCATCGGTGACGGCCTGGGTCATGTCGCCCACTTTCCAGCCGGGGTAGCGGCCGACGACCTTGGAGACCTCGTCGATTTTGTTGACGACCTGCTGCTTGTCCATGTCGGAGAGGAGCTGGGTGAGGGGCACCTTGCACTCGAAGACGGGGACGAAGAAGCCGCTCTTCTCGAGCATACCGGCCTGAAGGTCGAACTCATTCTTCTGGTCCTTGGGATAGGGGACATAGCGGAGGTTGCGGATTTCCTCGTCGGTGAGTTGGCGCTTCTTGCCGTCGGCACCGATGATGGGGAGTTTGCCGTCCTCGCGCAGCTTGGCGATGGGGTTGACCAAGACCTCGACGCGGGTGGTCCATCCGTTCTTGATGGCCTCGCTCTCGGGCACCTCGTTAATGTCGACATCGGCGGGAATCTTGTCGTAGTTGTTGACTTTGGAGACGACCTTCATGCTGTCCTCGGTCATGAGGCGGTTGATGAGGGTGTCGAAACTGCCGGTATATTTGCCGTAGGTGAGTTTGTAGGCTTCCTCGAGGGTGCGGATGGATTTGAGCTTCTCGGCGCAAGCGTCGCGGCGCTTGGTGTACTCGGTGTCGAAGCGCACGGGAGTCATGATGCTGTTGTACAGCCAGTAGGCGAGGCCGACGATGGCCACGGCCAGCACGATTTGGATGATTGTTCTGCCTTTCATATTGGGTGTTCTGTTTTTTTGTTTCGGTATAAAATTCGGGTGCAAAGATACGAAAAAAATGAGAAACGGGAAACAAAAAATGAAAAATATTCTTGCCCGAGGAGCTCCCCGTGCAGGCAAGTGGGCGGTTATCAATGGGTTGCGAAAATATTTTTTTAAGGCGTAAGGGCAGGCTGCCGTCGGCTGAGGCACGGCGCGGGGGCGGCTCTCCCCCACCCTGCGGCGCTTTTTAGGCCTGCTGCCGCCAATTTGCCACAAAATGCTTGTATGATGCTGATTTACACATCGTTGAGTGTTTTGAAAATTTTTGGTCAAAAAACTGGAAAACGACCGATTTTGGCCCGTTTTCGAGAGGTTGATTTTCAGCGGGTTAAGGGTACTCTCTTCTTCCCCTCTTCTTCCTTGGTAGGGGTATGGCAGGGGTACGAAAAAGAGGGCGGAAAAGATCCGCCCTCGAGGGGGTTCCGATTGGTATGTGGGTGGCCTACTTGTCCTGCTCGCGGTGGTGGAGGTCGACGCGGCAGTCGGGGTAGGTTGCGGCGATCCAGGCGGCCAGTTGCTCGGCGCAGTAGACGGAGCGGTGCTGTCCGCCGGTGCACCCGAAGGCCACCTGAAGGCTGGTGAAGCGGCGTTCGATGTATTTCTCAACACTCTGTGCCACAAGACCTTTGGCATGGCTGAGGAAGTGGTCGACGGCCGGTTCGCGCTGCAGGAACTCTATCACGGGGCGGTCGCGGCCGGTGATGGCCTTGTATTCGGGGTAGCGGCCGGGGTTGGGCAGGGCGCGGCAGTCGAAGATGAATCCGCCGCCGTTGCCGGAGGGGTCGGTGGGCAGCCCTTGTTTATAGCTGAAACTGAGGACACTGACGGTTAGCGGCGCGGTGTTGGGGACGTTGCCCGGTGCCGTCGTACTGGTGCCGACGGCCATCTGGGTGACGCGGCGGCAGGCGGCCATGAGTTCGGGCAGGTCGACAGGCAGCGGGTGTGAGTCGAGGATGTTACGCAGGTTGTTGATTGCCAATGGAATGCTCTCGATGAAGTAGGGCTTGCGTTCGAAGAGTCCTCGGTAGCCATAGGCCCCCATGGCTTGCAGGATGCGAACAAGGACATAGGCCCAGAAGTAACTCATCCACAGCTGTTTGTCGCTGCCTTTGATGCCGCGTGCGGCGAGGTAGTGGCCCAGGAGGTCGAGCCTGAGGGCTTCGGGGAGGTCGCTTTTGGCGCTGTAGAGCAGCGAGGCGACGTCGTACTGCGCGGCGCCGCGCCGGGCGCCCTGATAGTCAATATAGTAGAGCCGCTCGGCCACCATAATGTTACGCGGGTTGAAGTCGCGGTACATGAAGTAGTTGCAGTCGGCCTGCAGCAGGAGGTCGGCAAGGCGGTTGAAGTCGTCCTCGAGGCGCTGCTCGTCGAAGGGGACGTGTACGAGCTTGAGGAAGAAGTACTTGAAGTAGTTGAGGTCCCAGAGTATGGACTGCCTGTCGAAGGCCTGCCTGGGGTACGCGACAGAGAAGTCGGCGTCGGCGCCGGCGAGGTGAATGGCGGCGAGGTCGGTGAGCGCTTGGCGGTAGAGGTTGACGACGGGCGCGTCGAGCCCCCTCCCCTGCCGTCGGTTGTCGAGGAGGAGGTTGTAGAGGGTCTGGTCGCCGAGGTACTGCTGGAGGTAGTGGGTGCGGTCGGGGCTGACGGCGTAGAGTTCAGGCACAGCGATGCCTTTGCCGCGCAGGTGGCGGCTGAAGGCGTAGAAGGCCTCGTTCTCGCGGACGTCGTCGTTGATGGCGCCGATGCATGCCGCATGCGCCCCCACTAGCCTGTAGTAGCGGCGGTTGGAACCATTGGCACCGAGGGCCAGACATTCGAGGCAGGGCTCGCCAGCCCAACTCTCGTAGAGCTGTTGGAGAAGCTGCATTGCTGTGTGGTTCAGGGAGTTCACGGAGTTCGGGGAGTCCATGGCAAAGTGAATCTGCCTTGAACTCCTGGAACGTCCCGGTCTCCTTGAGCTCGGTTGTGTTTAGTTCTCCTCCTCGGCGGCCTGTGCTTCGGCGGCGGCGCGGGCTTCGGCTTCCTGCTGCTGGCGGACCTCGTCGAGCATGCGGCACTTGCCGGTGAAGACGGCGCCGGGCTCGATGGAGAGCTTGTTGATGAGGATGTCGCCTTTGACGCGGGCGGTGGTGTGGAGCGAGAGGAGCTCTTTAACCGAGAGGTTGCCGTTGACGGTGCCGATGATGTTGGCGTTCTGGCAGAGGATGTTGCCGTTGACGATGCCGGTGTCGCCGACGACGAGCTTGCCGTTGAGCTGGATGTTGCCCTCGAGGGTGCCGTCGAGGCGGAAATCGCCGGATGCGGTGATGTCACCTTTGATGGTGGTGCCGTTGGTGACGATGTTGATGGGGGTCGTTTCTACTTCCATTGTTCTTGCCATAATTTTAATTGTTAATTATTTTTTTGAATTGTATTTTGCGATGTAATATTTGCGGAAGAAGTGCATGTATGCCACGGGGTCCTTTCGGTTGTAGAAGGTGGCGTAGTTTTGGGTGGAGATGGCGAACTCGTGGTGGTCGGTCGGAGCCAGTGCGCTGAGCGGGCTTTCCTGCTGCTGCAGGTGGCTCCAGTAGCCCATGGCCTCGTTGGCGGTGAGGAAGCGGTGGACGGTGATGATCTGGGTGGTGTCGGTGAAGAGCGAGGCGTTGACTTTATAGCCTGAGTTAGAGTAGTATTGGCTGTTGAAGGCGGCGACTTTATGCTGCAGTTCGGTGGCCTTGACAGTGCGGTCGTTGACGACGATGACCACGTAGTACTGCTGGTTCTCGCGGTAGCGGTAGACCTGCGACTCGATGGGGAGCGGCTCGTCGCCGGGGGAGCGGCCGATGCGCGGTTGCGGGAGCGCCGCTTCGGGCGTATCCTGCTGTTGGCGAAGGCGTTGCTCGTCGCGCGGGGTGATGGTCTCGTCGGTCGAGGAGGCGTAGCGGAAAGATGTGTCGCGCAGGAGCGCGAGCTGCACTTCGGCCAGCGGGCGTATGCTGTCGGCCGGTGCGGCTTTGGCGATGATGGCCTCGAAGGTGGCAATGGCCTCGTTGGCGGAGCCAGAACGTGCCTGGGCGAGGCCTTTCCAGTAGCGGAACTTGTTGAGCATGGGGTGGTCGGGGTAGGTGTCCTCGGCCTCGTCGGCGTTGCGGATGGCGGCGGCGAAGCGGTTGGAGGCGTAGTTGGAGTAGAGCGTCTCGTAGTCCTCCTCGATGCGGCGTTCGCGGCGGATGAGTTCTTTGTAGTACTCGTTGTCGCGGATGAGGTTGGCGAAGTCGGAGTCGGGGAAGCCCATGAGTACCATGTCTCGGTAGTAGTTGGCCTGCGGGGTGTTGCCCTGGCGGTCGTAGATGCGGTAGAGCATATAGAAAGCCTGGACGGATTCGTCGTGAGCGGTGTAGTTGTCTGCCAGGCGGTGGTAGCACTCGAGGGCGCGGGGTATGTTGCCGATGCCGTCGTAGTAGATATATCCGGCGTTGAGGAGGCAGATGGAGGTGAGCGAGTCGATTGAGTCGAAGGCTTGCTGCGTGGTGGGCAGCTGCTTGAGGTAGTAGGCCGGGCTGTGGGGGTCGTTGGGGTTGCCTTGGGCAAGGCGCGACGCTAGGGGGGCGCGGTTCGAGGTGTCGGCCGCACTGTCGTCGTCAGCAGGGGCTTCGTCGTCGACGGCGAAGGTCATGACGGTCTTGTTGGAGAGGCACCAGAGGTCCTCGAGGACGCGCATGCCCCAACGCTGGCGGAAGGTCTCCTTGCCTTTCTGCAGGGTGTTGTCGTTGTAGAAGTACCAGTCGCCGGTGAGGGTGTTGGACATGGCGCGGCTCTCGCCGAGGACTTCGTTGAGGAGTTCGCGTTCGCGTGCTGCGGCCTCTTCCTGTTTGAGGGTTTCTATCTTTTCGTTGATGAGGGCCAAGCGCTCGGCCTCAGGCAGGGCGGCGACGGCGAGGAGGCTGTCGCACTGGCCGAAGGTGCGGGTGTAGGAGGTCAGCTCGGTGAGCATCTCGTGGCGGCGGCGGATGAAGTCGTAGCGGGGGTAGTCGCGGGTGATGCACTGCATGGCGGTGTCGTAGTAGCGCTGTGCGATGTCGTAGTTCTCGAATATGTCGTACTGCACCTCGCCCATGCGGAGCGCGGAGAGCGCGCGCTGGGCCTTGTTGGCCGAGGAGGCGGCGACGCTGAGGCGGTAGTTGTCGCAGGCCAGGCGGGGTTCTTTCATGCCGAGGTACATCTCGCCCTTGGCGAAGTAGATCTGGTCGCGGTATTCCTCGTTCTTCTTGTCGTCGAGGAGGTCGTCGAGCTGACGTTCGAGCTTGGCGATGTCGGCATGCTCAAGGTCGGCGCAGGAGGCTTCGCCGAGCTTGGCGTTGAACTCCATGACGTAGGGCGGATTGAAGGAGAGCACCTCGTGGTAGTATTTGGCTGCGACGGCGCGGCGGTCGAGCTGGCGGTAGATTTGCGCCATGAGGAACGTCAGGCGGGCCTTCTGCCTGCGGTCGGAGGAGGCGTCGACGGCGAGGTGTATGTATTCGACGGCCTTCTTGTACTTCTGCTGGGGGATGGTGGCTTCGACCATAGCGGTGTAGAGTTTGTCTCTCTGGCTACGGGCAAAGGCGCCTTTGGCGTTGCGCTGGACGAGTTGGTCGAGGGTGGCTTCTGCTTCGGCGTAGCGCTTCTCCATGGTCATGCAGCGTGCGAGGAGGACGGCGCCCTCGTCGCCGGCGCGGGTGCCGGCAAACTGGGTGACGAGGATGTTGCAGGTGTTGGCGGTGGAGACGTAGTCGTGCTTGTAGAAGGTGGCGTAGGCGGTGAGGAGGTAGCACTCCTTGATGTAGGGGACGTGCTCGACGCCCTTGAGGAAGATGCTGTGCTTCTTGATGCCTTTGACGCCTTTCTCGATGGCGCGGTCCATCTCGGGGTAGACGGAGCGGGCGTTGTCGTCGGTGCCCAGTTGCTCGACGGGGAGCAGCTGGGTGTAGTCGTCGACGGCAGAGGCGTAGAGTTTCTGCCGGCCTTCCTTGAGGCTCTCGTTGCCGTTCCACCAGACGTTGTAGTGGGTGGTGATGTTGTGGTAGCGGATGTTGGTCCACTTGGCCTTCTCGGTAGAGCAGGAGCTGAAGAGTGCTAACGACAACACTGACAACAGGGACAACATGGGAAGCGCAACACGCACTTTCCCGTTCCAGTGCCTGTGGCGCCGGCGTGGTTGTCTATGTTGTTGAGGTTGTCGTTTCATAGAATCATACGTTGAAGCGGAAGTGCATGATGTCGCCGTCCTGGACGACGTAGTCTTTGCCTTCAACGGCAATCTTGCCGGCCTCGCGGCACTTGGCTTCCGAGCCGAGGGCGACGTAGTCGTCGTACTTGATGACCTCGGCGCGAATGAAGCCACGTTCGAAGTCGGAGTGGATGATGCCGGCGGTCTGCGGGGCTTTCATGCCGCGTTTGAAGGTCCACGCGCGGCACTCCTTGGGGCCTGCGGTGAGGAAGGTCTGCAGGTTGAGGAGGCGGTAGGCGGCCTTGATGAGGCGGTTGACGCCCGACTCCTGGAGTCCCAGGTCGTCGAGGAACATCTGCTTCTCCTCGTAGGTCTCGAGCTCGGCGATGTCGGCCTCGATGGCTGCGCCGAGGATGAGTACTTCGGCCTGCTCGTCCTTGACGGCCTGGCGGACGGCATCGACGTAGGCGTTGCCATTGACGACGGAGGCTTCGTCGACGTTGCAGACGTAGAGGACGGGCTTGGTGGTGAGGAGCTGCAGGTCGCGTGCCACGTCGGCCTGCGCCTCGTCGAGCTGCACCGTGCGGGCGCTGCGGCCGTCGAGGAGGGCGGCCTTGTAGAGGTCCATGACCTCGACGAGTTTCTTGGCGCGGGGGTCGCCGCCGGCCTTGCCTTTTTTGACCTCTTTGTCGTAGCGGTTCTCGATGGTTTCGAGGTCTTTGAACTGCAGTTCCAGGTCGATGGTCTGCTTGTCGCGGACGGGGTCGACCGAGCCGTCGACATGGGTGATGTTGTCGTTCTCGAAGCAGCGCAGCACATGGATGATGGCGTCGCAGTTGCGGATGTCGGCAAGGAACTTGTTGCCGAGGCCCTCGCCCTTGGAGGCGCCGCGGACGAGGCCGGCGATGTCGACAATCTCGACGGTGGCGGGCACCACCGAGGCCGGGCGCTCGATTTCGACCAGCTTGGCCAGACGCTCGTCGGGAACGGTGATGACGCCGACGTTGGGTTCTATGGTGCAGAATGGGAAGTTGGCTGCCTGGGCCTTGGCATTAGAGAGGCAGTTGAAGAGGGTCGACTTGCCGACGTTGGGCAGTCCTACTATTCCGCATTGGAGGCTCATATTTTATATTGTTTCTATATTTTATTAATATTGGTGTTTTCGTGTCGGTACGGGATGGGTCTGGTAGGTATCTGGTAGGTATCTGGTAGGTGAATGCTTCGACTCTTTCCTGTCATTTCCCATCGGTGGGTAATCGTGGTTACTTTTTTCCGGCTATAGCTCTTTTTCGATGAGGTATTGGTTGCGGGTGGTGGAGTTGCGGCAGACGAGTTCGCCGATGAACCCGGCAAGGAAGAGCATGGTGCCCATGAGGAGGAAGAGCATGGAGAGGTAGAACCAGACGCTGTTGGTCAGGGCGATGCGTCCTGCGATGCGCATGACGGCGAGGAAGATGAGGGCTATGAATCCGAGCAGGAAGGCGATGGAACCCACGGCGCCGAAGAAGTGCATGGGCTGCTTGCCGAACTTGGACATGAACATGATGGACATCAGGTCGAGGTAGCCGTTGAGGAAGCGGTTCATGCCGAACTTGGTGACGCCGAACTCGCGTTTGCGGTGCTGGACGACTTTCTCGCCGATGCGGGAGAAGCCGGCCCACTTGGCGATGACGGGTATGTAGCGGTGCATCTCGCCGTAGACCTCGATGCTCTTCACCACGTCGCGGCGATAAGCCTTGAGGCCGCAGTTGAAGTCGTGGAGCTTGATGCCGGAGAGGTGGCGCGTGGTGGCGTTGAAGAACTTGGAGGGTATGTTCTTGGCCAGCTTGGAGTCGTAGCGCACCTTCTTCCAGCCGGAGACGAGGTCGTAGCCCTCCTCGAGGATCATGCGGCGAAGTTCGGGCACCTCGTCGGGCGAGTCCTGCAGGTCGGCGTCCATGGTGATGACGACGTCGCCTTGGGCGGCGGCGAAGCCTGTGTTGAGTGCGGCCGACTTGCCGTAGTTGCGACGGAACTTGATGCCGCGGTAGGCGGGGTTTTTGGCATGGAGCCCTTCTATCACCTGCCACGAGCCGTCCTTGCTGCCGTCGTCGACCATGACGACCTCGTAGCTGAGGTTGTTGTCGCGCATGACGCGGTCAATCCACTCGGCGAGGTGGGGCAGCGACTCGGCTTCGTTGTAGAGGGGTACTATGATTGAGATGTCCATGGGCAAATTGAAAATTGAAAATTGAAATTATTTTTGCTTTATTAAATTGGTTTCGTTTTTGAAGAACACGGCGGCGAGGAAGGCGCCGAAGGATCCGATGAGGGCGAGCTTGACAGCGGCGACGATGGCGACGAAGGCGGCCCAGTAGTGTATCTGCGGGTCGTCGGGTGCCGGTGTGGCGCCGGTGGTGGCGGTGGCGAAGAGGGCGGCCTGGGCCGGGACGGCAAGGCCGAAGGCCCAGAGAAGAAGACCGTAGAGGACCGAGGCGATGACGGCGGTGCCGATGCCGAAGAGCATAAGCTCCTTGAGCGAGGCCTGCTTCTCGGGGAGGTTGTTGCGGTAGAGGAGCGTCAGCAGGAAGACGGCGGCCAGGAGGATGCCGTCGGTGGCATAGGACTCGGGGGCCTCGGCAGGCACACCGAGCAGGTGACGCACCAGGATATACAGGAAGAGCAGCACACCGACAAGGAGGCCGCAGCGGAGGTAGGCGCGGCGGTAGTTGCCATGGATGGCGGAGTGGTATCGGCGGGGAAATCTCATCTGACGTTGCTTTCCAATGCTTTACGTATCATATTCTTCATCTCGAGGGTGCGTTTCTCGACGACACCCTGCTTCTCCGGGCGGTAGAGGTCGGCATAGCGTACCTTGCCGAGGGAAATCTTTGGGCTGGTGAGTTTGCCTGTGACGTCGACGCCCACCTTGGCAAGCAGCGGGTTCTTGAGCAGCTCAAGGTGGTAGTTGCACGAGTTGTCGAGCATGTGCTTGCCCGAGGCGCAGATGGAGTAGGAACCGACGTTGAGGAGGAAGGGGAAGACCTCGATTTCATTCTCGAAGCAGGTCATCTCGACAGAGAGGCTGTCGATGCGTATCTTGTTGTCTTTCTCTTTCCACTTCTTGAAGCGCATCAGCTTGGCAATAGAGGCTATCGAGGAGTTGTCGATGACGACGAGGTCCTGGCCGCTGATGGCGGCGGAGCCGAGGAGCGAGCTGAACTTGGGCTTGTAGTTGGCGAAAAGGTAGCTCTCGCCGGCGAGGTGGAAATTGGCGTTGCCGTCGAAGGCCGAGAGCATGGGCACGAGGGTGTCGACGGCGGGAATCATGTCGAGGAGTTCGTGGATCTGTATGTCGAGCAGGTGGAAGTCGATGGCGGCAAAGAGGTTGTTGGGGCGCGGCGAGCGGTAGAGTGCGGTGAGCTGCATGGTGGCGGCCTTGCAGACGAAACCGATCTGGTCGAGTATGGCCACGCCGTCCTTGATGGTGAAAGAGCCTGCCACGTCGTTGAGGTCGTTGCCGAAGGCCACGCTGCGCTGGATGTGTGTGTGGAGGGTGATGTCGACGTCGCGTGGGACAATGAAGGGGTTGGCTTCGGTGGGGACCTTGTCCTCCTTGCGCATAGCCTCGAGGGTGTCGGGGTTGGAACCTACGCCGCTGAACATATCCATCAGCTGGTCGATGTCGGCATAGTTGGAGGTGAAGTTGAGGTCGCCGCGGAGCATGGCTTTGTGCGAGAGCCAGTCCTCGAGGTTCTCGATGGTGCCGTAGAGTTCGAAGTCGGAGTGTCCCACCTTGACCTGTACCTTCTTGATGTCGCAGAGCGCGGGGTCGTACTTCATGGAGAACTGCGAGAGGCGCACGGCGTCGGGCAGTTGCGGCATGTAGAGGCTGGCGCTGTGGGTGGTGGCGGTGAAGGCGGGGTTGTACTGCTTGAGGATGTTGGTCTGCGTGGAGTCGAGTCGGACAGAGCCTTTGAGCGAGAGCTCGTCGAGGGAGACGAGGGTGGAGTCGATGCCTACCTCGGTTTCGCCCATCATGACGACGAAGGAGGCGGCGAGCTGCTGGCGGGTGACGTCGTTGACGCCGAGGCTGATGTTGGGTTTTTCGATGGCGGCCTTGATGGCACGGTTGGGCATCTGGACGTCGAGTCGCGAGCCTTTGATGCGTGCGTCGGCGAGGCTCGACTTGTGGAGCTTGGCCGGCAGCTGGAGGCTGAGGTCGAGGTCGGGAGCCGTGGCATGGATGGTGTCGTAGACGATGTCGAGGTTCTTGGCGCTGACGGTGCCGGAAGCCTTGACCTTGTCGAGGGCCTTTTTCTGCAGGTGGCTCATGGCGAAGTTGACGTGGAGGTCGAGGTCGGCGTCGCCCTTGGCCGTCAGCGGCAGGGTGTCGGGGACGAAGGGCATGACGTCGGCCAGGGGTAGCGCACCCTTGATGTCGGCATCGATGCGCATGTCGCCCATAAGGTCGTCGGCGCGTCCGGCGAGGCTGAGCTTGGAATCGCGGGCGCGAGCGGTGAGGCTCTTGACGACGGCGTGGCTTTTGCCCTTGGGGCCGAGGTCGAGGTGGGCTGTGACGTCGCCATTGATTTTATTGACTTTATAGGGCATCACCTTGGGCTGGCTGTAGAGGCCGTCGGCGAGGGTGATGTGTGCGTCGACGAGCGGCATGGTGGTGTCGGTGAGCGCGCCCGTCACATGGGCTTCGAGCCGGGCCTTACCGTCGAGGTCCATGCCTTGTTTCCAACCCATATAGGCGGAGGGCACGATGGCGAGGAGGGGCTGCAGCGGCCAGGGGCCGTCGGTGGACAGGGCGAGGTCGAGGCTGAGGGGCAGGCTGTCGATGGCCAGCTGGACATCGCCGTCGGCGGTGAGCGCAAACTGGTCGAGCGCCATGCGACCCTCGTTGAGGGCGATCATCATCTTGATGAGGTCGAAGACGAAGGGCACCTTGGCCGCGACGAGGTCGTGCTTTGAGTCGCGAAGGGTGGCGTTGACCATGTCGGTGCCGGCAGTGCGGAGGGTGCCGCCGCCGAGGGTGAGGTCGAGCAGGCCTGAGAGGAGGCTGGTGCTGCCGTCGCCTTTGAGGGCGAGGTCGAGGGCGTCGAGGTCGGCAGCCAGGGTCTCGCGCCCGGTGCTGTCGGCCATGTTGACCACCATGCGCTTGGCGTCGAGCGAGGCTTTGGCGTCGAGGCTCTCGTTCAGCATGCCGCCTTTGGCATCGAGTTTCAGGTGCGCCACGAGTGCGTCGAGGGTGTGGCGGCCGGTGGCGGTGTCGACCATGGCGAAGGCCACATGGGGTGTGCCGAGGGTGAGGTCGGCGTCGATGTCGTTGTCGCGCAGGGACCCCTTGAGGTCGAGGCCGAGGGCTTCGACGGTGGCGTCCATGCCGCCGCGCTGGTCGAGGTAGCGGGCGTTGAGGTTGGAGACCTTGATTTTCTGTAGGTCGATGACTTGCGGGAGCGAGGATTCAGACTTGGCGGTGTCGGACGACGAGGGGAAGATGTCGAAGTTGGTGCTGCCGTCGCTGGCGATGAAGAGGTTGGCGTCGGCGTCGTCGATGATTACTTGGTGGACGATGACCTTGCGCTCCTTGAGGAACGCCATGACGTCGAGGCCGACGGTGAGGTTGGAGATGCGTGCCAGGGTGTCGGAGGGTGCGCCGTCGGTGGGGTTGACGAGGAGGAGGTTGTCGACACGCAGCCCTGCATCAGGGAAGGTGGAGAGGAGGGTGAGGTCGACTTTGTCGAAGCGGCTCTCGCAGGCTATGTAGTCGGTAGCCAGGGAGTTGACGATTTTTGTGAGGCGGCTGGGTGTGAAGACCAGGTACATGGCCACGGCCACCACGACGGCCACCAGGCCGAGCAGCGAGCCTAGCGAGATGAGTGCTATTTTCCAACCTTTCTTCATGGTGCTAGTTTACTTTGCTGAAGTACATGGTGTTGCTGTAGTCGTCTTTCCACTTCATGGAGGTGGCGGTGATGGCGGTGATGGTGTAGTACTTGGGTATGTTCTGGTTGCCCTGGCGGCCATGGAAGATGTGGCGTATCTCGTCGCCGACGAGGGTCCATTCGAAGTCGCCGTTGTTCTCGTCGTCTTGCTCGAATTCTTCGCGGTTGACCTTGTTGCCGGTGCTGTCGGCGTTGTAGGTCCAGTATTCCTGGGTGCCGGTCCGTACCCACTTGCCGTAGAGCTGCGAGGGCTTCACGTCGAGGGGTTTCTCTTTTTCGCAGGCGGCGAAGGACGCCACGAGGAGGAGCATGAGTATGAGCCTGTGTTTTTTCATGGCCTATTGTTCGTTGAGTATGTAGATTTCTTTGAGGTTGCGGCCCGCTTCGTCGTAGTCGAGGCCGTAGCCGACGATGAATTCGTTGCCGATGTTGCGGCCTATGTAGTCGATGCGGTAGTTGCCGCGGAAGGCGCGGGGTTTGAAGAAGAGGGTGCAGATGCTTATGGAGCTGGGGCCAAGGGCGCTGGCGGCGTCGAGGATGTGGCGCATGGAGAGGCCGCTGTCGACGACGTCTTCGACGATGAGCACGTCGCGTCCCTGGATGGACTGCGGGAAGGGCATGTGGCAGCGGACGGTGCCGGTGGAGGCCATGCCGGAGTAGGAGGAGTAGCGGACGAAGGCGACCTCGCAGGGGATGGTGAGCTGCTTGACGAGGTCGGAGGCGAACATGAAGGCTCCCGTGAGCACGGGGCAGACGACGAGGTCGCGGCCCCGGTAGTCGGTGCTGAGCTGGGCGGCCAGGCGTCCGACGATGTCGTGCAGCTCGGCCTCGGCGATGTAGGGGCGGAAGTCTTTGTCTTTAATCTTCATTGGCGTCGGGCTCCATGATTAGTCTGAATCCGTAGTACTCGTATTTTCCGGAGGGTATGTACCAGCCGCGGTCGAAGACGGAGCAGGCCGAGGAGGTGCTGTTGTAGTGGCCGCCGCGCAGTATGCGGTGTTCGCCCTGGCGGGGTCCGCGCGGGTTGTCCTGCGGTGTGTCGGGGTATTCGCCGGCCCAGTCGAGGCACCACTCGGCGACGTTGCCGCCCATGTCGTAGAGCCCCAGCTCGTTGGGCTGCAGCGAACCGACGGGGTGCGTGGAGCCTTGGCTGTTGACGCAGTACCAGGCGCAGCGGTCGAGGCCGTTGCGGTCGGACCCTGCGAAGGGGGTGTCTTTGGCTCGACGGCCGCCGCGGGCGGCATATTCCCATTCGGCCTCGGTGGGGAGGCGGAAGCGGTGGCCGGTAAGCTGGCTGAGCATGATGGCGAACTGCTGCGCTTCGTCCCACGAGACGCAGTCGACCGGCAGGTCGGGGTTGCTGTTGAACTTGGAGGGGTTGCCCCCCATGACGGCGCGCCACAGGGCCTGCGTCACCTCGCAACGGGCGATGAAGAAGCCATCGACGGTGACACTGTGCTCGGGCCGCGACGACTGGTAGCTGTACTTGACGCCGCGGGCCTGGTTGTTGCCCATGACGAAGGTGCCGCCCTCGACCCACACCAGGTCAAGGCTCATGCCTGAAGGGAGGCTGACCGTGAGCACCGAGTCCTGGGCTCGGAGGGAATTGAAAATTGAAAAATGAAAGTTGAACAGCACACCTGCAACTGCAAGCATGACAAATTTCAACTTTTTTGACAAGCGCTTCATGACGTGTTGGCCTAAATCAACCATTTTCAACTTTCAACTTTCACCTTTCACTTGTCCATGTGCTCTTCGCTCCACAGCTCGGGGTTCTGGCGCCAGGCGGCGAGGCTCTCGAAGTCCTCGGGGCGGATGTACTCGTGCTCCTTGGCGACGCCGACAAGGGTGTCGTAGTCCGTGAGGGTGCAGAGCTCGACATTCTCCGCATTGAAGTTGTCGGCGGCAACCTGGAGGCCGTAGGTGAAGATGGCGGCCATGCCCTTGACGGTGCAGCCTTTCTCGCGGAGGGCCTTGACGGCGATGAGCGAGCTCTTGCCCGTCGAGACGAGGTCTTCGATCACGACGACCGACTGCCCGGCGTGGATCTCGCCCTCTATCTGGTTGGTCAGCCCGTGGCTCTTCTGCTCCGAACGCACGTAGACAAAGGGTTTGCCCAGCTCCTGGGCCACAAGGGCGCCTTGGGCGATGCCGCCCGTGGCCACGCCGGCTATCACGTCGACGTTGCCCCACATGTCGGTCACTATCTCGGAGAAGCGCTGCCGGATGTACGTGCGCACTTCGGGGTAGGAAAGCGTGACGCGATTGTCACAATAAATGGGCGATTTTCGCCCGGAAGCCCATGTGAAAGGATGCTCGTTGTTGAGCTTTACCGCTTTCACTTTCAGTAAGAATTCGGCCATCTGTGCGGCCATGTCCTGGTTTGTAATCATGGTGCAAAGATACACCTTTTTTCTGATATAAATAAAAACTTTTTATCAACAGCCTTGCACACGGGCGCGGAAAAGGCAAATTTCGCCCGCATCCAGAGGGCTGGAAATGAGCGTTTTCGAAGCTTCATGTTCTTCCCCTCTTCTTTTTTTCTCCTTGCATGCACAATAAACGCGGACGAGGCGCGTTACTAGGGGTAAAAAAGCAAAAAAAGATATGGCAAGATTGACAGAGGGCATCCTCGGCCCGTTCTCGGGGAAAGTGGGCACCGTGGTGGGCTACCGCTGGCGCGGAGTGCCGTGCGTGCGCGGCTATGTGAGGCAGATCAACTACCCCAACACGGCGCAGCAACAGGTTGAGCGCGAGTGGTTTGTCGCCATGGTACGCTTCGCCGCCAAGGCCCGCCAGGCGCTGCTCCTGGGCTTCGGCGAGCAGGCGCGCGGTGCGCAGATGACGGAGGGCAACTGGTTCGTGCGTCGCAACAAGCAGAATTTCAGCACCGTATACGGCGCCGTCAAGGTGGATTACGCCTCGCTGACACTGGCTGCCGGGGCGGCGGCACCGGTATCGTTCCATGCGCCGCAGTTCGGCGAGGACGGCGTGCTGAGCGTCGACTTCGAGAAGAATACAATGTTCGCCCGCGCGTCGCCCGAGGACAAGGTCTACCTCTACGCCTATTGCCCTGACGCCGAGGCCGGTATGCTTATGGCGCCGGTGGCGCGGCGGACGAAACGAGTGCGTGTTTCGCTGCCCGACGCCTGGCGCGGCCGCGAGGTGCACGTCTGGGGCTTCGTCGTCGACCGCGAAGGACGCGCCTCGGCATCGGCCTATGTGGGCTGCCGCAGCCAAGTTTCCACCACTGAAGCGACGGTTGAAATAGGCGAACCTACCGCGTTGGAACACAGCGCAGAGCATACTTCGGAAAACCACTCGGCCGGGGCCGTCGACGCCCCCGAGCCGCACCTGCGCACCTAGGCGCCTGCCCCACCCTGCCCCAATCACCTTTTTCTGAGGCCGCACAACGGCGGCAAACTTCGTCAGCCCGACAAAAAAAAATGTCGGGTGGATGATTTTTTTTTTGTCATTTTAACAAAATATACTATATTTGTAGACCCATTTTACAAGTGATAAATAAAAAAATCAACTGTATATGAAGAAGTTAACACTTACCCTTGCAGCGCTCGCAGCGCCGATTTTGGCTCTGGCGAGCGAAGCCGACCTCGAAATGCCGGCAGGTTTTGCATCCTCGAGCGATGCGTCGATCCTCTACTGGGGCTTCGCCATCGTGGTGCTTGGCCTGCTGTTCGGATTCTGGCAGTTCAGCAACGTGCGCAAACTGAAAGCCCACAAGTCGATGCTGGAGATAGGCAATGTCATTTTCAAGACCTGTTCGACCTACCTCAAGCAGCAGGGCAAATTCCTGGCCCTGCTGTTTGTATTTATCGGCGCTGCCATCGCGCTGTATTTCGGCGTGCTGAGCAAGATGAGCGTCGGCGCCGTCGTCCTCATCCTGGCCTGGACCGTCATCGGCATCCTCGGCTCCTACGGCGTGGCCTGGTTCGGCGTCCGCATGAACACCTACGCCAACGCCCGCATGGCCTTCGCCAGCCTGCGTCGCCGTCCGCTCGACCTGCTCAACATCCCGCTCCGCGCAGGTATGTCCATCGGCATCGTCCTCATCTGCGTCGAGCTGCTGCTGATGCTCATCATCCTGCTCTTTATGCCCGAGAACCTGGCCGGCTCGTGCTTCATCGGCTTCGCTATCGGCGAGAGTCTGGGCGCCAGCGCCTTGCGTATCGCCGGCGGCATCTTCACCAAGATTGCCGACATCGGCAGCGACCTGATGAAGGTGGTCTTCAAAATCGGCGAGGACGACCCCCGCAATCCCGGCGTCATTGCCGACTGCACCGGCGACAACGCCGGCGACAGCATCGGACCCACCGCCGACGGCTTCGAGACCTACGGCGTCACCGGCGTGGCCCTCGTGAGCTTCATCCTGCTGGCTGTCAACGAGTTCACCGAGCCCCTTTGGCGCGCCCTCGGCATCGACCTCGGCTATGGCGATATGCAGGTCAAGCTCCTGGTATGGATCTTCGTCATGCGCATCCTCGGCATCGTCGCCTCCGTCCTCTCCTATTATATTAATGGCGCGATTGCACGTGCGAAATATAAAAATGCCGACGACATCAACTTCGAGCACCCCCTGACCTCGCTCGTCTGGATCACCTCCGTGCTCTCCATCGTGGCCACCTTCATCGCCTCCTACGCCATCCTCGGCGGCCTGGGCAACAACTGGTGGCTCGCCCTCTCGATCATCATCTCCTGCGGCACCCTCGGCGCCGCCCTCATCCCCGAGTTCACCAAGATCTTCACCTCCCCCACCTCGAAGCATGTGAACGAGGTGGTCAAGGCCTCCGAGCAAGGCGGCGCCTCGCTCAACATCCTCTCCGGCCTCGTCGCCGGCAACTACGGCGCCTTCTGGACCGGCGTGGTCTTCTTCGTCCTCATGATCATCGCCTACCTCGCCTCCAGCGCCTTCGGCATGGGCGACATCTTCGGCACCTACCACAGCATCTTCGCCTTCGGCCTCGTGGCCTTCGGCATGCTGGGCATGGGCCCCGTCACCATCGCCGTCGACAGCTACGGCCCCGTGACCGATAACGCACAGAGCGTCTACGAGTTGAGCCTCATCGAGGACGACATCGAAAAGACCAAGCGCGAGGTCGAGCAGGAGTTCGGCTTCACGCCCGACTTCGAGAAAGCCAAGTACTACCTCGAGGCCAACGACGGCGCCGGCAACACCTTCAAGGCCACCGCCAAACCCGTCCTCATCGGCACCGCCGTGGTGGGCGCCACCACCATGATCTTCAGCCTCATCCTGATGATTCAGAAGACCCTCGGCATCCAGCCCGAGGACATCCTCAACCTGCTCAACCCCTACTCCATCCTCGGCTTCATCCTCGGCGGATGCGTCATCTACTGGTTCACCGGCGCCTCCATGCAGGCCGTCACCACTGGCGCCAACCGCGCCGTCGAGTACATCAAGGAGAACATCAACCTCGACCTCGGCTCGGCCAAGAAAGCCGACACCGCCAAGAGCCAGGAAGTGGTCAAAATTTGCACCAACTACGCCCAGAAAGGCATGATCAACATCTTCATCGCCATCTTCTGCTTCGCCCTGGCCTTCGCCTGCCTCTCCAGCCCCGACAGCATCGGCGGCCAGAACGCCGTCTGCCTCTTCATCTCCTACCTCATCTCCATCGCCGTCTTCGGTCTCTTCCAGGCCGTCTTCATGGCCAACGCCGGCGGCGCCTGGGACAACGCCAAGAAGGTCGTCGAGGTCGACATGAAAGCCAAAGGCACCGACCTGCACGACGCTAGCGTCGTCGGCGACACTGTGGGCGACCCCTTCAAGGACACCTCCTCCGTGGCCCTCAACCCCATCATCAAGTTCACCACCCTCTTCGGTGTGCTGGCCATGGAAATAGCCATCAGCGAAGGCTTCCGCGGCGTGGCCCCGTGGGTGGGCGTGGTGCTCCTCATCGTAGCCCTCTACTTCGTCTACCGCTCCTTCTACGGCATGCGCATCAAGTAAGCTCTGGTGGGAGAAAATCCTTCACCAAAAACAACGTTTTCCCCGACGGTCTATTGTGCCATCGGGGAAAACTTTTTTAGAGAGCAGCGACGTGTACCGATAGGGTGTTGTGGCAACGGAAATGTTAAAATCGGCAGTTGGTGAAACTTTTTTTACGGTGCAAAGAAAAAAATGTGTATCTTTGCACCGCAATTTTTATTAAAGGAAACAATATAATTAAAGAGTATGCAACTGAAAGGTAAGATATCTCAAATCATTGGAGCCGTGGTGGATGTGTTGTTCCCCGACGGAGAAGCGTTGCCCGACATCTACACCGCATTGCGCGTTGCGCGTCCCGACGGGACGACTATCATTTTGGAGTGTCAGCAGGACATCGGCGAGAACACGATGCGTTGCATCGCCATGGACACGACCGACGGACTGCAGCGCGGGCTGGAGGTGGTGTCGCTCGGCGAGCCCATCTCGATGCCTGTGGGCGAGGCCATCAACGGCCGCCTGTTCAATGTGATTGGCGAAGCCATCGACGGCATGCCTGCTCCGCAGTGCAACAAGCGCTACAGCATCCACCGCGAGCCGCCGAAGTTTGAGAATCTTTCTACCTCGCAGGAGATCCTGTTCACGGGCATCAAGGTCATCGACCTGATACAGCCGTTCCTGAAGGGCGGCAAGATTGGCCTCTTCGGCGGTGCCGGCGTGGGCAAGACGGTTCTTATCCAAGAGCTTATCAACAACATCGCCAAGAAGTACAGCGGCATGTCGGTGTTCACCGGCGTGGGCGAGCGCACCCGTGAAGGCAACGACCTGCTGCGCGAAATGATCGAGGCGGGCGTCATCAAGTATGGCGACGCCTTTGTGAAGAGCATGGAGGAGGGCAGCTGGGACCTGAGCAAGATTGACCAGGAGGCGCTGCGCGACTCGAAGTGCACGATGGTCTTCGGCCAGATGAACGAGACGCCGGGCGCGCGTGCACGTGTGGCGCTGGCGGGTCTGACGCTGGCGGAGTACTACCGCGACGGCGACGAGAAGACCGGCGGCCGCGACATCCTGCTGTTCATCGACAATATCTTCCGCTTCACGCAGGCGGGTTCCGAGGTGTCGGCCCTGTTGGGCCGCATGCCTTCTGCCGTGGGCTACCAGCCGACGCTGGCCACCGAGATGGGCTTGATGCAGGAGCGCATCACCTCCACCAAGCGCGGTTCCATCACCTCGGTGCAGGCCGTGTATGTGCCTGCCGACGACCTGACGGACCCCGCCCCGGCCACGACCTTTGCCCACCTGGACGCCCAGACGGTGCTCAGCCGCAAAATCACGGAGCTCGGTATCTATCCCGCCGTCGACCCGCTGGAGTCCACCTCGCGCATCCTGGCGCCCGACGTGGTGGGCGAAGACCACTACAACACGGCTCAGCGCGTGAAGCAGATGCTGCAGAGATACAACGAGTTGCAGGATATCATAGCCATCCTCGGCATGGAAGAGCTTGGCGAGCAGGACAAGCTGGTCGTCAGCCGCGCCCGCCGTGTGCAGCGCTTCCTGTCGCAGCCGTTCTTCGTGGCCGAAGCCTTCACGGGCCTGGAGGGCCGCTTCGTGGCCATCGAGGACACCATCAAGGGCTTCAACATGATACTGAACGGCGACGTGGACTACCTGCCCGAGCAGGCCTTCCTGATGGTAGGCACCATCGAGGAGGCCATCGAGAAGGGCGAGAAGATCCTCGCAGAGACGAAGTAGTTGTTGCATAGAGTAAACTGAAGATGAAAGTCAAGATAACGAAACCCGACAGCGTCCTCTACGAAGGCGAAGCCAAGCTGGTGCAGCTGCCCGGCACAGGGGGGCTGTTCGAGGTGATGAACAACCACGCCCCCATCATCTCGTCGATGAAGCAGGGGAAAGTGCGCCTGGTCACCGACAGCGGCGAGGAGCACACCTACGACATTCGCGGCGGCGTGGTGAAAGGGCAACAAAACGACCTGCTGATACTGGTGCAGTAGTCCGCAAGAAGTCGACGGTCAATGAAACGACTCTGCTATCCTATTCTGTTGCTGCTCCTCGTGGGGTGCTCGCACCACAGGCACGACGACAAGATGATTTTCCGCTACAACGAGAGCGCCGGCATAGCCTCGTTGGACCCCGCTTTCGCCAAGGACCAGAGCACCATCTGGCCCTGTCGGCAGCTGTATAACGGACTGATACAGTTGGACTCGGCCCTACAGGTGCAGCCCTGCATAGCCAAGCGCTGGGAGGTAAGCGCCGACGGACTGACCTACACCTTCACCCTGCGCGACGACATACGCTTCCACCGCAACGCCCTGTTCGGACCCGACAGCACACGTCGCGTGGTTGCCGAGGACTTCGCCTACAGCTTCCACCGCATCACGGACCCGACGGTGCTGTCGCCGGGTGCCTGGATTTTCGCCAATATGGCGGGCTGCGAGGCGCTTGACGACACGACCTTCAGGGTCAGGCTGAAGCAACCCTTCGCCCCGTTCCTGAGCCAGCTGGGCATGGTCTACTGCTCGGTGGTGCCACGCGAGGTGGTGGAACACTACGGCAAGGACTTCCGCAAGCACCCCTGTGGCACGGGGCCCTTCCGGTTCCAGTACTGGAAAGAGGGCGTCAAGCTGGTGATGCGACGCAATCCCGACTATTTCGAGCGCGACGAAGAGGGCACTCCCCTGCCCTACCTCGACGCGGTGGCCACGACCTTCATCGTGGAACGGCAGACGGTCTTCCTGGAGTTCGTCAAAGGCAACCTGGACTTCATGAACTCGCTGGACGCCAGCTATAAGGACGAGATTCTGACCCTCGACGGGCAGCTGAAGCCGAAGTATGCCGACCGTATCGACATGGCGTCGACCCCCTACCTGAACACCGAGTATCTGGGCTTCCTGATGGAAGCGGGCGAGGAGGCGTCGCCGCTGAAGGACCGCCGTGTGCGCCAGGCCATTAACTGCGGCTTCGACCGCCGGAAGATGATGAAATACCTGCGCAACAACGTGGGCATGCCGGGCGTCGGCGGCTTCGTGCCGATGGGGCTGCCCGGGAGCGACACCGGTGGCGCCTACGGCTACGAGTACGACCCCGAGCGCTGCCGGCGGCTGCTGGCCGAGGCGGGGTACCCCGACGGCAAGGGGCTGCCGCGGCTGAAGCTGAGCACGACGAGCAACTACCTGGACCTCTGCAAATACCTGCAGCAGCAACTGGGGCTGGCGGGCATCGACGTGCAGGTCGACGTGAACCCGCCCGCCGCGCTGCGCGAGCAGATAGCACAGGGCAAAAGCAGCTGGTTCCGTGGGTCGTGGGTGGCCGACTACCCGGACGCGGAGAACTACCTCTCGCTCTTCTACAGCCCCAACCGCGCGCCGGCAGGACCCAACTACACGCGCTTCGTGTCGAAAGAATACGATAAATTATATGAACGCTCGCGCGTGGAGACCGACCCCGAGGCGCGCACAGCCCTCTACCGCCAACTGGACAGCCTGGTGATGCAGGAGGCTCCGGTGCTGGTGCTCTACTACGACCAGGTGCTACACTTCACCCACAAGAACGTCTCCGGACTGGGGACCAACGCCATGAACAGCCTCGACCTGCGCCGAGTGCGCATAAACAAGCGCTAAACGTTGAGGACCAGCACGTTACACTGACTTTAGATTTCCGTTCAAAAAGTTGAACAAAAACCGAAAAACCGCCCATTTTGGCGGTTTTTCTATTGGCTGATTTTCAGTGCTTTAAAGGCACCCTCTTCTTCCCCTCTTCTTCCTTGGTAAGTCATTGGTAAGGGGGTGCCGGGGAGGCGCCCCGTTTTTCGAAAAAAGGGAATAAAAAAGCAGCAACCCTGAGGGGGTTGCTGCCGAGGGTCGTCGCGTTGGAAGGCTACTTGCGCAGGTGCTGCAGGGCGGCAAGGAAGGCGTCGTCGAAGTCTTTCATGACCTTGTAGTAGTACTCGATGCCGAAGAGGTCCTTGGCGACCTGGGCCTTGAGCATGAGGGCCATGTAGCGGTCGCTGTGGGCCGTGCGCTCGGGTTCGCGGGCCTCTTTCTCCGCGTCGCGGACTATGCCCTTCTCGATGGCGTGGGCAGCGAGGAGGCTGTCGAGGCCGAAGGAGTCGTAGTTCTGGAGGAAGAGCTCGAAGGTTTTCACTTCGGGCTGGCGGCGGTGGGCATCGGCCCAGTTGAGTGGGAACGAGTTGAGGAGGCCTTTGCCGCGGAGGGATATGTAGTAGTCGGAGAGGCGCATGGTGTCCATGGGCACGAAGAGGTCGGGCATGACGCCGCCGCCGCCATAGACGGTGCGGCCCGATGCGGTCTTATATTTCAGAGAATCAGGGAAGTGTATGGAGTCGACGTTGACCAGCTCGCCACGTTTGTAGCGCTGCGAGAGGTCGTCGCGGTAGGCGTCGGAGCCTTCGCTGTAGGGGCGCTGTATGCAGCGGCCAGAGGGTGTGAAGTAGCGTGCTGTGGTGAGGCGCACCTGACCGCCGTCCTTGAGGGGGAACATGCGCTGGACGAGGCCTTTGCCGAAGGTGCGTCGTCCGACGAGGGTGCCGCGGTCCCAGTCCTGGACGGCGCCGGAGACAATCTCGGAGGCCGAGGCGGAGCCTTCGTCGATGAGGACGACGAGGCGGCCCTTGCGGAACTTGCCGTGGCCGTTGGCGCGGAAGTCCTGGCGGGGCGTGCGCCGACCTTCTTGATAGACAATGAGTTGTCCGCGCTCGAGGAACTCGTTGGCCAGGGTGTAGGCTATGTCGAGGAAACCGCCGGTGTTGCCGCGGAGGTCGAGGATGAGGGCCGTCATGCCCTGTTTCTGAAGGGCTTTGAGGGCCTTGCGGAACTCGTCGACCGAGGTGCGGGCGAAGCGGGTGAGGCGGATGTAGCCGATGGTGTCGTCGGCCATGAAATAGGTGTCGACAGAGTAGATGGGCACCTTGTCGCGCACGATGCTGAAGGGGTAGACGGTGCCTTGGCGCAGGATGTCGAGTTCGACGACGGTGCCTTTCTTGCCACGCAAGCGTTTGAAGACGAAGTTGTTGTTGATAGAGTCGCCTGTGGCGGGCTGGCCGTCGATGCGGATGAGCTTGTCGCCGACCTGCAGGCCGACCTTCTCGCTGGGGCCGCCGTCGATAACCGACTGGACCACAATTGTGTCGCTGACAATCTGGAAGGAGATGCCGACGCCTTCGAAGTTGCCCTGCAGGCCTTCGTTGGCGCGCTCGACGTCCTTGGCGGGGATGTAGATGCTGTGGGGGTCGAGGGCCTTGAACATGGCGCGGACGGCCTCTTCGGAGAGGCGGTTCATGTCGGGCGTCTCAGTGTAGAACTGCTCGATGAGGTCCATGACCTGGTCGACGCGTTGCTGGGCGGCGCTGACGGTATCGGCCTGGGCGTGCAGCGCGGTGGGCAGGAGCAGCAGGCCGAGGGTGAGCAGGCGGTGTATCTTATTCATAAAGAGGGCATTTGCTGGCTGAGGCAGTGGAAGGAGCCGAGGCCCCAGATGATGTCGGTAGAGTCGATGCCGATAATTTCGCGGTCGGGGAAGCAGGCCTCGAGTATGTAGGCGGCCTCGTTGTCGGTGAGGCAGCGGTAGGTCGGGAAGATGACCTTGCCGTTGGCGATGTAGAAGTTGGCGTAGGAAGCGGGCAGGCGCTGTCCGTCGTAGAAGACGACGTCGGGCATGGGGAGTTCGACGATGGAGGGCTGCTTGCCGTTGGCCAGACGGCAGCGGTTGAGCATGCGCAGGTTCTTCTGCAGCGGCTCGTAGTTCTCGTCCCACGAGTCGTCCTCGACGACGGTGAGGATGGTGTCGTCGGAGACGAAGCGCGTGATGTCGTCGACGTGGCCGTCGGTGTCGTCACCGACTATGCCGTCGCCGAGCCAGATGATATTGTCGACGCCGTAAAAGTCACGCAGATAGGTTTCTATCTGGTCCTGGTTGAGGTGCGGGTTGCGGTTGGGGTTGAGGAGGCACGAGGTGGTGGTGAGTAGGTCGCCGCAGCCGTTGACGTCGATGGATCCGCCCTCCATGACGATGCCGGGCGAGAAGAGCGTTGCCTCGGGCATGAGTTCATGGATGCGCAGCGGCACCTCGGTGTCGAGCTCGTAGGGGTACTTGCCGCCCCAGGCGTTGTGGTTCCAGTTGACGATGGCGCGCTTGGCGGCATCCTGCCGGTTGAGGAGGAAGGCGGGGCCGTGGTCGCGGCACCAGGCATCGTTGCTGGGGATGACGTGCAGGCGGATATTCTGCATGTTGCAGTCTATCTTCTCAAGTTCTGCTTTGACATGGTTGAGCATACGCTCATCGTCGACGTTGAGGTGGACCACTTCGCCCTCGGCGAGGGTCTTGACGAAGAGGTGGTACGAGGGGTATATGGTCTCAATCTTGCCGGGCCACGAGTCGGGGTTCTTTGGGTAGGTGAGCCATGTGGCCTCGTGCTGCGCCCACTCGGCGGGCATGTAATAGCCTTGTTCTTTGGGGGACATTCGGAAATTGGAAATTGGGGATTTTATAATAATGTCAATCTATATAGCGCTGAAGAATAGGCTGGTAGGAGTCGATACGGCGGTCGCGGTAGTAGGGCCAGTGGCGGCGGTAGTGGTCGGTCTGGTCGAGGTCTAGCTCTTCGATGTGGATGGTTTCCTCGAGGTGCGGAGCCTGATAGAGCACGCGGCCGAAGGCGTTGGTGATGAAGCTGCCGCCCCAGAACTGCATGCCGCCCTCGCGGCCGGTGCGGTTGACGGAGACGACGGGCACGCCGTTGGCGACGGCATGGCTGCGCTGTATGGTCTGCCAGGCGTCGTACTGCTCGCGGTTGTCGTGCTCGTTCTGGCGGACGTCCCAGCCGATGGCCGTGGGGTAGAAGAGTATCTGGGCACCCATGAGGGCGGTGATGCGGCTGGCTTCGGGGTACCACTGGTCCCAGCAGATGAGGACGCCGATGGTGGCGAACTTGGTTTTGAACACTTTGTAGCCGAGGTCGCCGGGGGTGAAGTAGAACTTTTCGTAGTAGCCGGGGTCGTCGGGGATGTGCATCTTGCGGTACTTGCCGAGGTAGGAGCCGTCGGCGTCGATGACGGCCGTGGTGTTGTGGTAGAGGCCTTCGGCGCGTTTCTCGAAGAGCGAGCAGACGATGACGACGCCGAGCTCTTTGGCCAGGGCCATGAAGTGCTGGCAGGTGGGCCCTTCGGGGATGGGTTCGGCGAGGGCGAAGTTCTGGTAGCGCTCTTCGTCGCAGAAGTAGAGCGAGGCGAAAAGTTCCTGCAGGCAGACGATTTGGGCGCCGCCGCGGGCCAGTTCGCGCACCTTTTCGGTGTAGCGTTCGATGTTTTGCTGTTTGTCTTCCACGCAGCTCATCTGCGCGATTCCCACTTTTACTTTCATAGGTTCAGGCTTCTATGGGTTGATGTTGGTTGTACGAAAAGAAAGTGCAAAGATACGAAAAAAAGTCCACATGGCGCGAATAATGATGATAAAAAGTCGAAAAGGCGGCGTGTCAGGCCAGCCTGACGCGGGGGTCGAGGAGGGCGTAGAGGAGGTCGGTGAGGATGTTGATGACGACGAGGAGGACGCAGATGAAGAGGATGGCGCCCATGACGACGGGGAAGTCGTAGGTGTCGAGGGCGTCGACGATGACGACGCCCATGCCTTTCCAGTCGAAGACGTATTCGACGAAGACGGCGCCGGCGAGGAGGCTGGCGAGCCATCCGCTGGCTGAGGTGACGACGGGGTTGAGGGCGTTGCGCAGGGCGTGGCGGACGACGACGCGGCGGTGGGAGAGCCCTTTGGCGCGGGCGGTGCGTATGTAGTCCTGGCTGAGGGCTTCGAGCATGGAGTTTTTGGTGAGCTGCGTGAGGGTGGCCAGGGGGCGTATGCCGAGGGTGAGGGCGGGGAGGATGAGGTTTTTCAGTTCGAGGTATTCGCCGCTGCCGTAGTCGTCGACGGCATAGAGGTTGCCGAACATGTTGAGGTGGGTCCACTCGGCGAGGACATAGGCGAAGAGCCAGGCTATGAGTATGGCGGCGAAGAAGGAGGGCAGCGACATGCCGAGGGTGCTGAGGAAGAGGGTCGTGCGGTCGATCCAGGAGTCTTTTTTCAGCGCCGAGACGACGCCCAGGGTGATGCCGACAGCCAGTGCGAAGAGCATGGCGACGACGGCCAGGAGGGCCGTCTGCGGGAAGGCGGTGGCTATGATTTCGGACACGGGGCGCTGGCTCTGGTAGGAGCGGCGGAGGTAGGGGCGCTTGGCGACGAGGGAGGTGGTGCCGAGGCGCAGGAGCGTGGCGGAGCGGTACTTGCCCGGGGCGAGGTAGAAGAAGCTGGTGGAGTCGGCGTTGTTGTGGAACGAGAGCGGAGAGAGGTCGTTGAGGTAGCCGGCGAACTGCACGTGCAGCGGGCGGTCGCGGCCGAGGTCGCGGTTGATGAGGGCTATGCTCTCGGCGTCGGCGCGCTGGCCGAGCATCATGCGGGCGGGGTCGCCAGGCAGGATGTTGAAGAGGAGGAAGACGAGGGTGACCACTCCCAGGAGCACCAGGAGGCCGTAGAGGAGTCGTTTTCCAATGTATCGCAGCATGGTTTTCCGGTGTCTATCTGAGTCCGTGGACGACGCTTTTCTTGGCGACGAAGTCCTTGAGGTAGAAGGGTTCGAAGTAGGCGACGTCCTCTACCCTGCCCTGCTGCAGGTGCCGGGCGGCGAGGTCGGCCATGCCTTCGGCCGATGGGGCAAAGGAACCGTCGAAGCGTGCGTTGGGGTGGATGCCCAGCAGGGGGCGGGTCTTCTCGGCGCCGTCGCCGACGAAGGTGACCTCTCCCCTGTCCAGATACTCGTCGAAGAGGCCTTCGGCGATGATGTCGGCCGACGTATCGCGCAGCACCTCTAGCCCGGGGGCTACCACCATGGTGTAGCACTCCATGCGCCGGGCGTCGATCATGGGGCATACAAGCCCCTTGTAGTCAGGGTGCTGTCGGTAGTAGAGGGCGGCCATGGAGAGGAGCGTGTGGACAGAGAGGAGCGGCAGGCCAAGGGCGTAGCAGAAGCCTTTGGCGGAGCTGACGCCGATGCGGAGGCCGGTGTAGCTGCCGGGGCCTGCCGAGACGCAGACGGCGTCGAGGTCGCGGGGTACGAGGTGGCACTCGTCGAGCACCTCCTGGATGAAGACCGAGAGGCGCGTGGAGTGGGCGTTGGGGGTGTCGCTGTCGCGGCGGGCCAGGATGCGGCCCTCGGAGGCGAGGGCCACGGAGCAGACCTGGGTGGCGGTTTCGATGAGGAGGATGGTGTGGTTCATCGCATGTCGATTACTTCGACCTCGGGGTGCGCCTTGGGGTCGAACGAGAAGGAGCCGCCGGGGAGGCTGAATTTGTGGTTGGAGAAGTCGTAGATCTCGCGGCTGGAGTCGTACTTGTGCATCTCGATGCGGAGCAGCTTGCCGCTGGCCTCGTCGATGAGGAGGCGCAGCTTGTGGTAGCTCTGCGACGACTTGGGCTGGAGGTCGACGACAGCGGCGCCGTTGTCCTCGGTGCGTATGTACTTGGCGCGGAAGTTCTTGGCATAGTTGGCGACGAGTTTGGCGGGGTTGAGGAGGTCCATATCGTCGTTGGAGACGCTGGTGACGACGACCTCCTTGGCGGACTTGTTCCAGTGCCACACGGTGGTGCCGTCGGAGAGGAGCTCCTGACCGCCGAAGGCAATGCGGTACTTGCCGTGGCTGTAGCGCACCTCGGCGGTCTGCTTGCCGAGGGGTTTCTTCTGAGGGTCGAGGAGGGTGCGGGTGACGGTGCAGCTGACGTTGTCCATCTTCTTGGCGGCCTTCTGCAGGGCGGCGGTGGCGTTCTCGTCGAGGCGCCCCTGCGAGGCGTGGGTGATCTGCGCCTGGGAAATCGAAAATTGGAAATTGAAAATTGAAAAAAGCGCCGCTATCAGGAGTGTCTTTTTCATAATCAATGGAGTTTGAGGCCGATAATATTCATGAATTCCTCGCGGGTCTTGGGGTCCTTCATGAAGGCGCCGGTGAAGTCGCTGGTGGTGGTGACGGAGTTCTGCTTCTGCACACCGCGCATGGACATGCACATGTGCTGAGCCTCGATGACGACGGCGACGCCGAGGGGGTTGAGGGTGGCCTGGATGCAGTCCTTGATCTGCTTGGTGAGGCGCTCCTGCACCTGCAGGCGGCGCGCATAGGCATCGACCACGCGCGGTATCTTGCTCAGGCCGACAATCGTGCCGTTGGGAATATAGGCCACGTGGGCCTTGCCGACGAAGGGTACCATGTGGTGCTCGCAGAGCGAGTAGAGCTCGATGTCCTTGACGACGACCATCTGCTTGTAGTCCTCGTGGAACATCGCGCTGCGGAGTATATCCTCGGGGTTGAGGTCGTAGCCGTTGGTGAAGAAGAGCATGGCCTTGGCGATGCGCTCGGGGCTCTTGACGAGGCCTTCGCGCTCGGGGTCCTCGCCGAGGAGGCGGATAATCTCCTTGTAATGGCCCGACAGGTCGGCGACACACTGCTCGTCGTACTTGTCTATTTTCTGGTATCCTAATTCCATATTCATTTCTGTTTAGTACCCAATAACGCGGAAATATTGCCTAAAGTATGTGGCGGAAGAAAAAAAATGGTTCCGCGAAAAAGAGCACTTTTTTTTGAAAAATATCCGCCTTTTTCAAGAAAATCGTCCGTAAACAACAGCTTGACAACCAACCTTTTGAAAGTATCCTCTTCTTCCCCTCTCCTACCTTGTCTGGTGAACCGGGGCAATAAAGCCGGAAAACCGGCGTTATCAGTTTGGCGAGGGGTGAGAGGTGAAAGGCCAATCCGAGTAATTGGCCCTAAATTAACCTGCGCAAGCCTTCGCGTAATTAGCGCAATTCGCCGTCAAAAAAAAAGTAAAATACCAACTCAGAAATCATAAAATCAGATAGTTATGGCAAAACTAGAGCAAGGCATCCTCGGGCCGTTCCGGGGCAAGGTGGGCACCGTGGTGGGCTACCTCTGGCGTGGCAGACACGTGGTCAGGGCCTACCGCAAGGAGATAAACTATCCGAACACCGAGAAGCAACAGGCAGAACGCCAGTGGTTTGTGGAGATGGTGCGCTTTGCCGCCACCGCCCGCCAGGCCCTGCTGCTGGGCCTGCGCGAGAAAGCCTCCCAGTGGCAAATGACCGAGTGCAACGCCTTCGTAAAACTCAACAAAGACTGCTTCGGCAGGGACGCAGAGCGTGGAATACCTACTGATTACGAACACATTATAGTATCCGAAGGCCCCGCCGCGCCCGTGCGCTTCACCTCCGCCAGCATTGATGCCAATGGCGTGCTGCGCGTTGAGTATGAGAAGAATAGCGCCATGAGCCGCGCCAAGGCCTCCGACGGCGTATATATATACATTTATAATACCGCCAAGCGCGAAGGCCTCCTCTCCCACCCTGCCGAGCGCCGCCGCGGCCACATGGAGCTGCTGCTGCCCGACGGATGGAATGCGCTGAATACCAGGCTGTGGGGCTTCACTGTAGACACCGAAGGCCGCGCCAGCACGTCGGCATTCATCGCCTGGGCCGACGGCGATGGGAATGACGGAAGCGCAGGCGGCCCGAAAAACGTCGGCGGCAGGTCACTCTACCTCGAGGAGGAGGCCTTTAAGGTACTCTCCCTCAGGGTGATGGATGGAGACGGGGTGGTCGATGGCGTGGGGCAGCTGGCGGACGATGCGGACGCGGCGGCCGGCATTCATGGCGGCGGTGAAGACCATGGTCTGGAAGTCGTCGCGGCTGACGGCCTGGCTGCAGCTGAAGGTCATCAGTAGGCCGCCGGGCGCTAGCTTCTCCATAGCGCGCTGGTTGATAGAGCGGTAGCCCTTGAGTCCGGCTTGCAGCGACCGGTGATTTTTTGCGAAGGCAGGCGGGTCGAGGATGATGAAGTCGAACCCCCGCTCAGAGTCACCTTTGTCGATGGTACTCAGATAATCAAGCACATCGGCAGCGACACCGCGATGCGACGTTTCGGGGCCGAAGTTCAGGTCGACATTACGTTCGCAAAGGGCGATGGCTTTCTTGCTGATATCCACCGTCTCCACGTAGTTGGCACCCCCTTTGAGGGCTGCCAGCGAGAAGCCGCCTGTGTAGCCGAAGCAGTTGAGCAGACGGCGCCCTTCAGCCAGCTGCTGCACCAGGGCGCGGTTCTCGCGCTGGTCGATGAAGAAACCGGTCTTCTGCCCCTCGAAGAAATTCACCGTCAGGCGTATGCCGTTCTCCAGGACCTCATTCTCCGCAAGTTCCTCGCCCCAGATAATGCCGTCGTTCACGCCGCCGCCGGGGACGGTGGCGCTGCTCTTGTCGAAGACCGCCCGCAGCGGGTAGCCGTGGTTCGTACACAGTTCGTGTACAAACAGTTGGGCCAGCACAGGCAGCAGGCGGTGCATACCCACCGAGTGGGCCTGCAGCACCAGCACTCCGTTGTACCAGTCGGCCACGAGGCCGGGCAGGTAGTCGCCTTCGGCGTGGACTAGGCGAAAGACATTGGTCCTCTCGTCGCCGAAGAAACCGAGTATCACACGGTAATTCACGGCCGAATGGATGCGTCGACGAAGGATCTCCTCGATGGGGAGCGCAGCCTCGTCGGCATCGAAGGTGAGCACCTTGCAGATGATGCTCTCGTTCTGGTAGTGGCCGGTGGCCATCCACTGGCCGCGGGCATCGACAACATCCACGGTGTCACCCTCTTGCGGGTCGCCTTCGATACGTTTCACCGCGCCGGAGAATATCCAGGGGTGGCGGCGCTGGAGGGCTTTCTCCTTGCCGGGGGCTATGATGAGTCTGGGACGCACGTGGGGCATGAGCTAGGGATTATGAGTTTTTGAGTTGGCGGATGGTGGCGGCGGGGTCCTCGCTCTTGAAGACGGCGTTGCCGGCCACCAGGACGTCGGCCCCGGCATCGTAGAGCAAGGGGGCGTTCTGCAGGTTGACGCCGCCGTCGACCTCGATGAGGCACTGCGGGTTCTTGCGGTTGCAGAGGTCGCGCAGCTGACGCACCTTGCCGTAGGTGTTCTCGATGAACTTCTGTCCGCCGAAGCCCGGGTTGACGCTCATGAGGAGGACGAGGTCGCAGAGCTGGACGCTGTCCTCGAGGAGGGCGACGGGGCTGTGGGGGTTGAGCACCACGCCGCACTGCATGCCGTGGTCGCGGATGGCGTGGAGGGTGCGGTCGAGGTGGGTGCAGGCCTCGTAGTGGACGGTGAGGAGGTCGGCGCCAGCCTCCTTGAAGTCAGCGACATAGCGGCCGGGGTCCATAATCATCAGGTGCACGTCGAGGGGTTTCTGCGCGTGCTTTTTGATATGCTTGACGATGGGCTGGCCGAAGGAAATATTGGGGACAAAGAGGCCGTCCATGACGTCGACGTGCAGCCAGTCGCAGTCGGAGGCGTTGAGCATCTCGATGTCGCGCTGCAGGTTGCCGAAGTCGGCGCTGAGCAAGGAGGGAGAGAGTAGTCTCATCGGTTTTGGATTTTTGAATTACGGGTTACTGGTGACGGGGGTCAGAGCTTGATTTTCTCGAAGTTTTTGCCGTAGACGCCCTGTGTCTTGCTGACGGAGACGAAGGCGTTCTCGTCGATGCGGTTGATGATTTGCAAGACGTGCGACTTGTCGGTGCGGTGCACCATCATGAGGAGCACTTTCTGCTGCTGCTTGGAGAAGCAGCCCTCGGCATCTAGGAGCGTGGCGCCACGGCCCACCTCGCGGGTGACAGCCTCGCCTATCTCACTGTTCTTCAGCGAGAAGACCATGATCTGATAGGACTGCTTGTTGCCGTCGAGGACCATGTCGAGCGTATAGGTGAGGACACCCATGACGACGTAGCCAAAGACCACATTGTCAATCTTGTGGCTGACGAAGAAGGAGCATCCGACGATGACGATGTCGATGAGCATGATGACGCGCCCGGGCGAGACGTTGTAGTACTTGCTGACGATGAGGGCAATGATGTCGGTGCCGCCGGTGTTGCCGCCCATGACGAAGGAGAGGCCGATGCCGACGCCACAGCAGGCGCCGCCGATAATGGCGCACATGAAGCCGCCGAAGGTGCTCACGTCGAAGAGGTTCTCGATGTGCAAACCCTGCTGCCACATGATGAAGAAGACGGACGACATGACGATGCCATAGATGGTGTTGGCACCGAATTTCGAGCCGAGCATCTTGAAGCCTATGGCCACGAGAATTCCGTTGAAGATAAGGTTGAGGACACCGATGGGAATATGCAGTCCTACAGCGTAGTAGAGTATGGCCGAGAGGCCGCTGACACCGCCGCCGACAATCTGCGCCGGCAGGAGGAAGGCCGACCAGCCGAAGGTGTAGAGGAGCAGCCCCAGGGTGATGACCACATAGGAGATGACGATGTTCTTGTTCTTCTTGAATATCTGCATTTTTTTTTGAATTAAGAATTAAAAAAATTCTACCGGCGGGCGCCGAAGATACTGCTGCCGATGCGGACAAGGGTGGCGCCTTCGGCAAGGGCGAGGGGGTAGTCGTGGCTCATGCCCATGGAAAGCTCGCGGAAGCAGGGTGAATCGGCGAAGACGGTGGTTTTCAGGTGGTTGAATATCTCGCGGACGGCGTGGAAGTCGGCGCGGACACGTGCCTCGTCGGGCGTGTTGGAGGCCATGGCCATGAGGCCGCAGATGCGGACATGGGGGTAGTCCGTCGGCGAGAAGCGCGAGGCGGCCAGCTCGTCGGGGGCGAAGCCGAACTTGGTTTCCTCCTGAGCCACATGCACTTGCAGCAGCACGTCGACGGTGCGGCCGACCTTTTCGGCGGCGCGCTCGACGTCCATGAGGTGCTCCAGCGAGTCGACGCCGTGGATCATGCTGACGAAGGGGATATAGTACTTGAGCTGCTTGGCCTGCAGGTGGCCAATGAAGTGCCACTCAATGTCTTGCGGCAGCTGCGAGGCCTTGTCGCGGAGCTCGGTGGCATAGTTCTCGCCGAAGAGACGCTGCCCGGCGCGGTAGGCCTCCATGATGTCCTCGACGGGCTTGAGCTTCGAGACGGCCACGAGGCGCGTTCCCTCGGGGAGGGTCGACTTGATGCGGGAGATGTTTTCTGTTATCATACCCCCTTTTAACGCGAATAGAATTGAATTATTATATATAACGCAGAAAAAAAATAGTTACTGGTAGACCAGGCGGCGGGTGCCGTCGGACATGACCTGCTGGACGATTTGGGCGGTCATCTGTTTCAGCTCGTCTAGGAACTGGTGGGCGTCGTATTTGTGGGCCTCGATGTCGCGTAACTTCTTCTCCCACTGGCCGGTAAGCTCGGCGCTCTTGAGGAGGTCCTCCTGTATGACGCCGATGAGGGCTATGCCTGTGGGCGTAGGCTCCAGGCTTTTGCGCACCTTGCTGATATACTGGCGTTTGAACAGTGTCTCGATGATGGCGGCGCGTGTGGAGGGGCGGCCTATGCCGTTGGCCTTGAGGGCGTCGCGCAGCTCGTCGTTGTCGACGGTCTTTCCGGCGGTCTCCATGGCGCGCAGGAGGGTGGCCTCGGTGTAGGGCTTTGGCGGCGTGGTCTGCTTCTCGGCGAGGGTGGGCTCGTGCGGGCCGTGCTCGCCCTGGGCGAAGGCCGGGAGGGTCTGCTCCTCGTCGTCGGGCTTCTTGGCGTCGTCGTCGGGTGTGGCAGCCTGGCCACCGAAGACGGCGCGCCAGCCCTCGTCGAGGATCTGCTTGCCGGTGGCCTTGAATTCAGCCAGGGGTTTCTGCTCTGCGTCGGGCACGGCCTTGACTTCGCCGAGGACGGTGGTGGTGGAGAACTTGCAGTCGGGGTAGAAGACGGCTATAAAACGGCGCGCAACGAGGTCGTAGACACGCTTTTCGGCCATGGTGAGGCCAGCCGTCGAGGGGTCGTGGCCGGTGGGTATGATGGCGTGGTGGTCGGTGACCTTGCTGCTGTCGAAGACCTTCTTGCTCTTCTTCAACTTCTTGCCCATAAGTGGTTGTATGAGAGGTGCGTAGGGTGTGAGGCCTTGCAGTATGTTGGGGCAGCGGGCATAGATGTCGTCGGAGAGGTAGGTGGTGTCGACGCGGGGGTAGGTGGTGAGCTTCTTCTCGTAGAGCGACTGTATGTGCTTCAGCGTGTCGTCGGCGGAGAAGGAGAATTTCTTGTTGCACTCGACCTGCAGGCTGGTGAGGTCGAAGAGGCGGGGTGGCGCCTCGGTGCCCGATTTCTGCTGTATGTCGGTGACGGTGAAGTCGTTGCCGCGGATGGCGTCGAGCGCCTGCTGCCCCTCCTCAGGCTTTTTGATCTTGCCCTTGGTGGAGGTGAAGGTGACGCCGCGGTAGAGGGTGGAGAGTATCCAGTATTTCTCTGGCGTAAAGTTCTTTATCTCGAAATGGCGCTTGACGATCATGGCCAGCGTGGGGGTCTGTACGCGGCCGATGGAGAGGACCTGGCCTTTCTGCTGCGCGAAGCGTATGGTGTAGAGGCGCGTGGCGTTCATGCCGAGGAGCCAGTCGCCGATGGCGCGGCAGAGGCCGGCCTCGTAGAGACTCTGGTACTCCTCCTGCGGACGCAGGTTGGCGAAGGCTTCGCGGATGGCCTCTTCGGTGAGGCTGCTGACCCAGAGGCGCTGCACGGGGCAGGTGGCCTTGGCTTTCTGCATGACCCACCGCTGTATGAGTTCGCCTTCCTGCCCGGCATCGCCGCAGTTGATGATGCCGTCGGCGGCCTGCATGAGGCGCTCGATGGTGCGGAACTGCTTCTCATAACCCTGGTTGTCAATGAGTTTAATGCCGAAGCGAGGCGGTATCATGGGCAGCGAGCCGAGGCTCCAGCGACGCCACTGGTCGGTGTAGTCCTGCGGCTCTTTGAGGGTGCAGAGGTGGCCGAAGGTCCAGGTGACCTGGTAGCCGTTGCCTTCCATATAGCCATCGTGCGAGGCATTGGCGCCCAGCACCTTGGCAATCTCACGAGCCACAGAGGGTTTCTCTGCAATACAAACTATCATAACTCTAACTGCAAGGCGGACCAACCGTTGTTGTTCTTTTTGTCTATGAGTTTGAGGCCGAGGGTGTTGGCGTGGCTGACGAGGGTGTCCTCGTCGGCCTCGTAGAAGCCGGAGAGGAGCAGTGTGGCGCCGTGAGCCATGGCGCGGACGTAGGCCTCCATGTCGCGCAGCAGGATATTTCGGTTGATATTGGCGATGACGGTGTCGAAAGCAGGCAGCTTCCCGCCATTCGTGCTGCCCGCCAGCAGCGTGGCGTCGCCGAGGCGTAGGTCGAGCTGTACGCCGTTGACGGCGGCATTCTCCTGGGCGTTGCGGTAGGCCCACTCGTCGACGTCGATGCCCATCACGTAGTCGGCGCCGCGCTTCTTGGCCAGGATGGCGAGGACGGCGGTGCCGCAGCCCATGTCGAGGACGCGGCGCCCCACCATGTCAAGCTCGGCGACGTAGGCCAGCATCATGGCCGTGGTGGGATGGTGGGCGGTGCCGAAGCTCATCTTTGGTTCTATAATAAGCTCGTAGTCAATATCATAGCGGTGAGGATGGAAAGGTGCGCGGACCCAGATGGAGCCGTCGGCGGAGGCGCCCCCCTGGGGGGTGAACCTGACGAGCACGGCCTCGTGCTGGCGTTCCCACTCCTCGTTCCAGTTGCGGTCCTCCATCTCGGCGGCCTTGTAGTGCACGGGGACGGGGAAGGCCGCGACCGCGGCGGCAAGCCAGGCGGCGTCGTACTGCGGCGCCTGGACGTAGGCCTTCAGGCCGTCGCGGGTCTCGACGAAACTCTCGTAGGGGCCTTCGTTGCCGAGGGTGTCGACCAGCAGGTCGCGGAAGACGTCGGTGTCGGCCAGGGTGAATGTTACTTCGATATACTTCATGGGTCAGTGTTTAGTGTTGTGTTTGGGGGTATTCGACGCGAGTGAGGAAGAGTCCGCAGGCGGGCATGCTGGTGCCGGCGGCGCAGCGGTCTTTCTTCTCTATTATCTCGCGGAGGCCGTCGATGGTGAGCTTGCCGCGGCCCACGTCAAGCAGCGTCCCGGTGACCGAGCGCACCATATTGCGCAGGAAGCGGTTGCTGCGGATGGTGAAGACCCACTCGTAGTCGGTCACAGCGTTGTCAGCCATGGGCGCATCGGCCACCGCCACGTGGTTGCTGACGGGGACGAAGTCCCAGCGCGCTTCGGTGAGGTGGCAGATATTGGTCTTCACCTGTGTGTGGAGCTTGGCGAAGGAGGTAAAGTCGTCGTACTCCATCAGCACCCGCGCCGCCTCGTTCATCTTCTCCAGGTCGGGCTTGTAATAGATGCGGCAGTACTGCCCCTGCCGGAAGGGCAAGCGGCGGTCGCTGACGTGGTACTGGTAGGTGCGCGCCGTGGCGTCGAAGCGTGCGTGGGCGTTGCCAGCCACGGGAAAGATGTCGTAGATGGCGATATCCGCCGGCAGTATGTTGTTGAGTTTGAAGACAATATTATCCGGCAACCCCGCATCCGCCGCACAGTCGAAGTGGGCGTAGAAGTCGCTGGCGTGGACGCCGGTGTCGGTGCGGCCGCAGCCGACGACGGCGATGGGCTGACGCAGCAGCGTGCCGAGCGCCTGCTCGAGGGTGAGCTGCACCGTGGGCAGGTCCGGCTGGGTCTGCCAACCGTTGTAACTCGCTCCATTATAGGCCAAATGTATAAAATAGCGTGCCATAATTCAAAATGCAAAGATACGAATATTTTTTGATATGGGCATTAAAGGCATCTGGTAGGTGTCTGGTAGGTATCTGGTAGGTGAATACTTCGACTCTTTCCCATCATTCCCCACCGATGGGAAAATCGGGGAACTGGCAAGCCCGTATTCGGATTTTTTTGTATATTTGCACTGACCGACACTTCCCCCGGACTCCCACATACAGTTGACTATTAACCACTTAAATTATATCTTGTGAAAAAAAACTGTTATTCCATTCTGTTCCGCAGGTTGTGCGCGGTCCTTTGCGCCCTTGTATGGGCCTCCCCGTCCACGGGGCAGAATATTGTTTACGACCAGCCGAATACGCTGTCGGAGTATACTGATATCCGCAACTACCAGGATGGCGTGGATATCAGACTGGATGTGTACCGCAACCACCAGCCCCGGACGTTCAGTTATATAGACAGGGTAAACGGCGCAGTGTATACGATACCAGTCTCGTGCAACGTATATGATTTTGAGATATGCAAGGGTTACAGGGAAGAATTGTTTAATTGTGTCGGGAAACAACTCTGATTACACCAACGACAGGCTGTGCCTAGAAGGCAGGACAGGCTCCAGCTTGCGCAGAATGTCAGGGTGATAAGTTGTCTCCATTTGTCAGAACCAGTAAAGGTGGTGCGTGACAGAATGAATGTAATCTGTAGATAAGGTTTTACAAAAAGATATATTATGAAAAGGATTATAGCATATATGATTGCCTTGCTGTCATCGGCGACGGCATCGGCGCAGCTGGACACGCTGGGCAAGTACCCGTTCC
>CACZWL010000011.1 GCA_902784865.1 uncultured Bacteroidota bacterium | reverse complement strand
TATGAGCGCGGTGAGGGCGGCGCCGTGGAGGTGCGCTGGGCGCGCGGCCTGGGCCGCGGGAGCGACACGGTGCACGTCTATGCCTACTGCCCCGCTGCGGCGACGGGCCTGGCCGTGGCCGCGGCCGAGCGCGGCCGCAGGGGCGTAAGGTTCTTGCTGCCAGAGGGTTTCGCCATGGAGGAGGTGCACCTGTGGGTCTTCGCCGAGGGCAAGGAGGGCGCGGTGTCAGCCACGACGTATGCCACTCAGCACGAGGAGGTTGACGTCGAAAAAAGGAGGATGCCGCAAGCGGCACCCTCCAACCAAAATACCAATATTGATGAAACAAACTATTCTGTCAGAACGAGTTTGCGCACCGACGAGGAGGCGCCACCCATGACGCGGACGAAGTAGAGTCCGCGAGCGAAAGCGCTGACGTCGAGCTGCATAGCGTTGTCATTCGCCTGGAACGAGGCTACGGCGCGTCCGTGGAACAGCGTCGCCAGCTACGAGGCCCTGCAGCGTCACCGTGGAGGTGGCGGGGTTGGGGAAGAGCTCGAAGGCGCTGAAGTCGGCAGCATCGATGCCCACCTGCTGGGTGACGAAGTGGAGCACGGAGGTCCATGCAGAAGCCACATTATCAGCACATAGCGCGCGGACGACGACATCGTAGGCGGTGCCGGGCGTGAGGTTGTCGAGGAGGGCCGCGGCGGTCTGTACGACGAGTATTTCGCCGCCGATGTTGACCTCGTAGGCATCGGCGCCGGTGGCGTTCCAAGCTATTGAAGCCGAGGTTGTTGAGAGCGAAGCCAGCTGCAGGCCCGTGGGCGTGGAGCAGGAGTTGGTGGTGAAGGTCTGTGCTGCGCTCCAGGGGCTATGGGTGCCTGCCGAGCAGAGCGCGCGGACGGTGACGCTGTAGGAGCGGCCGGGCTGCAGGCCCTGGATGGTGACGGGCGAGGCGGTGGCGGCGACGATGCTGTCGGAGACCGGCGAGTTGCTATGGACATTGATTTCCCAAGCCTGTGGGCCCGCGGGGTCGGCATCCCAGGCGACGGTGACTGCAGTGTAGTCCACATCGCTGATGCTGAGGCCTGTAGGCGTGGCGCAGGAGGCCGAGGCGGTGGTCACCGTCTGGGTAGTCCAGTCGCTGAACGTGCCGTCGGCGCAGGTGCCGCGGACACCGACGACGTAGGCCGTTCCCGGAGTCAAGTTGCTGAATGTGTAGGTGTTGGAGAGCGTGGAGGCAGGTTGGGCGGGCGCGCTCCAGGAGCCTGCCACGATGGCTACGCTGTAGGTGACGGCGGTGCCGCTGAAGGTGATGGTGACGGCGGTCTCCGACTCGCTGACGGAGACGATTTCGGGGGCGTCGCAGGCGGGTTCGGGCTCGTCGTCGCCGACGGCGATGGAGATATTGTCAATGTACATGTTATCAGCATCGTAGGAGGTCTGGTGGAAGGCGAAGTGGATGGTCTGACCGGCGTAGGGTTCGAGGGAGAAGGAGCGGCGGACGTAGTCGCCACCGTAGGTCTCGGCGATGAGGGTGTCGGTGAAGTCGGCCAGGTCGGAGCCCGAGGTGGAGACGAGGGTGCTGTAGGAGGTGGTGTTGCTGACATAGGAGCCGCCTGCGACGTAGTAGGAGAGGCGCAGCCCGGTGGCGTCGGCGGGGATGGCGAAGGCCGGCGAGATGACGTAGTCGTCGCAGGAGCCGTACTCGTGGTAGCGTCCAGCGAGGCAGTAGGTGCCGTCGTAGGCGCTGATGGTGGAGCCGACCATCCAGTCGTCGTCGGCGAAGTTGTTGTTGTCGACAAAGCGCCAGCAGTAGAGTGATGCGCTGCCGCCCTCGAAGTCCTCGGTCCAGGGGAAGGAAGTGATTGGCGAGCAGTCGATTACCCCGATGACGGCCCAGGCCGTGTCGGCGCCGAAGGCGTTGATGGCTATGACGCTGACGGTGTCGATGCCGCCGGCGGAATAGACCACCTCGAGGGTATCGGAATTAGGCGACAGGGTGCTGGAAGCCAGTGTGTTGCTCCAGGAGTAAGAGAGGCCCGAGGTGGAGCCTTCGCTGAGGGTGGCGACGATGCGGACGGTCTCGCCGGTGAAGACGCTAGTGGGCGCATCGAGGGTGACGCTGGGGAGCGAGGAGTAGCGGACCGCGATGTCGTCGAGGTAGAGGCCGTTGTCGTTGTGGCTGTCGTGGATGAAGGCGATGCGGACGTTTTGGCCGGCATAGGCGTCGAGGGAGACGGAGCGGGAGACGTAGGGGCCGCTATAGGCCTCGGCGAAGAGGCTGTCGGTGAAGCTGGCGGTGTCGGAGCCGGAGGTGGAGAGGCGGACGGTATAGTGCGAGACGTTGGAGCTGTAGGTGGTACCTTTGACGAACCACGAGACGACCAGTCCGTCGGCGTCGGAGGGGACGGTGATTTGGGGGGTGACGAGCCAGTCGTTGGCGGCGGCGCTGGAGTTGTAGTAGGAGCGCATGGAGTAGCTGCCGCTGTTGTTGTTGGTGCCTGAGCTGTATCGCGTCCAGTTGTCGTTGGTGTTGCCGTCGAGGTCGAGCATCATCCAGCAGGCGAGGTCGTCGTCCGACCCCTCGAAGCCCTCGGACCAGGGCAAGGAGGCGATGGGGGCGCAGTCGACGACCTGGACGACAGCCGTGGCGGTGTCGGCGCCGAAGGCGTTGGTGGCGATGACGGAGACGGTGTCGGTACCGCCGGTGGAGTAGACGATGACCACGCTGTCGGCATTGGGCGAGAGGGTGCCGCCGAGGGTGCTGGACCAGGTGTAGGTGAGGCCGCTAGTGCTGCCCTCGAGGAGGGTTGCCGCAAAGGCGACGGGTTCGTTGGTGAAGGCCGACGTAGGGCCTGCGAGCGAGACCAGAGGCATCACGGCGCTGCGGACCGAGATGTCGTCGAGGGTGAGGCCGTTGTCGTTGTAGCTGTCGTGGACAAAAGCAATGCGCACAGACTGCCCTGCGAAGGCGTCGAGCGAGACAGACCTGCTGGCGAAGTCGCCGCTGTAGCTCTCGGCGAAGAGGGTGTCGGCGAAGCTGGCGGTGTCAGCGCCCGAGGTGGAGAGGCGGACGGTGTAATGGGCCACATTGCCAGAATATTGCGAGCCTTTGACATACCAGCCGAGGACGAGGCCCGAGGCGTCGGAGGGGAACGTGATGGAGGGGGTGACGAGCCAGTCGTTGGCGGCGGCGCTGGAGTTATAGTAGGAGCGGACGGCGGCGGAGCCGTTGAGGCCGCCGGAGGTGACGCGCACCCAGTTGTCGGAGGTGGAGGCATCGTAGTCGTAGACCGTCCAGCACTCGAGGGCCGAAGAGGAGCTGAAGTCCTCGAGCCACGGGAAAGAGCTCACCGATCCGCAGACCTGAACGAGGATGGTGGCGGTGTCGGAGCCGAAGGCATTGGTAGCCACGAGGCTGACGGTATCGGTGCCGCCTGCCGAGTAGATGACCTGCAGGGAGTCGCCGTCGGCGACGGTGGAGGCATGGCCTGCCGCCTCCATCGAGGAAGTCCACGAATACTGCATGGCCGAGGAGGCGCCCTCGGCGACGACGGCACGGAAGACCGTGGCGAAGCCTTCGTCGGCACGCACCGGTCCGGCGATAGAGACGACGGGCATCATGGCGCTGTAGACCGAGACGTCGTCGATGTAAAGGCCATTGTCGTTGTGGCTGTCGTGGACAAAGGCGATGTTGACGGTCTGCCCGGCATAGCTGTCGAGAGAGGCCGTGCGCTCGACATAGCTGCCGGTGCCGTTCTCGGCGAAGAGGGTGTCGGTGAAGGTCGAAGCGCTGGCGCCGGAGGTGGAAAGGAGGACGGTGTAGTGGGCCTGGTTGGAGCTGAAGGCCACGCCCTTGGCGTGCCACTTGATGACGTAGCCGTCGGCGTCGGAGGGAATTTCGAGCGGCGGAGTGACGAGCCAGTCGTTGGCGGCGGTGCTGGTATTGTAGGACGAGCGTGCTGAGTAGGAGCCGGAGTGGCTGTTGGTGGAGCTAGAGTAGCGCTGCCAGTTGTCGCTGGTCGAGCCGTCAAGGTCGAGGATGGACCAACAGGCCAGGGCGTCGACGCTCTCGAAACCCTCCTCCCAGGGGAAGTCGGCGATGCTGCCGCAAGCGGTGCGGAATGTGAAGGAGGCGTAGTTGCTGGTGTCGGAGCCGCAGTCGGAACGGACATAGAAGTAGTAGGTGGTCGAGTGGGTCAGGCCGCCGAGGTAGACGCTGGTGTCGTAGGCGGTGCCCATATTGTGCTCGCCGGAGCCGGGTATGAAGTCAACGGTGTCATATTCATAGACATAAGACTGCTCGCTGCCGGTCCACTGCACGGTAGCCTCGTCGCTGAGGAGGTTGCTGACCATCAGCTGCTGCGGCCTGGGGCAGAAGGAGGTGGGACGGACGTAGGTGATGACGGTTCCCTCGGAGGGTGCTCCGGCAAGGTAGGACATCTGCGCCGGGCATCCGGCCACGGGGCTGTCCCATGAGCCGGTGAGCAAGACGCGGTCGTAAGTGTCGTTCGCCGTCATCATGAAGTTGGCCAATTGGGTGCTGCCCGTCATGGCGCCATAGGTGACCGAGATGTTGCCATTCTGGAAGATACGCAGCTGGTAGTTGAAGACCTCGCCGTTGTCCTCGTAGAGTTCGAGGCCGAGGAATTCCAGGACGAAGACGCTGTCGCCGTTGTCGTCCTCCTCGACAAGCCAGTAGGCGCCAGCCGAGCTGCTGTTGGGCAGGTAGCCGTCGTCGCAGGAGTAGGGGACGATGGCGCAATAGTTGCGCGAGGTGTTGACGGGCCAGTAGTTGTAACCCATGTCGTTGCCGACCCATGTGCCGGTGAGGTTGATCAGCACATGTCCGTCGGAACGGACCCTCAAGGTGGCGCCTTGCGCGATGGAGCGCATGCCGAACTCGAAGGCGAAGGGCAACGGCAGCGTCTGGGTGTTGTAGTCGCCGTAGACGCTGGTCAGGCGGGTGCCCGTCGAAGCAATGGACACGTAGGTCACAGTGTCTGTTTCCACAGTGTAGCTGCTCAGGTCTTGAGCATTGGCCGTGGCTGTCAGCAGAACTGCCGACAGGAGCGCAAAGAATAAAGATTTCTTTTTCATATATAATATAGTATTTAATGTTTTACCACTGTTGCGGTGCCGATACCGGCGGGTGTCACCGCACGGACGACATAGAGGCCCTCCGGGACGGCCGATAGGTCGAGTTCGGCATTGGGGCCTCCCCCACCCTGTCGGCGCACGAGGAGCCTGCCGGTGGCATCGAGCAAGTCGACCCACTGCAGACCCTGGCAAGCCACTGTCAACCTGCCACTTGCGGGGTTGGGAAAGACGGCGACCTCGACGGCACCCTCGGCCGACGCACCGATGCCCTCGGTGGGACGGGGGTCGTCAACCATGACGAAGCGCATGGTATCGTAGACCAGCAACTCGGGGTAGAGCGGACAAAGCTCGGTAGCGAGATAGGCCTCGATGTACTTCGGCGCGGAAAGGTCGGCGGCGGCGGTACCAACCAGATTGAAATAGTGCAAGCCACCGTCGACAAACAGGTGGTCGCGCCAGCTACCGATAATGGCACCGCTGTCGGTAGTGCACAGAAAATCAACCCCATTGACCAGGTCGCCACCGAAAGAGAGGTGGACTTTGCCTTGGGGGTAGGCGCTGTTGCCGAGGCTGAGGACCACATTGCGCCCCACGCTGCGGACCACGGTGTCGGCCCTGCCGGAGGAGAAACGGGTGGACACAGAGCCGCTGCTGAGGCTGTTGCCCTCGATCATCACGCCCGAATCGCGATTGTTGTCGCCCACATTGCAGATGCTGATGTGCATGTGGTAGGGGGTGCACGGCACCAACTGCGCCGAGGCAACGAGTTTGGAGGTGAAGCCGTCGTACTGCACGCCTGTGCTGCCCTCGGGGTTGTCCAGATAGAAACTGGAGTACTCGGGGTGGATGTCGACGTAGGAATAGCCATAGGTGCCGGCGACACCAGGGTTTATCGAGTTGATAGCCACGGCGATACCGTCGGGATTGTCAGTCGACTGCGAGCCGGGGACCAGCGCGATGTTGCGCGTGGAGGAGAGGCCCGTCTGCGGGTCGAGACCGGTCAGCAGGAAGGCAAAGACATCGTTGAACGAACTACCTACATACTCTGGATATTCCTCGGACCCAAAGGAATAGGTGAACGACATGTGATCGGAGAGGCACACGAAGTCGAAATCCAGCGTGGCACAGGCGCGGAGGTTGCCGGTGCTGACGGCAGCCATCAGGGGGTCAGTGTAGTAGCTCCCCACCGTCTGGCTGGCGCTGGAGGTGCTGTTAGGGCCCTCGGCCACGGCGACGTTGCCAGTGGTCAGCACAATACCCGAGGCCATCTGCATGAGGGAGAAGCCGTTGCTCTGGAAACTCCCTATCTGTGGGTGGGTGACATTGCCGCTGGTGTTGTTGAACCTGACGTTGTAGACGTGGACACCGCTGCCGAGGAAGTGGACCCTGACAAAGGCTTCGATGTCCTGCCCTTGGGCAGAGGCGACGGAGACATTCTGGGCCGCCAACGGCATCGCCATCAGGAGCGACAAAATAAGGTATAGGTTTCTCTTTCGCATGTGCTGTGTTTTGTGGTGCAAAGATACGACTATTTATTCACACCCGTAACACACACGCCTATATAAATAAGAGATACGGCCTACTACTGCAAGGATATTTCAAGGATATTTTTAATACAATATACTATATATCAACAGGAAACAAAATCGCTATTCAACCACAATGGACGACAGGAAGAGGTTGAGGTCCTCGTTGCCTCCGTCGAGGGCGAGCTTCTTACGGATGCGGGTGCGGTAGGTGCGGACGGTGTTGTCGGCCAGGTGGAGAGTGTCGGCCACCTCGCGGTTGGAGAGACCGACCCGTATAAGCATGCATATCTTCACCTCAATGGGCGAGAGTGAGGGGTAGTGCTGTGCGAGGTGCTCGAGGAAGCCTGCATACTGACGGCTGAAGCCCTCTTCGAACTCGCCCCATGCGTCCTGCTCCTGCTGCTCTTCCATACGGCTAATGCCTTGCAGGAGGCGCGAGCGTACGTTCTTGGGCATCTCGGAGGCTATGCGGCGCACCTGGCCGGCGAAACTGGCCATCTGCTCGCGCCGCGCCGCCTGCTCCATCTTGGCCGAGTCGATTTCGCTCTGCTGCCTGAGGAGGAGGCGCTCGTTTTCCAGCTCGCGTACGCGGGCCTGGCGCTCCTTGAGGCGGCGGTCCTTGCGGTAGAGGAGGAAGGCACCGACGGTGATTACGAGCAGCGAGAGCATGAGAATGAGGGCGATACGGGTATGCGAGGTGCGGATTTCGAGGCTGCGTATGTGGTGCTCGTAGCCCTGCTGGCGGTCGACAATTTCCTCGAGGAGTCGCACGTCGGCCATGCGGCCCGGCGCAATGGAGGCCTTGATACGGTTGAACTCGAGGGCTTTACGGTAGTCGCCCTTCTCGGTGTAGCACTGCTCCATGAGGTCGACCACCTGCCGCCTGATGGCCACTTGGTGGAAGCCTTTATAGTTGTCGTAGAGGTCGTTACAGATACCCAAGGCTGCATCGAGGTCACCTTTAGAGGCCACAATCCAGGCCTCCATCAGGTGGCAGCAGGTGCTGTCGAACCCACGGCCATAAGCCGAGGCTAACAGCCGCATTTCCTGCAGGATACCTTCGGCCAGGGCGATGCTGTCGGAGGCCAGGGCGGAGAAGATATAGTTGGAATAGAGGAGCGCCCAGAACCTGGCGCTGGCGCGCGAGGGGAAGGCGAACGAGGCGCTGTCGGCCCTGGCAGCGGCGACGATGTCGGCATAGGTCTGCATGGCCTGCTGCGGCTGTCCGAGGTAGCTTTGCAACATGGCCTCGTAGAAGCGTGTGGTATGGCCGTAGGAGACTGGGCACCAGGCCTTGGCGCTGTCGAGGCACGCCGAGGAGCCCTCGAGGTTTTTGTTGACCATGTAGCAGTTGCACTTGTTGACGAAGCAGCTGGCCACCATCAGCGAGTCGCCCAAGGGGCGGAAGTATCGGAGGGCTTTGTCGTAGCAGAGCAAGGCATTGATACTGAGCGTGGTGCTAAAGTCGACCGTACCCTCGACGTAGTAGGCGTAGCCCTGCAGGTAGGGCGGGTCGGCGACGTCGAGCGAGGCGCGTGCCACCTCCATGTATCGCCGCAGGTCGTCGTGGTCGCCGCTTTGGGCAGCGAGGCTCGAGAGGCTGAGGTATGCCATGACCTTGCCGTAGCGGCTACCCTCGCGCTCGGCCCGGTCGAGCATGGCATGGGCCTCGTCGACGGCAAACTCGTTGCCGACAAACATCGCGCGTTCGCGGCTGGCACGAAGCATCTCGTTGTAGACATTGGCCTCGGAAGCCTCGCGACGGCAGGCCACACCGAGCAGCACGGAGGCCACAAGGAGGGGCAAAAGAGGCATATTTACCTGTCCTACTGAGAGTTTCATAATCGTTTCGACTAGTGTTGCGCCTGCAAATATACAAATTTCCTTCGGTATGCCGTCAAAAAATCTTCGGCAGGGGGTATGAAAAGGGTGGCGAAAAAAGCGGTGAAAAAGTTGAAAAAAAATCCGCGTGGGCGTCGAAAACGTCCAAAAACGAACCACTGAAAACCAGTATTTTAGGTGTATCAAAGTTTGCTTAAAGTTTGCCTTGGTTCAGCTATGGAAAGAGGCGTCGAGGGGAAGGCCTCTCTGGCCGGCGGGCGGAGGGTACAAAGCGGGGTTGGAGGGGGAGGCGGGCTCAGACCTTGGGGTCGTAGGTCTGGAAGACGATGAGCTGAGCGGCGTCGATGGTGATGGTGTCGCCGAGGGCTTCGTTGAGGGTGCCCTGCCACCAGCGCGAGAGTGTGCGGCCTTGCAGGGGCCAGCGGAGGCCCGTGGCGGTGACGGGCTGCGTGGGGTCGAGGGCGAAGAAGGAGACCTGCTGACGGGGGAACGACGGCAGGGTGCAAGTGCCTGACACATAGCGCATACGGCCGTGGTCGGTGAGCATCTCGATGTCGATGCCTGGGTATTCGTCGGCGAAGGTGGCCAGGTAGGCTATGTTGCCCAGGGTGTGGTCCTCGCGGCGGCCGGTGGCACCTAGGATTGTAAGTCGAAGGTTGAGAGTTGAAAATGCTTCCACTGCCCAGCCGACGGCTTTGTGGAGGTCGTTGTAGTCCTGCTCTGCGACGTGGACGAAGCGGCTGCCGAGGGCCTGTTTCTCGCTGAGCGACAGCGAGTCGCCGTCGCCGACGACGACGAAGCCCGAGCCGTCCAGACAGGTGGCGGCAGCGCGGTAGGCGCCGTCGCAGCAGACCACGAAGTCTGCCTCGCGCAGGGCCTTCAGCGGTTGCTCGCAGCGCGGGAAGTCACCATCGGCAAGGATTGCTATGCGATGCTGAGTCTTTTCCATTTGACGATTCCCATAACACAAAACAGCAAGTACACCACATAGAGGGCTGCCGAGGCGTAGTTGCCTGTCAGCCAGAAGAGTGCCACCATCATTGGCTCGACGATGAGCCAGCCGATCCACTGCTGCCAGTATTTCTTGGAGAGCATCCACATGGCGACGATGGAGATGGCCGAGGAGAGTGCGTCGATGGCTGGGTAGGCGCTTTCGTCGGGGAGCTTACGGAGGAGGAAGAAGAGGCCCACGGCGAGGAGCGCCACAGCGAGGAGAATCGGAAGCCAGTAGGCTCGCGGACAGCTGGTTATGGGGCGTTCCTGCCTGTCGCGCCGCCCCAGTATGCCACGCCAGACGAGGAGGCCGTAGACGGACATGAGGAAGTTGTAGCAGCAGATGGTACCGTTGGCATAGATGCCTGAGGAGAAGTCGATTACGATATAGAATGCCGACATGAGGAGGCTGAGGGGCCAGAACCAACGGTCGGCGCGGTATTCGCTGATGACGTAGGCCAGGCCGATGACGGCTCCTGCAATCTCGATGGCGTTCATTTGCAACTGTCTGGCAGCGTTTTAGAACCTATAGACGACGCGGCCCATGAAGTTGATGCCGGGCTGCTGGAAGTAGTAGCAGTGGTGCTGCAGGCCGAGCGAGACGTCGTTCACATAGTCCCAGTCCTCCCAGTCCTCGGACCATGCATAGGTGCGGTACTTGTGGTTGAGGAGGTTGTTGACGGCGAGCTGGAGCTCAAGTTGCTGGTCCTTAGGTAGGTTGAAGGTGTAGGAGGCGCGGAGGCCGAGGAGGAAGTAGGGGTCGAGGGCGTAGGCCTCGCGGCTGGTGTTGTCGCCGTACTGCTTGCCGACGTATTTGCCTGTGAGCTGGAGCTTTGCGTTCTTGAAGGGGAGGTAGGTGAGCATGGCGGCGCCGATGACGGAGGGCGAGAGGGCGAGGTCGGTGTTGGCGGTGACGTCGTGGGTAGTGGCGTCGCCGGGGGTGAAGTCGGCGAAGGTGTAGTCGAGGATTTTGTTGGAGCTGAGGGTGAGGTTGGCGTCGAGAGAGAGCTGCTGGGTGAAGCGGTAGCCTGCGGCGAGCTCGATGCCGAGGCGGTAGCTGCGGTCGACGTTTTCCATGAGGGCGTAGCCGCTCTCGGAGATGCCGCCGGAGGGGGTCATCTGGTCGCGGTAGAGCATGGCATAGGCGTTGGCGTTGAGCGAGAAGTCCTGAAGCTGAAGGTGGTAGCCGAGCTCGATGTCGAGCATGGTCTCGGCCTTGATGGTGTCGCCGGAGGTGATGGCGTCCTTGATGTCGGCGCGGCGCGGCTCGCGCGAGGTGATGCCGGCGACGGCATAGAGGCGCTGGTTGTCGCGGGGGGTGTAGTTGAGGCCCAGCTTGGGGTTGAAGAAGAGGTAGCCTTCGGCGAAGCCCATGTCCTGGAACTTGGCCTCGATGCCCTCGATGGCGTAGCGGACGGAGCGCAGCTGGAGGTCGGAGTAGAGGTTGAGCGAGGGGTTGAGGGTGTGGTTGAACTTGGCGAAGAGGGTGTAGTCGTACTTGTCGCCCTCGTTGCGGTACCACTCGTGGGGCGAGTCCTCGCCGAGGGGGAGGAATGCCGAGCCGTCGAGGCTCATGCTGTCCTGCGCCCAGACGACGTTGCCGAAGTGGTTGCCGTTGTAGTAGAGGAAGGTGGCGCCGAGGTCGATGGTGAGGGGGTCCTCGGTGTAGCGCGCGGAGAGGGAACCGGTATAGGCTGAGTTGTACATCTCGCGGCGGAAGATGAAGTCGCTCTTCGTGGCGCCGCCGAGGGGGTAGAGGTGGAACTTCTTGTAGGCTTTCTGGTCGTATCCGTACTGCTCGAAGTAGCCGTCGCCGTGGGTGAAGTCGAAGGCGGCGTTGAGGGTGAGGTGCTCGTCGGCCATGAAGGAGTAGTAGAGCTGGTAGTGGCGCTGGTTGTAGTAGTCGGTCTCGTTGTCGTAGTAGTGCATCAGGCCCTCGCGGTCGTAGTAGATGCCGGAGGGGTTGTAGGTCGGGTCCTCGTCGAGTTCTTCGGCGGTGGCGCCGTTCCAGGTGATGCCCGTCTTCTGGTGCCCCAGGATAAAGATGGCCTTGAGCATCTGGCGCTCGCCGTACCAGCCGCCGCTGAGGAAGAGCGAGTGCTGGTTGGCCTGGCCGTTGCGGACGAAGCCGTCGGTGCGCTGGCCGTTGTAGGCCACGTCGAAGGAGAAGCCGTGACGCGTGAGGCCCGTGCCGGCCGAGAAGCCGTAGAGCATGGTGTTCCACGAGCCGTAGCCGAGGTCGACATTAAGGTAGCGCCGCGAGGCCGCGCCGAGGGTCTGCAGGTTGAGGGCGCCGCCCATGGAGGCCGCGCCGCCCGTCGAGGCACCGACGCCGCGCTGCAGCTGCACGCTCTGCGCCATGCCGCCCAGGTTGGGGATATTGTACCAGAAGACCTCCTGACTCTCGGGGTCGTTGAGGGTGATGCCGTTGATATTGACGTTGATACGCGACGCCTCGACACCGCGGATACGCATATTCTGCTCGCTCAACGGACCGTTTTCGGCGCTGACAACCACCGAGGGCTGCAGCTCGAGCATGTAGGGCAGCGAGACGGCTATCTTGTTGTTGTCGAGGGCCTCGCGGTCGAGGGTGGTGGTGGTCAGCGGCGTCTTGTTGTCGGCGCGCGTGGTGGAGATGATGACGTCGTCGAGCATCCGCACAGTGTCCTGCGCCGAAACCGAGGGTTGGAAGGCAAAAGCCGAGAGGAGGCATGCGCTGCAGGCCAGGGCCCGCTTCTTCATGGTGGCCATGCGCACGAGGCCACGCTTTGCGTTTTCGTGTTTCATAATCTTATCCTTTCGCCGGCATTATCCGGATCAAGTTGTTAAGGGTATATTCTCAGCCACAACAAGTTGCAGCACCCCGTACTCTTTGGTTGACGGTGCAAAGATACACATTTTTTTGAATACGGAGAGAAAAAAAACAGGCAAGCACAGGAAATCACAGGGTGTCTGGTAGGTGTCTGGTAGGTATCTGGTAGGTGAATACTTCGACTCTTTCCCATCATTTCCCACCGATGGGAAAATCGGGGAACAACTTTTTTTTGTGGGGTTAAAAAAAAAGATGTATCTTTGCATTTTCAAAAGTCGATAAATCTATGAGTCACAAAACGGCAATAAGGTTGTATGAAATCGCCTCGTATGTGCTGATACTGGGCGCCACGGCGGTGTATTTTATGATAAGACCTAACGGACTGGCGCTCACCATGATACTGCTTGCCCTGGCAGTGGGCATGAGGTGGATGATGGAGCGCGAACGCTACAAGTCGTGCGAGGAGGAGAACGACCAGTTGAAGGCCGATTTGCGACGGCTGACGCAGCTGCTCGCCGAGGAGAAAAAACGCTCGTCGGGCGACGGGAAGTGATGCCGCCGACCGTAGGGCGGTGCCAACAAAGAAAAAATATAAAGTATAAAAACAATAATAAAATAAAAACACAAAATCATTTATGGCAACAACCACAGACATCAAGAACGGACTTTGCATCAATTTCAACAACGACATCTACACGATAGTGGAGTTTCTGCACGTGAAGCCCGGCAAGGGCGCCGCCTTTGTGCGCACGAAGATGCGCAGCGTGAAGACGGGCCGCGTGCTGGAGAACACGTTCCCCAGCGGTGCCAAGATCGACATCGTGCGCGTGGAGCGCCGCCCCTACACCTACCTCTACAAGGAGGGCGACATGCACGTGTTCATGCACACCGAGACCTACGAGCAGATTTACATCCCCGAGGCCATCATCAACGCGCCGCAGTTCCTGAAGGACGGCCAGTATGTGGAAATCACGGTCGACGCCGACACCGAGACCCCGATGACCTGCGAGCTGCCCCCGTTCATCGAGACGGTGGTGACCTACACCGAGCCCGGTTTCGCCGGCAACACGGCCACCAACGCCATGAAAGACGCCACGGTGGAACCCGGCGTGCAGGTGCGCGTCCCCCTGTTCATCAAAGAGGGCGAGCGCATCAAGGTGGATACCCGCACGGGCGAGTATGCCGAGCGCATCAAATAAAGTCGAATATTGATGAAACTCAAGATTCAAGATTCAAGATTCAAGGTTATGATTGCGGCCTGCCTGCTTGTGCTGGCAGGCTGCAAGCATAAAACGGAGGTGCCGCAGCAGCCTGCCGGCGTGAACTACGCGCAGGTGGCGGTGCCTGAGTTCTCGGCCGATTCGGCCTACGGCTATGTCGAGGCGCAGCTGGCCTTCGGCCCCCGCACGCCCGGCAGTCCGGGGTGGGAGCGCTGCGCCGCCTACCTGGAGCGTCAGCTTGGGCGCTGGTGCGACACGGTGATGGTGCAGCCGTTCAACACCACGCTGTGGGACGGCCGTGCGGTGTCAGGCCGCAACATCGTGGCATCGCTGCTGCCGCAGGCCAGCCAACGGGTGCTGCTGGCGGCCCACTGGGACAGCCGTCTCTGGGCTGACCACGACGGCGACCAAGCCAAGCACAGGCAGCCCGTGCCGGGTGCCAACGACGGCGCCTCGGGCGTGGCGGTGCTGATGGAGATGGCCCGCGTGATGAGCCAGATGCCCCCGTCGGTGGGTGTCGACTTCGTGCTCTTCGACGTCGAGGACCAGGGCTTGCCCGAATGGGCCGACACCTACGAGGACAACACGTGGTGCAAAGGGTCGCAACACTGGGCCCGCAACCGCCATGTGCCTTACTATACGGCGGTCTACGGCATCCTGTTCGACATGGTGGGCACGCCGCATCCGCGCTTCACGAAAGAGCAGGTGAGCCGCAACTTCGCCCCCGGGCTGACCGACAAGGTGTGGAACGTGGCCGCCGCTTTGGGCTACGGCAGCATCTTCGTCAACCAGAATACCGACCCCATACTCGACGACCACCTGTACATCAACCAGATAGCAGGCATCCCGACGGTGGACATCGTGCAGAACAGCGGCATCACGAGCTTCTTTGAGCATTGGCACACGACGACCGACGACCTGGAGTCCGTGGACCGCGAGACGCTGCGCACCGTGGCGCTGGTGGCCATGAAGACCATCTACGGCGACTATCCGGCGAAATGAAGCGGCTGTGGCTCATAGTGTCGGCGCTGGCGGCGGCGGCGGGATGCACCCCCGACCGCTGCAACACGCCCATCGGCCCGGGTGGGCAGTTCGACCTGACGCTGCCGGCCTATGCCGCCATCGGCACGGTGGGGGCGCAGGCCATCACGCATGACATCTACGGCCAAGTGGTGGGACACAGGGGCATCTATGTGCGCCGCGTGACCTTTACCGACTTTGTGGCCTTCGAGATGAGCTGCCCGGAAGACCACGAGGTGCAGCTTGTGCCCGACGCGGAGAACGACGTGCTGCTGAGCTGCCCGGCGTGCGGGTCGAGGTTCGAGACCATCAACGGCAACCCCCTCGAGGGCAGCGCCACGGCGTGCGCGCTCTACCAGTACACTGCCGACTTCGACGGGCAGACGCTGCTGATATATTGAGCCCGGCAGAGACGTAAATGAAGCGGGAGCTCCCTCGAGGGAGCTCCCGCTTTGAGTATCTCTTTGTAAGGGATGCGGGGTTACTTGGAGGTGAGGCGGTAGGTGTCGCTGGCGATGACGAACTCCTCGTCGGTGGTGCAGACGACGGTGGCGACCTTCGAGTCGGGGGTGGAGAGGATGATGTCCTCGCCCATGACGTTGTCGTTCTTGGAGAAGTCGATCTTGATGCCGAGGCACTCCATGTTCTCCAGAATGGGGCGGCGCATGAACCAGGCGTTCTCGCCGATGCCGCCGGTGAAGAGCAGGAGGTCGCATCCGCCCATCTCGGCCATGTAGCCGCCGATGTAGCGTTTGACGCGCTGGGCGAACATGTCGAAGGCGTAGGTGGCGCGGACGTCGCCAGCGTCGCGACCGGCACGTATGTCGCGCATGTCCTGCTTGTCGCCGCTGATGCCGATGAGGCCGCTCTGCTTGTAGAGGAGTTTGGTGAGGGCCTTGCTGTCGTAGCCCTGGTCCATGAGGTAGAGGATGACGCCGGGGTCGACATCGCCGCAGCGCGAACCCATGACGAGGCCTTCGAGGGCGGTGAGGCCCATGGTGGTGTCGAAGCTCTTGCCGTGGTCGATGGCGGCAATGGAGGCGCCGCTGCCGAGGTGGCAGGAGATAATCTTGAGGTCGTTCCAGTCGCGGCCAATCATCTTGGCACCCTTCTCGGCGACGAATTTATGGCTGGTGCCGTGGAAGCCGTAGCGGCGTATGCCGTACTTCTCGTACATCTCGTAGGGGAGGCCGTAGAGGTAGCTCTTGGGGGGGAGGGTGGAGTGGAAGGCGGTGTCGAAGACGGCAGTCTGGGGCACGCCGGGGAGCACCTCGCGCATGGCGTAGATGCCGGCAAGGTTGCCGGGGGTGTGGAGGGGCGCCAGGTGCTCGAGGCTCTTGATCTGCTCGATGACCTTGTCGTCGACGAGGACGCTGTCCTTGAAGATTTCGCCGCCATGGGCCACGCGGTTGCCGACGGCGCCGATCTCCTTCAGGTCGGCAATGACGCCGATTTGCGGGTCGGTCAGCGCCTTGAGGACTATCTTGATGCCCTCGGTGTGGTTGGGGATGGGCAGCTGCTCATAGTGCTTCTGGCCGTTGTACTTGTGGGTGAACTCGCCCATTTCCAGACCGATACGCTCCAGCAGACCTTTGGCCATCACCTGGGCGTTGTTGGCCATGTCGATGAGCTGGTACTTGATGGAAGAGCTTCCGCAGTTTAAAACTAAAATCTTCATATTACACTAACTGTTTGATTTATAATTTATAATTTGTTTTTTCGGTATTCTTCTGAACGTCAAAGATACGAAAAAAAAACTAATGTGCAAAAAAAATTAATGTTCGGCGACAATTTCTGCCGAGCCGCTGACGAGGAACTGGCGCCCGTCGTCGAGGTCGCGGCAGAGCCACCGTGTGCGGCGCCTGTCGAGGGCCAGGAAGCGACGGTCGGGGTGGCTGCGCAGGCGGAAGGCGGCGCCGGGCTGCAGGTCGTCGAGCACAGCGGGGCTGCCGGAGGCGTCGCCGCCGCTGTCGAGGCGCCGGAGGGTGGCCTCGATCTGGCGGCCCACGGCGCGGTTGAGGGGCACACGCCGGGTGTAGCGGTCGAGCAGCGGACGCAACTCGTCGGGGAAGAGAGAGGCACACCCGACGAGGAGCTGGCGGTACTGCTCCTGCCACTCGTGGCCGTGGGGCTGGACGTGGCGGTGGCGCAGGTGCGTCTCCAGGTGCGCGGCCTCGTGGATGAAGACCCACAGGAACATCAGCGGCCCGAGGTCGCCGTTGACGGATATCTCGTGGAAAGGGTGCCTCGGGTGGGCATCGGCGAGGGCCGGCGGGGTGTCGGGCTCGGGCCAGGGGCGACGGTAGTCGCCAAGCTTCGAACGGCGCTCGCGGGTGATGTGGAAATGGACGCGGTGCCGCTCGAGGAAATCGTAGACCCAGCCGACAGCCGACGCCGCCACGCGCGACCCGTCGGCAAGCTCCGCAACCCTGTCGGGCGGCAGGTGGCGCTCAAGGATACGCCGGTAGCGCTGCTGCGGTGTCAGAACGTCGGACAATTGCAGTCGCTCTTTTTGTGTTTGTGCATATTGGCGCTACCGCCGCAGGCGGCGGTGCCGGCCACGAGCAGCAGCAACAGGGCAATGCGCAGTGCGCGTTTGAGGTGTCTGTTCATGCCTAGGGTAACGGCACCCGGACGGAAATATTGTGCCGAGGGGTCGATTTTTTGCCCCGAAGCGCCGTGCGACCGGCAGGCAACCGACAGGCGTCTGGTAAGCGCCTGGTAGGTGTCTGGTAGGTATCTGGTAGGTGAATACTTCGACTCTTTCCCATCATTTCCCACCGATGGGAAAATCGGGGAACTTTTTGTTCGCACAGGACGGTGCGTGCCGCACAGATCGGCGGCTACGAGCTGACGCTGTACGACGCGCAGGGCCGCGCCGTGCGGACGGTGCGCAACGCCGCCGGCGCTACGCGCATGCCGCTCGGCGGCCTGGCCAAGGGCGTCTACACCCTGCGCCTGACCAGTGGCCAGGCCAGCAGCATCCGCAAACTCCTGGTGGAGTGAGGGGAGGCCTCACCCCCCCCGCCCCCCCCTCTCCTTTCAAGAGAGGGGGGTGACTGCCCCCCCTAGGTATTTGGTGGGTGTCTGGTAGACTCTGGAGTGGTTGGGTTGTAAGTTGCTGAGGGGTAGCATTTTGCGATTTCTGCAGCTAGTTGGGGGAACAAAATGGTTGGCAGGTGAGTTTTTTTTCGTATTTTTGCATTTTAAAATCAGTTTATGAAGACCTTGAAGCAAATATTCACAGGGCTCTGCATGGTGCTGGTTACCAGTGCGGTGTGGGGTCAGACTACAGACTCTGTCGACGTGAAGGACTATGACATTGCGTTGGATTTGAGCGCCGGGTCGCCGTTCAAGGGCGATGCCACGCTGACCCTGTCGCTGCTGCGGCCGTGCGCCAGCATAGGGCTGGAGCTGGTGGGGACGGTGGACTCGGTCGAGGTGGCCGGCGTGCGGGTGAGCAATCCCGACCTGACGGCGCTGCCGACGGCGGGGATTGCCGCCGGGAGCGACTTCACGGTGCGGGTGTGGTACACCGGCCGGCAGAATGCCGAGTCGGGCGGCTGGGGCGGCTTCTGGTTCGATGCCAACTGCCACTACAACCTGGGCGTGGGCTTCGAGGCCGACCCCCATTCGATGGGGCGGTCGGTGTTCCCGTGCCGCGACAATTTCACAGACAAAGCCACCTACACGCTGCGGGTGAAGACGAAGGCCGGGTGGACGGCGGAGTGCGGCGGCATGCTGCAGAGCCGGACGGCCAATGCCGACGGGACGGAGAGCTCGGTGTGGCGCATCGGCCAGGAGGTGCCGACCTATCTGGTGTCGGTGAGCCAGGCGGCATGGGACAAGATAGAGGACAGCGTGGTGTCGCAGTATGGCACCTACCCGCTGAGCATAGGCCACCAGGGGCGTTCGGAGACCAATGTGCGCAATGCCTTTGCCGAGCTGGACTCGGTGGTGCCGATGTTCGAGCGCTGTTTCGGCCCCTACCGTTGGGGGCGTATAGGCTACATAGCGACAGCCAAAGGCAGCATGGAGCATGTGAACAACATAGCGCTCGACGCCTCGCTTGTGGCGTCGATGTCGGAGCGTGCGCAGAGCACGATAGCGCACGAACTGGGGCATGCCTGGTTCGGCAACCTGGTGACGTGCGCCACGTCGGGCGACATGTGGATCAACGAAGGCGGCGCCTCGTTCTGCAGCGAGGTGGCGATGGAGTCGGTGCAGGGACGCGCGGCGAGCGACGACTACTACCAGCGCAACCTGGAGTCGGTGCTGCGCACGACGCACCTGACCGACCACGGCTACCGTCCGCTGCACGGCATGCCGCACGACTACACCTACGGCTCAACGACCTACGAGAAGGGGTGGATGGTGTGGCACTCGCTGCGCGGCTACCTCGGCGAGGAGGTGTTCTACAACGCGCTGAACCGGCTGATGGCGAGCTGCGCCTTCGGCAACATCGACGCCTACGGGCTGCGCGACTCGCTGAGCCTGTACAGCGGCACCGACCTGACCGACTTCTTCGACTTCCACGTCTTCGGCAAAGGCTTTGTGGACTACCACGTGACCTCGACCCTCGGGCTGGCGGGCTGCAACCCCCACTCGCTGAACGTGATGATCAGCCAGCAGGGCGTGGGCACCGACAGCGTGATGCGCAGCATCAAAGTGCCCATCACCTTCTTCTCGGCCAACGGCGACACGGCCAAGATGTGGTTCACGACAAACGATACCGCCCTCGACGTGGTGTTCAGCCTGCCGTTTGTGGCGACGCACTTTGTGCTCGACTACGACAAGGAGCTGTCTGACGCCGCCACCGTCGGCGAGGCCCACACGCAAGGCGGATCGCTGGTGTCGGTGCCGACGGCGCATGCGGCGTTCCGCTCGCAGGCGGCGACAGACATCTATGTGGAGCACCACTGGGGCCGCCCGTGGGGCACGCTGCCCGAGGGCACGGTGCGCACGGCGCGGCGCTACTGGGCGCTGCGTGGCGCGTGGGACCGCGAGGCCGCCGTCGAAGGCCGCTTCCGCTACGTGCGCCGGGGCTATTCCAGCTCGAACTATCCCAACCTTGACAACGGCTTCTACGCGCAGTCGGCCTCGCGCGATTCTATAGTATTGCTCTACCGCCCGGAGCGCGGCGAGTGGCAGGTGCTGCCGTACCGGCTGACGGGCACCGCCAACGAAGGTTTCGTGGTGGCCGACAGCCTGCTGCCAGGCGAATACACGCTGGCCATCATCGACACCTCGGCCGTCGGCATAACGGCGCCACGCGCTGCCGAGGCCAACCTGTTCCCCAACCCCCTGAAGCGGGGCGAGGTCTTGTCGGTGACAACGGGCCAGGCGGCACCCTACGAGGTGGCGATTTTCGATGCCGAAGGGCGTCAGGTGTGGGCGAAAAAGGGTGTCCGCGACGGCGAAAAACTGAGGCCGGCACTTGGAAAAGGAACATATTTTGTGAGAATTGAAAATAAATTCATATCTTTGCAGTCGAAATTGATACAACTATGAATAAGGTAAAAGCACTCATAGCGACGCTGTTAATAGGCATGGCCATGCCTGCCGCCGCCCAATATTCGCAGCTGGGCAAGAAGAACGAGTTCATGATGAAGGTGGAGGCCGGATACCTGCCGTACATAGGCAACATCGGCGAGGCCGGCGACTACGGCCACTACCTGAACAAACACCACCACGGGGCCGACGTCAACGTGATGGTAGGCATGAACATAAGCCAGGACTGGTTCCTCGGCGGCGGAGCCGGCGTGGGCTACTACTTCAGCAGCCACGAGCAGGCCGAGTCGATGCTTGGCGCCCAGGTGTTTGTCGACTTCGACTTCCGCCCGATATGGAAAGCCATCATGGGGCTCGACTACCAGCCGACCTCCATCAAGTGGGCCCCCGAGGTGGGTGCCCGCGTGGGAGGCAGCATGCTGCTGGGTCCGAGCGACACCTATGGCACCACCCTCACGCCGCTGGTGGAAGTCTATGGCGGCCTGAACTGGTACTACTGGTACCACCTGAACGGAATGCGCAACATGAGCCGCAACTGGCACAGCTTCTACGTGACGCTGGGCGTGGCCTACATGCAGCAGACGGTGTTTCTCCCGATACGTTTAGGCTGGAGGTGGTAGGACTATGCAGAGCACACGACAAAACAAGATCTGCCGCCTGATACAGCAGGACATGGGCGACATCTTCCTGCGGGAGATGAAGCCGCTGCTGGGGCCGTCGCTTATCACGGTGACGCGGGTGCGCGTCACCCCCGACCTCTCGATTGCCCGCATCTACCTCTCCATCATGGTGATAGGTGGTGGAAGCCAGGATGGGCTTATGGCGCTGATACGCGAGAACACCGCCGACCTGCGACGCCGCCTGGGGCTGCGCGAAGGCAAGCAGCTGCGCATCATACCCCAGTTGGAGTTCTATCTGGACGACTCGCTGGATTACATAGAGAACATCGAGCGCCTGCTTAAACAATGAGGCTGGAATCGCTCATCGCGGTACGCTATCTTTTCGCCCGCCGGCAGCGGTCGGTGGTGAACATAATCTCGTGGATATCTCTCATCGGGCTGATGGTCAGTACAATGGCGCTGATTATCGTGCTGTCGGTCTACAATGGTATCGGCAACCTCACCAAAGAACTTTTCAGCACCTTCGACCCTGAGCTGCTCGTCGAGCCTGCCGAGGGCAAGACTTTCAGGCTGACGGACAGTGGGCTGGGGCAAGTGGAGGGTGTGGCCACGGTGTCGCCAATGGTGACGGAGACGGCGTGGGTGACCTATGGCGAGAACCAGGCCATCGTCACGTTGCGAGGGGTCGACGAGAACTATGTCGCCCTAACGGGCCTCGACACCCTGATGGCAGAAGGCGAGTACCTGCTCAAGCCTGAGCAGGAGGGGCTGGCGACGCTGGTGGTCGGCGGCGAAATCTTCTACCAGCTGGGCATGCGCATACCCTCGGCGGTACCGGCCGCGGTGCACATCCCCAAGCGCGGCACCACGGCGATGGGCTTCACCATGGACGAGGCGTTTAATATCGGCTATGCCTATCCGGTGGGCAATTTCTTTATACAGAACGATATCGACAAGAAATATGTGGTGGCCGACATAGGCTTTGTCCGGCGACTGATGGGCTATGCGCCCGACGAGTGCAGCGCGGTGGCCCTGAAGGTGGCCAAGGGTGCGCGGGTGAGCAGGGTGAAGGCCGGCGTCAAGGAGGCTATAGCCTCGCGCCAGCTGCCGCTGACGGTAAAAGACCGCTACGAGCAGCAGCCGCTCTATTTCAAGATATTTCGTACGGAAAGATTGGGTATCTACCTGATTTTGTCGCTGATAGTGCTAATCTCGACCTTGAGTCTGGTGGCATCGCTGTCGCTGCTGATAATCGGCAAGCGTGGCGATATCTTCATGCTGCAGAGCATGGGCATGGAGCGTCGCCGTATCCGGCGGGCGTTTGCCCTCGAGGGGCTGCTCATCTGTGCCGTGGCGGTGGCGACAGGTCTGGTGTTGGGATTTGTCGTCTGCCTGTTGCAGCAGCAGTTTGGCCTGATTGGCATGGGCGACGGTAACTTCGTGGTCCGCGCGTTTCCCGTGGCGATGCGGGGTGTGGACTTCCTGATGACGTTTGTGCTGGTGATGGCCATCAGCAGCCTGTCGGTGGCCCTCACGGTGCGCCGGGCGCGCATCTGAAGAGGCCGAACCGGCAGGTTTACAGTGTCTTGTTTAAGAATTCGTGGGTCTCCAGCACTTTGGCCACCTTGCGGTCGTGGCTCAAGTCGGTGAGGGCTTGGGCGTACATGGTGTTGTGGGTGTCGGTGCCCAGGAATTCGACCCATCCGAGGTCGAGCATCTCGAAGGCACGGCGCTTGGCGTCGTCGCCGTAGAAGCCGCCGAGGGAGAGGACGTTGACCTGGAAGTACACGCCTTGGTTTTTCAGTTGCTCCATGCGCGAGCCGCGGACGTTGAGGTAGGGGTAGCGTTCGGGGTGGGCGAGGATGACTTCGTGGCCGTTCATCTGCATTTCGAAGATCATCTCGTCGCAGCCCATCATCTGTTGGTGGAGCGAGAACTCGACCAGGACATATTTTTTTGCGACCCTAAGGAAGCGGGGGCTTTTGAGGCGGTTGTAGAAGCCGCTGTCGATGCGGTATTCGCCGCCAATGCCGGCCAGTTCGATGTCGACGCCAGCGTCGGCCACCTTGGTTTTGACCTCCATGAAGCGGCGGGTGATGTCGTCTTCGTCGTTTTCGAACCTGGGGGTCTGGAAGTGCGGGGTGATGTAGACTTTGCTGTAGCCCAGGGTACGGAGGGTCTGCAGACATTCGACAGTCTCTTCGATGCATTTCGACCCGTCGTCGACCCGAGGGATGAGGTGACAGTGCATGTCGGTGCCGAGGGCTTCGAAGATGGGGCGGGGTTCGCGATTTTTCTTGAATAGGTTGAGGAACATATCTCAAAAGTGGTTATAAGTCAAGACGTCTGATTTGAGCGCCGAGGCGTGCCAGACGCTCGTCGATGCGCTGGTAGCCACGGTCGATTTGCTCTATGTTGTCGATACGGCTGGTGCCGTCGGCGGAGAGTGCGGCGATGAGCAGTGCGACGCCGGCGCGTATGTCTGGCGAGGCCATGCGTACGCCGCGCAGTTTGTGTTCGCGGTCGAGGCCGATGACGGTGGCGCGGTGGGGGTCGCAGAGGATGATCTGGGCGCCCATGTCGATGAGTTTGTCGACGAAGAAGAGGCGGCTTTCGAACATCTTCTGGTGGATGAGGACGCTGCCTTTGGCCTGTGTGGCGACGACGAGGGCGATGGAGATGAGGTCGGGGGTGAAGCCGGGCCAGGGGGCGTCGGCGACGGTCATGATGGAGCCGTCCATGAAGCGCTCTATTTCGTAGTGCTCTTGGGCGGGGACGTAGAGGTCGTCGCCGCGTTGCCACACTTCGATGCCGAGGCGGCGGAAGACCTGGGGGATGAGGCCGAGGTGTTGCACCTGGGCGTTTTTGATGGTGATGTCGCCTTGGGTCATGGCGGCCATGCCGATGAAGGAGCCTACCTCGATCATGTCGGGCAGGAGGCGGTGTGTGCATCCGTGGAGTTCTTTGACGCCGCGGATGGTGAGGAGGTTGGAGCCTACGCCCGATATCTTGGCGCCCATGGTGTTGAGCATGTTGCAGAGTTGGTAGACGTAGGGTTCGCAGGCGGCGTTCATGATGGTGGTGGTGCCGCGGGCCATGACGGCGGCCATGACGATGTTGGCGGTGCCGGTGACGGAGGCCTCGTCGAGGAGCATGTAGGTGCCTTTGAGGCGTTTGGCGTTGACGTAGTAGGCGCCGCGTTTGTATTCGACTTCGGCGCCGAGGCGTTCCATGCCGATGAAGTGGGTGTCGAGGCGGCGTCGGCCTATCTTGTCGCCGCCGGGTTGCGGGACTATGGCCTGTCCGAAGCGTGTGAGGAGCGGCCCGACGAGCATGATGCTGCCGCGGAGGGCGCCGGCCTGCTGGCGGAACTCGGGGCTGTGGAGGGCGTCGAGGTTCACCTGGTCGGCCTGGAATTCGAAGGTGCGTCCGCTTTCGCAGGCGGAGGCGGTGTCCTCGTGGACGCTGACGCCGAGGAGTTTGAGCAGTTCAATGAGCTTGTTGACGTCGCGAATGTCGGGCACGTGCTCGATGCGCACCTTGTCGGAGGTGAGGAGCACGGCGCAGAGCACCTGCAGGGCTTCGTTCTTTGCGCCTTGGGGTGTTATCTCGCCGCAGAGTCTGTGGCCACCGGTGATTTCGAAGCTGCTCATTTCTTTTTCTTTTTCTTTTTCTTGCTGCTGTTCTCTTTCTTTGCCATGGCTGCGGCCATGGCGTCGAGGTATATCTTCGAGTCGCGGAACTGGAATTCCGGGCCGAGGGAGAGGCGGCCGCCGGAGAGCTGTTCGAGCTGTTCGCGGATGAGGTCGTCGTCGACAGAGTCGCGGTTCCACTGCAGGTATTGCCGCTTCATGGTGTGGGCAATCTGCTCGGTGAGCTGCATGCGTTCGGGGGTGTCGGGCATGTCGGCGACGGCGTGGATCATGTCTTCGAGGGCGCGGCCGTAGTGGCGGAAGGTGATGGCGTTGTCGGCATATTGCAGACGGTGGGGTTTATGTGCGGCGCTTTCGTCGCGGCTGACGGGGTAGGGACAGTCGACGTCGAGCTGGTAGTCGGCCATGAGCATGAGGTGGTCCCAGAGGATGCGGCGGTAGTCGGCGCGGTCCTTGATTTTGGGGTTGACGAGGGCCATGGTGTTGATAATGGTGTTGGCCATCGTGTTGCGCTGGTCGCGGTCGGCGAGGGTCTTGGCGTAGTCTATCAGTTTGTAGACGTTGCGTCCGTAGTCGGTGATGTCGAGGTGTTCGCGTTGTGTGTTGTATTCCATGGTTGTGTGTTTAGAAAGGCCAGAGGCCGCCATAGAGGTCGAGGTTGGGGGTGGCGTGGCCGTACCAGGGGTGCCCGAAGAGGCCGAGGGCGGCGTTGCCGTAGTGGTCGTGGACGATGTGGAAGTGCAGCTCGAGGAGTGTGGCGTCGTTGGGGTGGTAGGCCAGGCCGCCGGAGAGGACGGTGGCCTCGACGGGCCGGGCGCCGTCGAGCCAGAGGGGCTGTGCGAAGCCTGAGATGCGGGCGACGGAGGCCCAGACATCGAGGCGGTCGTTGATGCGGTATTCGGCTTCGAGGTGCAGCGCGGCGAGGCGTGTGCCGCGGCGCCGCGGGGCGAGGCTGCGGTTGTGGTAGCCGTGGAGCTCGTAGGACGACAGCAGCGAGCCGACGGCCACGAAGCCGCCGCCGAGGGTGAGGCGGTCGGTGGCCTGGTAGCGCGCCGAGGGGGCGACCCAGCCGAGGGCGTCGGTGCGGCCGCAAGCGTTGACCACGGTGGTGCCCACCGAGAGGTGGTAGTCCCACCGCGAAGTGTCGGCCGGGGCGCCGGAACGCTGGGCGGTGGCCGCCGCGAACGGCAGCACGAGCGCTAGCAGTATGAGGGCCTTTTTGTACATATACATCTGCAATAACGGCGCAAGGGTGTATTTATTGTTAAAAAAATAAAAAAAGATTCTGCATCTGCGCAATGCGCTGTGGTTCAGCAGAGTATTCCTCCCAGGAAATCCTGGGAAATCCTAGGAAGTCCTAGGAGGTCCCAGGGAGTCCTAGGCAGGCATCCGGTAGGTGTCTGGTAGGTATCTGGTAGGTGAATACTTCGACTCTTTCCCATCATTTCCCATCGATGGGAAAATCGGGGAACAAGGAGGCGGAAAAGGGCGGTCGGGGCAACTTTTTTTTTGTCGGTTGGAAAAAAATGCGTATATTTGCAAAATGTTTTACCGAACACAGAGCGCCTATTTCCGCCAACGCTTCGGCACGCGGGTGCAGAAACTGTCGATTGATGCGGGCTTCACCTGTCCGAACCGCGACGGGCGGCTGGGCACGGGCGGTTGCACATTCTGCCAGGGCGAGGCCTTCAGCCCGTCGTACTGCCGCCGCGCGGGCAGCATCGCCGAGCAGGTGGCCGAGGGCATCGGGTTCCACCGCCGCCGCTACCGCTCGACAGCAAAGTATCTGGCTTATTTCCAGTCGTATAGCAACACCTATGCGCCGGTCGGCGTGCTGCGCGAGCGCTACGGCGAGGCACTGCGTCAGCCGGGCGTGGTGGGGCTGGTGATAGGAACGCGGCCCGACTGCGTGGACGACGAGGTGCTCGACCTGCTGGAAACGCTTGGGCGCGAGCACTATGTGGCGGTGGAATACGGCATCGAGAGCTGCCACGACAGCACGCTGCGTGCCATACGTCGCGGGCACGATTTCGCCTGCACGGAACGCGCGGTGCGGCTGACGGCCGAGCGCGGCCTGCCGGTGGGCGGACACCTCATCCTGGGGCTGCCCGGCGAAGGGCGCGACGAGGTGCTGGCCGAGGCGCCGCTGCTCAACGCCCTGCCGCTGACGAGCCTCAAGCTGCACCAGCTGCAGGTGCTGCGCGGCACGGAGATGGAACGGCAATACGCCGACGAGGCCTTCAGGCGCACCCTGCCGCAGTGGGGACTGGAGGAGTATGTGGGGCTGGTGTGCGACCTGCTGGAGCGGCTGCGCGACGACCTGGTTATCGAGCGCCTGGCCGGCGAGGTGCCGCCGCGCTACCAGGCCTGCCCCGAGCGAAGCTTCCGCCGACAGGACGGCCGCCTGCTGCGCAACGAGGAGATGCCCGCCTTGGTCGAGGCCGAGCTGCGCCGCCGCGGCACACGCCAGGGATGCCGGGTGGAAGCATCTGTATCTCAAGAGAAAAACAAGGAGACCGTATTATGAATATCGCATTGATTTCGGCAGTGTTGCCAGTGTTGCTGCTGCTGTGGTTCATCTATCGGAAAGACAAGCAGAACCCCGAACCCGTGGGGCGCCTGCTGCTGACGTTCTTCGTGGGGTGCCTGAGCGTGGTGCCCGCAATAGTCATGGAGATGGTGATGGGCGCCTTCAACCCCGGCACCCCGGTGCTTGGCGGCCTGTACAACGGCTTCGCCGTGGCGGGCTTCAGCGAGGAGCTGTGCAAGCTGCTGTTGCTGCTGCTGGTGATATGGCGCAGCCCGCATTTCGACGAATACTTCGACGGCATCGTCTACGCGGTGTTCCTCTCGTTGGGCTTTGCCTGCGTGGAGAACGTGATGTATGTGACCAGTGGCGACGACATGATGCAGGTGGCGCTGATGCGCGGCCTGCTGGCGGTGCCGGCGCATTTCCTGTTTGCAGTGACGATGGGCTACTACGTGTCGCTGGCCAAGTTCGACCCCGCGGGGCGCCGCCGCCACCTGGCCTGCGCGCTGCTCTTCCCGATGCTGCTGCACGGCACCTACGACGCCCTCCTCATGGTGAGCGACGGCCTTGGCGACAGCGGGTTAGGCATGCTGGTAAGCGGAGTCCTGATGATAGTGTTCATAGTCTTCGACGTCACGATGTGGCGCTGGGGCCTGCGGCGCATCAAGCGCATGCAGGAGCGTTCGCAGGAGCAGGACTGCGACCGGCAGAACCCCTTCGAGGGCTTCACGTGGAAGGTGTAGGACCCTGCCGAAAGTAGCAAAAACGACCTGCCGGAGCGTCCACTCAGGGTGGAAAAAAGGAGCGAAGATTGTTTTATTTACAATCGCTATGTGCTGTATTATAGACAATTAAGAAAAAAGTGCAAAAAATATTTTGCCATATCGGAAAATAGTTGTACTTTTGCACCCGATTTCGAGAGAAAAAACGAAATGCAACATGGGGTATTAGCTCAGTTGGCTAGAGCGCTTGCATGGCATGCAAGAGGTCATCGGTTCGACTCCGATATACTCCACCAAGGAAAGGGTCGCAGCGTGAACGGCCCTTTTTTGATAGAGAAAGGGGTAGTAGCTCATCTGGTAGAGCATTTGGTTCGCAATCAAAAGGTAGTGGGTTCGAGTCCCATCTACTCCACAAGAAAGAGGATGCCAAGGCATCCTCTTTCTTGTGTATGTTTTAGTGAAGGTTATTTTCCGAGGGCCTTGGCCTGGAACTTGGCGGTGTCGATGACGAAGCGCTCGTGGGTGCCTTCGCCGATAGGGCCGCGCTCGTCGAAGGCCTGCACGCGGAACACCAGGCGGCGGCGGTCCACCTCCAGCAGTTCGCTCTCGCACCAGACGCGCATGCCCACGGGCGTGGCGGCGGTGTGGCTGACGTTGACCAGTGTGCCCACAGTGCCCTGCCCCTCGTCGAGGTGGGGCACGACGCTCTCGTTGCAGGTGCGCTCCATGAGGGCTATCATCATCGGTGTGGCGAAGACCTCGACCAGTCCGCTGCCGATGCGGGCGGCGGAGAGGTCGGGGGTGACCACCTGCTCAAGGTGGCCTTTGATTCCAACGCTAAGCATAGGCTACCAGCGGTTGTAGTGAACGCGAGCGGGCTCCCACTTGTCCTTGGGCTGGGTGTCGCCGTTGGGGTAGCCGATGGGCACCACGGCGTAGGGCACCACCGAGGCGGGCAGGCCGAGGGTGCGCTTCACCGGGGCCATGGTCTGCGGATAGGGGTAACAGGCGGTCCAGCAGGCACCGAGGCCGTAGGCTTCCACCGCCAGGAGGAGGTTCTCGGTGACGGCTCCCATGTCGTCGCGCCACAGGGGGTTGTACTGCGCCACGGCCGGGCCGTCGGGGTTGTCGCGCGTGGGTCCCATGTGGATGGTGTCGGCGCAGATGACCACCACGGCTCCGCTCTCCTTGAACTTCTGCATGTTGAAGTTGCCTTCAAAGATGCTGTCGTACTGGCTCTTGTCGGTGAGCACGACGAAGCTCCAGGGGCGCCAGTCGCGGCCGCTGGGGGCGGCCATGGCGGCGCGCAGGATGTTCTCCATCACCGCGGCGGGGATGGTGTCGCCGTTGTAGGAGCGGACGCTCTTGCGGGCCAGGATGTTCTGCATCACCACCTCGGCCGGGTCGGCCTGGGGGGCGGTTTCTTGCTTGGTGCAGCAGGCGCCGCACAGCATGGCGGCGGCTGCCATCAGGATAAGGGTTCTTTTCATTTTATTGATAGATTAAATATTTTTTGCGGATCTCTTTGAAACGGTCGAGCCCGGGTTGCCATGTGGCGCGGATCGCCTCCTCGCTCAGGCCCTGCTCCAGCTGGCGGCGCAGGTCGGTGGTGCCGGCCAGCTTCTCGAAGAAGTTGTTTTGGATGAAGAACTTGCCCTGCGGCACACGGCGGTGCATCGCCATCAGATATTTGAGGCTGAACCGCGCCGGAGCCGCCTCCTGTCGCAGGTCGAGGGTGTCGGTGCCGAAGGTGACCCACTCAAAGGGATAGTCGGTGCCTCGCCCCACGCCGCAGTGGGTTCCCTCGAAGAGGCAGAGGCTCGGATAGAGGGCCACAGCATGGGCGTTGCGCAGGTTGGGCGATGGGGCGACGGGCAGGCAGTAGCCCATCGAGTCGCGCCGGTAGCCCTGCAGGGGCACCACGGTGAGGGCGCACTGCACGCCGCCCTTGAGCCAGCGCTCGCCGTTGATCATCTGCGCGTATTCCCCTATCGTCATGCCGTAGACCACCGGCACGGGATGCATGCCCACGAAGGAGCGGCAGGCGGCGGTGTCCAGCACCGGGCCGTCCACATAGTGCCCGTTGGGGTTGGGGCGGTCGAGCACCACCAGGGGTATGCCCCGCTCGGCGCAGGCCTCCATCACGTAGTGCAGCGTACTTATATATGTATAGAAGCGGCAGCCCACATCCTGCAGGTCGAACACCACGGCGTCGACGGTGGCCATCTGCTGCGGGGTGGGTTTCTTGTTCTTGCCATAAAGGGATATGATGGGAAGGCCCGTCTTGGGGTCAGTGCTGTTGTCCACCTTGGCGCCCGCCGCCGCAATGCCGCGGAAGCCATGTTCAGGACAGAATATCTTGGTGACGTTCACACCCGCGCGGAGCAAGGTATCCACAAGGTGTGTTGCCCCCACCACCGAGGTCTGGTTTGCCACCACCGCAGTGCGACCCTTATAGCCGCCCTCGCGGAACAAGAACATAGAGGGGAACACCTCATGGCCCCACAGGTTCTCGGCACCTGTGGCAAAAGCGGAATCTGGCGAAAGGGGTTCATACCCGAAATCCTCATTGCTTTGGGCATGGCATGCACTGCATGCTGCCAGAGCCAACAGGATAAATAAATGCTTGCAGAAATTCATGGTCAATTCATGATAATTCGCGTTTATTTATGTCCCGTGTGGCCAAAGCCGCCGGTGCCGCGTTCGGTGTCGGTCAGTTCCTCCACCTCGATGACTTCGGCCTGCTCGTGGCGGGCGATGACCATCTGGGCGATGCGCTCGCCGTCGTTGATGACGAAGTCCTCCTGCGAGAGGTTGATGAGGATGACGCATATCTCGCCGCGGTAGTCGGCGTCGATGGTGCCGGGCGAGTTGAGCACCGTGATGCCCTTCTTCAGCGCCAGTCCGCTGCGGGGCCGCACCTGCGCCTCGTAGCCCGCCGGCAGCTCCATGAAGAGCCCCGTCTTCACAAGCCCTCTCTCCATAGGCTTCAACGTAATCGGTCCTTCGGGCAAATAAGCCCTCAGATCCATCCCCGCCGACTGCACCGTCTCATACTTCGGCAGCGCATGATGGCTGCGGTTGATTATCTTTATCTGCATAGTTGTCACGCTTTAAATTCGCCTGCAAAATTACACATTTTCCACGACATGAGTAAAATATTTTTTGCAGAATGGAATATTGTTCGTATTTTTGCAGTCGGTTTTTGAGGGTATAACCTCAAGGCCGAAAGTTAATGATTAGAAGCGTTATGCTTCCTTGTACTTGAGAACGTAGCAAATTTTCAAAGTATCACAAGGGCGGTGTGACGGCTTCGCGCGCAAGCGTGGGCTGTCCCTTTACATTAGTGATACAGGTTTTTGCTACGACCTTCAAGTACAATGTGAGACATGCAGGCCCACGCTTCTTTTATGTAAAATCACTGGAGTTGGGCTGGCCAGTATGGAGGTTGCGCACGACACTAATTAGTGCTATAAAGTTATGAAGAAAAACTTGTCGGGAGGTATCTTGTGGCTTGTAACAATACCCGTTGTAGGCTATCTACTATGCAGCCTGTTTAGTTGGAACTTCCATATCAGCGAGTGGAACACATTTTCTAACATTGTAAAATGGGTTCTTATTGTTTTCTGGGTCATCAATCTGAAAGATGTGATAGTTGTAGCCTTTGGCAAGGACGAATAATGCAAAAAACGTATGTAATGAAGTGATTAGGAATAGCCCAATAGTAGGCAATGTTAATCTTGAATGGACACTACCGGAATACATGAATCATGAGCAAATGTTGAGAAAGATATACAAAGAAAAATATTTAACTGCTAAAAACAACAAAAACGATGAGCCTTTTTGACAAATTTGCAAGTGGAACAAAAGACAATGAACACATAGCAAATGGTGTTTCAACTGTTCTACATTTCTTGGACGAGTATGAACGGGATGGGGACTTTAACCATCTGATTTTTGCTGCGTACATAACTCGCATAGCTGTTCTTGATACGTTTGAGAAAAGTGGATACAACCCAGCATATATCTGTTTCTCAAACATCAATGGAAAGCTGACAAGAATTACATGGCTACAGGCAAATCTGTTAACTTATGGCAAGATTTCAGATTGCATTGAGAACATGGATCTGGATTCAAGAAAACTTATCGAGTCTATATTGGACAGAGGACAAGCATTTGTCATGATAGACCGTAAATTTTCATACGAGGAAAAGAAAGTTTACATAGATTGATAAAAATGCAAATAAAAAAACAAGATGAAAAAGTACACATCACAACAAATCAACAGCCTGTCTTGGCATGAGTGGAACGAATTGATGGCAAAAGAACTCAATGCCGCAGGTTATAAAGCAAAGGAGTTTGACGGGAGAAAGTGGGTACGAACGGGCTATTATAAGGCCGATTTGAGTGATCCTGCTTATTTTTCCCTTGAATTGGACGAAGATGGGTTGGATTATTTAAAAGAGATAGGTCTGGTGAATAACGGAAGGTGTTTGCAATGTGGAAATCCTATCTATGGTAATCCTGGTCGCTTTACTGATGGTTTTAACCACAACTTCCATTATCAAATATGTCAGAAGTGTGTCAGAACGAGAGGCGGAATGTTGCCAGACAATGGAGTTCAGCAAGGAAGCGGTTGTATGGCAGCCTTGCTGCTGTTGCCAGTGAATCTTATCGCCAGTTTTTTCACCATAATAAAATAGCAGGAATGACAAAGATACAAAGTACAAAACCTTTACGTCAAGTAATACTGGAGCAGAATGCAGAGCTACAGCATTGGAAAAATCCACAGACAGGCAAGTCATTTTTCCAGTGTGGCAACGTGAAGGGCTATATCGGCTCGAAGGCGGTAGAGCGGCTTGCGGAGGAAGAATGCCAAGTTGGAGACTTTAATATAGGTATGGTTGAAGGCAGCGATGGGGCATCCATCCCATGCCTTATACTCGCGAAACATGAACCATACAGGCTGCTATGGACATTCACTTACTCTGAAGCTGTCGCTTTTAGGTCACCCATAGCAGACGATGACGACTTGCCATTCTAAAACATACTATATGGACGACATTGTATTTCACGAGTATAAGCCGCTGCGGCAATATATCATAGAGCAGGGCAGTGAACTGAGTATTGCGGAAGACATGCGCGTCAGCGAATATGTTTTTGCCTGTGGTACGGTGCGCGGACTGGTTTCGCCACAGGTGGCAGAACGTATTCTCCGCAACAAGAAGTGTGATATGGACGATTTCTGCTTTGCTAGGGTATCGTCTGAAGGCGGACGTCCGATGCCATGCATTCTTCTCGCCGATCACACCAAACAGCAAGCACGGTCATCGGATGCAACGGCCACATACGAAAGTTTCTATCGTGGCTTGCTTGCCAGCATTAAGGCGAACTACAATATTGAGACGCTTTACGATTACGATATGTTCGATGCAATGTTTCTTTTCGAAGCATTGCCAGACTTGACCATTGAGCCAGGCAAGACGCTTGGTCTATATCGCCGCCAAGACGATATTGTCGACCGCTCGTTTATTGCCTCGCCTTACATTCACAACCACAATGCCGACAGGGCATTCGAGCCTATTATTACACCCATAAAGCCCACGCTGGCGCAGCGGTTGGGTGTGGCCAAACAACCATACGAGGAAGGCTCGGTTTCAATCTCGCTTTATTACTCGCCCGAATACTTGATAAATAATGTGGTTGACCGCCGCATTTCCAAGCATATACCCAAACCATCGCAACACATTCTGCTCCCAAACAAGAATGAAGCATTCTGGCAACTGTTTTTGCTTGACAATATCGAGTATTTTCTGCCGAAGTTCGACCACGGAGCGTACCTCACTCGATCAGTCATTTTCTCGACAGCAGACATAGACTCTGCCATTCGGTATCAAGCTATCGCAAATCTGCCAGACATTGATTACACGCCGCAGGTCAGCATCAAGGGCGATATTGTTACTATCGTTTGCATCTACTTCAATCAGTGGAAAGGATTGGTGAAGTGGAGCTCATCCTACCGTATTGTCCCGCACAACTCACTGGTGCAACTTACTTTGCTCCCTGATTCTATCAGTAACACTATTCTTATGAAATATGACTGTGGCATTCGGATATGAAATGTATAAATCGAGGATACCCCCCGCCCCCTCCTTGAGCTGCCCTTCCTGAGGCGCTGCTGGTGTCTATATTGTAAGTATTGGCAATGCACCCCGCTCGCAAGGTGGTGGTGATAAAGTAGCCCCCAGATTCTCAAGCGCATGACGTATTGAAATCATGCTCATGATTATACCCCAATCATGAGCATGATTTTTTGCAAGGCTTTTAAATTTAGGAATTTTGCAGATTGTAGAGTTCTTTTTGCTGTTCAATCTCGCGGCGGAGCTCCTCTTCGGTGGGCATAAGGGCCATGTATTTGGCTGCGAAGAGGTGGTCGTTGTCGTGCAGGATTGAATAGCGGGCGATGTCCTTGCTGGTCTCGCTGCAGAGCACAATGCCTATCGTGGGGTTGTCGCCCTCGGTGCGCTGCAAGTCATCGTACATGCGCACATACATATCCATCTGTCCGATGTCCTGATGGGTTATCTGGCCTTTCTTCAGGTCGATGAGGACAAAACATTTCAGGATGTAGTTGTAGAAGACCAGGTCGATGTAGAAGTCGCCGGCATCGGTGAAGATATGTTTCTGTCGTGCGACAAAGGCAAATCCCCGTCCCATCTCGACGAGGAACTCCTGCAGGTGTGAGATGAGCCCTTTCTCCAGGTCACTCTCCGTGTAGTCGGTGCCAGGGTTGAATCCGAGGAATTCGGCTACGACAGGGCTTTTGAGCACTTCCAGCTTGTCGGCAGGTGGGTTCTTGCGACTGTCTTCAACCAACTGCGGCTGTTTGAAGTGCCGCTCGAAATACTGTGTGCTGATGTTGCGGTCGAGGGTGCGGACGCTCCACATCTCCTGCGAGGCGGTCTGCAGATACCACCGCGCCGCGACAGGGTCGTCAACGCGGAGGGTAGTACGGATATGCGACCAAGTAAGATTTGGCACACGCGTGTGCCAAATCTCCAAATCGTTGAAGGTAAGGTAGAACGAACGGAAATTCCGCAAATTCCGTTCACTCCACCCTTCTCCATATTCTTGTGTCAACTCCTTCGACAGCATCTTGATTATCTGCTTGCCGTACTCGGCGCGCTTCTCGCCCTGCTGCTCTTGCTCCACAATGCGCTGGCCGATATGCCAGTAGGTGTCAATCATGATGGAGTTGACGGCAGCGTATGCCGCGCGGCGACTATGCTCGATGAGCTGTTTGATGTCGCTGACGAAGGAGTTGTTGTCCACAGGAACCATTGGGGGGATGCTTACTTCTTGGTCAGCACCTCGTCGATCATGCCGTACTGGAGGGCCTCCTCGGCGGTGAACCAGTGGTCGCGGTCGGAGTCTTTCTCTACCTGCTCGAAGGGCTGGCCGCTGTGGTGGGCGATAATCTCGTAGAGCTCTTTCTTGAGTTTCAGGATCTCGCGGACGGTGATTTCCATGTCGGTGGCCTGTCCGTCGGCGCCGCCCATGGGCTGGTGTATCATGACGCGGGAGTGGGGGAGCGCGGAGCGGCGGCCTTTCTCGCCGGCGCAGAGGAGGACGGAGGCCATGGAGGCGGCGAGGCCGGTGCAGATGGTGGCCACCTTGGGCTGGATGAACTGCATGGTGTCGTAGATGCCGAGGCCGGCATAGACGGAGCCGCCGGGGGAGTTGAGGTAGATGGTGATCTCGCGGTCGGGGTCCATGTTCTCGAGGAAGAGGAGCTGCGCCTGGATGACGTTGGCGGTGTAGTCGTCGATGGCGGTGCCGAGGAAGATGATGCGGTCCATCATGAGGCGGCTGAAGACGTCCATCTGGGCGACGTTGAGCTGGCGCTCTTCGACGATGTAGGGGGTGAGGGAATTCTGAATTCTGAGTCCTGAATTCTGAATTGTCCTGTTCATGGCCGAGGTGTACTTGGCGAAGGTGGTGCTGCTGATGCCACGGTGACGGGTGGCGTATTTTTCAAATTCTGTCATATTGTTATTGCTTGATTGTTTGATTGCTTGATTGTTTGAGGAGTTCGGGGCGGCGCTCTTTGGTGCGGGCGAGGGCCTGGTCCATGCGCCACTGGTCTATCTTGGCGTGGTTTCCGGAGAGGAGGACGTCGGGGACGCGCCAGCCGCGGAACTCCGGCGGGCGCGTGTATTCGGGCGGCGCCACGAGGCCGTCTTGGAACGAGTCGGCGAGTGCTGATTGTTCGTCGCCGATGGCGCCGGGGAGGAGGCGTATGACGGCGTCGGCGATGACGGCCGCGGCCAGCTCGCCGCCGGTCAGGACGTAGTCGCCGATGGAGATTTCGCGGGTGATGAAGTGTTCGCGGATGCGCTCGTCGACGCCTTTGTAGTGGCCGCAGAGCACCATCAAGTTCTGTGCCAACGACAACTGGTTGGCCATGGGCTGGCTGAACATCTCGCCGTCGGGGGCGGTGTAGATGATGTCGTCGTAGGTGCGTTGTGCCTGGAGGCCTTCGATGCAGTTGGCGATGGGTTCGACACACATGACCATGCCTGCGGCGCCGCCGTAGGGGTAGTCGTCGACGGAGCCGTAGCGGTTGAGGGAGTAGTCGTGGAGGTCGTGGAAGACGACTTCGACGAGGCCTTTCTTCTGTGCGCGGCTGATGATGCTCTCCTGGAAGAACATCTGCATCATGGAGGGGAAGAGGGTGAGTATGTCGAGGCGCATCATTTTACTTTGAGTTTTTGGCCTTCGCGGATGGGTTTGTTCTGGCTGATGCCGTTGAGGCGGCAGAGTTCTTTGAGGCTCATGCCGTGGCGCTGGGCTATCTTGCCGAGGGTGTCGCCGCGGCGGACGGTGTAGGTCTTCGAGGAGCCCTTGCCGCTGCTGGCGGCGGTGCTGGACTTTGGCGGGTTGGAGGAGGCCGAGCCGCTGACGCGTAGCAGGTCGCCCGGATGGAGGACTTTGTTCTGGCTGATGCCGTTGAGTTGGCAGAGTTTCTTGATGGTGGTGCCGTTGCGGCGGGCTATCTTGGCCAGGGTGTCGCCGTTGCGGACGCGGTACCATCCGCTGCTGCCGCCGCTGTTGCCGCCACGCGAGCTGCGCGAGGAGGCTATCTTGCGGAAGGAGCTGGAGTTGAGGGTGAGGTGGTCGGAGATGAGGTCGTGGGTGTTGCAGTCGATGACGGTCTCTGGGTTGATGGCGTTGCCTTTGTAGCGTATCTCGAAGTGGAGGTGCGAGCCGAAGGAGCGTCCGGTGTTGCCGCAGAGGCCGATGATGTCGCCCGCTTTGACGTGGTCGCCGGCCTGGACGTGGCGCTTCGACATGTGGGCGTAGTAGGTCTCGAGGCCGTCGTGGTGGTGTATGATGACGAGGTTGCCGTAGGAGCGGTTGTATTTGGATATGCGGACGATGCCGTCGAAGGCGGCGTAGATGGGTTCGCCGGTGGGCAGCGCGAGGTCGAGGCCGTAGTGGAAGCGCCGCCACCGCGGGCCGAAGTGCGAGGAGGGGCGCGCCGAGGTCGGCGTGGGCCAGTGGAAGCGTTCGCCGCGGGCATTGTCGCGGAGGCGTATGGTGACGGGCGAGGCGAGGTGGCTGACGTCGGACTTCTCGAGGTGTATGGCCGCGGTGTCGAAGCCTTCGAGGAGTATCTCGTCCTCGCTGGCGGCGCCCTCGTCGCTGAGGTTGTAGGAGCCGGGCAGCTCGTCCTCGTCGTCGTCGTCCTCCTCGGCGGGGTCGACGATGAAGGGGGCCTGGTAGAGGTAGTGCTCTGTCTCGCGGTCGTTGCGGTTGTCGATGACGACGCCTTTGAACTCTTCGTCTTCGTAGATGACGTCGAGTTTGTTGACTTTTATTTCGGATTTGTCGCTTTTCTTGTGCGGGTCGTCGGTCTGTGCATGGGCGATGGCTGCGGGGGCCAACGTTGCCAATAACAATAAGATACGTGCGATATATTTCATTGCGTAGGGTTCAGTATGGATATAAAAAGTGATGCAAAAGTACGCAAAAAGTTGCAACTGGCCAAACGGAATAATCTTAAAAAATCAAAAATGGGGTCTGAGGGGTGGGTCGGCTGCAGGCTTCTGGTAGGTGTCTGGTAGGTATCTGGTAGGTGAATACTTCGACTCTTTCCCATTATTTCCCATCGATGGGAAAATGAGGGAACACAACCCGGCACGATTTGAACAGGTTGCTCCGCAAACTACTGGTTTTCAACAGTCTCGTCCGTGGGGCGAAAAAAGCCGTCGTCGTCGATGGCGATGTGTGGGTCGTCGAAGTCGTCGAAGGTGAGCGAGCGGATGTTTTTTGCTGCGGTGTTCTCGGGGTCGGGGCGCGGCCCTTTGCGGTAGGGCTGGAGGAAGGAGTGGATGCGGCCGTCGATGAGCGTGCCGCTGCGTCCGATGCGTGCCGTGACGATGGGGGCGTGGGCGGCATAGCCCTGGAGGTTGATGCCCACCGGGGTGCAGAAGTTGCCCAGGCTGTAGGCTATGAGGCGTCCGCGGTAGACCTCCATGGCGCGGCAGACGTGTGGCCCGTGGCCGTGGACGATGTCGGCGCCGAGGTCGACGCAGAGGTGGGCGAAGCGCCGCAGGTGGCCGCGGTTCTCGTCGAGGTACCTCTCGGTGCTGTCGGGCAGGTGCCGGAAGGCGTGCCCTTCGCCGCCGCCGTGGAAGGAGACGACGAGGATGTCGCAAGCGTAGCGTAGGGGTTCCAGTATGCGGCGGACGGCGGCGGAGTCGGTGAGGCGCGGGGTGTGGCTGTTGTGGCCGAACGAGGCGAAGCCGAAGGTGGTGCTGTCGATGCGGAGGAGGGCGATGTCGCAGATGTCGCGGATGCCGGCGTAGCGTATGCCGAGGCTGTCGAGGCGCACCATGGTCTGGCGAGTGCCGGCAAGGCCGAAGTCGTAGCTGTGGTTGTTGGCCAGCGAGAGGAAGTCGAAGCCGGCCTGCTGCAGGAGCTGTGCGTATTCGGGCGGAGTGCGGAAGGCATAGGAGTACTGGCCCTCCTTTTTTCGGCATTGCGGAATGGTGTCGCAGAAGACCCCCTCGAGGTTGCCGATGGCTATGTCGGCGGCGCTGAGGATGGGGGCGGCGTCGGAGAAGAGCTGTCGGCCGCCGTGGAGGGGCAGCATGGGTTTGGGGAAGTCGGTGCCGAGCATGATGTCGCCCACCATGGCGATGGAGAAGACGGTGTCTGGCGGCGGCAGGGGTTCGGGTGGCGGCTGCGGCTGTCCGGCGGGTTGCGGAGCCGGTGCCGGAGGCGGGGAGGGGGCCGACGGGGCCAGGATGCGGCAGGCGCCGAGGTAGCGCTTGGCGTAGTAGTCCTCGGACGAGAGCGATATGCGCACGCCGGTGCTGGCGGCGTGGATGAAGCTGTAGCCGTTGCTGGCGGCGGCGGTGACTATGCCGACGTGGCCTATGGTGTGGGTGCGCATGCGCCCGCCGAAGAAGACGAGGTCGCCGGGCAGTAGTTCGTCGACCTTGACAGGCTGGCCCTGCGGGTACTGGTCGCGCGAGGAGGCCGGCAGCGAGACGCCGAAGCGGCCGTAGACGTAGCGGACGAAGCCTGCGCAGTCGAAGCCTTTGGGGGTCTTGCCGCTGTAGTGGTAGGGCACGCCGATGTGCCTGTTGGCCTCGGCCAGGAGCGAGTCGGCAGAGATGTCGTCGCGCAACGGCGGCGAACTTTGTGCGGCCAGCGGCGCGGCGAGGAGCGCCAGAAGCAGCGTGAGCAGTATGCGTCGTGGGTTCATGTCAGCGGGGTCAGTAATCGAAGAGTATGCGGCCTTCGGCGGTGTGCGACTCGACGCCGTAGACGCTGCGTATGTTTTCCGGCGTGAGGCCTTGGGCTATGGGGCCGTGGAAGAGCAGGTGCCCGTCGTGGACGAGGAGCAGGTCGTCGCAGAACTGCAGGGCGAGGTTGAGGTCGTGGATAACGATGAGGATGGTCTTGTCGGAGGCCTGCCTGAGGAGGCGCATGATTTCGAGCTGATGGGCGATATCGAGGTTGGAGACAGGCTCGTCGAGCAGCAGGACGGGCGTCTGCTGAGCCAGGGCGCGTGCAATCATGACGCGCTGCAGCTCGCCGCCGCTCATCTGTGCGGGCTTGGCGAAGCGGAGGTGCCAGGTGGCGGTCTGCCGCATGCATTGCTCGACGATGTCCCAGTCGGCCTGGCTCTCGTTCTGCAGGCGTCGCTGGTAGGGGTTGCGTCCCATGAGGACGGTCTCGAAAGCGGAGAAGTCGAAGTCGGTCTGCGCATGCTGGCGCACGAAGGCCACCTTTTGTGCCAGGAGGCGTGCGGGATAGTCGCGCACGGGCAGGCCGTCGATGAGCACCTGTCCGCCGTCAGGCGTCAGCAGGCCGCCTATGCAGCGCAAGAGGGTGGTCTTGCCGCAGCCGTTGGGGCCCATGAGGGCGGTGATGCGGCCGGGCTGCAGCGTGCAGTCGATGTCGCGCAGCACGGTGCGGTCGGCGAAGTTGAGGCTGAGGTGGCTGAGCTGTATCATGGGTCAGAAGGACTTCTTGTTCTTATAGAGGAGGTAGATGAAGAGCGGGGCGCCGACTATGGAGGTGAGGCTTCCGACGGGCAGCTCGCTGGGGCGGAGGAGGGTGCGTGCCAGGGTGTCGGAGAGGAGTACGAAGATGGCACCGCAGAGGATGGAGTAGGGGACGACGCGGCGGTTGTCGGGCCCGGCGACGAGGCGCACGGCGTGGGGCACGATGAGGCCGACGAAGCCGATGACGCCGCAGGAACTGACGGCGAAGGCGACCATGAGTGTCGTGGTCAGCAGCAGAGTGCGCTTGACGCGCTCAACCTCGACGCCCATGCTGCGGGCGGCCTCGCTGCCGGCAAGGAGCAGGTTGAGGTCGCGGCTGTAGAAAAGGACGATGCCCATGCCGACCAGCGCCACAGGGGCCATGATGGCCACGTCGGTCCACGACGAGGAGCCGAAGGAGCCCATGGTCCAGAAGATGATGGCGTCCATCTTCTCTTGGTTGAGGACCATGAGGAAGGAGATGAGGGCGGAGATGAGCAGCGTGAGGCACACGCCGGTGAGGAGCAGCGTGGTGGTGTGCATGCGGTTGCCGATGGAGGCTATCTTGTAGATGAGCAGCACGGTGGCCAGCGCCGAGGCAAGCGCGAAGCCGCCGACACCCCAGAAGAAGGCCTCGAGGCCCAGGAGGATGGCCACGGCGGCACCGAGCGAGGCTCCGCTGCTGACGCCGAGGACGTAGGGGTCGGTCAGGGGGTTGCGGAATATGCTCTGGTAGGCTGCGCCGCAGACCGAGAGGACGGCGCCGACGAGGGCGCTCATGAGCACGCGCGGCAGGCGCAGCTGGAGGAAGATGGGCGAGCGCCAGAGGTCGGCCCAGGCAAAGTCGACGGCACCGAAGAGGCAGCAGACGGCGATGGCGGCCAGAAGCAGCAGCGAGAGCCCGGCAAGGACCCAGGGGTTGGCGCGGTGTGTGGCGGCGGGTTTCAATGCAGGAGGTCTTTCATGGTGAAGTGCCCTTGGCGGCCGACGAGGAACTCGGCGGCGAGGAGCGCGCCGAGGGCCAGGCCCTGGCGGCTGTGGGCTTCGTGGGTGAGGCTGAGGGTGTCGATGTCGCTGCGGTAGGTCACGGTGTGGGTGCCGGGCACTTCGCCTTGGCGGACCGACTCGATGGGTATGGCGTCGAGAGGACGGTCTGTGGCCGCGGCAATCTGGCGGGCCAGGGTGAGGGCGGTGCCGCTGGGGGCGTCGAGCTTGTGGATGTGGTGGGTCTCGACGATGTCGACGCGGTAGCTGTCGCGTCCGCGCATGAGGGTGGCCAGCCGCTCGTTGAGTTCGAACATGATGTTCATGCCGAGGCTGAAGTTGGAGGCGGTGAAGAGGGCGTGGCCTCCGGCGCGGCACTGCGCGGCGACGGCGTCGAGGTCGGCATCCCAGCCAGTGGTGCCGCAGACAACGGGGAGGCCGAGGCCGAAGCAGCGCCGTATGTTGGCCACGGCGGTGGCGGGGGTGGTGAACTCGATGGCGACGTCGGCGCTGCCGAGGGCCTCGGCTTTGGCGCCCCACTCGGCCTCGTTGTCGACGGTGCAAACGACGGTGTGGCCGCGCCCGGCGGCGAGGCCCTCGATGGCGTGGCCCATGCGGCCGTATCCTATTAGTGCTATGTTCATAGGTTTCTGAATTGGGCTGCAAAGATACGAAGGTTGTCCGATATGGCAAAATTTATTTTGAAAAAACGGTTCCGAAAATCGGAAAAGGGACCAAAAAGTCACTTTTTCCGACCGCTGATTGTCAGCATCTTAGAGGTATCAAAGTTTGCTTAAAGTTTGCCTTGCTATTGCCCTGGCCGGGGCCGGCCCGGGGGGTGAAATGTTAAATTTTCATCTCGGCACAATATTTTTCTTCGTGGGTAGTTATTATGGTGTTAAAATTAATGTTCAACCAATTAAAGGCGCGTATGATGCAGGAATACGAATTCATCCCGGCGGACACATTTCCGACCTCTGCAAGCACAACCATACAACCCTCGGAGCAGATACTCCAGAACATTATGGGTTTTGCCCGCTGCTACCAGCATGTCGAGGCTGGGGGGATGCAGATGAAGCTCTCCTTGAACTAGGCAATCCGCTGTGATCCAGCGAGAAAAACGAGTCCACGCAGACCAGTTGCAACGGTCTGCGTGGATTCTTTTTGTGCGGTGCGCAGGGCGGATTGGGCCGAGGCTATCTCTCGCGTGACTTGAGGACGAAGTCGCGGCCGAGGTATTTCTCGCGGACCTCGGGGTCGCCGGCCAGCGCCTCGGGGGTGCCCTGCTGGAGGACCTTGCCCTCGTAGAGGAGATAGGCGCGGTTGGTGATGTGGAGGGTCTCGCGGACGTTGTGGTCGGTGATGAGGATGCCGATGTTGCGCTCCTTGAGGCGGAGGACGATGTCCTGTATGTCCTGCACGGCGATGGGGTCGACGCCGGCGAAGGGCTCGTCGAGGAGCAGGAACATGGGGTCGTTGGCCAGGGCGCGGGCAATCTCGGTGCGGCGGCGCTCGCCGCCGGAGAGCTGTATGCCCTTGCTGTCGCGGATGTGGGTGAGGTGGAACTCGGCAAGCAGCGACTCGAGCTTCTCCTCGCGCTGCGCATTGTCCAAGTCCTTGCGGAACTGGAGGATAGACATGATGTTGTCGGCCACCGACATCTGGCGGAAGACGGAGGCCTCCTGGGCCAGGTAGCCTACGCCCATCTGCGCGCGGCGGTACATGGGGTTGCGGGTGAGCTCGATGGGCATGGGGGTGTCGGGGGCTATGCCTTCGGGCAGTATGCAGCGCAGCTGGCCGTCGCGCATGAGGGCGGCGCGTCCGCCCTGGTTTTCAATGGTCTCGCCCGGTTCGGGGGCCAGGTATACCTTGCCGCTGTAGGGCTTGATGATGCCCACCACCATGTAGAAAGTGGTGGTCTTGCCGGCGCCGTTGGGGCCGAGGAGGCCTACGATTTCGCCTTGGCTGACTTCGACCGAGGCACCTTTGACGACGGTGCGCTTGCGGTACATCTTGACGACGTTGTCGGTGTAGAGTTTCATAGGATGCCTTCTCTGAGTATGTCGTGAATGTGTACGATGCCGAGGTAGCGGTCGTCGGCGTCGACGACGATGAGCTGGGTGATGGCGTTGGCGCGCATCATCTGCAGGGCGCTGACGGCGTACTCGGTGTCGCGTATGGTCTTGGGGTTGTGGTTCATGATGTCGGAGGCCGTCAGCGGAGCGTGGAAGGTCTGCATCATGCGGCGCAGGTCGCCGTCGGTGATGATGCCGAGGATGCGGTCGTGGTCGGCGACGACGGTGCAGCCGAGGCGCTTGGAGGTCATCTCGAGGATGGTTTCCTGGATGGGGGTGTCGGGGCCGACGAGGGGGCGCTCGTTCTGCAGGTAGAGGTCGCTGACGCGGAGGTAGAGCTGCTTGCCGAGGGCGCCGCCGGGGTGGAAGCGGGCAAAGTCGCGCGCCGAGAAGTTGCGGCACTCGATGAGGGCCACGGCCAGGGCGTCGCCCATGACGAGCTGAGCCGTGGTGCTGCTTGTGGGCGCCAGGTTGTTGGGGCAGGCCTCGTGGTCGACCGTGGTGTCGAGCACGATGTCGGCCTCGTGGGCCAGATACGAGTCGGTGTTGCCGACGATGGCTATCAGCTTGTTGCCGAAGTTCTTGATCAGCGGCACAAGTACCTTGACCTCAGGCGTGTTGCCGCTCTTGGAGATGCAGATGACCACGTCGCCGGGGCGCACCATGCCGAGGTCGCCGTGGATGGCATCGGCGGCGTGCATGAAGAGGGCAGGGGTGCCCGTCGAGTTGAGGGTCGAGACAATCTTCGTGGCGATGTTGGCGCTCTTCCCGATACCCGTCACAACGACGCGTCCGGAGGTCGAAAAAAGGATTTCAACAGCCTCGGCAAAGGCATCTCCGATGCGTGAATGCAGATTTTCGATAGCTTTTTTTTCGTCCGCAATCACCTGATATGCAATATGTTTTATCTCTTCACGGCTCTTCACTGAGAAAAATATTTTGTTAGTTCAATTTTTTTGACTATCTTTGTAAAACTGAATTAGGATAACGTTCCTTTGCAAAAAATATTGTGAAACATGGTTGATTTGCATAAATATTTGAAGGAAATATTCGGCTTTGACCAGTTCAAAGGCGACCAGGAAGCCATCATCCGCAGCCTCCTCGAGGGGCACGACACCTTCGTCATCATGCCCACCGGCGGCGGCAAAAGCCTCTGCTACCAGTTGCCGGCCATGATGTGCGAAGGCATAGCCATTGTCGTCTCGCCACTCATCGCACTGATGAAGAATCAGGTCGATGCCGTTCGCTATACCTCTGGCAACCACTGCGTTGCCCACTTCCTCAACTCCTCGCTCTCGCGGGCGCAGGTGGCCGAGGTGAAGGAGGACCTCCTCAAGGGCGACACCAAGCTGCTCTACGTGGCCCCGGAGACCCTCTCGAAGGAGGAAACGGTCGAGTTCCTGAAGCAAATCAAGATATCGTTCTTCGCCATCGACGAGGCGCACTGCATCTCGGAGTGGGGGCACGACTTCCGCCCCGAATACCGACGCCTGCGCGATGCCATCAAGGCCATCAACCCCGGCGTGCCCATCCTCACCCTCACCGCCTCGGCCACCCCCAAGGTGCAGCAGGACATCATCAAGAACCTCGGCATGGGCAATGCCAAGACCTTCATCTCCAGCTTCAACCGCCCCAACCTCTACTACGAGGTGCGCCCCAAGCCGACCGAGCCTATGATGCTCCACAAGGAAATCATCCGCTTCATCAAAGAGAACCCCGGCAAGAGCGGCATTATATATTGCCTCACACGCAAGCGCGTGGAAGAAGTGGCCGAACTGCTGGTAATCAATGACATAAAGGCCTTGCCCTACCATGCCGGCCTCGACAATAAGGTGCGCGCCGAGAATCAGGACAAGTTCCTCATGGAAGAGGTCGATGTCATCGTCGCCACCATCGCTTTCGGCATGGGTATCGACAAACCCGACGTCCGTTTCGTCATCCACTACGACATCCCCAAGAGCATCGAGGGCTACTACCAGGAGACCGGCCGCGCCGGCCGCGACGGCGGCGAGGGCCGCTGCATAGCCTTCTACAGCGAGCAGGATGTCGAAAAACTCTATAAGTTCTTCACCGACAAGAACGTCACCGAGCAGGAAATGGCCAAGCAACTCGTCCAGGAGATGGTCTCCTATGCCGAAAGCTCGGCCTGCCGCAGACTCAACATACTCAAGTACTTCGGCGAAGCCTACAACGAACCCTATTGCGGCAACTGCGACAACTGCATCCACCCCAAGCCCCAAGTCGAGGCCAAGGAGGAAATGGCCATGGCCCTCGAGGCCGTCCTCGCCATGAAGCAGGCCTTCAAACCCAAGGATATCGTCGACGTCCTCATGGGCCGCAAGAACAGCAACACCAAAACCTACCACCTCGACCAGCTCGAGGCCTTCGGCAGCGGCACCGAACGCGACGACCTCTTCTGGAAAGCCGTCCTCCGTCAGGCACAGTTCGAAGGCCTGCTGCAGAAGGAGATAGAGCAATACGGCGTGCTCCGCCTCACCCCCGCAGGCCACAAATTCATCAAGTCGCCCTACAGCATCAGCGTCACCTGCGACCACGACTACTCCGGCGACGGCTCCGACGACGACGACGAGATGATGGCAGCCAGCGGTGGCGGCTCGGCAGCAGGCGACGAGGCTCTCTACGTCCAGCTCAAGAGCCTCCGCAAAAGCATCGCCTCGCGCGAAAAACTGCCAGCCTACGTCATCTTCGACGAGACCTCGCTCAAGGACATGACCCTGCAGTACCCCTGCAACGTCGAAGAACTCAGCCACTGCGCAGGCGTCGGCATCAACAAGGCGCAGAAATACGGACAGCCCTTCATCGATCTCATCCGCCAGTATGTCGAGGACAACGACATCGAGCGCCCGCAGGACATCGTCGTCAAAAGCGCCGTCAACAAGTCGGGCCTCAAAGTCTACATCATCCAGGCCATCGACCGCCAGAAGAGCCTCGAGGACATCGCCGAGGGCAAAGGCCTCAGCATGGACGAACTCCTCACCGAGATGGAACACATCATCTCAAGCGGCGCCAAGCTCAACATCGACTACTACATCAACGAAGTCATCGAGCCTGAGCATCAGGACGAACTGCTCGACTACTGGCGCAACTCCGAGACCGACTCCCTCGAGGATGCCTACGAAGAGTTCGCCGACGACCCCGACTACACCGAGGAGGAAATCCGCCTCATGCGCATCAAGTTCATGGCCCACTTCGGACACTAGAAGTTCCCCGATTTTCCCATCGGTGGGAAATGATGGGAAAGAGTCGAAGTATTCACCTACCAGACACCTACCAGACACCTACCGGTCGCCTGCCAGTCGCCCGGCGCTTCGGGGGCATGTTTTTTCTTTTTTTATACATTGACTCTTCGTATATATAAAAAAAATCGTATCTTTGCACTTTAATTCCGGAACGATGAAACCGTATATATAAAAAAAATCGTATCTTTGCACTTTAATTCCGGAACGATGAAACTGCTGGATAGGATTTTATCATTCTGTAAACGAAACGAATACGACAATAACGACGCAGTGGCTAAATATCTCATAGTGGGACTGGGCAACGTGGGTTCCGAGTACGAGGGGACCCGCCACAATGCCGGCTTCATGGTCGTCGACGCCCTTGCCAAGGCGGCCGACGCCCGCTGGAGCCTCGAGCGCCATGCCTACCGCACCGAGGTGCGCCACAAAGGCCGCCAGCTGGTCCTCATCAAGCCCACCACTTTCATGAACCTCAGCGGCAAGGCCGTCAAGTATTGGCTCCAGGCCGAGAAGGTGGAGCTGCCGAACCTGATGGTCGTTGTCGACGACATTGCCCTCGACCCCGGCATCATACGCATCAAGAAGCAGGGTGCCGCCGGCGGCCACAACGGCCTCGCCGACATCGAGGCGCTCCTCGGCACCCAGGCCTACAACCGCCTGCGCATAGGCATCGGCGGCAATTTCGGCCGCGGCCACCAGATTGACTACGTCCTCGGCGCTTTCAAGCCCGACGAGCTGCCGGACGTCGAGGCCTCTGTCGCCCTCGCCGGCGATGCCATACGGTGCTTCGCCACCCAGGGCATCGACCGCACTATGAACCTCTACAACAGCAAAGGCAACGCACGAAAAGAGACTCCGCAAGCATGAACCTCGCGCTCGACATAGGCAATACCGCCGTCAAATGGGCCACCTTCGACGGACGCACCATGACCGACCACGGCCACGGCCTCCCGGCCGACCTCATGGCCAAGGCCGACAGCATCATGGCCTGCGCCAGCGGCAAGGTGCCCCAGGCCCTCGACGACGTGCCGCGTCTGACTGCCGACACTCCCCTGCCCCTCGGCCTCGACTACAAGACGCCCGCCACGCTGGGTCCCGACCGCATAGCCGACGCCTGCGGCGCCTGGAGCCTGCATCCCGGCAAGCCCTCGCTCGTCATCGACTGCGGCACCTGCATCACCCTCGAGTTCGTCAGCGCCGACGGCACCTACCACGGCGGCGCCATCATGCCCGGCCTGGCCATGAGCCTCCGGGCCCTGAACGCCTTCACCGAGAAGCTGCCCCTGCTCGACAGCGAGAGCGTCGACAAGGCGCCCCTGCTCGGACGTTCCACCGACGAGTGCATCCTCGCCGGCACCCTCGGCGCCGCACAGATGGCCCTGGCCAGCTTCGTCGCCTCCTACCACTCCGCCGCCCCCGACCTCCAGGTCGTCGTCACCGGCGGCGACGCACAACGCATCATACCGCCGGGAGCCCCGGGCCGCCAGCACGTGCCGGGCCTGTCGCTCATCGGCCTCAACGAAATAATGATACACAACCAATGAACAGACTGATAGCAACCCTGGCCCTCATCGCCACCATGGCCGCCAGCGCCAGCGCGCAGGAAGGCCTCAACATGCCATACTCGCAGTTCGGCCTCGGCACCAGCGACATGCCCTACAACCTGCCCACGGCCACACGCACGGGCGGGGTCGTCCTCACCCGTTCGGGCGACAACTTCATCAACCCCTTCAACCCGGCCTCCTACGCCTCTATCGGCATGGAAAGCTTCGTCTTCGACATGGGGGCCAACATCCAGTTCACCACCCTCGCCAACAACGGCACCTCCGCCCGCGACATCGACGGCAACATCGGCTACCTCATGGTCGGCCTACCCGTCACCCGCTGGATGAAAGTCGCCGGCGGCCTCATGCCCTACACCTCGACCGACTACCAGTCCACCTACACCGCCAGCGACCCCTCCTACGGCACCGTCAAGAACATCTACGGCGGCACCGGCGGCACCAGCCTCGTCTTCCTCGGCGCAGCCTTCAACATACTCAACAACCCCGAAGGCCACCGCCTACAGGCCGGCTTCAATGTCGGATACCTCACCGGACGCATCCAGCGCGCCATCTCCTACTCCTTCCAAGGCACCGACACCACCCACTTCATGCACTCGCGCCGCCTCAGGGAGACCTCGGCCGGCAACTTCCTCTTCGACCTCGGCCTGCAGTACTGGCACCCCCTCGGCGAACGCTACACCCTCGGCGTCGGCCTCACCTACAAGCCCGCCCGCAACATGAGCGTCGACGACAAAGCCCTCATCTACACCTACCGTCCCTCCGACCAAAGCCCCATCGACACCGTCTTCCCCCTCGCCGGCGACTCGCCCGAGTTCACCAGCACCGCCAAGCAAGACCACACCTTCGGCATAGGCCTCAGCCTCGAGCGCAACAAGAAATGGCTCGTCGCCGCCGACGCCTCCTTCGCCGGATGGAGCGGCCTAGCCTACGAAGAAGGCGGCACCACCCCCATCTTCGGCACCGACGCCCTGCGCACCGGCCCCTGGAGCCGCTACGCCTTGGGCTTCGAGAAGATAGGCACCATGGACGCCTCCACCTACTGGGGCCGCATAAGCTGGAGCGCAGGCCTCCACACCGAACAGGGCGCCATGCGCCTCTTCCTCGACGGCCAAGAGCAGGTCGTCAACGAATGGGGCTTCGGCCTCGGCGCCGCACTGCCCATGCGCAAGGGACGCTCGCTCCTCACCATCAGCCTCGGCTACTCCAGCCTCGGCAACAAAGACCTACTCCAGCGCGACTGCTTCACCGTCGGCATCGCCATCAGCAGCTGCGAGCGCTGGTTCGTCAAACGCAAATACAACTAACCTTCACCCATATTGCAAGAAATACCCCCCTAGGGGAACCTAATAACAAGATAACAATAAAACAGTATAAAAGATGAAAACTATCAAGAAACTGACAATTGGAATCTTCCTGACCGCCGCCGCCATGCCCGCCATGGCACAAATCGGCAACTGGGGCTGCGACGAAGCCACACAGCAGCAAATGCTCGAACCCGTATCCCTCTACCAGGAAAACATCAAGCAGTACCGCTCCTCCAAGGACGTGCGCTACCTCGAAGAGGCCTACCCCTTCTGGACACAGATTGTGGCCAACTGCCCCAAGCAGAGCAAGAACCTCTACACCAACGGTGCCAACATCATGAAGGTGAAAATCACCAGCGCCAAGACCACCGAGGAGCGCGACGCCTACATCGATGAGCTGATGCGCATGTACGACACCCGCATCGCCAACTACGGCGAAGCCGCCAAAGTCACCGCCATGAAGGCCATGGACATCGAGCTCCTGCTCAAAGCCGAAGGCCTCGACCGCTACTACGCGCTCTACGACCAAGCCGTCAAGATGGAAGGCGACCTCGAGGCCGCCTACCTGGTCAAATACATGGAAGCCACCATCAACTACGTCCGCGCCGGCAAGGCCGAGCCCACCCTGGTGGTCGACAACTACGACATCGCCAGCGAGAAACTCGAAGATGAACTCCAGAAGAACGTCGACGACAGCGTCAAAGCCGCCACCATCCGCGGCTACATAGCAGGCGTCGAAGGCGCCTTCTCTCCCTACGCCACCTGCGACCAGCTCGTCGAAATCTACAGCAAGAAATTCGAGGCCGACCCCGAAAACATTGACCTGCTGAAGAAAATCACCAACATCATGTCGAAGAAAGGCTGCACCGACCAGCCCCTCTTCTTCTCCGCCACCGAGAACCTCTACCGCCTAGAGCCCACCCCCTCCACCGCCCTCAACATGGGCCAGATGTGCCTACAGAAGAAAGAGTACAGCAAGGCCGTCGAGTACCTGGGCGATGCTGTGAAGGGCGTCACCACCCAGAAGGACAAATACAAAGCCTACCTCTACCTCGGCCACGCCTACAACGGCCTCAAGAGCTTCTCCGCCGCCCGCAACGCCTACAACAACGCTGCCGAAGCCGACCGCACCAAGGGTGAACCCTACCGCTTCATAGCTCAGCTCTACGCCGCCAGCGCTTCCAGCGCCACCGAGGACAACATCAACGGCCGCAGCGTCTACTGGGCTGCCGTCGACAAACTGCAGAAGTCCAAGAGCGTCGACTCCTCCGAGGAGAACGTCAACGCCTGCAACACCATGATCAGCCGCTACAGCGCCCACTTCCCCAAACAGGCCGACGCCTTCATGGCAGGCCTCGAGAACGGCAACCGCTTCACGGTGCCCGGATGGGTCAGCGAGTCGACCACCGTCAGAACCCGTTAAACGGCTTGAACCTTAGACACAATACACACAGGAGCATAGAGACGTGGATTACCACGTCTCTATGTGCCGTTTTGCTCCTGATGGCAGCCTGCTCCAACGACATGAAGGACATCAGCCGCTTCGACCGCAAGACCCCTCCCGACCAGACCCTCAAGGACGCCCGCATCTGGCGCAGCGAGTATGGCCGCCTGCAACTCGAGCTCGAAGCCCCCTCCATCGTTCAATACCGCAACCCCGACACCCGCACCCACTACCCCGACGGGGTCAACCTGCGCTTCTACGACAACGACCTCAACCTTAAAACCTCCATCCGCGCCAACAAAGCCACCTCCTACGACGAACGCGATATCCTATACGCCCGCGACAGCGTCGTCATCATCGACTACGCCACCGGCGACACCATCTACCTCGAGGACATCACATGGAAGTCCAGCGAGGACGTTATCTACTCCAACCGCCCCGTCCGCGCCGTCAACGGCTCGCGCGTCACTTTCGGCGACGGCTTCGTCAGCAACGCCAAGTTCACCAACCTCCGCGTCACACGGCAACGCGGCACCATTGAATTCCAAGAATAACCATGCAATTTACAGCCAAAGAATTAGCCCAACTGGTCAAAGGCTCTGTCGAGGGCGACGAGAACACCCGCGTGTGGCAGCCTTGCAAGATTGAAGAAGGCTGCGAAGGCGGCATCACCTTCCTCGGCAACCCCAAATACACCCACTACATCTACGAGAAACAGGCCTCTATCGTCATCGTTCGCAACGACTTCCAGCCTGAGCAACCCGTGGGATCCACCCTCATACGTGTCGATAACCCCTACCTCGCTGTGGCCAAGCTGCTCCACGTCTTCAACCAGCGCAGCAAGCCCCCCAAAGGGCGCTCCTGGCGTAGCAGCGTAGGCCGCGGCTCCAAGATTGGCAAAGGCTGCTATATGGGTCCCTATGCCGTCGTCGGCCGCCACTGCCGCATCGGCAACAACGTCAAGATTTACCCCAATGCCACCATCGGCGACAACGTCGTCATCGGCGACGGCACCGTCGTCTACTCCGGTGCCAAAATATACGAAGGCGTCGAGATTGGCCGCAACTGCATCCTCCATGCCGGCTGCGTCATCGGCGCCGACGGCTTCGGCTTCGCCCCCGACGGCAACGGCGGATGGGACAAGATTGACCAGATAGGCAACGTCATCCTCGAGGACAACGTCGAGGTGGGAGCCAACACCTGCATCGACCGCGCCACCATGGGTTCCACCATCCTGCATGCCAACGTCAAGGTCGACAACCTCTGCCAACTGGCTCACAATGTCGTCGTTGGCGCCGGTACCGCCATGGCCTCGCAGGTTGGCATCGCCGGCAGTGCTAAGGTCGGCGAAGGCTGCATCATCGCAGGCCAGGCCGGCATCGTGGGCCACATCACCGTGGGCGACCACGTCACCATCGGCGCCCAAAGCGGCGTCACCAACTCCGTAGCCTCCAACCAGACCATCTTCGGCAGCCCCGCCATGGAAGCCTCCAAGCGCCGCAAAGTCGAAGTGCTTGTACGTAATATCGAACGCCTGGCCGACCGCATCGCCAAGCTTGAGAAGAAGCAATGAAACCCGGTCGTATCGCACTGTTCTTCGCCGCTGTCATCGCTGCGCTGGCCATCGCCTGCGCCCTCTTCCCGCGCGACGGCATCACCGTCGCCGGGCACGAGTTCTACCTGCCGGGAGTGCCCCCCTCTTCGACCGGCGAGGCACAGCCTGCACCGCTCTTCACCCCCACCGTGGCAGTCGAAGAGCCAGCGGACCACGCCTTGGCTATCACACCCGACCAGCCTGACCTGCCCAGCAGCGCATCCGACACCCTGCTGCTCAGCCTACCCCTCCCCGACGGCATCTCTCCGGCCGACTGCTACGTCACCGACACCGGCGGTGCCCGTTTCTGGCTGCCCGACAGCACCTTCTTCGACTCTTTCTGGGCTGCTGCCGAGCAGGCACGCAGCCACGACCGCATAGTACGCATCATGCACTATGGCGACTCACAGATAGAGATGGACCGCATCTCCTGCCGCCTGCGCACCTACATGCAACGCACCTTCGGCGGCGGCGGCCCCGGCATGCTGCCCTTCCGCACCATCATACCCACCTATGCCGTCCGCCAGTATGGCAGCGGCGCCCTCACCCACCTCTCCTCCTTCGGCGACAGCACCGTCACCCGCTCGCCGGGTAACTACGGCCCCATGATGCAGTGCTTCCGCCTCAGCGGCAGTGCCAACGTCACTCTCCGCGAGGCCTCCAAGAAAGGCGTCGACGACCGCGTCAAGCGCTTCTCCGACATCAGCCTCGTCTACAACAACCGCGGCGCCACCCTCAGTGCCACCCTCGCCGACCGCACCAACAAGCGGTTCCTGCCTCAGCAGGCCGACAGCACCGGCATCGGCCGCCTCCGCTGGCACCTCGACACCACCTCCGCGCATCTGGTCGTCAGCGTCTCCGGCAACGCCGAACTCTACGCCCTCACCCTCGACAACGGCCCCGGCGTAGCCGTCGACAACATCCCCATGCGCGGATGCTCCGGCCAGCAGTTCACCCTCGTCCCGGCCGACCGCTTGGCGCAAGCCTATGCCCAGTTCGACGTCGGCCTCATCATCCTGCAGTTCGGCGGCAACTCCATGCCTTACCTCCGCGACGAAAAAGCCATCGTCAAGTACTGCACCTCTATCGGCCGCCAGATTGACCACGTCCGCCGCACCTGCCCCAAGGCCAAAGTGCTCTTCATCGGGCCCTCCGACATGAGCACCCGCGTCCGCGGACAGCTACAGACCTACCCTCAGCTGCCTGTTGTCGTCGACAGCCTCGCCGCCACCGCCCTGCGTCACGGCGCAGCCTACTGGAGCATCTACCACGCCATGGGTGGCCACAATTCCATGCTGCAATGGAAACGCGACGGCCTGGCTGGCGAAGACTACGTCCACTTTACCACCCGCGGCGCCGACCTCATGGGCGACCGCCTCTCACAAGCCCTCGCCGAGTCCTACCGCCGCTACTCCCTCCGCCGCAAACTCGCCTTCCACGAACCCTCAAATAACTGAACCGCACTATGAAACGCATACTCTTCTTCCTCCTGCTGGTCTTGTCCTTTGTCCCTCTCTGCGCACAGCAGCACTCTTTTATCCGCTACCACGACAACCGGCTCGACTATGCCGACCGCTCTGCCTCGCTGGACCGTTTCTTCGAGCGCTGGCAGCGCATGGTCGCCACTGGCCAAGGCAACATCAACATCGTCCACATCGGCGGCTCGCACGTCCAGGCCGGCACCCTCAGCAACGCCATACGCCAGCGCCTGCTCCACGACAACCCCACCCTTGTCGCCGACCGCGGCATGCTCTTCCCCTACTCCGCCGCCGCACGCTGCAACAACCCCGCCGACTATCGCGTACGCTGCCCGCAGAAGGTGTCGCTCACGCGTAACGTCTACAAAGAATATCCTAACCCCCTCGGCCTCTGCGGCATCAGCGTCACCGCCGCCGACTCCACCACCGAGGTAGCCATCGCGCTCCGCGACTCCACCATCGACTATGCCACCTCTTCCATCGTCGTCCTCGGCCACTCCGACCAGAACGTCATCCCCCACCTCCTCATCGGCCCGCGCACAGTCTTCCCCTCCTATATCGACCCACGCACCGACCGCTTCATCTTCAACCTCGTACGCCCCACCGACTCCTTCACCGTCGTCCTTCCCTGCCGCCAAGGGCAGCAGTTTGCTCTCACCGGCATCTACCTGGCCAACCGCCGCCCGGGCTTCTCTTTCCACTCCATCGGCGTCAATGGCGCCGCCGTGCCCGACTTCCTGCGCTGCCAGCACTTCACGCGCGACCTGCGTCTGCTCCATCCCGACCTCGTCGTCTTCGGCATCGGCATCAACGACGCCAGCAAGTCTGACTTCGACACCGCCGAGTTCCGCCACAACTACCTCGCCCTCGTCGACTCCATCCGCTCCGTCAACCCCGACTGCGCCTTCATCTTCATCTCCAACAACGACAGCTTCCGCAAACTCGGCCGCCGCAAGTACCAGGTCAACCGCAACGGCCTTCTCGCCCACGACGTCTTCCGCCGACTGGCCCTCGACACCGACGGCGCGCTATGGGACCAGTTCCACATCATGGGCGGCCTCTCCTCTATGGAACGCTGGCAACGCGCCAAACTCGCTCAGGCCGACCGCGTACACTTCACTCGCGCTGGCTACCTTCTCCTCGGCGACCTCTTCTACGAAGCACTCGCCGAGGCCTACCGCAAACACAAGCACAGATAGATGAGCGCCCTCGGACACTACATACTCAGCCTCTTCTCCTTCAACAGCGACCACCCCCTGCTGTTCACCCAAATCCACTTCTGGGTCCTATTCCTTATTATATATATAGTCTTCGGACTCATCGTCGCGCGCCAGCGCCGCCAGCCCGACGGCAGCCTCGACCCCACACGCCGCATACTCCGCAACGGATACCTCTTCGCCTTCAGCCTGCTTTTCTACTACAAGACCTCGGGCCTCTTCGTCCTGCTCCTCGTCGGCTCCACCCTCGTCGGGTGGCTCCTCGGCATCGGAATGGACGGCCTACGCCGAGGCCGCAAAATCCTCTGTGCCACTGGCGTAGTCCTCAACCTCGCCGTGCTCTGCTTCTTCAAGTATGCCTACTTCTTCCTCGACATCTTCAACGCCACCTTCCACACCGAGTACAGCATCGCCGTCAAGATACTGCTGCCGGTGGGCATATCGTTCTTCACCTTCCAGAATATCAGCTACATAGTCGACGTCTATCGCCGCAAGATACCCCATGTCGGCAACATTCTCGACTTCGGCTTCTACACCGCCTTCTTCCCCCAGCTCGTCGCAGGGCCCATCCTGCGCGCCGACCAGTTCGTCCCGCAGCTCTACCGCCCCTTCTTCCTTGGCCGACGCCAGTTCGGTATCGCCGTCTTCTGGATTTGCAACGGACTGATAAAGAAGATTATACTCAGCGACTACCTCGCCGTCAGCTTCGTCGACCGCGTCTTCGAGAACCCCCTCCTCTACACCCCCTTCGAGAACTTCTCCGCACTGATGCTCTACTCGCTGCAGGTCTACGCCGACTTCTCGGGCTACACCGACATCGCCATCGGCGTGGCCATGCTCATGGGATTCTACCTGCCGGTGAACTTCAACTCGCCCTATAAAGCGCAGAACCCCACCGACTTCTGGCGCCGCTGGCACATGTCGCTCTCGCGCTGGCTACGCGACTACCTCTACATACCCCTCGGCGGCAACCGCTCGGCGGGCTTCCTCTCCTACTTCCTCCTCTTCCTTATCCTCGCCATCGCGGCCTTCCGTCTCCAGAACCTCTGGTTCACGGCGGCCGCCGTCGCCGTGGCAGTCATCATCCTGGCGCTCTACATCTTCCGCCCGTCCCACCGCCAAACCCTCGGCACCAACGTCAACAACATGGACACCATGCTGCTGGGCGGCCTGTGGCACGGCGCGTCGTTCAACTTCATCACCTGGGGCGGCTTGAACGGCCTCGGCATCCTGGTCTACAAATGGTGGCGCGGCCGCCGATGGGGTGCGCGCCTGCTGACGCTGACGCTCGCGGCCGCAGCGCTCACCGCCGCCTCGCTTCCGGTCGAGAGCCCACTGCTCAACCTCCTGGCCTTCTGCGCACAAGTCCTCCTCGGCGGATACATTATTATATATGTATGCAGCCTGATAACTAAAAAATCAGAAATCCACAATCAGAAATCCAACGTAGCCACCGCCTGGAGCGTACTCATCACCTTCGTCTTCATCAGCTTCACGCGGCTCTTCTTCCGCAGCGGCTCCAACCTCGACCCTGCCGAAGCCAACGAGGTGGCATGGGAGACCGCCTCTCAGATGGTGGCTCAGATAGGCTCGCACTGGAACCTACAGCAGGTGCCTACCATCGTCACCTCCTACTGGCAGGTCTTCCTCCTCTTCGCCCTCGGCATGCTAATCCACTGGCTGCCAGAGCGCCTGAAGCGCCGCTACCGCCTCTGGTTCGCCGCCATGCCGCTGTGGCTCATGGCGCTGGCCGTCGTCCTCATGGCCCTGACGCTCTACCAGTTCGTCACCGCCGACCTCCAGCCCTTCATCTACTTCCAGTTCTGATTCCGGATTTCGGGCCATATAAAATAAATTTTGCCGTATGAAATAATTGTCGTACTTTTGCAGTCGATTTACAACCGGAATATTAACGAAATATATTGCCAATGAAGCATATCGCATAGAATCAATATGCACATCATAGAATAGAAAATAGCGAAGTTAGCAGAACTGGTTCTCCTGAAACTTGGACACTTTCAGAGATTTTCCCCAGCTTTGGCGACAGCGTGGTCACGTTTATGCGTGGACTTTTACGTTGTAATTGGGGAAAATAGGTAGTCCAAGACCTCAGGAGAACCAATGAAGACCTACAAGTTCCACGCTCTTTTTATGTGCATACCTCGTCGGAACAGCAATATAACATGTTATTAAATCAAAACCGACGCGCCAACGGTATAAAACCGGCAAGAAAATATGAAGAAATCGCTTGCTTTATTAGCAATACTCCCTTTGTTCACCTCATGTGCTACCATATTGTCCGGCACTACAGCAAAAGTCACAGTGTCCACATCAACTGGCGAATACGCCCGTGCAAACGTAGATGGAGAAACCTATTACATCAACGGACCTACTGAAGTCAAGGTCAAACGCGGATTCAACAAGTCGACCATTACCGCCGAGAACGACCACTCCCGTGGCGAGGTTGACGTTGAAAAAGGATTCAACCCGACAAGCCTGGGAAACATAATACTCGGAGGAATCCCTGGATATGTGGTTGACGTCGCAACAGGTGCCGTAACCAAACCCACCCAATCATCGTATGTGATAAACATGCGCCCACGGCATGCCAAAAACGAGCCTACGGAAAAAGTTGAAGGCATGGGTACAACCGTACTTGAACAGATGATCGTACGCTGGGACGTCCAGTCTCGTCCGCAAGGAGCCGACATCTTCTGGCGTGTGGTTTCAAAAACCCCTGAGGTCAAAAGTACCAACAACAAATACCTGATGACAACACCCTACGAGGCCACCAAAGCACTGGACATCAAGGGCCTGACCTACCAGACGGCGAGCAACGTCCGCATCATCCTGCGCTGCGAGAAGGAAGGTTATATGCCACAGGAAAAAGAGTTCGATGTCCGTATGGTGCTCGACCAAGAAGAAATTTCCGCTTTCTTCCGCCTTGTCAAGGAAGAATAGTCTGCCTACTGCTATTGCATAAAAGATCCATGGCGGCTGCTCGTCGTGGAGATGTACCCCGACGGGGGCCGCGGCAACTGCCGCGGCCCCCGTTCTCTTTTTCCCGAAAACCCGCCCGGAAACACCCCCTCCCCTACCCTTGCCCTACCATAGACCTACCATGTCAAAACCTAGGCAAAACCTATAACTTATTACGCACTGACAATCAGACTGTTACAAATGGCCGTTTTTGGCCCTTTTTTCAGAAAATTTTCAAAAAAATGGCGAGCTTTCCGCATGGAACTCATCTGTCTGTACATCAGCATGATACACAAAATTTGACCGCCACCGCCCCACAATCTGGATTTTTTTCGTATCTTTGCACCTCCGAATTCCCGAAATCGGGCTCGCAAAGAACAACGCATACGAACGAAATATCAACATCCATGAAGAAGAAAACCCTCCTCGCGCTCGCCCTCGTCCTGGCCCTGCTGCCCGCCGTGGCCCAGGAGCGCGTGCTCTTTGTCGGCAACAGCCTCACCTTCTACAACGACATGCCCCAGCTCTTCAAGGGCATAGCCCGCGAGAAAGGCCACGAGGTCGCCGTCGAAGCCTACACCGTCGGCGGCGCGGGCCTCGCCACACTGCTGCCGTCGGAAGCGCTGACCCGCATGGTTCGCGACGAGCGGTGGGACAAGGTGGTGCTGCAGCCCGGCACCAGCGAGTCGGTCGGCCAGTCGCTCACCTCTGCTGCCACAGCGCAGATTATCGGCCGGTTTGTCGACATGCTGCACGCCACAAGCCCCGAGGCCAAAGTCTACCTCTACGAAATCGGCTACGGCATACCCCCGGGCAACGGCAACGGCGACTACAGCTATTACCTTATGGCCCAGGGAATCATCCTCGACACCGTAACGCGCATAGCCCAACAAGCCGGCTTGCCCTTCGCTCCCGCGGGCGAATGCTTCCGCCGCCACTACGCCACCCACCACGACCTCATGCTCCACTCCACCTTCAACGACATACACCCCAGCCTGGCAGGCTCCTACCTCGTGGCCTGCGCCATCTTCCAGACCCTCTACGAGGAACCCCTCGACACCTGCCGCTTCCACGGCGGCCTCGACTCGGCGCAGGCCGCATACCTCCAGCAGGTGGCCGACAGCGTCGTCCTGCCGCGCCGCGAAGAGTGGCTCATGGGCCCCGCACCCGTCGTCGACGACCCCGTGGGCCTGCTGCCTGCCGCCGAGGAAAGCCTCCGCGCCTACCCCAACCCCACCACCGGCCTGCTGCGCATCGACGGCTGCGCCGAGGTCCTCCTCGTCGACCGCCTCGGCCACACGTACCGCCTCGACGCCTCCTCCGGCCTCCTCGACCTCTCGCGCTTCGCCCCCGGCATCTACTGCCTCCAGGCCGGCAACCGCCGCCACAAGCTCGTCATCGCCCACCACTAGCCCCTCGCCATGCCCCCCTCCCCCTTTCAGCGTCAGCGCAGAAATCCTGCGCCTGGTGAGCGACATCGCCTTTATGCTTCGCTGCCTGCTGGAGGCACTGAGGGAGATGAATGAAAGTAACCAAAAAAGTAACCAGAAAATCCTTACCTATATCCAGCAGAACCCATTCGTCACCATCCGCGAACTGCAAGAACTCACTGGGTTGTCGGAGAGTGGCGTGAAGAAAATCCTCCGCCAACTCCGCCAGGCGGGCCTCCTCGTCCGCGAAGGCGGTGCCAAGGGTGGACACTGGGTGGTCAGTCTTTAGCGCACCTGTGCCTGCCTGGCACACTGCGCCGTGGTGGGGGCCACACTATGGCTTTTTTTGCCCCTGACGCTTGCAAATCAATTTTTTTTCGTAAATTTGCAATCTAATATGCATACCGTTATGGAACAGCAATTGTTGATTTACAATACCTTAAGCCGTCAGAAGGAACTCTTCCGCCCCGTGACCGAGGGTCGCGTGGGCATGTATGTCTGCGGCCCCACCGTCTACGGCGACGGTCACCTCGGCCACGCACGCCCTGCCATCACCTTCGACGTCGTCTTCCGCTACCTCCAGCACCTCGGCTACAAGGTGCGCTACGTCCGCAACATCACCGACGTGGGCCACCTGGAGCACGATGCCGACGAAGGCGAGGACAAGATAGCCAAGAAGGCACGCCTCGAGCAGCTGGAGCCCATGGAGGTGGCGCAGTACTACACCAACCGCTACCATGCCGCCATGGAGCGCCTCAACGTGCTGCCCCCCAGCATCGAACCCCATGCCAGCGGTCACATCCTCGAGCAGATAGCCCTCGTGCAGCAGATACTCGACGCCGGCCTGGCCTACGTCAGCAACGGCTCGGTCTACTTCGACGTGCGCAAATACCAGGAGCAGACACACAAATACGGACAGCTCAGCGGCCGCGTGATAGATGAGATGCTGGCCACCACCCGCGAGCTCGACGGCCAGGACGAGAAGCACTTCTCGGGCGACTTCGCCCTTTGGAAGAAAGCCTCACCGGAGCACATCATGCGCTGGCCCTCGCCCTGGAGCGACGGCTTCCCCGGCTGGCATGCCGAGTGCACCGCCATGGGCGCCAAGTACTTGGGCTCGCCCTTCGACATCCACGGCGGCGGCATGGACCTCGTCTTCCCCCACCACGAGAGCGAGATAGCCCAGTGCGTCGCCTCCACCGGCCACGCCCCCTGCCGCTACTGGATGCACAACAACATGATCACCATCAACGGCCAGAAGATGGGCAAGAGCCTAGGCAACTTCATCACCCTCGACGAATTCTTCGCTGGCAGCCACAAGGACAAGGACGGCAAGGAAATGCTCGACCAGCCCTACAGCCCCATGACCATCCGCTTCTTCATCCTCCAGGCCCACTACCGCAGCACCGTCGACTTCAGCAACGAGGCCCTTCAGGCTGCCGAGAAAGGATTCTCCAAACTCATGGAGGCCTACAAAGCTCTGGACCGCATCGCCAGCTATCCCGAGACGTCCGGAGGCTCCGGTGAGTCTGGAATATCCGCCCTGCGCCAGAAGTGCTACGATGCCATGAACGACGACTTCGCCACCCCCACCGTCATCAGCCACCTCTTCGAGGCTGCACGCATCATCAACATCGCCGCCGACGGCAAGCTGAAGCTCTGCCAGGCCGACATCGACGAGCTGCGCGGCGTCTTCGACACCTTCCTCTTCGGCATCCTCGGCATGCGCGACGAGGCCGCCTCGGGTTCCAACACTGGCCTCATCGACAGCCTGATGCACATCATCCTCGACATCCGCGCCACCGCCAAGCAAAACAAAGACTGGACCACCTCCGACCGTATCCGCGACGCCCTCGCCGAAGCCGGCGTCACCGTCAAAGACGGCAAGGACGGGGCCACCTATACCTTCTGAGCCATGAAGAAACTGCGCCTCCTCCTTGCCCTCGTCGCCGCACTGGCGTTCACGGCCTGCTCCGACGAACCCGTGGCCGACCGCATTGCCGGCTCCTACGACTGCGCCGTCGTCGTCAATACCCGCTACAACTCCCACGGCACCATGCGCGACACCACCTACAACTACGAAGGCAACGGCAGTGTCAGCATCACCAAAGTCGACGACAACACTGCCCGCGTACGCATCGCCTCAACGCGTATCGGTATCGACCACACCTTCGAGCGGGTGTCGCTCTCCGACGGCAACTACGTGGGCAACCTGTCCACCGTCAGCGGCCCCGTCACCATCCGCGGCACCTCCTACGAGGCCGACTTCTCCGGCTCCGTCACCTACGACCCGCGCTCCATAGCCCTCTCACTGCGCATCAAGAACTACCCTAACTCCTACGGCAAATACATCGTTTCGTTCACCTCTCACAAGTATTAATCCCCTTATGAAAAAAGCAGACTGGATCCTTATCGCTTGCGTCATCATCGTGCTAGCGCCCTTCTTCATCCCCGCCACCGGCTTCTTTGAGTGGTTCGAGAGCACCACCAAGGCCCACCCCTACATCATGGCCTTCTTCAAGTTCGCCATCCTCGCCACCCTGGGCGAGATGCTGGCTCTCCGCATCCGCAAGGGCGTCTACAACGAGCCTGGCTTCGGCGTGGTGCCCCGCATGATGGTCTGGGGCTTCCTCGGCATGTGCATCGCCATGGCAATGACCATCTTCAAGAGCGGCACCCCCTACTTCCTTGCCTCCACCGGCATCGCCGACCTTCCCACCCTGCAGCAGACCTTCGCCGCGGCGGAGTTCTCGTGGGGCAAACTGGGCATAGCCTTCGCCGTCAGCGTGCTGATGAACAGCATCTTCGCCCCGGTGATGATGACCTTCCACAAGTGCACCGACATCCACATCCTCGACAACGGCGGTACCGTACGCGGCCTGCTGCGCCCGATGCACATGCGCGACATCTTCGCCAACAAGGTCAACTGGGACATGCAGTGGAACTTCGTCATCAAGAAGACCATCCCCCTCTTCTGGTTCCCGGCCCACACCATCACCTTCATCCTGCCCCCCACCCTGCAGGTGCTCTTCGCCGCCCTGCTCGGCGTCGCCCTGGGGCTTATTCTTGCCCTGAAGAAATGAAGCGCGCCTTATTTATCCTAGTTGTCCTAGGAACCCTAGGTATCCTAGGGGAGACAAGGGCCCAATCGCCTATCAGCCTCGAGTGGAACGGCTTCGTCAATCCCCACTACTATGCCGACAGCCGCTCGGTGGTAGGCGGGCGCGAGGACATGATGCTCTTCTACCCCAAACCCATCCTGCGCGACAGCCTCGGCAACGACATCAACGACGGCTGGCAGGCCAATATGCTGGCTATCACCGCCCGCTTAGGCCTCCGCATCAACGGACCCGACATGCTGGGCGCACGGACCAGCGCCTATATCGAGGGCGACTTCACCGGCAGCACCAACGCCACCATCAACGACCTGCGCCTACGGCATGCCTATATTGTCCTGCGGTGGAATCGCTGGGTGGTAGACAATCTGTATGAGACCCCTCACATGCTGCTTGTGGGACAGTACTGGTATCCAATGGTCATCCACGAAATCATGCCCATGACCAACCCGCTGAACATGGGCGCACCGTTCCACTGCTATGCCCGCCAGCCACAGATACGCTACACCTATTCCCATGGCCCTTGGGAAGCCGTCGCCGTGACCTGTTGGCAACTCGACAACATGAGCCAGGGACTGCTCAACGGCATTCCTACCAGCAGCACCCTCTTTGCCCGCCACAGCCTTGCGCCCGAAGTGAACGCGCAGTTGCGCTACCACTCCAAGCACTTCTTCTTCGGCATCGCCGCCAACCTGAAGACCATACAGCCACAGGTCGCGTCTGTTGCAACAGCGTTGCAACACACCGGACTCCATTCGTCCTTTTCTTGGAGCCTCTTTGGCCGCTACAACGGCCCTGGTTTCACCGTCAAGGCCCAGACCCTGCTGAACAACAGCCTCTACGAAGGCTGCTCGCTGGGCGGCTACCTGATGCTGGCCGACAGCACCTTCGCCGACTGGCACTTCAACACCGTGTGGCTCGACATCGAGCGCAGCACTGGCCATTGGCGCCCAGGCCTCTTCCTCGGCTATGCCAAGAACCTCGACTACGGCAACACCGACTTCGTCCACTGCTTCGGCCGCGGCCACGAGCTGGAATACCTCTGGCGCGTGCAGCCCCGCCTCACCTACAAGACCCTCAAGGGATTGGACTTCACCGCCGAGGCGGAATACACCTGCGCCGGATACAAAGACCCCGCCGGCAACCTGCGCCTATCACTCAGCATGGTGTATAGTTTCTAACAGCGACAATCCCCACAGCCTGTGACGATAATTTCAATTTTCAACTCTCAACTTTCAATTTCCACTTGACCAACTACCACACCCACAGCAACTACTGCGACGGCAAGGCGCCGCTGCGCGAGATGGTGGACTTCGCCTACACGCACGGCTTCACCGACCTCGGCATCAGCGGCCACGCACCTGTGCCCTTCGACAACACCTTCGCCATCCCCGCCGACCGCTACCTCAACTACTGCCGTGAGGTGCGCGCCCTGCAGCAGGAATACGTGGGCCGCATGAACATCAGCCTAGGGCTGGAAATAGACTACATACCCGGCATACAGGAAGACTTTGCGCCCCTTGTCGAACTGGGTGGGCTGGACTACACCATCGGCAGCATCCACCTCATCCCCTCACCTTTCACCTCCGACGAGCTCTGGTTCATCGACGGCTCGAAGCAGGAAGTCTACGACGAGGGCCTGCAGCGCTGCTTCGGCGGCGACATCCGCGCCGGCGTCCGCGCCTACTTCCACCAGCAGAACGCCATGCTTGAGCGCAACCGCCCCACCATCCTTGGCCATCCCGACAAGATAGCCATGCACAACCGTGGCCGATACTTCGCGGAGGACGAGCCGTGGTACCGTGCCCTGGCCCTCGAGACCATCCACCTGGCCAAAGAGCTCGGCACCATCTGCGAAATCAACACCCGCGGCATCTACAAAGGGCGCCACCCTGACTACTACCCCGGCAAGTGGCTCATCGAGGAGATGAAGCAACTGCGCATCCCCGTTATCGTCAGCACCGACGCCCATGCCCCGGAGGATCTGCTACGCACCGAGGGCGCCCCCGAGTACCTCCGCCTCATCGGATACCCCCGCGACCTCGTCCTCGCCAGGCTCTGACTTTTTCGCTCCAACCCGGTGCCGTCAGGAGCGGTTTGGCACGGTATGGGCAGGTTCGGCTACGCCAAGTTGTTCAAATCGTGCCAAATCGCTCCTGAATCGAACTATTCACCTACCAGATGCCTACCCCTCGCGAACCTTTTTTCCCCCGCCGCATACTATTTTCCCTTTTTGTCCGTTAAATGGGGAAAATAAATATAAAATGCAATCCATGAACAGCCTCAACGCCATCTCGCCCATCGACGGGCGCTACCGCAGCAAATGCGAACCCCTGGCCCAATATTTCTCCGAAGGGGCCCTCATCAAATACCGTGTGCAAGTGGAGGTGGAGTACATCATCGCCCTGGCCGACTGCCTGCGCGGCGTACGTCCCCAGCTGGCCGCCATCGGCGACAAGGCCGACGCCCTGCGCGACCTCTACCGCCGTTTCACCGACGACGACGCCCTGCGCATCAAAGAAATCGAGAAGACCACCAACCACGACGTCAAGGCCGTCGAATACTTCCTCAAGGAGCAGTTCGACCACATGGGCCTCGCCGATGTCAAGGAGTTCATCCACTTCGGCCTCACATCGCAGGACATCAACAACACCGCCGTGCCCCTCAGCCTGCGCGACTACATGCACGGCCACGCGCATGCCGGCGCCAGTGGCATCCTGGCCACTCTGACCCAGATGGCCGAGCTGTGGAAAGACGTCCCCATGCTGGCCCACACCCACGGCCAGCCCGCCTCGCCCACCACCCTGGGCAAAGAGATTGGAGTCTTCGTCTACCGCCTGCAGCAGCAGTTCGACGAGATCGACCGCATACCCTTCACCGCCAAATTCGGCGGCGCCACCGGCAACTTCAACGCCCACCTCGCCGCCTTCCCCGACATCGACTGGCGCCGCTTCGGCAACCACTTCGTCGACGACTGCCTCGGCCTCAAGCGCCAGCAGCTCACCACCCAGATCGAAAACTACGACATGATGGCCGCGCTCTTCGACGCCGTCAAGCGCAACAACGTCATCCTCATCGACCTCTGCCGCGACATCTGGAGCTACATCTCGATGGGCTACTTCAAGCAGCGCATCAAGGCCGGCGAGGTAGGCTCATCGGCCATGCCCCACAAAGTGAACCCCATCGACTTCGAGAACGCCGAAGGCAACCTCGGCATCGCCAACGCCATCTTCGAACACCTCAGCCACAAACTGCCCGTCAGCCGCCTGCAGCGCGACCTCACCGACAGCACCGTCACCCGCAACATCGGTGTCCCCCTGGCACACTCCGCCATAGCCTACGCCTCGATAGAGAAAGGCCTCGGCAAACTCATCCTCAACGAACAAGCCATCGAGCAAGACCTCGAGGACAACTGGGCCGTCGTAGCCGAAGCCATCCAGACCATCCTCCGCTCCATCGGCTACCCCAACCCCTACGAAACCCTCAAACAACTCACCCGCACCAACGAGAAAGTCACCGCCAAGACCATCGCCGACTTCGTCGACACCCTCGACGTGGAGCACGACATCAAGGCACGCCTCAAGACCCTCACCCCGCACAACTACATCGGATACTCGCTGTGAAACCCCTCGACACACTCACACGCCGCCTACTGGCACCCTACCGCAGCCACTGCCTGGCCTACGGCCTGCTCGTCGTGCTGAGTGTCGTCTTCACCATGGCCACAGCCCTCTCTGTGGCCGACTTTCTGAAAATACTCTTCGGCAGCGACGACAGCCCCGCCCCGGCTACGGCCAACCTCGTGGCCCAGGCCCTCGACAGCCTCTACCACTGGCTCATAGCCTTCGGCCAGCTCAAAGCGCTCCTGCTCTTCTCGGCCATCATCTTCGTACTCTACAGCCTCAAGAACATCTTCGGCTACCTTGCCGCCGTCCGCGCCTCGCTGCTCCGCGTGCGCATCGTTCGCGACCTGCGCAACCACCTCTTCCGCCACGCCATGCACCTGCCCATGGCCTACTACGACCGCAACCGCAAAGGCGACATCATGGCCCGCTTCTCCAGCGACGTCACCGAGTACGACGACGGCATCCTCGGATCGCTGCAGATGCTCCTCTCGGCCGTCGTCGGCATGGCGCTCTACCTATTCATGCTCTTCTACATCAACGTCAAGCTCACCCTCTTCGTACTCTGCATGCTGCCGATAGTCGTCTTCGTCATCTCGGGCCTCTCGCGCAAACTCAAGCGCAGCTCGCTCACCATGCAGCAGATGAACGACGACCTCGTGGCCATGGCCGACGAGACCATCGGCGGCCTCAAGGTCATCAAATCCTATACGGCCATCGACTTCGTCAACTCGCGCTTCCGGCAGCACAACCGCGCCTACACCCGCAAGCGCATCCACGTGTGGCGCCGCGTCGACGCCGCATCGCCCGTGAGCGACTTTCTGAGCAACGTCATCGTCATCGGCATCCTGCTCTTCGGTGCATGGCTTGTCTTCCGCGGCGACCAAGGCCTCACCTCCGAACTCTTCATCTCCTACGTCATGCTCTTCGTCCTTATGATACCGCCCGCCAAGGACCTCTCCACCGCCATCTCGCAGATGAAGAAAGGCCGCGCCTGCGCCGACCGCCTCGCCGACTTCCTGAACCAGCCCGCCGAACCCCAGACCACCTCGTCGCCAGCCCCCACCCACGTCGGGGACGCCCCTGCGGTGGAGTTCCGCCACCTCGACTTCGCCTACAACGAAGGCACTCCCGTGCTGCAGGACGTCTCCTTCACGGTGCCCCGCGGCACCACGCTGGCCCTCGTCGGAGGCTCGGGCAGCGGCAAGTCCACCATCGCCGACCTGCTTTGCCGCTTCTACCCCACGGCCGACGGCGCCATCCTCCTAGACGGCACACCCATCGGCTCGATGCCCCTCCACGAGTTGCGCGCCCGCATTGGCATCGTGGCACAGGACACGCTGCTCTTCAACGACACCGTGGCTGCCAACATAGCCTTCGGCCGACCCGAGGCCACACGGCAGGAAATCGAGGCAGCGGCACAGGCGGCACAGGCTCACGACTTCATCGTCCAGATGCCACAGGGCTACGACACCCCCCTCGGCGAAGGGGGCAGCCTCCTCTCCGGCGGACAGCGTCAGCGCATCAGCATCGCCCGAACCCTGCTCCGCAACCCGGAGGTGCTGATACTCGACGAGGCTACCTCGGCACTCGACACCGAGAACGAGCGCCTCCTGCAGGCCACCCTCAACGAGGTGCTACGCGGGCGTACCGCCATCGTCATCGCCCACCGCCTCTCCACCATCGTGGGCGCCGACAATATAATCGTGCTGGAGCAAGGCCGCATTGTGGAGCAGGGCACCCACACCGAGCTGATGGCCCGCGGCGGAAGATACAGCGAACTGGTGGCACTACAATCTTTCAACCGATGAAGCGCGCCATGCATACCCTGTTCCTGCTGCTTTCCCTGGGCGTGAAGGCACAAGTGCCGGTGGCTCCCGTCACCGACTGGATTGCTTCGGTAGACTCTGCCACCCAGAAAATCACCCTCAGCTGGCAGCCGAGCGCCGACACCGCCGCCATAGGCTACCACATCTGCTCCGGCATGCCCTGCCTGGACTACGACACGGTCTTCGGCCGCACAAACACCCGCTACGTCTGCCAGGACCACCTGCCCACCGAGCAGCACACCTACCGCATCCACGTCTTCGACTCGGCCCGCAACGTCAGCTCGCTCACGCCCTCCTTCGGGCCCGTGGTGCTGGCCGGCAGCCTCGACCCGTGCGCCAATACGGTCACCGTGGAGTGGACTCCCTATGTCGGGTTGCCCGACGGCACCTGCTCCTACACCCTCCGCACTCCCACCGGGAGCTATCCGCTGACCGCGTCGCCTTTCACCTTCAGCATCGACGACACGGTGACCCTGTTGCCACTGCTGGTAGAGATGCACGGCAGCGGCACGGGGGCGAAGCACTACTACTCGGAGTCTAACCGGGTGGTCCTCACACGCATGCCGCCTGATGCGACGGGCTTGGCCTCCATAGTGTCGGTCGGCCACGACAGCACGGCGCTTTGCAACACCCTCGGCTTTGCCGCCGGAGTGGAACGCCCCTATACCTTGTGGCGCAGCCGCAACGCCCTCGACTGGGAACCCCTTGCCACCCTCGACCCCCTGCCGGCGGAATACCGCGACTGCGACCTCTCCCCCCGCGACACCAGCTGCTGCTACCGCCTCTCGGTGCTCGACGCCTGCGGGCGCAACGAGACCTTCACGGCCGAGGCGTGCATCGCCCTGCCCACCCCCGAGGCCCCCGCAGCCTATTTCCCCAACACCCTCGTGCAGGGCGACCCCGTCAACGGTATCTTCCGCCCCGCCCTGCCTGGCCTGTGGCCGCCACCCTACGACTTGTACATCTACACGCGCACCGGCATCCAGGTGTTCCACAGCGACAACCCCGGCGAGGGCTGGAGGCCCGACGCCGACATGCCACAGGGGGTCTACACCTACCTGCTGCGCTGCCGTTTCAACAACAACCGCATCCGCACCTTCCGCGGAACGATACTCCTTGTCAAGTAAAACAGTGAAACCATGAAGATAGCACTCTACTTCCGTCATATCGACCCTGACGACCAGCCGGCCTTCGGACAGCTTGTCGACATACTGGCAGCGCGGGGCATCGAGAGCGTCACCGTACGCGACGGCGACACCCTGCAGCCCTGCGACTACCTCTTCTCCATCGGCGGCGACGGCACACTGCTGAGCTGCGTGCAATTCGTCCACACCACCGGCGAGGACCCCTTCCCCCCCATCCTGGGCATCAACTTCGGCCACCTGGGCTTCCTCACCACCGTGGGCAAGGAGAACCTGGCCGGCATGGTCGACGACCTGCTGGCGGGCAACTTCTCGCTCGAGGAACGCACCCTGCTGAAGGTGGAGAACGCCGAGCGAGGGATGACGAGTTACGCCCTGAACGAAGTCTTCCTGCACCGGGCCGAAGAGTCGTCGATGCTGCGGACGCAGGTGTTCGTCGACGGGCTGTACGTGGCCACCTATGCCGGCGACGGCGTCATCGTGGCCACCCCGACAGGCTCGACGGCCTACTCCCTCAGCTGCGGAGGCCCCATCCTGACGCCCGACAGCGGCTGCCTCGTCATCACTCCCATCGGAGCCCACACCCTTACACTGCGCCCCATCATCGTGCCCGACAGCGCACACCTGCGGCTCACCACCATACCCGCAACCCACCACACCACCCAACCCGCGGCACGCCAGCAGATCACCCTCGGCATGGACTCGCGGCGACTGCCGCTTGCCGATGCCACCGACCTGCACGTGCGACGCGCACCCTTCTCAATCCGCCTCATACGCATGAACACCCAGAACTTCTTCTCCGCCATACGCGACAAGCTGATGTGGGGCACCGAGGTCAGGGAGTGACCACACGGACCGCCACCCGGTAGGTGACTGGTAGGTATCTGGTAGGTGAATACTTCGACTCTTTCCCACCATTTCCCATCGATGGGAAAATCGGGATACTTTTCTTGGAAAGAGGACCGACCGACCCCGAAGCGACCTTGACCCGCCCCCACCTCAAGAGGAAAAAAAATTTGCACAAACGCGGAAAAATGTGTTACTTTGCAAACATAGAAAGACCCGAACAGAACGCATAGGAACCTATAAATCATACGAATACATGAAAAACATCATCAAGAAAGCCCTCCCGATGCTTCTCATAGCCGGCGTGCTGGCCATGAGCGGCGTGGCAGTGTCGTGCTCCAGCTCCGACACCATGTACAAGCGCTCGCAGACCAACAAGGGCCGCAAAGTGAAGTCGAACATCAAAGTGAAAGGCAACAACAAGGCCAACGGCCGCACAACACGCTCCTACTAATGACCTCGGCACTCTACCCCCTGAAATTCCTGCCGCTCTACAAGAACGTCATCTGGGGCGGCAACCGCCTGCGCTCCTACGGCTTCAACTACGACCCCCTGCCCAACTGCGGCGAACTGTGGGCCCTCTCGTCGGTCGAAGGACGCGAATCGGTGATAGCCAACGGCTTCCTCGCCGAAAACACCCTGAACGAAGCCATCGAAATCTACATGGGCGACCTGGTGGGCGACAAAGTCTACAACCGCTTCGGCACCCAGTTCCCCCTGCTCTTCAAGTTCATCGACGCGGCGCAGGACCTCTCCATACAGGTTCACCCCGACGACGAACTGGCACAGCGGCGCGGCATGCCCTGCGGCAAGACCGAGATGTGGTACATCGTCGAAGCCGAGCCGGGCTCGCGCCTCATCAGCGGCTTCCGCCACGACACCACCCCCGACGAATACACCGCAGCGCTGAAGGCCGGACGCCTGGAAGAACTGCTGCACGCCGAACAGCCACAGGCCGGCGACGTATACTTCATCCCCGCCGGACGCGTCCACGCCCTCGGCAAAGGCCTGCTGGTGGCCGAGATACAGCAGACGTCGGACTGCACCTACCGCATCTACGACTACAACCGCCGCGACGCCGACGGCAACCTGCGCCAGCTTCACACCGAAGAGGCCATGGACGCCATCGACTTCAGCGGCATCCGCGGCCACGCCAACACCCGCTACCAGACACAGCCCGGCCTGAGCACCACACTGGCCGCCTGCCCCTACTTCACCACCCGCCTGGTGAACCTCGACGCCCCACTGCGCAAAAACCTCGAAGACGTCGAGTCGTTCGTCGTATACCTCTGCGTCGACGGCATCGCCGCCGTCAAAGCCCAGGACACCCTGGTGCCGATGCACGCCGGCGAATGCGTGCTGGTGCCCGCTGTGGCCGACCAGGCAGAGCTATTCTGCGAGGGACCTGCCAAACTGCTCGAAGTGTCCATCGACACCACCGACTGGACCGACCAGCCCAGCACCGAGAACGACTGCATAGCCCAATACATAGGCAACCAGCACTAACCACACACCCCACCCGATGCGCGCCCATGCCCTCCTCCTGGCCCTCCTCCTGCCGCTGGCAGCCTTGGGACAGACCAAGAAAAGCGAACCCCTGTTCGAACAGGCGGTGGAGAAAGGCATTGCGGGCCAGCACGAGGCCGCCATCAAGCTGCTGAACAAAGCGCTGGACATCGACCCGCAGTATGCCGAAGCATGGCTGCTGCTTGGGCGCCAATACCTTGCGCTGGAACGCTACCCCGACGCACGCGAATGCTACCGGCACTGCCTCGACCTCAACCCCAAAAGCCCACGCTGGCAGCGCGAAGCCAAGGACGGCATACGCACCGCCGACTTCCGCCAGCAGGCCATAGAGCACCCCGTACCCTTCCGCCCCATCAACCTGGGCCCCAACATCAACACCGAGGACGACGAGTACCTGCCGGCACTGACGGCCGACTACAGGATGCTGGTCTTCACCCGCCGGTCGCCGCGCCGCGCCACCACACAGCCCGGCCTGCAGCAGGAGGAGGACTTCTACTACTCGATGTACGACACGATGGAGCTCAACTGGGGACCCGCTCACCGCATGCCCGAGCCGCTGAACAGCGACGGCAACGAGGGGGCGCAGACCATCTCGCACGACGGGCGGGTGGTGATATTCACCGCCTGCGGCCGTTCGAAAGAACCCACGGGCTGCGACATCTACATGAGCGTGCGCCAGGGCAACCGGTGGGGCAAGCCGCGCAACCTGGGGGCTCCCGTCAACTCGGTATACTGGGAATCGTTCCCCTCGCTGAGCATCGACGGCTACACTCTCTACTTCGTCTCCAACCGCCCCGGCGGCTACGGCGGCACCGACATCTGGTGCTGCACGCTGGAAGAGGGACGCTGGAGCGAGCCGCGCAACCTGGGCCCAGCCATCAACACACCGGGCAACGAGACAGCACCCTACATACACTTCGACGACAAGACCCTCTACTTCGCCTCCGACGGCCACATGGGCATGGGCGGCATGGACCTTTTCCGCGCCAAGCGCACGAGCGACAGCACGTGGGGCGAGGTGAAGAACCTGGGCTACCCCATCAACACCTCGGGCGAGGAGAACAACCTTATCGTGGCACCCGACGGCCGCACGGCCATCTTCAGCAGCGACCGCTACGGGGGCTACGGCAAGCACGACCTCTACTCCTTCGTCATGCCGGCTCCCGTGCAGCCCGAGCGCATCACCTTCATCGACCCCGTGGTGCAGGCCGAGAACCTGCTGAGCCTGGGCGACACAGTGACGCTGCGCAACATACACTTCCTGACGGCCAGCGCCGAGCTATACGAAGCCTCGAAAGCCGGGCTCGACCGCCTGGCCGAAGCGCTGAAGCGCCACCCGCGGCTGAAGCTTGAGGTGGGCGGCCACACCGATGCCGTGGGCAAGGACGAGGACAACCTGCTGCTCAGCGAGCGGCGCGCCAAGGCGGTCTACGACTACCTGGTGGAGCGCGGCGTGGCGGCCGAGCGGCTGACCTACAAGGGCTACGGCGAGACGCGCCCCATTGCCGACAACAATACGAAAGAGGGCCGCGCGATGAACCGCCGCACGACCCTGACTCCTATCAAATAGCATCTTCAGCCCGTCACTCGACCCAACCGAGGACGTCGCCTTTCTTCACCTGCTGACCCTGGCGGGCACAGGTGTCGACAACCTTGCCACCCTTGAGGGCCACCAGGGGCATCAGGGCGTAGGAAGCCTCGATGTGGGCCAAGGGCGAACCCTCCTTGACCTCGGTGCCCGGGGCGGGCGCGGTGCTGCGGTCGTCGAAGTCGACCTCCCACAGCAGCCGACCCGTAGCGGTGGCCACGATGGGCGTGGCATTGGGATGCTTGGGGGTGATATAGCTGAGGGCCAGGCTCTCGGCAGTCTCGACCTTGGCCACAGGCTCCTTCTCGGCGCGCAGCTGGGCCACCTCCTTGTGGAAGCGCTCCTTGGCGAGGCCGCTCTTATAGTCGCGGTACTGGCGGTCGTGCATGGCCAGCTCGAAGAGTTCCTCATCATCCTGGCCGCGCTCCCATCCGTTCTGCTCCATTTCCTTGATGTACTCGGGCAGGGCGTCGGGGTAGGCTTCCTGCGGCACTCCGGTGTAGAACTCCATGCCCTGCTGCTTGGCAAGCTCGACGATTTCGGGAGCCAAAGGTCCGGGCAGCTTGCCGGCGCGGCCCAGAATCATGCTCCACGAGTCCTTGTCGATCTGGCTGAAGCGGGGCTTGCCCTGGGCCATCGAGAGGAGGTTCATGACGGCGATGTTCTTGGTATACTGGCTGAAGGGGGTCACCAGCGGGGGGTAGCCCAACAGGGGCCAGATGTGCTCCACCTCCTGGAAGAGTTGGACGGTGAGCTCCTCGAAGCTGACCTCGGGCTTGCCGCTCTTCTTGAGGGCCATGTTGATGGCACCATGCACACCCTTGAGGTCGCTCATCATCGAGCCCATCATGCCGCCGGGCAGGCCGCAGCCGACGAGGAGCGAGCTGCTGATGCGGTTGCCGGGGTTGATGTAGAGGCCGAGGAAGTCGTCGATGAACTCCTGGGTGAGGCGCCGGGCCTCCATATAGGCGTCCATGTTGATGTCCTTGACGAGGAAGCCGGCATCCTTGAGCATGGCCTGGACGGAGATGACGTCGGGGTGGACCATACCCCAGGAGAGGGGTTCCATGGCGCAGTCGATGACGTCGGCGCCAGCCTGCGCCACCATGAGGGTGGAGGCCATGGAGAGGCCGGGGCCTGTGTGGCCGTGGTATTGCACCACGATGTGGGGGTATTTGGTCTTTATCTCGTGCACCAGGCGGCCGAGGGTGGCGGGGCGGCCCACGCCGGCCATGTCCTTGAGACAGATCTCGTCGGCGCCGAAGCCCACCAGCTGGTCGACGAGGCTCATGTAGTACTCGACGGTGTGGACAGGCGAATGGGTGATCGAGAGGGCGGCCTGGCTGATCATGCCGGCCTCCTTGGCGGCGGTGACGCTGAGCTCGAGATTGCGGGGGTCGTTCAGGCCGCAGAACGAGCGCATGATGTCGACGCCCTGAGCCTTCTTGACCTTGGGCATGAGGCGGCGCACGTCGGCGGGGACTCCATACATGCGGAGGCCGTTGAGGGCGCGCTCGAGCATGTGGGTCTGGATGCCGGCCTGGTTGAAGGGGCGCGTCCAGGCGCGGACGGCGCGGTTGGGGTTCTCGCCGTACATGAGGTTCACCTGCTCGAAGGCGCCGCCGTTGGTCTCGATGCGGTCGAAGCAGCCCATGCCGACGATGACAGGCGCAACCTTCTCCAGCTGGTCCACCCGAGGCTGGTATTTGCCCGACGACTGCCACATGTCGCGGTATACAAGGCTGAATTTAATCTCTTTTGCCATAGTGCTAATGTGTTGATTGAAAAAATATTACCCCAATTTAACAATAAATGGGGATAATGCAAATATACAACTTTTATTTAAAGTGCGCATATTTTTTTTGCTTCCTGCAGAAGAGAGGCAGGATGGCAGGGGGGGGGATAGGAAGCTCAGGAGATCCTGGGTGTCTGGTAGGTGTCTGGTAGGTATCTGGTAGGTGAATACTTCGACTCTTTCCCATCATTTCCCATCGATGGGAAAATCGGGATACATATATTATATAATGTTGCGGAGCACCCACCAGAGGCAGATGAGGACGACGTAGGCCATCACTACGCGCGGGTGGGCCAGGCGGCGGTAGGGTCCGGGATGCCTGCGGCGCAGGACCGCGGCGACGACGAGCGCTGCGAGGTAGGGCAGCGAGAGCAGGAAGAAGGGGTTGAAAGCGAAAGCGTCGGCCAGGTGGCCGTTGAGGAGGGCGTGCAGTGCGCGCTGGTTTCCACAGGCAGGGCACTGCAGCCCCGTCAGAAGACGGAAGGGGCAGCGCGGCATCCAGGCGGCCTGCGTGGGGTCGACGCGGTAGTAGAGCAACGCAAAGGCCGCTGCCCCGAGGAGCAATCCTATGGGCAGCAGCAATTTTCTGACGGCAGCCATTGCGCTGACGCTAGTCGAGCCGGTTGAGGAAGTCGGCCAGGTTGTCGAGTCCGCCGGAGGCAGCCACAGCGCTCGCTATCAGGGAGACGTAGACGGTGTAGAGGACTCCGACGAGGATGCCGAGGCCGACGCCGACGAGGAGCCATATCTTGGCCTTGCGCGCCGACTCGCGTGCCTCTTCGTGGCGGCCGCCCTCCCAAAGGGGGTTGACGCGGCTGGAGTAGACGATGGCCACAATGCCCGTGGCGATGCAGCAGAGGACGGTGCTGAGGATGGACCACACAAGCAGGTCGTTGGGACGCTGCATGTCGCTGTACCGGCGTTCGTTGTCGTATTCTTGCATGGCGGTGGTGTTTTTCAGCCGATTAAGGCAGGGGGACGAGGTTGGCGAAGCCCATGAAGGCCATGGCGAGGATACCGGCGGAGACGAGGGCTATGGGGACGCCTTTCATGCCGCGGGGGGTGCCGGTGAGGTCGAGCTGCTCGCGGATGCCGGCAAAGATGACGAGGGCCAGGGTGAATCCGACGGCGGTGGAGGCGGAGTAGACGACGCTCTCGAGGAAGTTCATGTTCTTCTGCATCACGAGGATAGCCACGCCGAGGACGGCGCAGTTGGTGGTGATGAGGGGGAGGAAGACGCCGAGGGCCTGGTAGAGCGCCGGGGCGATTTTTTTGAGCACAATCTCGACCATCTGCACGAGGGCGGCGATGACGAGGATGTAGGCAATGGTCTGCAGGTACTGGAGGTTGAGCGGCACGAGGACATACTGCATGATGAGGTAGGTCACCATGGTGGCCAGCAGCATGACGAAGAGGACGGCGCCACCCATGCCGAGGGAGCTTTTCACATCCTTGGAGACGCCCAGGAAGGGGCAGATGCCGAGGAATTGGGCCAACACGACGTTGTTGACGAAGATGGCTCCGATGATGAGTGCGAATATCGAGACTGTCATAAGTTGGTTGTTTTTAGGGTCAAATTCAAATTGCAAAGGTACGACTTTTTCTTGGAATGGCCAAATTTTTTTTCGCAGGCTTCAAATATGTTAAATTTTATGGCTATGACAATCAGTGCATTACGCGGATTTTAAGAATTATTACCATTTTATTTTTTAACATTTCAGAAAAAGAGTTGTACTTTTGCACCCTGAAAAAACCAAAAAGAAAACAAACAATTAATCAAAAATTCAACAGAAATGAAGAAAGTATTTTTCGCTATGGCCGTTGCCGCCATGTTTGGCCTGGCCGCATGCAACAACAACAAGGCTGCTGAGGAGACCGTCGACAGCGCAATGCAGACCGTCGAGGCTGCTGCCGCCGAAGGTTGCTGCGAGGCCAAGGAAACCGTCGAGGCTGGTGCCGAGGACGTGCTCGACGCCGCTCAGGAAGGCCTTCAGGATGCCGTCGAAGAGGTTCTCTCCGCCGAATAATCCGAGCGCAAGCTAGACAGACAAGGCCGTCGGGCCGGCACAATTGTGCCGGCCCGACGGCCGCTTTATGGTGGGAGGTGGAAAAATAAATTTTGCCATGTCGCGCGACTTTTGTACTTTTGCATTTTCATTAAGTGGTACCAAACAAAGAAAGAATGAACATCCTACTATTGGGCTCGGGCGGACGCGAACATGCTATCGCTCACAAGATTGCGCAGAGCGCGCATTGCAGCCAACTCTTCATAGCCCCCGGCAACGCAGGCACTGCGGAGGTGGGCAAGAACGTGGAAATGAACCCCGAGGACTTCGAGGCCGTGGGGCAGTTCGCGGTGAAAAACCGCATCGACATGCTGGTCGTGGGCCCCGAGGCTCCGCTGGTGGCCGGCATCGCCGACTACTTCGCCTCGAACCCGCTGCTGAACAACGTGATGGTGATTGGCCCCAGCCGCCAAGGAGCCATGCTGGAGGGCAGCAAGGACTATGCCAAGGCCTTCATGCAGCGCCACGGCATACCGACGGCAGCCTACCGCACGTTCACCGAAGATACCCTTGCCGAAGGCGAGCGCTTCCTCGAAGGGCTGCAGGCTCCCTATGTGCTCAAGGCCGACGGCCTGGCAGCCGGCAAAGGCGTGCTGATAGAGCCCGACCTGGCCTCCGCCAAAAGCCACCTGCGCGAGATGCTGCAGCAGCGCAAGTTCGGCGAGGCTAGCGCCAGCGTAGTGATTGAGGAGTACCTGAGCGGCATCGAGCTGAGCGTCTTCGCGCTCACCGACGGCAACCACTACCTGCTGCTGCCTTCGGCCAAGGACTACAAGCGCATCGGCGAGGGCGACAGCGGCCTCAACACAGGCGGCATGGGCTCGGTGAGCCCCGTGCCGTTTGCCGACAAGGAGTTCATGAAGAAAGTCGAGGACCGCATCGTGAAGCCCACAGTACGCGGCCTGCGCGACGAGAAGATAGACTACCGCGGCTTCATCTTCATCGGCCTCATGAACTGCGGCGGCGACCCCTACGTGATAGAGTACAACGTGCGCATGGGCGACCCCGAGACAGAAAGCGTCTTCCCGCGGCTGAAGAGCGACGTGGTGGAACTGTTCGAGAACACCGCCCGCGGCACCCTCGAGAGTTGCCGCCTGGACGTCGACCCACGCACGGCAGCCTGCGTGATGATGGTGGCCGGAGGCTATCCCGAGAGCTACCGCAAAGGCGACACCATAACGCTCGGCAACGAGCAGGAGGGCGTCACCCTGTACCACTGCGGCACACGCCGCGACAACGAGGGGCGGCTGCTCACCAACGGCGGACGCGTGATGTGCGCCACGGCCTTGGCCACGTCGCTGCCCGAGGCACTGCTGAAAAGCTACAACCGCTGCCACGGCATAGCCTGGGAGGGCCGCTACCTGCGCCGCGACATCGGCCAGGACCTCCTCAAACTGATGCAACAACAATAAATCATCCCCACACGAAGAAACGAGGCATGAACCGCAGGGTCGCGATAGGTCATCTGGCATGCGCCGGAGCATATATCATCTTCGGAATCAACGTGGTGGTGTGTCGCGACATTGCCACCGACGGTGGTGTGTCGCCCATTGTGCTGTTCACCATGCGGTCGCTGGTGGCGGGAGCGCTGTTCTGGCTGGTGTCGCTGTTCACCCCGCGCGAGCATGTGCCCAAAGGCGACCTGCTGCGCATCGCCGGGGCCGGCATCATAGGCCTCTTCCTGCCGCAGCTGACGTTCCTGCACGCCATAGCGCACACGACACCGGTAGACCTGTCGGTGATGAGCACCACGACGCCGATCTTCACCATGCTGGTGGCGGCCGTCTTCCTGAAGGAGCCTATCACATGGAAGAAAGTGCTGGGCGTGGCGCTGAGTTTCGGCGGAATCCTCTGGCTGATACTCCAGAGCACCTTCGGCGGCCACGGAGCCTCGGAGACAGAGCCGATAGGCATCGTCTACTGCTTCGCCAACTATATCGTCTTCGCGCTGTACCTGGGCACCTGCCGCAACCTGATTTCGCGCTACTCGGTGGTGACGTCGATGAAATGGATGTTCCTCGTGTCGTTCCTCATCTCCTTGCCGTTCAGCATACCACACCTGCCGCAGACCGACTTTGCGGCGGTGCCGACGCAAGTGTGGTGGGAGATAGCCTTCATGATATTCTTCTCGACCTTCGTGGCCTACTACCTTGTGCCCGTCGGGCAACAGCGCATACGGCCCACGCTGGTCTCGATGTACGGCTACCTTCAGCCGATCATAGCCATAGCCGTGGCAATTGCGACGGGGATGGACCGCCTGACAGCCACCAAACTGGTGGCTGCCGCCCTGGTGTTTACGGGCGTATGGGTGGTGAACCAAAGCCGCGCGGCTGGCACACACTCCGACAAAAAAGAAACCCAAAAAACAAGCAATACAATATGAGCCAAGACATCGTTTGCAGCGGCATCCGCCCGACAGGCAACTTGCACCTGGGCAACTATTTCGGCGCGCTGCGCAATTTCGTGAAGATGCAGGAAGAACACCAATGCTTCTTCTTCATCGCCGACTACCATTCGCTGACTACCCACCCGACCCCCGGCAGCATCTACGGCGACGCCCGCCGCATCCTTGTGCAATACCTGGCCTGCGGACTCGACCCCGAGAAGTGCACCCTCTACTTCCAGAGCGACCTGCCCGAGACGGCCGAGCTGTACCTCTTCCTCAACATGAACGCCTACCTAGGTGAGCTAGAACGCGTTACGTCTTTCAAGGACAAGGTGCGCCAGAACCCCAACAACGTCAACGCCGGCCTGCTGACCTACCCCACCCTGATGGCGGCCGACATACTGATACACAAGGCCACACGCGTGCCCGTGGGCAAGGACCAGGAACAGCACCTCGAGATGACACGCACCTTCGCACAGCGCTTCAACAACATGTACGCTGCCGAGGTTTTCCCCCTGCCGCAAGCCATGGGCTCGAACGGGGCACTGGTGAAGATACCCGCCCTCAACGGCAGCGGCAAGATGGGCAAAAGCGAGGGCGAAGCCTCGACCATCTTCCTCACCGACGAGCCCGAGGTCATCCGCAAGAAGGTCATGAAAGCCAAGAGCGACAGCGGCCCCACCGAACCCAACCAAAAGAAACCCGAGGAAATAGAAAACCTCTTCGCCCTGCTGCGCGCCGTGTCGACGGCGGAAACGGTGGAGCACTTCGACAGCCTCTACAACAGCTGCCAGATACGCTATGGCGACATGAAGAAGCAGTTGGCCGAAGACATGGTAGCCTTTGTCGAACCCCTGCGCCAGCGTATCCTCGAGATTGAGGCCGACGATGCCGCCCTGCGCCGCATCATCGACCACGGCAAAGAGAAAGCCCGCGAGAGCGCCCGCCGCACCATCGACGAGGTGCGCCGCGCCATCGGCTACAGAACCTGTTAAGCCACCTAAAATTTACAACCAGACCACAACGCCCTGCAACCATCAGTGTTGCAGGGCGTTGAGCATTTTCCTTGCAAGCAACCTGTCAAATCGTGCCGGGTTGTGTTCCCTCATTTCCCCATCGATGGGAAATAATGGGAAAGAGTCGAAGCATTCACCTACCAGATACCTACCAGACACCTAGGAGGTGGCCAGGGGCGGCTTCTAGATTTTCTAGTTTTTCTAGATTTTCTAGAATCTCTAGAATTTCTAGATTTTCTAGAAAAATAAGCTGCGGGCCCCGTCGGGGCCCGCAGCTCGGTTGTGGTGTTTTCGGCCTTTTTGGCCGCCCCCCCCCCTCTCTTGAAAGGAGAGGGGGGGCCGGGGGGGGTGAGGCTTTATCTGACGATGAGCTTGCGTATGGCGTTCACCTGCTCGCCGGTCACGCGCACGAAGTACGCGCCCTTGGCCAGGCCCGTGACG
>CACZWL010000010.1 GCA_902784865.1 uncultured Bacteroidota bacterium | reverse complement strand
CACGTGGTCGCCGTGGAGCGCCGGCGGCACGGCGCTGGTGCCCGAGCCCGAACCAGAGCCCGTGGGCATCGGAGCCGTCACGGCCGCGGCCTTCGAGGTAAGCCCCAACCCGGCGCACGGCGAGGTGACGGTGCGTGCCGCACAGAGCGGCGGCTACGAGCTGACGCTCTACGACGCGCAGGGCCGCGCCGTGCGGACGGTGCGCAACGCCGCCGGAGGCGCTACGCGCGTGCCACTCGACGGCCTGGCCAAGGGCGTCTACACCCTGCGCCTGACCAGCGGCCACGCAAGCAGCATCCGCAAGCTCTTGGTGGAGTAAGTCCTATTAAACAGCCCAAAGAACACCACAAAAAAGCCTCCCGTTCTGGGAGGCTTTTTGTACCGCATACGAGAGTCGAACTCGTGATCTTCTGCGTGAGAGGCAGATGTCCTGGACCACTAGACGAATGCGGCAGGTATTTCTTTCGAAATCGGGTGCAAAAGTACGAACTTTTTGCGACATGGCCAAATATTTTTTTGAAAAAAGTTGCATTGCGCTGGTTTCTAGCGTGATATTTTTTACCCTGCGCAGCCGTGGCACCTTATAAACGGGGTAGCAGAACCCTTTGGAGGGGAGAATTTAGTGGATAGTGGGTAGTGGGTAGCATCTGACCACAAGTGCTACCCACTACCCACTAAAAGAAACCACTCACTCGAACGCGACGACGACGCGGCGGTTGCGGGCGCGGCCTTCGGGGGTATCGTTGGTGTCGACGGGCTGCTCCTCGCCGCGGCTGGCGCTGGCGATATTGGCAGCCGGGGCGCCGAGCTCCGTCATGCGCTGGCGGACGGCCTGGGCGCGTTCCATGCCGAGGCGCATGTTGGCATCGGCAGGGCCGACGTTGTCGGTGTGGCCGGTGACGGTGACACGGAGCGACGGGTCGGCCTGCATGGCGGCGCAGAGGGCGCGCAGGACGAGGTCGTCCTCGGTGCGTATGCGGGGCTCGCTGCCGCCGAAGTCGAAGGCGATGACCATGCCCTCTACCCTACCCTTGAGGTCGGCGCGTGCTGCGGCGGCCTGACGAGCCTCCTCCTGCTTGCGGGCCTCGGCGGCACGGCGCTCGGCCTCGGCACGCTCCTGGGCTTCGCGCAGGGCTTTGCGTTCTGCCTCGGCTTTCTCGGCGGCCCTACGGGCCTCCTCGCGGGCTGCCTCGTCGACCTGCGGCTCCTCCTGCTGGACGGGCACAAGGACAGGCTCCTCGGCGACGGGCTCGGGCTGGCGGCTATGGCAGTTCCAGCCTAAGTCGAGCCCCAACTTGAGGCCTACGCGCAGCAGGTGCGCACCATCGACCTCGGCAGAGGCGAAGGTGCCGTTGTAGACTATCTCGTCGGCGCTGTTGTCGGAGAGTTTAAGCAGCGGGTCGGTGGCCACCTCGTCGAGGGTGCCGGTGATGCCGTAAGAGGCATAGAGGCCAGCGTAGAAGCCCCAGCGACCGCCTAGGGCGAAGCGCAGGCCGAGGTCGGCCAGGAGGCTGACCGACGGCTTGAGGTTCTCGATGTCGGCTTGGAAGTCAGCGTCGTAGGCGCTGAAGCCGTGCTGCGGCAGGTCGCCGACGCTGTGGCCGATGGAGGGGAAGTAGCCGGTGGTGACGTAGGCACCTTCGTCGGCGGTGTAGGAGGCGTGGAGCGGCAGCTCGAACTGGGCGCCGAGACCGACGATGAGGGCGTGGCGGCCCAGCGGCGTGCGCCAGAAAAACTCGACGGGGATGCCGAGGAGGCCCATGGCCTGACGTTCGCGCCAGCCGTCGAAGGTGGTGCTGAGGTCGTAGGTGACGCCGGGATTAGAGGCATGGGAGAGGCCGGTGGTGGTCTCGGTGAAGTCGTAGGTGGTAGAGGCCGCAAGGCGGCTGTAGTTGACGCCGAAGCCGAGGCCGAAGTGGCGACCGAAGAAGTGGGCGTAGTGCAGCCCTGCGCCGAAGCCCAGGCCCATGGAGCGGTCGCCGTGGGCGGGGCTGTAGAGGGCGGTGCCGATGCCGCCGCCGAGGTCTAGCCCCAGGTAGTTGCTGTGCTCCTGCCCCTGGCAGACCGAATGCTGAATGCTGAATATCGAAATGATGGCTGCCGCCAGTATTGTCTTTTTCATGTTACTGTCTTTATTTTAACTACCCCCGCCCCCCCCTCTCTTGAAAGGAGAGGGGGCTGGGGTGTGAGGCTTTTTTTTAATTTCTAATCACTCTGACCATCATGCCGTCCACGCTGACCACATAGCTGCCCTTGGGGTAGCCGCTGAGGTCTATCGGCAACGAGTTGCCGTCGAAGGTGCGGCGCTCCAGCTCGACGCCCACGGTGCTCATGATGCGGAGCTGGTGGGTCTGATGCTGCGAACCATCGATGTCGAGGGTGACGTTGCCCGTGGTGGGGTTGGGCCAGACGGTGAGCGTGGGCTGCGCGTCGCTGATGAGGGTGGTGACGTCGACCTGCGGACAGGTGTAGGTGTCGACCCCGTTGAAGCGTGCGCTGGCGAAGTACTCGCCCGTCAGGCCGCCAGGCTGGTGGTAGACGTAGTCGTTGGCGCCGGGAATGGCCGTCCAGTCTGCCTCGCCAGCCTCGCGGTGGTACCACTGCACGTTTGTCAGGCAGTGGCAGGTGTCCACCAAGGCGATGACGTCGTTGAAGAGGGGGCGTACATAGGTCTCGGGCAAATTGACGTGCACAGTGACCAGTATCGGTGCACTGGTGAGGTCGGGATAGGCACTGTTGCGGAAGACGAGCGAGGCGGTGTAGTTGCCCGGAGCCAGCCCCTGCGGCACCTCGATGTCGATGCTGCCGGGAGTGGCTATGTCTGTCCACCCTTGACGGGGGAACTCCGGGGCGGCGAAGGCTATGGTGTACTGGTCGGGCTGGCCGCTGCTGAGGCGGTAGCGCACGGCACCCGGACCGGCGCAGTAGCCGTAGGCCTCCACCTCGATGCCGTTCTCGCCGAAGCCGTTGTCGACGGCATAACCCTCGAGGATGGTGAGCGCCAGGGTGACGGTGCTGTCGCAGCCCTCGGCGTTGGTGAGCACGTGGGTGGGGCTGCCGCTGGCGGTATAGGTCTGGCCGTACCAGCCGAACTGGTCGAAGACCACGGCGGCCGTGTCGCCGCTGCTGCTGTGGCGGACGGTGAGATTAAGCGTCACCGTGCTGTCGCAACCGGCGGCGTTGGTGAGGGTAACCACGTCGGTACTGTTGGAGGCAGTGTAAGTGGTGCCCTGCCAGGTGTAGGCGTCGCAGACATCGGCCACCTCGGTGCCGCTGTTGGAATAGCGGACGGTGAGGGAGAGCGTCACCGTGCTGTCGCAACCGGCGGCGTTGGTGAGGGTCACCACATCGGTATTATTAGAGGCGGTGTAAGTGGTGCCCTGCCAGGTGTAAGTGTCGCAGACATCGGCCACCTCGGTGCCGCTGTTGGAATAGCGGACGGTGAGGGCGAGCGTCACCGTGCTGTCGCAACCGGCGGCGTTGGTGAGCACGTGGGTGGGGGTGGCCGAGGCGGTGTAGTCGGTACCGTACCATGTGAACAGGTCGCAGGCCACGGCGGCGGTGTCGCCGGTGTTGCTATAGTTGACGGTGAGGGCGAGCGTCACCGTGCTGTCGCAACCGGCGGCGTTGGTGAGGACGTGGGTGGGGGTGGCACTGGCGGTATAGTCGGTGCCGTACCAGCTGAACTGGTCACAGGCCACCGCGGCGGTGTCGCCAGTATTGCTATAATTAATAGTAAGGGCGAGGGTGACGGTGCTGTCGCAACCGGCGGCGTTGGTGAGGACGTGGGTGGGGGTGGCAGAGGAGGTGTAGTCGGTGCCGTACCAAGTGAAGGCGTCACAGGCAACGGCGACGGTATCGCCGGTGGTGCTATAATTAATAGTAAGGGCGAGCGTAACCGTGCTGTCGCAACCGGCGGAGTTGGTAAGGACATAAGTGGGGGTGGCAGAGGAGGTGTAGTCGGTGCCGTACCAGCTGAACTGGTCACAGGCCACCGCGGTGGTGTCGCCGGTGGTGGTGGCGTTGACGGTGAGGTGCATCACCGTGATGCTGTCGTAGAGGGCATAGTGGACGGTGTCGTAGAGTTCCACGCTGGCGGCTGACACATAGAATGCCGTCTGTCCGCCGAAGGTGTAGCTGCCGCCGGCGCAGATAGCGTCGTAGAGGTCGACTACCACTTGGCAGCCACGCTCGGCGAAGAGGGTGTTGGAGGGGTCCCAGCGGCCGGGCGAGGAGAAGTACAACGCGGTGCGGTAGGCGGCGGAGGTGCCGCAGGGGGTGATGATGCTGTCGACCTGGGTGCTGTAGAAGATGCCTTCGCCAAAGGAGGGCACCGTGGCGCCGCGGAACTCCACCGAACGGATGGTAGCAGGCTGGGATAATGCATAGTTCCCCACCGTCTGCAGCGAGGTGCCCAGCGAGATGCGCCCAGGGAGTTGATTGAAAGCGTTATCAAAGGCATTCGCACCAATACTTGTGCAGCTGTCGCCCACAAAGATATAAGGACAACGGTAAATATTGGCAAAGGCTGCAAAATCAATCGTGCGCACGTTGGGCAGCACTATCGGCTGCGATATGATGTTTTCCCCAAAGGCAGACACTGCAATGGTCTCGGCCCAGATCGTGTCGCTGGCCAGCGTCAGGTTCCTCGGGTTCATAAACCTGGTCATGCCACCGAAAGCTACGTCCCCAATGGTGCGGAGCGAGCGCGGGAGGCTGACGTAGGTTATAGCTTCGCAGTATTCAAATGCATACGCCTCCACCTCGGCGATACCCTCGGAGAGGGTCAGCGACGTGATGTCTGTGCAGATATGAAAAGCATAATCGCCTACGCGAACAACACTGTAGCTCGTGCCGCCGTGGGTGACGGCGGCGGGGATGGTGAGGCTGCCGGCGGGCTTGGAGTAGCCGTTCCAGTCGCCATCGTTGGGCGCCACCACCTCGACGCTGTCGGCGCCTATAATCCTATAGTAGAGGCGCTGGCCGGTGGGGGCGTCGGCGTAAAAACTGTAGGGGACGGCGGTGAGGGTGACGGTGGTGAGACTGTCGTGGGTGTAGTAGAAGGCCGAGTCGGTATAGGTGCCACCGGAGATGATGAGGCTTCCGTTGAGGCAGTAGGGCATACCGCTGAAGAGGGTGTCGGAGCGGGTGCCGACGGTGGGCGTGGCGGTGCCCCACTCGTGGAAGGTGGCGTTGGGGAAGTCATTCTGGAAGTCGACAGTGCCGCCGAAGGCCGCCAGGTAGTCGGCCGTTGCGCCTGCCGGCACATAGATGCGCTCCACGCATTGACGGTAACCAAACACCTGACGCCAGCCATGCGAGGTGGCCGGTGGTGTGGTGCTCAGGAAGGCAATGCACTTGAGGGAGTTGCATGCATAGATGGCCTGCCCCTGCATCCAACTCACCGAGGCGGGTATCACCAGCTGCTCCATTTGACGAAACTGCTCCAGCGAGGACGAGTACATCGAGTCCAGCGTGTTCGGCAGTTCCACCAGCTTGGTGTTGCCACCCATGGTTCTGCCGACAATTGCCGAATAGCCCATCGCCGTGACGGTGTAGGTGTGGGTGCCGTCGCTCACGGTCGGGGGGATGATAACCCGCTCGCCAACAATGCCGTGGTTGCTCCTCGGGCGGCAGGTGGTGGGCGAGGTGACCTCGAAGCGGAGGGACTGGCCGCTGGGGAGGGTGGCGTGGAAGGAGGGGAGCTGGGCGGCGGTGCCAAGCCCCAGCGCCATGGCCATCGAGATGGCAAACAATCGGATAAAAGAATTATTCATCGTACATCTATAAATTAAATTAAATTGTTCATTCTTAACTATTTAAACTTACCGTAGCGTTTAGGACCGCAATGCAAATATACACTTTTTTTTGGAATTTTGAACCATGAAATTTGAATTATGAACTTCAAGCCGCCCGACGACAGGCATCTGGTAGGTATCTGGTAGGTATATTGTTCGACTCTGGAGCGATTTGGCGCAATTTGAAGTGGTTGCTCCACAAACCGTTCGTTGCCAGCGCTTTGTGTTTTGCGACGAAAAAAGCAGAATAATCAGCCCTGCGAGGCAATAAAATGCGGCATCCTGCGTTAATGGGACGTGAAAAGGACAGACAACAGACAATCTGGCAGGCGGCTGCTGGCGGCGACGCTGGCCGCCCTGCTGGCATGCGCCGGTGCCTCGGCACAAGGCGTGCTGGAAAAAGGCCTCAACGCCGAGCGCCAGGGGCTTACCGACCTGGCGGAGGGCTACTACCGCCAGGCCACCGACAGCAGCGCCGCGGCACGCCTGCGCCTGGGACTGCTTCTGGAACGCCAGGAGCACTTCGCCGAAGCGGCTCGCTGGCTGGCGGCCACCGACAGCAGCGCCGAAGCGCTGACCCACCTGGCAGCCTGTCAGGCCGAACAACGCCACTGGACCGACGCCAAACGCAGCGCCGAGAAAGCCATCGAGGCCTGCCGTGAGGCCGACAGCACGCTCCGCGCCTCGGCCATGGCCACCCTCGGCCTCACATACTGCATCGAGCAGAACTACACCAACGCCCTCTCGTGGGCCAACCGCGCACTGGAACAAGACCCTGCCTCGGCTCGCGCACTGAACGTCAAAGGCATCATACACTTCTACCGCGGCCAGGACAAAGAGGCCACACAGACCTTCCGCCAGGCCCTGCAGGCCGACCCCAAGAACATCGACGCACACTTCAACCTCGGCACCATGTACTGCTACCGCAACAGCTACGACCTGGCCATCAGCACGTTGAAGAAAGGCCTGAAGGTCGAACGGCGGTCGGTGAAGCTGCTCTACTGCCTCGGCTGGGCCTACCTGCTGAAAGGCGAGACGCAGGGGTCGATAGAATGCCTCGAGTCGGTCATCAAATACGACAGCAGCTACGTCAACGCCTACAACCGCCTTGGCGACATATACCACGAGCGCGCCGAATACAACCGCGCCCTCGCCTACTACCGCACCGCCACGCGCAAGGACCCCAAAGGCAGCGAGGCCTACAGCCTCATGGGGCGCACCTACACGGCCATGGGCGACCTGGGCAAAGCCCTGCGCAGCTACCAGCGCGCCACCGAACTCAACAAAAGCGACGCCGAGACCTACTGCCGACTGGCCGAGCTGTACGAGAAACAGAAACAGCCAAAGAAAGTGCGCTCCAGCTACCAGAAAGCCGCACGCCTGGGACACAACGGCGCGCAGAAATGGTGCACCGACCGCGGCATAGTCTTCTGAACCTATATATAACGCCATTATATATAATAATATGTACGATATAAAATATTTCCTACAAGAAGTCGAAAAACTCTTCGCCGAAGAGAACTTCCTCGGCACCCCGCGCGAGTTGTACGAACCGATAGAATACACCCTGCGGCTCGGCGGCAAGCGCATCCGCCCCACCCTGCTGCTGGCAGCCAACGCCCTCTTCGGCGGCAACGCCGACGCAGCCCGCGGTGCCGCCCTAGGCATCGAGACCTTCCACAACTTCACCCTCCTGCACGACGACCTCATGGACCGCTCGCCATTGCGTCGCGGACAGCCCACCGTATACCAGAAGTGGGACGAGAACACGGCGGTGCTGAGCGGCGACACCATGTTCGCCCTCGCCTGGCGCTACATGCTGCGCCACGACAGCCCACGCCTCCGCGAAGCGCTGCAATGCTTCAACGAAACCGCCATCGAAGTCTGCGAAGGGCAACAGAAAGACATGAACTTCGAACGCCTGCCCCTCGACGGCGTCACCCTCGGCGACTACATGGACATGATACGCCAGAAGACGGCCGTGCTCCTGGCCGGCGCACTGAAGATCGGCGCCCTCCTGGCCGAAGCCCCGGAAGCCGAGGTGGCGCGCCTCTACGACTACGGCATCCACCTCGGACTGGCCTTCCAGCTGCAGGACGACCTCCTCGACGGCTACGGCGACACCGCCGTCTTCGGAAAAAAGACCGGACAGGACATACGCGACAACAAGAAGACCTACCTCCCCTTGCGCGCCCTAGGCCTCTGCGACGCAAGCCAAGCCGCCGAACTGCGCACACTCTTCAGCGACAAGGACAACATGGACGAAGAGGACAAAGTGCGCCGCGCCCTCGACCTCTACGAAGCCATCGGCCTGCGGAGCGAGGTGGAAAAAGCCATCGGCGACGAGTTCGCCAAATGCCTCCGCGCACTGGACGGAATAGCCGCCCCCGAGGAGCGGAAAACACCCCTGAGAGAGCTCACCGAAATGCTCGTCGGAAGAAAAAAATAAGAAAATTTTGTGGGGTTTAGAAAAAAGGTGTATATTTGCACTACGAAATGAAATAGGCAAAATAGAAACAATTAATTAATAATCAACACACTAACACATTATGAAAAAAGTATTTGCGTTCATGTCAATACTCGGATTATTGACATTTGCCAACTTCAACAGCGCCATGGCACAGGATGCCGCCGCTACCGAAGCCACCGAACAAGTCACCGCCACCGACGAGGCAGCAGCCATTGAGGAAGCCCCCATCGAGGAGGCCACCGAGGCCGCTGCCGCGATGGACGACACCAAGTCGTTCCACCAGGTGCTGAAAGAGAAGTACATCCAGGGCGGTGCCGGCTGGATGACCCCCGTGCTCCTCTGCCTCATCTTCGGTATGGCCCTCGTCATCGAGCGTATCCTCTACCTGAACATGGCTACCACCAACGTGAAGAAGCTCCTCGACGGCATTGAGGACAATGTCAAAGGTGGCAACTACGAAGGCGCCAAAGAGCTCTGCCGCAACACCCGTGGCCCCGTGGCCAGCATCTTCTACCAGGGTCTCGACCGTGTGAACCAGGGTCTTGAGAACGTCGAGAAAGCCGTCACCAGCTACGGTGGTGTGCAGATGGCCCGCCTGGAGAACAACCTGACCTGGATCGGCCTCTTCATCGCCCTCGCTCCCTCCTTCGGATTCCTCGGCACCGTTGTCGGTATGGTCCAGGCCTTCGACGACATCGAGGTCGCTGGCGACATCAGCCCGACCGTCGTCGCCGGTGGTATGAAAGTGGCTCTGTTGACGACCATCTTCGGTCTCATCGTCGCCATCATCCTCCAGATTTTCTATAACTACATCCTCACCAAGATCGAGAGCCTGGTCGACCAGATGGAAGACGGCAGCATCTCCTTCATGGACATCCTCGTGAAGTACCACAAGTAATGGTCTCTTCCCGAAGTTGAAAGTTATACAACAACTTTAAACTTTTAAACTTTACACTCTAAAAAAGAAACCATTATGAAAGAGAAAACAGATAAACTCATCACCTTTATCGGCCTGGGCGTAGCGCTGCTGTGCACCGTGTTGGCAATCGTGTTTGCCATGAACAACGGTGACGTGAAGTCGCTCGACAGCGTGCGTCAGGGTGGGCTGTTCGACGCCACGTACTGGATACTGGCTCTGATGGTCATCCTGTCGATTGTGGCCATTGTCATCTTCCTCTTCGTCAAACTGGCCAACCGTTTCAAAGAGGTTCCCGGCTACGCGAAGAAGTTCTTCATCATCCTCGGCGTCGCCGTTGTGGTGTGCCTGGCAGCCTTCCTGCTCGCCAAAGGCAACGACGTGACCCCCGCGCTGATGGAGAAGAGCGGCACGACGGAAGGCACGTCGAAACTGATCGGTGCCGCTTGCATCCTGGTGTACATCCTCGTGATTGGCGCCGCTTGCTGCATCGTCTATGCCGAAATCTCCAAATCGCTTAAAAAGAAATAAGATATGGCTAGAAAAACTCCTGGATTGAACACCAGTTCGATGTCCGACATATCGTTCCTGCTGCTCGCCTTCTTCCTGATGGTGAGTAACATCAACAGCGACATGGGCATCGCACGTAAACTGCCTCCTCCCCTGCCGGAGGATGTGAAGCCGCCAGAGGTTAAAGAGCGTAATATCTTTATTGTGATGGTCAACAAAGACGACCGTCTGCTGTTCAACACCGAGTACGGTAGCATCGACAAGTTGAAAGAGCGCGCCATGGAGTTCCTTGGCAACCCCAACAACTATGCCCACATGCCTGAAAAGCAGATGACGGATATCCCCTTCCTGGGCCAGTATCCGGTGTCGAAAGGCGTCATCTCGCTGCGCAATGACCGCGGTACGTCGTACGACATGTACCTGCAGGTGCAGAACGAGCTGACCGCCGCCATCACCGAGATGCGCGACAATCTGTCGACCGAACGTTTAGGCAAACACTATGCCGACCTTAATGAAGACCAACGCAAAGCAGTCGAGCAGGCCATCCCCATGGCTATCTCGGAGGCCGAGCCCACAAAGATAGGAGGTAAATAATGGCACGTTTTACAGGTAAAAAAGCTAAAGAGACCCCCGCCCTCAACATGGGCTCGATGAGCGATATCATCTTCATGCTGCTGTTCTTCTTCATGGTCATCACAACTATGCGCGAGAGCAGCCTCTACGTGAAGATCATCCCCCCGCAAGGCACCGAGGTGACCAAGCTCGAGAAGAAGAGCCTGGTGAGTTACATCAATGTCGGTGTGCCCCTGCAGGACCAGCAGAAGAAGTATGGCACGGAACCCCGTATCCAGCTTAACGACCAGATCAGCGAGGTGTCTGACATCATCTCCTTCGTCGAGCAGGAGCGCGAGCAGCGCTCCGAGGCCGACCGCCCCTTCATCACCACGGCCATCAAGGCCGACAAGCAGGTGCGCATGGGTATGGTGAGCGACATCAAGCAGGAACTGCGTCAGGCTGGCGCTCTGCGTATCTTCTACAACGCATCGAAAGGCACGAAGAAGTAAATAGCGGCTTCGCAAGCCTACACTCTAAAATGGAACCCCGTCGGCGAAAGCTGGCGGGGTTTTTCTGTATCTCGCGGTGGCGAGCCGGAGCAGTATGGCCTACCGGCCAGTCATGCGGCGGAAGAAGAAGACAAGGCCTACTGTCATGAGCGCCATGATGCCGACGATGACCCAGAAGGCGGTGGTGGAGGTGACGAAGGGGAAGTCGACGTTCATGCCGAAGAGGCTGGCGACCACCGTCAGGGGGAGCATGATGGTCGAGAAGTAGGTCAGCACGCGCATGATATCGTTGGTTCGGTTGGTCAGCAAGGAGTCGAAGGTCTGCGAGAGGCCCTCGATCAATTCGCCGAAGTCTTCGATGGAGTCGAACATCTTCTGGTACTGGTCGAGGATGTTGCCCCAGTAGTCTTCCATGTCGAGCACATCGGGGTTAACGAAGCCTTTGACGCCGCCGCTCTCGAACATGTGCAGCACGCGGAGCTGGGGTTTGAAGGTGGTGTTGAGGAGGATGATGTTGCGCCGGGTGACGGAGATTTGCTCGATGATGGTGCGGGCGCGTTTGTTGAAGATGTCGTAGTTGATGAGGTCAACTTCGGCGCCGACGCGTTGTACGAGGGTGTTGGTCTCGAGCATGAGGCGGTTGAGGATGTGGTAGAGCAGTTGGTCGCTGGTGGCCATCATCTCCTGCGTCTCCTCGTCGCCCTCGGCGAGGTCTTCCTGTATCTCGTCGAAGAATTTCTTGACGACCCAGTGGGCTTTGCCGACGGTGATGATGTAGTCGTGCCCCCAGAAGAGCTTCACTTCGCGGATGCGGATAGTCTTGTTGTCGCGGTCGAAGTAGGGGAAATGCAGGATGAGGAAGTAGTACTCGTCGTATTCGTCGATTTTAGGGCGCTGTGTGGTGCCCCTGCAGTCCTCGATGTCAAGGGGGTGGAAATGATATTCGTCCAAAAGCAGACGGTAGTCGTCCTCGGTGGGGCCGGTGATATTGAGCCAACGGACCTCTTTATATTGGATGGTTTCTATCATAACAGACCTCCTTTTTTACTGACATTCAAGATTCTACATTCGTGCTAAAATTAGGATTCAGTCTGCAAAGGTACGACTTTTTTCTGAAACGGGCAAATTTATTTTGCCGGAAGGGAAAAATTCCGGCTACCGGTTGCTGGCATCCGGCAGGTGTCTGGTAGGTGTCTGGTAGGTATCTGGTAGGTGAATAGTTCGACTCCGTTGCGATTTGGCGCGATTTGAACAGGTTGGTTCAAGTAATGTACGACAACTATTTGTATTACAGCGATTTGGCGATTAAATAACAAGGATGTCTGCCAAGTGTTGAAAAAAATATTTTGCCATGCGGTTTTTTTTGCCTACTTTTGTACGAATATGGCGAGTGGACTACTCGCGCATAAAGATTTGATAATTAATAATTATACAAATAAACAATGGATATTACAGGAAGACTAATTCAGATTTTGCCCGATGTCGAGGGCGACAGCGCACGTGGACACTGGGTTCGTGGCGGCTTTGTTATCGAGACCGACGGAGAGTATCCGCGCAAGGTGGCCTTTACGGCCTTTGGCGAGGAGCGTGTGGCCATGGCCAAGAACCTGCCCATGGGCAGTCCTGTGCAGGTGACGTTCCAGCCTGAGAGCCGCGAGTTCAACGAGAAGTGGTACACCGACCTGCGCGCCTCGCGCATTCAGCCCTTTGTGCCGGGCCAGATGCCCCCTGCCGCCGGCGGCTATGCCTGGCAAGGTGCCCCTGCCGCCCCGGCCGCCGCAGCAGCCCCCCAAGTTGCCGCCGCGCCGCAACCCGCCGCTCAGGCTTCGGGCTTCGCAGCCCCTCCCACCATGGAACCTGCCGGCGAGGACGACCTGCCATTCTAAGACACTGAGAATCTGAATGTTAAAGACAAAAGGTTTTTGCACAACAGGATAGGATGGACAAGGCAGAAGTCAGAAAGCAGATGCGCGCGCTGAAGGCCGCCGTGCCGCCGGAGGAGAAGCTCCGCCGGAGCCGCATCGTCATGCAACGGCTGGAGCAAAGCCCCGACTTCGCTGCCGCTGACGTGGTGCTGCTCTATTGGTCGATGGCCGACGAGGTGCAGACCCACGAGTTCGTCGAGCGGTGGTACCGCAAGAAGACCTTGCTGCTGCCGTGCGTCGACGGCGACGACCTGCGCCTGCGGCAGTACACGGGCCCGCAGTGTCTGGTGGCTGGCGAGCAGTTCGGCATAGGCGAGCCCTCGGGCGAGGAATGGACCGACCTTGCGGCGGTGCAGCTCATCGCGGTGCCGGGCGTGGCCTTCGACCCCACGGGCAACCGCATGGGACGCGGTCGCGGCTTCTACGACCGCATGCTGAAGTCTACCCCAAATGCCGTCAAGATAGGCCTGGCCTACGACTTCCAGATGCTCGACAGCATTCCCACCGAGCCCCACGACGTGCGCATGCACCGCGTGCTGACCGATGCACCCATGGCATCGACCGACCCTCACGACAAATAACCCCCTCTGCCTATGCCGATGTTCTACACCCCCAAGCCGCGCCAGTTCCGCTACCAGCCGCGCTTCTACGATCCCGAGAAGGAGAAGTGGGAGGCCCTGAAGCAGAAATATGCCGACGAGCGCGCCGCCGAAGAGGCCGCCGCTGCCGACACCGCTGTCGGCGACGACCTGGAATACTTCCAGCGTCGGGTGCGCGAAATCGACCGCCAGGAGCGCCACAGCCAGGGCGGGCTGACGTGGAAGGACATGTTCCGCAAGCGCGAGATGCCACAGTTCAACTACCAGCCGCGCTTCTCGACCAACGCGCAGGAACTCATGGCCGACACACCCGACACCGCCACCGAACGGGTACAGCAGTACAAACGGCGCACCTCCAAAATCAAACGGCGCTACGACATCGCCGACAAAGACTACCTTAAGCCCATGCCCGCCGGCCGCATCATGCTATATGCCCTGCTGGTGTGCATGTTGCTGTATTGGATACTGTTTTAATCACCCACTTCAACAATGCTTATCGAAGTACTGAAATCGAAAATCCACCGCGTGACCGTCACCGAAGCCGACCTCGACTACATCGGCTCCATCACCATCGACCAGGCGTTGATGGAAGCCGCCGGCATCATCGAGAACGAGAAGGTGGAGATCTACAACATCACCAACGGCGAGCGTTTCGCCACCTATGCCATCCGCGGCGAGCGCGGGTCGGGTGTAATCGGGCTCAACGGCGCCGCGGCGCTGAAGGCCCCCATCGGATGCCTGCTCATCATCGCGGCCTACGCCCAGATGACACCCGAGGAGGCCGCCGACTGGCACCCCACCGTCATATTCCCCAAGAACAACCAATTGTGAACGAAGCGGCAGCACATAGCACCCTCAAGTGGAAAGACGTGCTGAAGATGGCCGTCTTCCTCGGCATCGGAGCCTTCTTCATCTACTGGTTCCTGCTGAAGCTCGACGCGGAGCAGAAGGCCGCCATCTGGCAGGCGTTTCTCGACGCCGACTACTGGTGGGTGGCCGCTGCCATGGCCTGCAGCCTGCTGAGCCATGTGCTGCGCGCCCTGCGTTGGCGGCTGCTGTTCAAGCCCATAGGGCTCAACCCGTCGCTGAAGAACACCTTCGGGTCGGTCGTCGTGGCCTACCTGGGCAACCTGGCCTTCCCGCGTGCCGGCGAGGTGATGCGCTGCGCCACCCTGCGTTCTAGCGAGAACATACCGCTGGAGAAGTCGCTGGGCACGGTAGTCACCGAGCGCCTGATCGACATGCTGGCCTTTGTCGTGGTGATAGTGTTCGGCATGCTGGCCATGTTCGGCAAGGCCAAAGACTGGCTCTACGACACCCTCTCGGCCAAATTCGACACCCTGCCCAACATGGCCATGCTGGCCGGTGCCGGCGTGGCCGTGCTGGTCGCGGCCTTCGTGCTCTACAAACTGCTGTGGAAGCGCATGCTGCACATCGGCATCGTGAAGAAGGTCGACGACATGGTGCGCGGCATGGTCGACGGGGTGAAGAGTATCCTGCACATGGGGCCGCGCAACACCACCCTCTTCCTACTCTACAGCGCGGCCATCTACCTGCTGTACATCCTCGGTGGGCTGATCATCTTCAAGGCCTTCGGCGAGACCCACTGGCTCGGGCTGCGCGCGGCCTTTGTGGTCTACCTTTTCGGGTCGGTGGGCATGACCTTCTCGCAAGGGGGCATCGGGGTCTACCCTGCCCTGGTGCAGATGGCGCTCGACATCTACGGCATCAGCGTCGAGGTGGGCACCGCCTGCGGCTGGCTCCTCTGGGGGTCGCAGCAGGCCCTTGTCATCGTGCTCGGCGCCGCCTTCCTCATCTATTTCAGTCTGATAAAACGTAAACAAAAATAAATATCATGGAAAAGACACGTTGCTTGATTATCGGGTCCGGCCCGGCAGGCTACACCGCCGGCATCTACACCGGACGCGCAGACATAAAGCCCCTCCTCTACGAAGGCGACCAGCCGGGAGGCCAACTGACCATCACCACCGACATCGAGAACTTCCCGGGCTACCCCGAGGGCGTGGCCGGCACGGCCATGATGGCCGACCTGCGCAAGCAGGCCCAGCGCTTCGGATGCGACGTGCGGTCGGGATTCATCAAAGAGATTGACCTCAGCCACCGCCCATTCCTTGCCAAGGACGACCACGGCGTAAAAATCGAGGCCGAGACGGTCATCATAGCCACCGGCGCCACGGCCAAATGGCTGGGCCTCGACACCGAGAAGCAGTACTACGGCATCGGAGTGTCGGCCTGCGCCACCTGCGACGGCTACTTCTACAGGAACCAGGTGGTCGCCGTCGTCGGCGGCGGCGACACCGCCTGCGAGGAGGCCAACTACCTCAGCACCCTCTGTTCGAAGGTCTACCTTGTCCACCGCCGCGACGAGCTGCGCGCCTCGAAGGCCATGCAGCGCCGCGTCCTGGAAAACCCGAAGATAGAGATGCTCTGGAACAGCCGCATCAGCAGCATACTGGGCACCGAACTCGACGGCGTCACCGGCATGGAAATCGAGGACACCAAGAGCGGCGCCAAGAAGGAGTACGACGTGAACGGCATCTTCGTCGCCATCGGCCACAAGCCCGTCACCGACTTCCTCAACGGACAGCTTGAGCTCGACGAGCAGGGCTACATCAAGGTGCAGAACCCGACGAGCGCTACCAGCGTGCCGGGTGTCTTCGCCGCGGGCGACGTGTGCGACCCCAACTACCGCCAGGCCATCGTGGCCGCGGGCAAGGGCTGCGTGGCCGCCATGGACGTGGAACGCTTCCTGCAAAGCAACTGAGCCGCTGGATGAGAACCCTGCAAGCGCTACACCTGAGGCTCTGCCGCCTTGCGGCGCTGGCTGCCGCATGCTTCATTGCCGCACCTGTGCTGGCCCAGGAGGCCGACACGTCGGCCATGAAAGGCATCGTGTATGCCAAAGAGACGCCCGACTCGGTGCTGCGCGAGAAGGTGTTCTTCTACCACTACGACCCCTTCAGGGTAAAAATCGACGAGCTGCACCACCCCACCCTCTCGCCCACAGGGCTGCAGTTCAACGACCCCCTCGACGCCTTGAACGGCAGCTACTACCTGTCGACCGGCGTAATCGGTCACCCTCACCTCGAACTCTTCCCCACGTTCGCCGATGGACTGAGCCACTGCCTCAATGCCGACGAGCATACGGGCTATGCCAAGACGCCCGGCTCCGTGCGCTTCTACCAGACGCTGACCCCCTACTCGGCACTGGCCTACGGCAGCTCGCTCAACAAGGACTACCACCTGCACGTGGCCCACACACAGAATATCCGCCCGGGGTGGAACGCCTCGTTCGACTACGACCTGCTGAACCCCGAAGGGGTCTTCACCGCCTCGGCGGCCAGGAACCACTACCTCGACGCGACGACCAACTACTACTCGGCCGACTCGCGGCTGCAGGTGCTGGCGGGCTTCATCTTCCAACGCTACACCCTTGACGAGAACGGGGGCCTGAGCGATGACACCTACTTCACCTCCGGACGGCAGACCAACCAGGCCGGCCTGCCGATGCGCTACGGCAACGCCGGGTCGGTCAGCCTGCGCCACGACTTCTTCGGACGCGCCAGCTACAACCTCGTGCAGCAGGTCGAGGAATACCGCCAGCGCGACTCGCTGGCCTTCCGCTACGACACCATACGCCTCGACAGCTTGGACCGCGACACCATCATCGTCGCTGTCGACACCATCGGCCTGACCGACACCCTGCCGGTGGGTCAGCCGCGGATGCTGAACGCTGGCGTGGCAGGAGCCGAATGGGCCTACCACCGCTCCAAACGCGCCGCCTTCATGCCCGCAGGCGCCGACTCCACCCTATGGACCGACCTCTCGGCAGCCCTCTTCTGGACCAACGACGCCTACCCCGACCACCGCTGGCGCAACCCCCTGAAACTGACCCTCGGCATCAAGCCCCGGCGGCTCGGCATGCACCTCTATGCCGACACGCTGTCGGGCACCTCCATATTCAACCCCTACGGGCGCGCGGAGCTGGCGCTCGGCCGCCTCACCCTGGCGGCCGAAGGCGAGATGGACCACACGCTGAGCAAGATGTTCGCCACCGTGGACGACGCCGACTGGCTCGGCAAAGTGTCGCTAGGCATGGCCCTCGACAGCGCCGAGCGGCACACGGTCAGCCTGCTTCTGGCAGCAAGCCACACCAACCCCGAAGCGCGCATGCTGCAGACGGCACGGCGGACGCTGGCGCCGCAGGACGCGCAACGCTTCGAGATGCAATACCGCATGGAGTCGACCCAAGCGCTCGACCTCACGCTGCGCGCCACCCACCTGAGCCACCATCTATGGTACGACACAGCCCTGGCCGTGCACCAGGGCGACCAGGACCTCTGGCTGCTGCAGGCCTCGCTGACGGCACGGCTGCAACTCGGCTGGCTGCACCTCGACATGCAGCACCTGCTGCAACACTCCACCGACGACGGACAGCTGTCGGTGCCACTGTTCGCCACCAAGAACTCGCTCTACGCCGACATGTACCTCTTCCACCGCGCACTGCGCCTGCAGATAGGCGTCGACCTGCGCTTCCACACCAAATTCTACGCCGAAGCATACCATCCCGGCACAGGCCTCTTCGTGGAGCAGGACGAACAGGAGGTGGGCGGATACCTCTGGGGCGACGTATTCATCAACCTACAGATCAAACGCGCAGGCATCTACCTGAAAGCCGGACACTTGAACGCCCTGTGGGAGAATCAGCCGACCTACATGCTCCTCCCCCACTACCCCGGCCAGCGCTTCGGACTGTTCTGGGGCGTGACGTGGAAGTTTTTCGACTGAAGAAAAACAGCCGGTATAATTCTTAAAAAGCGTTAATTTAACTTTTATTAAGAAAGTTGGCGACCTGTTTCCGAGAGTTTCGCCAATGGGCTGCGGAGGGCAAAAACAGCGTTTTCGGACCTTATAAACACCTGTTGCACAGCAAGATAGATTTAAACCGCTATTTTTCAGCACTTTAAGCCATCTGGTAGGTGAATGGTAGGTATATGGTACGACTATGGTTGGTGACTGAAAAATAAAATGTTAATGGATGTTAAACGAGGGTCTGTTTAACATCTATTAACAAACCGCTGTCGGCTGACTCCTTATTTTCCCTATCGGCGAGTTATATGAATTACGCAACGGCTTGCGCGGGACTGATTGACAGATAATTATCCAAATCATCCTTTCACCTCTTCCGGGTCAGAGGACGGGGGTGAGCATGCGCGAGCAGGACTCGCGGAATTTGTGCCAGACGGGGCGGCTGGCCCATTCGTCGGGGTCGACGAGGGAGCACTGCTCCATGTCGCGGAGGAAGATGTCGCGCTGGCGCACGGCGAGGTCGCCGTCGTAGAGGAAGGCGTTGACTTCGAAGTTCTGCTCGAGGCTGCGGGGGTCGATGTTGGTGGAGCCGATAGTGAGGAAGTCGTCGTCGCAGACCATGGTTTTGGCGTGGAGGTAGCCGCTGTTGTAGAGGTGGATTTTGACGCCTGCTGGGAGGAGGTCGCGGAAGTAGGACTGCGAGGCGTAGAGCATGACGGCGCCGCGGTCGGCGGTGGAGGGCATCATGATGCGGACGTCGACGCCGGCGAGAGCCGCGTTGCGGAGGGCCAGGAGGACGGGGGTGGTGGGGATGAAGTAGGGGGTCTGGAGGTAGAGGTAGCGGCGGCTCTGGGCTATGGCCTGGACGAGGCCTTGCATGACGGTGTTCCACTCGTCCATGGGGCCCGAGGTGATGATCTGGCAGGCGTGGAGGTCGGGAAACTGCGGATGGTCGGCGGGCAGCGGTGTGTGCTGCGGGAAGAAGCGTGGCTGGTCGAGGAGCTCCTTGGTGCAGAAGCGCCAGTCGGCGAGCAGCGCCACCTCGAGCTGCGCTACGGCGGGGCCTTGGATGCGGATGTGGGTGTCGCGCCAGTTGCCGTGGTTGATGCCGTCGCGGTAGCGCCGTGCTATGTTCATGCCGCCGGTGTAGCCCACTTCGCCGTCGATGACGACGATTTTGCGGTGTGTGCGGCAGTTGACGTCGCGGGTGAGCATGGAGGGGATGAGTTTCTGGAAGGCCTGGACCTTGACGCCGCCTTGGCGCATGTGGTCGTAGTAGCGACCTTTGACGAAGAGGTTGGCCCACGAATCGAACATCAGGCGCACGTCGACGCCCTGCTGCGCCTTGCGGATGAGGAGCGAACTGAGCTGGCGGCCCACCTCGTCGTCCTCGATGATGTAGAACTGTATGTGGACGTAGTTCTGTGCGGCGGCGATGTCGTCGAGGAGCGACTGGAACATGGGGGTGAAGTCGGTGAAGATGCGCGTGTGGTTGTTGCCGAAGATGGGTGTGTCGTTGGCGCGGCGCATCATGGCGGTGAGTTTGGAATACTTGTCGGTGGGGGCATCGTCGAGGATGCTGTCGCCGACGGCGTTGTCGCGGAGCGCGTCGAGGCGGGCCAGCTCGTCGACCTTGATGACGCGGCGGCTGCGATAGTCCTTGCCGAGCAGGAGGTAGAGGATGAGGCCGACACCCGGGAGCAAGCACAGGAGCATGACCCAGAAGAGGGAGATGTAGGGCTTGCGGTTCTCGGAGATGACGAGGACGACGGCGCCGGCGATGACGAGGATGAGGGCTATTTCGAAGAGCATGGCTGCTGGTTGTTTAGCTGGTCCTGCAGGTTGGCCACGCGCGCGGTGAGCTGTGCGACCTGCATCTCGATGAAGTCGTCGCTGTATTTGCGGTCGCAGAAGCCGTTGCCCCGGGCGACGAAGGCGTCGTCGTCCTGCTGGTCGACGGAGAGGTCGAGGTAGGCGTCGAGTGCCCGTTGCGCCTCGAGGAGCTGCTGTTCCAGTGGTGTTTTCATGACAATAATATATTGATAGCGTGTTCGATGCCCTCGTTGTCGACATCGGTAGTGACCATGTCGGCCACGGCCTTGAGGTCGTCGGAGGCGTTGCCCATAGCGATGCCCGTGCCGGCCCACTGTAGCATCTCGATGTCGTTGGCGCCGTCGCCGAAGGCGATGGTCTCGTCCTGGCGGATGCCGTAGTGACGGCAGATAGCGTCCATGCCGAGGGCCTTGGTGTTGCCCTGGGCAACGATGTCGGTGAACGCCTGGTGCCAGCGCGGCATACTGCACCCGTGGAGGATGGGGCGCGCCAGGTCGTCGAGGGCCGGGGGCATGACGGCGATGAGCTGGTAGGCCTCGGCGTGGCGCATGCACTCGATGTCGGTGACGGGCGGCATGGTGAACTCCAGCTGGTCGCGCAGCTTGGCGGCCACCTCGTTGGGTTGGGCGAGCATCATGGAGTCGGCGGTGAAGAGCATGGTGCAAAGCTTGTGGCGTATGGCGAAGTCGACCCAGTTGCTGACGGCCTCGGCGGGCAGCGGGTTGGAGAGGAGCACCCGGTCGGGGGTGAAGACGTAGCCGCCGTTCATGGTGATATGCGCCTCGAAGCTCACCGGGAAGTCGGGGATGAGCACCTGCGGGCGGCCGGTGGAGAGGAAGGTGCGGACGCCTGCGCGGTGCAGGCGGTCGAAAGCGCGCACTGTGCCGGGCGAGACACGGTGGGTGGTGAAACTGAGCAGAGTGCCGTCGATATCGAAAAATGCTGCCTTTATCATTTCTTTTTTATTTGAGCTATTTGCCAAGCATTCCAAAGGTTCTGGTAGATGCTGTAGAAGGCGAGGAATACGGAAGCCAGGGGGGTGAGGAAGGTGTTGGCCATCCAGATGCCCAGGGCCGAGTTTTTCTGTCCGAGGAGCTGACCGCCGCCGATGACGTCGCCATAGCGTCGGCCCAGCCAGCGGCCGACGCCGAACTGCAAGATGCAGAATGCCAGCGCCAGGGCACCGAGCGAGGCGATGGCACTCCAGTTGCCTTCGCCGTGGAGGAAGATATAGTCGATGGTCTGTCCGAGGGTGAAGAGCAGCGCCAAGGCCCAGAGGTAGAAGCCCGCACCCTTGAAACGGGCTACAAACTGGTTGGCCCTGGGCAGCATGAACTGCATGAGCACCACGAGGAAGAAAGGCAGCGCGAGGGTGGTGCCGATCTTGGTGAACATGAGGAGGAAGCTGTCGGTGAGGTCCATCTCGGGGTGGTCGCCCACGAGCGAGAAGACGATGGGTGCGACGACGGCCACCATGAGGTTGCCGACGATGGTGTAGGCGGTCACCGTCTCGCGGTTGGCGCCGAGCATGCAGGCCACCACGGCCACGGCCGAGGCCACGGGGCAGAGCACCCCGATGAGGATGCCCTCGGCTATGATATGGCTTCCGCCGAAGAGGGTGACAAGGAGGTAGCCCCCGATGCTGACGACCACCTGGAAGAGCATGAGCCAGAGGTCGAGCATGGTGAGGCGCAGCTTGCGCAGGTCGACGGCGGAGAAAGCGAGCAGCAGGATGGCGAAGATGATGAAGGGCACCATGAACGAGAACATGGCGCACCAGCGGTGGAGCAGGAGGCCGAGGACGATGGCCGCCGGCAGGGCGTAGGGACGCAGCTGCTGGGTGCTCATTGCCGGCTATTCTTTAGTTCGTCGATCTGTTTCTGAATCTCGGCAGCTTGCTCGTACTCCTCGTTCTCCTCGCAGCGGCGGAGCCGGGCTTCCAGCTCCTCGACCGAGGCCTGGCCGCTGTGGGTGATGGGCACGCCGCACTCTTCGAGCACCTGGCTGGCCACGAAGATGGGGCTGCCGGAGAGTAGCGCCAGGGCTATGGCGTCGGAGGTGCGGCTGTCGAAACGCTTCTGGCTGAAACCATCGCTGACGTGGAGGGTGGCGTAGAAGATGCCCTCGCTGACGCGGTCGATGGTCACCTCGACGAGCGAGAGGGCGTACTCCTGCATGATACGCGAGAGGAGCATGTGGGTCATGGGGCGACGGGTGTCGACGTGCTCCTGGGCCAGCAGGATGCTCTGGGCCTCGTAGCCGCCGATGAAGATGGGTATCTGTGTGCCCGTCTCGGCCTCGCCGAGCATGAGGATATAGCTGTCGCTCTGCGACATACCGCGCTGTATGGTCAGCGGGAACACACGTTTCAGGGAGGTGTCAGCAGGCATGGGCGAAGTAATCTTTGAGGCGTGCCACGGCGAGGCCGCGGTGGCTGATGCTGTTCTTGACGTCGAGGGGCATCTCGGCGAAGCTGACGGCGAAGCGGTCGGGCATGAAGACGGGGTCGTAGCCGAAGCCCTCGGCGCCATGGCGCTCGGTGAGGATGATGCCGTCGACACGGCCTTCGAAGTAGTGCTCGACACCGTCCTCTATCAGGCAGATGACGGTGCGGAAGTCGGCCTTGCGGTTGGCGGTGCCGCCGAGGGCGGCGAGGAGCTTGTCGATATTGTCGTCGAACGAGCAGTGCTCGCCGGCATAGCGTGCGGAGTAGACGCCGGGGGCGCCGCCTAGGGCATCGACCTCGAGGCCGGTATCGTCGGCAAAGACGCCGTCGACCGCCAGCCCCTGCGGCAGGCGCTGCCATACCCACTGGGCTTTCTGTAGGGCGTTGCCCTGGAGGGTGTCGGCAGTCTCGGGTATGTCGCCCTCGAGGCCTATCTCGGCCAACGAGCATATTTCGACAGCGGAGCCCAAAGCGGCACGGACCTCCTCGAGCTTGTGCTTGTTGTTGGTGGCAAAGACCAGTCGCTTCTTCATTATATTATTAGATTTTAGTGTTCCTAACGAAAAACAGTCCGGTTTATTGTGGAACCGGACTATTTTTCTCAGAAAAAAGGGCTATGCGATGCCGCGAACCGCTACAGCGTGAACATCACACCGAACTTGACGGGATAGAGTTCCTGCACCGAGGCCTTCATGGTGCTGCGGGTGGGCACCTGGAGGTACAGGCCGATCCCGCTGTAGGAGAGGGTGGCGCGGAAGTCGAGCTTGTAGGGGGCTATATGGCTGTTGACGTTCTGCTCTTTGATGAGTTCCTCGCGCCCGTCGGTTTCGTATTCGCGACGCATGCCGGTGTGGCTGCCGCTCCAGTGGAAGCCGGGCAGGGCTGCCAGCGTGAGGCGCCAGTCGTGCCAGAGGTCGAGGCGGAACGAGACGGGGACGACGACGTAGCGCGTCAGCATGCGCGAGGAGCAGTCGGCGTCGGTGCCGGCGGTGAAGGCGGCGGCATCGGGGTCGAAGAAGACCTCGGGGGTGGTGAACTTGTACTTGTCCCACTCGAGGCCGAGGCCGATGTAGAGGCCCGTGTGGCGGGTGCCGACGAGGGGGAAGTCGACCGAGAGGCTGATGTGGTTGAACGAGGTGCGAACCTCGGCTGGGCCGTCCACACCGCTGAAGCCGCCGAGCGGTTCGGAGCCCCAGTTGTGGAAGCCCCAGGCAAAATTGAGCGCCACGTCGCGCCGGCGCCAGAAGGAGGGTTTCTTCTTTTGTGAGTTGAGAGTCGAGGGAAGAGGGTCGAGAGATGATTTGCCCGTTCTCCGCTCAGAGGGATCCGCCACGAAGGGGGTGACGGTGTCGCCGGAGCAGTAGTTGAAGTCGACGGTGGCGTTGTCGTTGATGAGAATAGTGCCGGTGCAGGAGGGGAGTGGGGCGTTCTTGCAGGCGAGGTTGATGGCGGCGTAGTCGTGGGCCTCGAATGCGAAGTTGAGGCTCGAGATGGCGATGTCGGAGTGGATGCGCGAGTAGTCGTCGGCGCGGAGGTTGAGGTCGGTGGCGCGGAGGGTGTCGGAGAGCGAGCCGCTGAAGGTGGCCGTGGCGTAGTCGTTGGTAGTGAGGGAGAACCGCGGCCGCTGGCTGAAGCTGCCGCTGAAGACGAGCTGCGAGCGGTCGTCGGCCACGAAGGCGACCATGCGCCCGGCGGGCAGGGTGATGGTGGCGCGGACGTTGCCTCCGATGACCATGCGGTTGCCTTTGACCGAGGCCACTTTCCGGTCGGCCGCGGAGGCGATGGTGGCGGCGGGGCCTTCGGCTACCTCCAGGTAGGCATTGTCCTCGACGCGTATCTCGCTGACGTTGTCGGGAATCGGTTGGGCGAACTGCTGCGCCGAGAGCATCAGCGGCACCATGGGGGCGAAGAATGCCATGAGGGTCGTGAATAACTTTTTCATAATGTATTATTGTTTCAGTTTGTTACGCATGATGGAAAGCCTTTCGCGGAGGGGATCTACCACGTGCTCGGCCAACTGGTCGCTGTCGGGCAGCAGGCGGCTGACGAGGCGTCCGCCGGCGCTCTGGGCCAGGCTTTCGCGGGCGCCGTCGTTGGCGGCCAGCAGGCGGTCGCCCCAGTCGGCAGGCTCGAAGGCGATGAGCGAGAACGAGGCGAGGGTGTCTTCCACGCCGCTGTCGTCGAAGGCGATGAGGGAGGTGGAGGGGATGACTTCGGCAGGTGCCGCCACGGGGGCCTCGGGCGCGCCTCCCTCCCCCTTAGAAAAGACCGAGTCAGCAGCAGAAAAACCAGATAACCCGGAATAACTAGGATAACTAGAAATTCTAGAAATTTTAGAAATTCTAGAATTTCTAGAATACCCAGCCCCCCCCTCCTCCGCCACCATGGCCGCGGCCATGAGCGCCGGTTCCTCCGTCGGCTGCGGCAGGCGGGCCAGGCCTCCCATGCGGAGCGCGGGCAGCATGAGGGCCGCTATCACGGCGGCAGCGGCGCTCCAGCGCGCCACCACAGGCCAGAGCGGCTGCGACGGCTGAGCCGCATACCGCACACGCTCGTCGCGCTCCAGGCGCGGAGCCTCCTGATAGAGAGCCAGTTCCTCGGCGGCCTCGGGGTGGCTCGCAAGCCACTCCTCCACGGCACGCCGCTCCTCCGGCGCGAGGTCGCCCTCGGCATAGCGCAGGAGCCATAGCTCGTAATTGTCGGCACTTATCTGATTCATACTGTTATTGTTATCGGTTTTCAACTTTCATCGTATCCAAGCTCCTTCAACTGTTTGCGCATACTGACGCGGGCGCGGAAGAGGTAGACCTGCACCTGGCTGTCGGAGAGCGCGAGGGTCTCCCCTATCTCGCGGTAGCTATAGCCCTCGACGTCACGCAGTTGCAGTATGGCACGCTGCACCTCGGGGAGCGCCTGCAGGCTGTGCTCGATGGCCTCGCGGAGGTCGAAACGGAGGTCCGGCTGCTGGACTGTGGCGACGCTGGCGCCGACGCCGTCGGCATGCTTGCGCTCCACCTTGGCGTGCCGGAGCGTGGCCATCAGCGAACGGTAGGCGGCGCTGAGCAGGTAGGACTTGCCCTTGTCGAGGCTCACCGAGGCATGGCACTGCCAGAGCGCGGCCAGGGCCTCCTGGACGGCATCCTCGCAGTCCGGCCTCGAGGGGCAGCAGCGAAGGGCGAAGCGCAGCGCGTCGTCGGCCCAGCGGGGCGTGTGGTGGCTATATTCCTTGGCGGTCAATGGCAGGTGTTTTGGTCCGTTCTCGCATAATAGTTGCGCATCGGGGGCAAAATATTACAGCATGAACGCGTTTTTTCTGCAAAAATTTCACTCGCGGCACCTATTTCGGCTCCCACGCAAACGCCTGTCGCCTAGCATCTTGCTGGCATTTGGTTCTGCCTTTGTTCTGACTTTTTTCTGCCATTCATACAATATTCCGAAGCCTCCTGCGTTAACCATAAAAACAACACATCGTACTATGGCAAAATTATTGGAAGGAATACTCGGCGGATTCAGCGGCAAAGTGGGCCAAGTGGTTGGCATACAGTGGAAAGGGCGCTCATGCATGCGCAGCTACGTGGCGCGCATCAGCGACCGCCGCTCGCCGCTGCAGCTGGAACAGCGGTCGCGCTTCACGGCGATGATACGCATGGCGCAACAATCGATGCACGCCATACGCCTGGGTTTCAAGCAGAAAGCGGACGAGCACCGCGTCACCGAAGGCAACTGGTTCACCCATCGCAACACCTCGGCCTTCCGCATGGTGGACGGCAGCTTGGTGGTTGACTACGAGCGCATTATGCTGGCCGAAGGACGGCTGGCAGGGGTGGAATTCGGCACACCGCAGTTCGACGGCGAAGGCGGCCTGCGCGTCGACTTCACCGACGACTGCAACCTGCGCGGCACATCGCGCAAGGACAGCGTCTACGTCTACGCCTACGTCCCCACGCTTGGCGAAGGCCTGCTGCTGCCGCCGACCGCACGTTCGGCCGAAGTGCTAGAATCCTCGTTGCCAATGACTTGGCAAGGCGAAGAGATTCACCTATACGGCTTCACCGCAGGCCACAAAGGCGAGGTCTCGAACAGCACCTACCTCGGCCGCGGCACCGTGGGCGTCGTCACACGCCGCGTGGAGATAGCCTTGCCGGAACCGCCGCCGACAGAAACCGCAAAGCCCAAGCGTCGCACGCAACAGCATGACAGCCAGCAGCTTTCGCTCTTCGACACCCTCTTCGCCCCCGCCGCGTCCCCCGACGCCCCACCGCCCGACAAACTGGAATGAGGTATCTCCATGCTGCTCCCCTGCTGCTAGGAGAGCTATTAGTGCACAGCACTGACTGAGGGGTCCAAAACTTCCGCACAACACCCCTCCCCCCTCTCGGAATACTCCCCTTGAGACGGGGGGAGAGCAGAGCCTACGACATCTCGCCTAGAAGATTCCCAGATGGTCGAGCAATATCTTCACCCCCAGGGCGATGAGGACGAGGCCGGCGGTGATGGCGGCGGCGCGCTCGGGGATGGGTATGTTGCGCTTGCCGAGGTAGACGCCGAGGAGCGAGACCAGCAGCGTGACCAACCCAATCAGCGAGACGATATACAGGACAGCCAACAGGCGCTCCTGCAGACCCAGGCCGATGCCTACGGCAAAGGCGTCGATGCTGGTGGCTACGCCGAGGAGGAAGTATTTGAAAATTGAAAATTGAAAATTGAAATTCTTCGGCTCTTCTGTGTTTTTCACTCCGTCGAAAATCATCTTGCCGCCGATGAGGGCCAGCAGGCCGAAGGCCACCCAGTGGTCGACGGCCTCGATGAAGGCGCGCGAGGCGTCGCCGATGAGGGCACCCAACAGCGGGAACAGCCCCTGGCAGAGGCCGAAGACGAGCGCCATCAGCAACCCCTGCCGCCACCCCATGCGGGAGCGGAAGGCCTCGGTGGCCGACACCACCAGCGAGTCGACACACAAAGCCAAAGCCAGAATAAACGCTTCCCAAAAACTCATGATTCTGATTTTAGTTTTCTGAATATTAACTCATAACCCTTAACTCATAACTCTTAACTTCTCATGCGCCACCATGCCCATGGTGTGGCGGAGGTTGAGCTCGGCGACGTGCAGGCTGCCGTCGGCGCAGACCATGAGGTCGACGCCCAGGGGGCCGCGGTAGTGGGGCCAAATATGTTCGTCGAGCCACGGCCCGATGCGTCCGCGGACCTTCCGCATGGCCGGAAAAGCGGCCTCTATGCGCTCATCCGTCCACATCACATTCTCTTTATACACACCGCTGCCCGTCTTGAAATACGAATAGCCGGAAAAAATGCCGTCCATGTATTCCAGCGCCAGGTCGACCACAGGATGTGGGCTGGCTCCGTTCCAGTCGCCGTCCCACATCCTGTTGGGTTCTGCGATGACGCAGCGCTGGTTCTTGACCACCTTGGCTATCCAGTTGCGGTCAATCTCCGAGAGCGAGCCGTGCACCCAGCGCAGTCCCCTACCCGCCCCCGACCACGGGGCTTTGAGCACCCAGTGGTCGCGCTCGCGCAGCAGAGCCTCCATCTCTACTATATTATATATAGCGTGGCAGTCGGGCTGCAGGGGGAGGATGGTGGAGCGGTGCTGGAGGCGGCGGATGGTGGCTATCGCGTCGTCCGTGGGGAGCAACTCGGAGGGGACTCCACGCTTCTGGAGCTCGTGCTTCACCACGGCGTTCCAGCCCCATACCGTCAAAGAGGAGAGTGGAGAGTGGAGAGTGGAGAGGTTGAGGTCGTAGACGCTGCAGCAGTGGGCTTCGGGGTAGAGCGCCTGCATGAGGTGCGCGTCGCGCCGTGCGAAGTCGACAGCCGAGCGCGGAGGAATGTAGAGAGCACGACCGCTGGCGAGGCAGAGGTCGTGCTCGGGGTTGAAGATGCAGAGTTGCATGAGTAATTTGTTGACTCCCTACGGTCGTCGACAATTACTTGTTGACCTGGAACTTCTTGTTGCCGGTCTTGAAGAAGTCGGCGATCTGCTCGGCGGCGGCGATGCCGGCGTTGATGTTGGCCTCTTCGGTCTGGGCACCCATCTTCTTGGGGGTGGCGAAGTAGCGGCCTTCAAAGGCTTTGAAGTCGGCATCGGCATCGGGCATGATGTCGGTGATGTACTTCAGGTCGGTGCGCTCGGCCATGAGCTTGAGGAGGCCGGCCTCGTCGATGACTTCCTTGCGGGCGCTGTTGACGAGGATGCCGCCCTTGGGCATCTTGCCCACGAGGTCGTGGTTGATGCTGAGCTTGGTCTCGGCGGTGGCGGGGATGTGCAGGGAGACGATGTCGCACTGCTCGAAGAGGGCCTGCTGGTTGGCGACGGCCTTGGCCATGCCGCTCTGGTTGATCTGCTCGGCGGTGAGGAAGGCGTCGTAGGCGTAGACATCCATGCCGAAGCCCTTGGCGATGCGGGCCACGTTGCGACCCACGTTGCCGAAGGCGAGGATACCCAGCTTCTTGCCCATGAGCTCGGAGCCGGACTTGCCGTTGTAGAAGTTGCGGACGGCGTAGACGAGCATGCCCATGACGAGCTCGGCGACGGCGTTGCTGTTCTGGCCGGGGGTGTTCATGGCGACGATGCCGCGGGCGGTGCAGGCCTCGAGGTCGAGGTTGTCGTAGCCGGCGCCGGCGCGCACGACGATTTTGAGGTTCTTGGCGTGGTCGATGACCTCTTTGGTGACCTTGTCGGAGCGGACGATGAGGGCGTCGGCGTCGGCAACGGCGGCGTAGAGTTCATTGACGTCGGTGTATTTCTCGAGGAGGGCCAGCTGGTAGCCGTTCTTCTCGACCACTTCGCGGATGCCGTCGACGGCCACTTTGGCGAAGGGTTTCTCGGTAGCAACTAAAACTTTCATTTTGCTATAAATCTTTATTTCGTCAGAGAAGACGCAGGTAGGCTCCTTGCGGAGTTTCTTCTCGTAGCCATGCCTGACGTCGTCTCGGATTTCCATGTTATACTTTGTTTTTCAACGGTTAATTAAACTAATTATGCGAAGTTGCGCAGTCAATGATTGGCTAATTACTCGAATTGTTGACGTCCGCCAATTCGAGTAATTAGCCCTTTAATTTCAGTGTAGACAAATTCGCATAATTTGCATAATTCGCCGTCAGATCAATTTATTTGTTGGCTTTCTCGAAGTCCTGCATGCACTGGACGAGAGCCTCGACGGCCTCGATGGGGCAGGCGTTGTAGAGGCTGGCGCGGAAGCCGCCGACGGAGCGGTGGCCCTTGATGCCGACCATGCCGCGCTCCTTGGCGAAGGCCATGAAGGCGTCCTGCTTGTCCTCGTGGCCGGGGGCCATGACGAAGCAGTGGTTCATGATGGAGCGGTCCTCCTTCTCGGCGGTGCCGATGAACATGCTGTTGCGGTCGATCTCGTCGTAGAGGAGGTTGGACTTCTTGACGTTGATTTTGTTCATCTCGGTGAGGCCGCCAATTTCCTTGACCCACTTGAGGGTTTCGTACATCATGAAGATGTTGATCACCGGGGGAGTGTTGAACATGGAGATGTTCTTGTCCTCTTCGGCGGCGTGGGTGCGGTAGTCGACCATGGTGGGCAGGGGGTTCATGTACTGGCGGTCGGTGATCTTGCCGAGGATGTCTTTACGGACGATGACGAAGGTGACACCGGCAGGGCCGACGTTCTTCTGGGCACCGCCGTAGATGAGGCCGTACTTCTTGACGTCGACGGGGCGGCTCATGATGTCGGAGCTCATGTCGGCGACGAGCATGATGGGGCAGTCCATATCGTGCTTGATTTCGGTGCCGTAGATGGTGTTGTTGGTGGTGATGTGGAAGTAGTCGGCGTCGGTGGGGATGGTGTAGTTCTTGGGGATATAGCTGTAGGTCTTGTCCTCGCTGTTGGCCACGATGTCGACAGTGCCGAACAGTTTGGCCTCTTTGGCGGCCTTCTTGGCCCAGACGCCGGTCTGGAGGTAGGCGGCCTTCTTGTTGAGCAGGTTGGCGGGGACGGCCATGAACTGGGTGCTGGCGCCGCCGCCGAGGAAGAGCACTTCGTACTCGGCGGGGATGCCGAGGAGGTCGCGCCAGAGCTGGCGGGTGTCGGCCATCAGTTTCTCCCAGCCGGGGGTGCGGTGGCTGATCTCGGCGATGCCGATACCGGTGTTGTCAAAATCATGGAGAGCCTTGATGGTGTTCTCGATGGCCTGCTTGGGCAGGACGCAGGGACCTGCGTTGAAATTATAAGCGGTTTTCATTTGTGTTTGTTGTTTTAAGATGTTTATTTTTAATAATTTACGTTCATTTCCGTGGAGCATTCCACGGCAACAAAGATAGTAAAAAAAAATAATATGCAGAAAAATATTTATTTTTAGGCTTTCGGAGGGTGCCTCACGGCAGGCATCCGGTAGGTATATGGTAGGTATCTGGTAGGTGAATGGTTCGACTCTTTCGCACCATTTCCCACCGATGGGAAAACAGGGATATTTTTTCCTATTTTGAGTTTTTTTCTGTCGCCGCAAAATAATTTCCCTCAAGGTGCGTTATAAACGGAAATCATTAACTATAATATAAAACAAACCAACATGAGAAAACATATCGTGGCCGGCAACTGGAAGATGAACTGCACCTTCGCAGAGGCCGATGAACTGATTAACGGAATTATGGAACAGCTTGAGGAGCAGACCCTTCCGCGCGACACGCAGGTCATAGTCTGCCCGCCGTTCCCCTACCTGGAGATGGCCTCGGACGTGGCCAACGACAGCTACTTCCTGGTGGGCGCCCAGAATGTGAGCGACCAGGAGAGGGGTGCCTACACGGGCGAAGTCAGCGCCGAAATGCTTGAGAGCATGGAGATTGACTACTGCATCGTGGGCCATTCGGAGCGCCGCGCCTACTACGGCGAGACCGATGCCACGGTGGCCGCCAAGGTGGACCGCCTGCTGGCTCACGGCCTGAAACCCATCGTCTGCGTCGGCGAGGTGCTCGAGGAGCGCGAAGCCGGCCGCCAGCTCGACGTGGTGAAGACGCAGGTCGAGCAGGGCCTCTTCCACCTCACGGCCGAGCAGATGCAGCAGGTCGTGGTGGCCTACGAACCCGTGTGGGCCATCGGCACCGGCAAGACCGCCACTCCCGAGCAGGCGCAGGAAATCCACGCCCACATCCGCTCGCTGCTGGCCGGCAAATACGGCCAGGCCGTGGCCGACGAAATCAGCATCCTCTACGGCGGCAGCTGCAAGCCTTCCAACGCCAAGGAGCTCTTCGCCTGCAAGGACATCGACGGCGGCCTCATCGGCGGCGCCTCGCTCAAGGCCGAGGACTTTGTGGCCATAGCGACAAGTTTCTGAACCAGCGCCGAGTGCATTGCAATTCGAGCAGTTCATAGCCAAGCGGTTCATGCCGCGCAAAAAGGACGGCGGCGGGTTTTCGGGCCCGCTGTCGGCCATTGCTGTGGCAGGCATAGCGCTGGGCGTGGTGGTGATGGTGGTGGCCGTGAGCATACTGCGCGGCTTCCAAGGCGAGATGGCCGACAAGGTGTCGGGCTTCGGCAGCCACATCACCGTGACCGCATTCTCCTCGCGCACAGCCAACTACCAGGAGAACCCGATGGCCGACGACAGCGCGCTGAAGGCACGGCTCGAGGCGACGCCGGGCGTGCGCCATGTGGGCCGCTACGCCACCAAAGGCGGCATGGTGAAGACCGCCGACCAGATCCACGGCATCGTGCTGCGCGGCATGGGCAGCGAGTGGGACACCTCTTTCTTCGCCTCCAACCTGAAGGAAGGCCACCTGCCCCGCGTAGGCGACGCAGACGGCACTAACGACGTGCTGATATCGACCACATTGGCCTCGCGGCTGCGGCTGGCGGTGGGAGACAAGATGCGCACCTACTTCTGGCAGGGCGAGAGCTACCGCTCGCGGGCGCTCACGGTCTGCGGCCTCTACAAGACCGACTTGGCCGAGATGGACGAAGTGTACGTCATCGGCGACCTGCGCCAGGTGCAGCGCCTCAACGACTGGGGCGACACGCTGGTGGGCGGCTACGAACTGCTGGTCGACGACTTCCGGCGGCTCGACGCCACTGCACAACGCGTGCTCGATGCGCTTCCCTACGACCTGGCCATGCAGACAGTGACGGCGGCCAACCCCGCCCTGTTCGCATGGCTCGACCTGCTGAACAGCAATATCACGCTGATACTGACCATCATGTGCATAGTCTGCATCACCGCCATCGTGTCGGCGCTGCTGATTATGATATTCGAAAAGAGCCAGACGATAGGCATCCTGAAAACGCTGGGCGCCAGCAACGCGTCGATACGCAAGATATTCCTGCTGAAAGCCACGCGGCTGATAGCGGAAGGCATAGCAGCGGGCGTGGCCATAGGCCTGGTTTTCTGCCTGGTGCAGAAGCGATGGGCGCCGCTGAAGCTCGACGCCGAGAGCTACTCGATGAGCGTGGTGCCCATCGACGTCGACCCGTGGATATTCATCCTTGTGGCCGTGGTCACCGCCGTGGCCTGCGTGGCGGCGCTGCTGCTGCCGGCGGCCTGGGTGTCGCGCATCAGCCCGGCAAGCACCGTAAGAATGGAGAAGTGAACCAAACCCAGAGAGCGAGATGAAACAGCGACTGAAACTGATACTGATGGCCCTCTCGATGGTGCTGGCATTCTTCGCCCTGTGGCAGGTGCAGAAAGCGGCGGCCGAAGTGCGGCGCACCGAAGAGGCCAAAGTGCGGCTCTGGGCGGCAGCCATCGGCCAACGCAACCAACTCTCGTCGGCCTCGCAGGAGTTCTTCCAGCAGGCCACCCTCGACGAGCACCGCAAGATGCGCCTCTATACCGACATACTGCGGTCGTTCAACGACCCCGACCAGTCGGTCGACCTCAAGTTCAGCCTCGACTATATACATTATATTGTCGACAGCGCCCAAACGCCCATCATCATCACGACGGCCAACGACTCGATCATAACGGTGCCGCAAGAGATGGCGGGCCAGAAGCTGGAAGGGCCGCTGATGGAGGAATTCTCGCACAACCCGCCGTTCCACTACAAGCTGTACGGCATGCCGATGACGCTCTACTACAAGGAGTCGCAGTACTACTCGCAGCTGCGCCAGGTGCTCGACGGCTTCACGCAGTCGTTCCTGGCCGACATAGCGAACAACTCGGTGCTGGTGCCGGTAATCATCGTCGACAGCACCCGCAAGAATATCGTGGCGCTGGGCAACATCGACACCTCCGACATCGACACCCCAGAGAAACTGCGCACACGGCTGAACCACATACCCAACGACCCCATCCGCATAGCGCTGCCCGACGACAGCCGCGCCTACGTCTACTACGAGAACTCGCCCCTGCTGCGCTCGCTGCGCTGGGTGCCGCTGCTCTACGTATTCATAGCCCTGGTGCTGCTGGCGGCGGCCTACCTGCTCTTCCGCACCACGCGGTCGATGGAGCAGAACCGCATCTGGGTCGGCCTGGCCAAAGAGACGGCCCACCAGCTGGGAACGCCCATCAGCTCGCTGTCAGGATGGCTCGAATACCTGCGTGGCAAAGAACTCACCGACCAGTATGCCACCGAGATTGGCAAGGACCTGACGCGCCTGGAGACCATCACACACCGCTTCTCGAAGATAGGCTCGGTACCCGAGCTACAGGAAGAGAACGTGCGCGAAGTGGTGGAACGGGCCATACAGTACCTGCAGGGCCGCACGTCGAAGAAGATACGCTTCACCGTGACCTTCCCCGACGGCGAGCAGTTCATAGCCCCCCTGAACAGCTACCTCTTCGAGTGGGTCATAGAAAACCTCTGCCGCAACGCTATCGATGCCATGGAAGGCACCGGCAACATCACCATCGTCGGCTCTCAGGACGCCCGGCGCATCTACCTGGACATCAGCGACACCGGCCGCGGCATGGCACCCGCCGTGCAGAAGAAGATATTCGAATCGGGCTTCACCACCAAGACCCGCGGCTGGGGCCTCGGCCTGCCGCTGGCACGCCGCATCGTCAACCAGTACCACCGCGGCGACCTCAAACTCAAGTATTCAGTCCCCGGCCAGGGCACCACCTTCCGCATCACCCTGCGGAAACAATGACCTTTTTTTCACCACCGACGCAATACCAGACGGACACACTCCGTTAACATACAGAAAGAACAAAATACAACAAACACGAAAATATGGCAAATCAAGACGACCTCTTCAAGAAAGTAGTGGCTCACGCCAAAGAATACGGATTCATCTTCCCCAGCTCCGAAATCTACGACGGCCTCGCCGCCGTCTACGACTACGGCCAGCTCGGCGTCGAACTGAAAAACAACATCAAGCAGTACTGGTGGCGCGCCATGGTGCAGATGCACGAGAACATCGTGGGACTGGACAGCGCCATCTTCATGCACCCCCGCATCTGGAAAGCCAGCGGCCACGTCGACGCCTTCAACGACCCGCTCATCGACAACAAGGACAGCAAGAAGCGCTACCGCGCCGACGTCCTCATCGAGGACCATATCGCCAAAATCGAGGAGAAGATAGAGAAAGAGGTGGAGAAAGCCCACAAGCGCTTCGGCGACGCCTTCGACCGCCAGCAGTTCGTCACCACCAACGCCCGCGTGCTGGAGCACCAGAAGAAAATCGACGAGATCCGCGAGCGCTATGCCGACTGCATGAACCGCAACGACCTGGCAGGCCTCAAGCAGCTCATCCTCGACCTCGAAATCGTATGCCCCATCAGCGGCACCCGCAACTGGACCGACGTGCGCCAGTTCAACCTCATGTTTGCCACCAAGATGGGCTCCGTCATCGACGACAGCGACACCCTCTACCTGCGTCCCGAGACCGCCCAGGGCATCTTCGTCAACTTCCTCAACGTCCAGAAGAGCGGCCGCATGAAGATCCCCTTCGGCATTGCCCAGATAGGCAAAGCCTTCCGCAACGAGATTGTCGCCCGCCAGTTCATCTTCCGCATGCGCGAGTTCGAACAGATGGAGATGCAGTTCTTCGTACGCCCCGGAACCGAACTCGAATGGTTCAAATACTGGAAAGAGGAACGCCTCAAATGGCACCTCGCCCTCGGCATCCCCGAGGAATGCTACCGCTACCACGACCACGAAAAACTGGCCCACTACGCCAACGCCGCTACCGACATCGAATTCAAGTTCCCCTTCGGATTCAAGGAACTTGAGGGCATCCACAGCCGCACCGACTTCGACCTCAGCCGCCACAGCGAGTTCAGCGGCAAGAAGCTCCAGTACTTCGACCCCGAACTCAACGAGAACTACACCCCCTACGTCATCGAAACCTCCATCGGCGTCGACCGCACCTTCCTCGCCGTCTTCAGCCACGCCCTCAAGGACGAGCCCCTCGAAGACGGAACCACACGCACCGTACTCTCACTGCCCCACAAACTGGCCCCCTACAAAGCCGCCGTCCTGCCGCTCGTGAAAAAAGACGGCCTCCCTGAAAAAGCACGCGAGATTATGGACCTCCTCAAAACCGACATCATGGTGCAATACGACGAAAAAGACGCCATCGGGCGCCGCTACCGCCGTCAGGACGCCATCGGCACCCCCTTCTGCATCACCGTCGATAATGACACCCTCTCCGACAACGCCGTCACCGTCCGCGACCGCGACACCATGAAGCAGGAGCGCGTCGGCATCGACCAGCTGCCGCAACACATAAAGGCACGACTCTAACCCCGCGCCACATGCCCCCCGGCACCTGCCATCTGGTAGGTGTCTGGTAGGTATCTGGTAGGTGAATACTTCGACTCTTTCCCATCATTTCCCATCGGGTGGAAATGGTGGGAACTTTTTTCCTAATAAATCAGCGAAAGGATATCGTTGACCACCGCGTTGCCACACTGCGGGCGGCACTGCATGTCGGCACCCGTCAGCAGGCTGCGGGCCTCGTCGAGGGCGGCGAGGTCGAGGGCGTCGGAAGAGATCTGGACATCGGTAATGACGCCATGTTCCTGGTCGACGGCGATTTGCATCTCCACCCCACCCCAGTCGAACTGCGCGGAGCGCTGCGCGGTGAAGGTGCGCCAGCGGCCGAAGCGCCACTCGTCGGAGGCGAACTCATTGTAGAGTTTCTGGACGGCAGGTTGCTTGATTATTTCAGAGAAATCGGAGTATTCGGAATAATCTGAGTATTCGGAGTACTCGGATTCGAAAGCCGCTTTCAGGCGAGGGCTTAGGCTCTCGGCGGTGATAGCAGGATTCAGTTCGGAGAGGTTGACCACACGGCTCTGCACGGAACTGACACCATGCTTCTGCAGTTTGGCAGGCTTGGGTTTGAGGTAGCGGGCCAGGTCGGACATATTGCCCTTGATGAGGATAGTGCCGTGATGGAGGTCGTTGACACGGCCTTTGGAGAAGGCGTTGCCGGAGAACTTTCGGAATGCGTGAATGCGCGATTGCGTGATTGCGTCAGTGGATGACTCATTCGGGCATTCCACGAGGATATCGTTGCGACCGCTGAGTTGGGTGTGGAGGCCGAAACTCTCGACGGCGCGCTGTATCACGCGGAACTGGCGCTGCTGGTCGTAGATGGCCTTGGGAACAACGAAGGAGAAGTTGAGGTTGCCGTCGTCGTGGTAGACGGCGCCGCCACCCGTCTTGCGGCGCATCAGGTAGCCCCCGTCAGCCGCAAGGGCTTCGAGGTTGCACTCGCTGTAGGGGTTCTGGTTCTGCCCTATCACCACCGTCCGGCGGTTTCGCCAGAGGTAAAGCACTATGCCGTCGGCATGCTCGACAAGGTAGTTCTCGACCGCTATATTCCAGTAGGGGTTGGTCTGGTTGGAAACGATGTATTGTAGCTTCATGACACTATCTTGATGCTAAAAACGGTAGCTCAACGTGAAGAAGTTGGGTGCCTGCGAGAGGTGGTAGTTGCGGTGGGCATAGCTGAACTCGAACTTGCGCGTACGTATGCCAATGCCGAACGAGAGGCCGCTAAGGTTGAAGGCATCCACGCCGCGCATCTCCATCGTCTGTCGGTAGCTGTAGCCCACACGGGCAAACAGCGCCTTGCTGATGCCCAGTTCCACACCCACAAGCGCATGGCGCAGCAGGTTGTCTATGAAACCGCCCACGGCGCTCTCCTTCGTCACCGCGCCCGTGAACGGGTCCGTCTCGATAGTGGGGTAACGCGGGTCGTTGTAGCGCAGGTCCCAGCGCTGCAACTCGGTGGCCGCCAGGAAGAAGCGGAACGGGGCGCGCTCAAGCTTGTACGACACCTGCGCCGAAAGCTCGAAGGGAATACCCTCCACCGCGCCGTCGAAGGTCGACACCTGAGCCCCCACATTGCGTCCCATCACCGTCGCCGCCAACCGGCGGTCGGCGCTGAAATAAGAGACGGCCAGGTCGAACGCGAGGGCCACGGCCTTGTACTGCTCGTACTGTGAGAGCACGGGTTTCAGGTTCACTCCGATGGCAAAATGGGAATCAATTGCCATCGCCCAGCCGATGCTGAGGGCATAGTCGGCCGCGTTGAACTCGCCCTGCGCTGTCTCCTCCTCGTCGAAAGCCCTGAACGGGCCGTAGTTGTAGAAGCGGAAGGCAAACTGCATGGGGCCTATGCGGCCGAAGTCGTGCACATACGACAGCGACCCCATCGCGCCGCCCTCGAAGAGGGTTACCACACTCAGGCTCGCCGTCCGCGACATATCGCGGTGCAACAGCGACGGATTGTCTAGCGCAAGCGTCGCGTCGGCATCGTAGACCGACAGGTAGTCGAACCCTATGCCCGACGTGCGCGCCGCGCTGCCCAAGTCGAGCAGTGTCAGCGTGTTCAGACCCGCCACCTGCGCCTTTAAAGAGGTGAAAGGTAAAAGGTGAAAGGTTAGAGCCAGCACACACAACAATATGTGCTGACCATGACCTTTCACCTTTATCCTATCACCTTTCAATTTTCAATTCTTTTTGTTACGTTCGTGGCGCATCAGGTGGCTGGGCTCGAGGGCCATGCGGTCAGTCTCCAGCAGCGAGGCGACGCCTTCGTCGACGCGCTTCTTGGCCTGGCAGGCTTCGCAGTGGCAGTCCTCTTCGTAGTGGCGCGGCTCGGTATAGGTGGTGATGACACCCTCGAAGTTGCGCAGGATGACCTTGTCGGGGCTCTGCGAGATGACGTACTGGGGCATGACGGGGGTCTTGCCGCCGCCGCCGGGAGCGTCGACCACGAAGGTGGGCACAGCATAGCCGGAGGTATGGCCGCGCAGGTTCTCGATGATCTCGATACCCTTGCTGACGGGGGTACGGAAGTGCTCGAGACCCATGCTGAGGTCGCACTGGTAGATATAGTACGGACGTACGCGGTTGCGCACAAGCTCGTGCATGAGTTTCTTCATCACGTGGACGCAGTCGTTCACGCCGCGCAGCAGCACGGTCTGGTTGCCCAAGGGGATACCGGCATTGGCCAGGCGGGCGAGGGCCTGCTCGGCCTCGGGGGTGAACTCGTTGGGGTGGTTAAAGTGGGTGTTGAGCCAGATGGGGTGGTACTTCTTCAGCATCTCGCACAGCTCGGGGGTGATGCGCTGGGGACAGACCACGGGGGTGCGGCTGCCGATGCGGACGATCTCCACATGGGGGATGGCGCGGAGGCGCTGGATGATGTATTCAAGTTTCTGGTCGGAGACCATCAGGGCATCGCCTCCGGAGAGGAGCACGTCGCGCACCTGGGGGGTCTTCTCGATGTAAGCCAGGCACTTCTCGATGCGCTCGCTGGGGCTCTCGTCGTCCTTCTGACCGGCGAAACGGCGGCGTGTGCAGTGGCGGCAGTACATGGAGCACATGTCGGTGATGAGGAACAGCACGCGGTCCGGATAGCGGTGCGTCAGACCGGGAGCGGGCGAATCCTCGTCCTCGTGCAGGGGGTCGTTGAGGTCGGCCGGGGCGATGTTGCACTCGGGGCCGGCGGGGATGGCCTGCCGACGGATCGGGTCGTACGGGTCGTTCGGGTCGATCAGACTCAGGTAATACGGCGTAATAGCCATGCGGAACTTGTCAAGGGCCTTCTTGATGCCCTCGCCCTCCTCGGGGCCAAAGGCGAAGTACTTGCTCAGCTGCTCGTAGGTCTCGATGCGGTTCTTCACCTGCCATTTCCAGTCGTTCCACTCAGCGTCGCTGACGTTGGGGAAGAGTTCTTTTCTGCGGTTCACTTTCATATTTAGGATATAATATAAATTATTCTTTATCAAAAAATTAAACAGCGCCGACAGGATCAAACAGAGCCTAGTCGGTGCTGCAAAGATACGAAAAAAAAGTGATACCGCAAAAAATAAAAAGTACCTGCCAGACGCCGGGCAGGTGTCTGGTAAGTGTCTGGTAGGTATCTGGTAGGTGAATGGTTCGACTCTTTCCCATCATTTCCCATCGATGGGAAAATCGGGGAACTTGTCATTTGGCGCGATTTGGCGCGATTTGGAGGGGTGCCCATCCAAACCGCGCCAATTCACGTCAAATCGCATCATTGCCTCTCACTAGGCGTTGCGTATCAGGCGCACAGTCAAGCCGTTGATCTTCTTCTTATCGGTAGGTGCGCCAGAATAGGTGCGCCACGACGTAAGTGTCACACCTTGCTGGTTGAAATAGAGAATGTAGGCATTATTTGTAGACTTCGCCGTCGACGTCCAATAGCAACCACCATCGATTTCCACCTTGCCATTTTCGTTGCTGTACCATCCGTCCTCGACCATAAAGGTGCAACCCGTACGGGCCAGCTTGGCCCAGTCGTCCCTAGAAATCCCAACATAATCAATAGCATAGGACCTGACATTAGAAGCCGAAGTGCCCTCCCTCCTGGTGTCGAGGTTGTTGCTGTTCCATCCGCTGTAGTCGATATCGGCAGGCATCGTGCTGGCGAAGTTGTCGGGGAAGATGACGAGCCCCTTCTGTCCGTTGACGCTGCACTGGAGGAAGTGGCAGTTCTCGATGCCGTTGATGGTGATGCCCGTATTGCGAGTGCGCAGCATGTAGTCGAAATCGTTGACCGAGGGGGTGTACCATGCACCGTCGTTGACGACATCGGTGAAAGTCAGGCTGCCCCAGTCGTTGGCGAGGGATGTCGAGGAACCATCGGCCGAACCCTCCGGGCTGTAGGGAGACGCGATGTTGCCCCAGCGGAAGAGGTCCCAGATGGCGCCGGCGTTGAACGACGTGTAGGCATCGCTCTCCTGACCGAACTGCCATGTGCCGTCGGTAGAGCTATACTCCACGTCGCCCATCGAGAAGAATATCTTGTTGCTGGCGGAAGTCGACACCTTGGAGCTGTAGTAGGTGACGCCGCTTGCGCCCTCGGCAATGTCGATGTCGGGCGTCCGCGCCACGCGTGCACGACCCACCAACTCGTTGACGGTGATGGAGTTGCTGACGTAGCGATAGACACCCGTCACCATCACGCCCTTAATCTTGCGGTCGGCGGCATTGATGGTGAAGCTGAGATGGTCGTCGGCAGCGATGGGCAGCACGGGGATCTGGAACTTGGCCATCTCGCCAGCCGGGACGACCACCATCTCCTCGCCGAAGGTGAGGGTCACCGAGCGCTGGCTGGCATCGGTGGCAACGGTCGGGGCGATGGCGAAAGCGCCGTCGATGTCGCTGATGTCGATGCTGCGCTGGCCGCAGAGCTGCGACGTGGCGCTGCTGACGATGATGGAGTTCATGAACAGCGGGTATTTCGAGGGGTTGCTCACCGTCACCTCGAGCGCGGCGCAGAGGTGCTTGAAGTCCAGGTGCCCGTCCTTTTCCATGGTACCCTTGGCGGCCAAGGGGAAGGCCATCTCCTGGCGGCCGTCCTTGACGTCGTACATGTAGAGCGACGGGAGGGTGACGTCGATGTGCGACTCGTCCATCGCATTCATAATGTCGGCCGGATAGCAGGCCAGCAGTGTCGAATGGTCGATGGCGGTGACCTCGACGGTGGCGGAGTTGCCGGAGGCGTAGCTGACCTCGTAGACCGAGCCGTTGATATTCACCATGTCGCCATCGGACCAATAGACCGAGGCGTCTCTGACCGTAGTCTTGGAGCCGCCCTGGTGCTTCTCGGCCACCAGCTTCAGGTTGCCGTTGCTTTCTTTCTCGCACCCCACGAGGGCAAAGGTGGACAGGCATGCCGCGATGGCCATGCTGCGGACGTATACATTATATCTTTTCATCTTGTGAGTCTTTTTTTCTTTGTTAATGATTGATAGTTAGTTGTTGTGACATGGGATGGCGTGGGCTACCAGCCTGAGCTCCAGCCGCTGCCCATGACGTCTCGGTCGTCGGTGGCTTGTGTGGCATCGTCGTTGCTGCTGAACAGCATCGAGAGGACGGAAGTCTGCTCAGCACCTTGTGTTTGCGACCCAGCAAAGCCTCTTTCGGCTTTGAAACTCACCACGGTGAGTGCTGGTTTTTGATAGGATGACTTTTTCATATTTCTAATAGTATTATATTATACATGCAACATGTTGCCTGATACAGGACAACATTCTTTTGAAATCAAATTGGGTTGGAGGGGGAAAACAAGTACATCAGGACCCCTGCCTGGAAAAGGTTGGTCAGACGCTAGTGTGCGACAAAAGGTTTAAAAAAGGGCTAATAAATCCCCTGCGTATGCATCTTGTGTATGCGCTGCCCTGTGAAAGGACCGGGTAAATACCTGATACTATGGTGCTTGTACAAAGCATGACCTTGTGTATCTCTGCTGCAAAGATACACATTATTTTTAATATGCAAGAAAAAAAAGTTTTTTTTTATGCGTAGAGCTCCTCGAAAAGTCGGCGGATAGGTTCGCTCTCGCGGAGTATGTTGAGGGTCAGTTCGGCATGGCCACGGGCGTAGCCGTTGCCGACGATGAGGTTGATGTCCTTCCCCACCCCTTCGGCGCCGAGGGCGGCACGGGTGAAGCTGGTGGCCATGGAGAAGAAGTAGACGCAGCCGCGCCCTTTGGTGATGAGGATGGAGGTCATCTCGGTGTTGGGGACGTTGACATTGTTGATGGTGACGTCGGTGCCGCGGCCGCCGGTGATGGCCATAACCTTGTCGTAGACGTCCATGACGTTGGTGGCGTCGGCCACGATGACATCGGTGGCCAAGCCCATGTCGAGGATGCGCTGTGCGTTCTGGGTGCTGTATTCTACGACAATGACCTTGCCATAGGGGCCCACGTTCTGCATGGCCTGGTAGCAGCAGAGGATGCCGCTCTTGCCGCCGCCGCCGATGAGGCATACGATGTCGCCCTCGGTGACGAGGCGGTCGACCTGGGCCGGGGCTCCGGCCACATCGAGGGCCGCCAGGGCCAAGCGCTCGGGCAGGTCCTTGGGCAGCACGGCGAAGAGGCCGCTTTCGAAGAGGATGGCCTGGGCGTCGACATCCACCTGGTCGTGCTGCGGGTCGAGGTGGTTGATCTTGTTGATTTTCAGTGGAGTGAGGCTGAGCGACACCAAGGTGGCAATCTTGTCGCCCACTTTGACGCGGGTGCTGCTGCGGAAGTTGGGGCCTATCTCGCGGACGGTGCCGATGAGCATGCCGCCGGAACCGGTGACGGGGTTCTGCATCTTGCCGCGCTCGTCGACGATGGAGAGTATCATCTTCTTCATCTGCTCGGCATCGTCGCTGCAGGCATGGCGTATCTGCGTGTAGGAAGCCGAGTCGATGTTGAGGGTGCTGACGTCGATAAGCAACTCGTTGTCGTAGATTTCCATCGAGTTGTCGAGCTTCTGTGCGGGTTGGGGCAGGGTGCCGAGGGGTTCGATGACGCGGTGCGTGCCGTAGCGGTTTCCGTTGGGTCTCATGTGGTTGCATGTTTAATGTTGACTGGATAGGCGGCCATTCGCATGGCTTCCGGAGTGCAAAGATACGCATTTTTTGCGATACGGCCAAATAAAAATGCTACCACGCTGAGGGGTAGCGTCTTACGCCATGTTGCGCTTCAGCTTTCGGTTGATCCAGACGGCATAGGGGATGCAGAGGATGAAGGTGAGGAGGTCGGCCACGGCCTGGGCCATCTGCACCCCCTGCATGCCGAGCCAGAGGGGCAGCAGGAGGATGGCCGGGAGGAAGAAGAGGCCGTTGCGGCAGATGCTGAGGAGGGTGGCCGGGAAGGTCATGCGGATGTTCTGGAAGAGCATGCCTGTGGAGGTGAAGAGGCCGGCGAGCGGGAAGGCGACGCACTGCCAGCGGAGGGTGGCGGCGCCGATCTCGATAAGGGCGGGGTCCTCGGCGCGGAAGAGGGCAACTATCTGAGGGGCAAAGAGGTAGCCGACAGCCGAGATGAGCAGCAGGAAGGCGGTGGCGACCCAGGTGGCGAAGAGCCACGACTCGCGCACGCGATCATATTTTTTTGCGCCATAGTTGAAGCCGCAGACGGGTTGGAAGCCCTGGCAGAAGCCGAGGACGACGCTGAAGGCGAACATCATGATGCGGGTGACGACGGCAAAGGCGGCGACGGCCGAGGCCTCGCTGCCGGGGGCGGCATAGAGGGCGGCGCAGTAGTTGAGGCTGACGGCGGCGGCGCAGTTGAACACCTGGCGGAAAAGCGAGGGCAGCCCGCCGCGGAATATCTCGTAGTAGACCTTAAAGGAAGGCTTGAAGTTACGGATCCTAATATGAACGCTCTCAGGCTTGAAGGTGCCGTAGAGCAGGAGCCCCCAGGAGCAGAGCTGGCTGATGGCGGTGGCCAGCGAGGCGCCGCTGACGCCCATGTCGAAGGTGAAGATGAAGAGGGGGTCGAGGGCGATGTTGAGGATGGCGCCGCTGACGATGCCCACCATGCCGAAATGGGCGTTGCCCTGCAGGCGGAGCTGGTTGTTGAGGGTGAGGGCGGACATCATGAAGGGGGTGGCGAGGACGATGTAGCGGAGGTAGTCGTTGGCATAGGGGACGACCTCGGCCGGGGCGCCGAGGAGTGTGCTGAGGGCCGAGAGGTTGGGCAGGCAGAGCAGCGCGGCGAGGAGGCCGAGGAGCAGCGGCGAGAAGAAGCCCACCGAGGCGACGACCGCTGCCGACGAGACGTCCTTGGCGCCGAGGGCGCGCGAGATGAAGTTGCCCGAGCCGTGGCCGAAGAAGAAGCCCAGGGCCTGGATGAAGGTCATGTAGGCGAAGGAGATGCCGATGCCGGCCGTGCCCTCGGTGGAGAGACGCCCGACGAAGGCGGCATCGACGACGTTGTAGAGCGCCGTGACGACCATGGCGATGATGGTGGGCACGGCCATCTTGCACACAAGCAATTTGACCGGCAGGGTGGTCATCTCGGTGTATTTGTCGTCGAGGGTCAAGGGGGTGAGGTTCTGGCTATTCTAGCATATCTAGAGTCTCCGTCGGCTCTAGTTTTTCCTGATTATCTGCGTGTTGCCTTGCGAATTGAGGAGTGTGGCGCGGACGGTGTTGGCATGGCCGTCGCGGACGTAGTCGACCTCCACCTCGTCGCCGGGCGAGAAGAGGCCCAGCTCTTCCATCATCTCGGCGAAGGTGTTGACCTCCTTGCCGGCGACGCGGACGATGATGTCGCCCTGGTGTATGCCGGCGCGGTCGGAGGCGCAGTCGGGGACGACCTTGGCGACGTAGAGCCCCTTGATGTCGCGCGCTCCGGTCTGGCGGGCGACATTGGCGTCGACCTCAGTGACTTGCACGCCGAGGTAGCCGCGCTGCACATAGCCATAGTGCTGCAGGTCGCCGGCCACCTTGACGGCCAGGTTGGAGGGTATGGCGAAGGAGTAGCCGATGTAGTTGCCGTTGCCCGAGGCGATGGCGGTGACGATGCCGATAAGCTCGGCGCGCGAGTTGACGAGGGCACCTCCACTATTACCTGAATTGACGGCCGCATCTGTCTGAAGGAAAGACTCTAAGGGTGTCTCGTTCGAGTGCGGATTGTTGATGATGCGCATGTTGCGGGCCTTGGCGCTGATGATGCCCGAGGTGACGGTGGAGGTGAGGTTGAAGGGGTTGCCGATGGCCAGGACGGGCTCGCCGACGCGGACGTGGTCGCTGTTGCCGAAGGGTATGTAGGTGAGGCCGTCGGCTTCGACCTTGATGACGGCGAGGTCGGTGGCGGGGTCGTTGCCGACAAGCTTGGCAGGCAGCTCGCGCCGGTCGTTGAGCGTCACGAAGATACGCTCGGCATCCTGCACGACGTGGTTGTTGGTGACGATGTAGCCGTCGGTGGTGACGATGACACCCGAACCGTAGGCGTTATAGACTTGTTTCTGAACACCTTGCGGAATGATGAAGCCGAAGAAGGACTGGTAGAGGGGGGTCATCTGGGTCATCTCGGTCTTGATGTGGACAACGGCGTCGATGGTGGCGGCGGCGACATCGGTAAAGTCGGTGAGCGTCAGCCGGTTGTCGGAGCGCACGGGCTGCGTTGCCGCGGGTTGCGCGGCCGATGCTTGGGGCTTTTCGTCGCGCTGCGCGTGGCACGACTGGGCGGCCAGGGCGAGGAGCACGAGGGTGGCGTTGAGGATTTTTTTCATAACATACATTGTTTTATACGTGAAGCATAACTGACAAAACTGCATTTTATTGTCCGAAACTGCAAAAAGCGTGCCAAATCGGCCCGTACACAAGCCGCACTCGCACAGCGGATTAGAGGTGTTTTCTTTTGCCATGCTTTTTATTTTCTACTGACATGCATAATAAAACTCCGAAGGGTGCGTTATAAGAGAAAAAAAAGGAGAAAAAAGATGGCAAAAATCGACCAAGGCATCCTCGGCGGCTACCGCGGCAAAGTAGGCCCGGTGGTGGGCTATTACAGACTGGGACAGTGGTGCGTGCGCGCCTATCAGCCGCACATCAACGACGCGCGCAGCGCGGCACAGCTGCGCCAGCGCTCGCTCTTCAAGGCCATGATACAGGCGGCGGCGCAGTGCGTCAGCGCCATACGACTGGGAATGAGGCAGATGGCGCAGGCCGAGCGGCTCACCGAGGGCAACCTCTTCCTGCGGCGCAACAGCCGCTGCTTCGCGATGGACGAGGGTGGCGTGACGGTCGACTACGCGGGCCTCCAGCTCTCGCTGGGCACCCTGCCGAACGTGGAGTTCGGCACGCTGCGAATCGACGGCGGCGTGCGCGTAGAGGTTGATTACGAGAAGAATATGCGCCTGGCGCGCGCCAAGGGCGACGACCGCGTCTACCTCTTCGCCTATGCCCCCGCGCTGGGGCGCGGCTACCTGAGTGCGCCAAGCGAGCGTCGCCGCAAGCGCACGGCCTTTGTGCTGCCCGACGAATGGGCGCAGCAACAGGTTGAATTCTACGGATTTACCATTGCCTCCGACGGCACCGCGTCGCCGACGGCCTACCTGGGTTCGTCGGTGGAAAGGCCGTCAGCGGCGCCGCAGGCGCCGCTGACGGCCGACAACAGCCAGGATATGATGCAAACAACTGACAACGAGCAATATGAAACAAGGCAAACTGATACTCTTCCCCGTGCCGATAGGAGCGGAGGAGCTGGCGGCCTCGCTGCCCCAGATGAATCTTGAACTGCTGGCCTCGTGCCGCACCTTTATCGTCGAAGAGCTGCGTTCGGCGCGCCGTTTCCTGAAGCGCGCAGGCTACCCCTACCCTATCGACGACACTGATTTCCACCTGCTTAACGAGCACACGACGCACGGCGAGGTGGGTGGCTATCTTGACGCCATAGCGCGCGGCGAGAACGTGGGGCTGCTTTCCGAAGCGGGGCTGCCCTGTGTGGCCGACCCGGGGGGCATGATCACGCGCATCGCCCAGCGCCGCGGCATCGAGGTGGTGCCGCTCGTGGGGCCTTCGTCGCTGATGCTGGCGCTGATGGCCAGCGGCCTGAACGGCCAGAGCTTCGCCTTCAACGGCTACCTGCCGGTCGACAAGTCGCAGCGTGCCAGCACCATACGCCGCCTCGAGGAGCGCGCGCGGCGCGAACGTCAGACGCAGATTTTTATAGAAGCCCCCTACCGCAACAACCAGCTGCTCGAAGCCTTGTGCACTGTACTACAGCCCAATACCATGATTTGCGTGGCCACTGACCTCACGCTTCCGACACAATACATCCGCAGCCTCACAGCTGTCAAGTGGCAGAAGGAGCGTGCCAAAGTGGATTTGCACAAAAGAAACACGGTGTTTCTGATTGGAGAATAATAAATCACCACATCAAGTAATCAATCAACCAAAACAGCAAATAAAAAAAAACAACTTATTGGGTTGACTGTTGTTTAGGTTGTCTTTTTTTGAAAACAACTTGAACAACGAAAAACAACTATGGGCAAGCAGGGCCGCAAAGGGGCGGATTGATGCTATAGGAGGGTGAACTGGTAGTTTTTTTTCATCCGCCTGTCTGCCTGGGAATGGTAGTACTCAAATCTCAAGAGCGAATCGTCGAGGCTTTCAATTTGATATTTCCCAGAGAATTCGGCGGCGTTCTGGCTGTTTTGGAATGTGATTTCGTTATTGTCGAAGACGAACGTGCCCATTTCGTTTCCGTTTTCCGAGTAGGTGCCGTCTTTCGACAATGTCAGAGTATTGCCGACCCAATGGTTGGTATCGTCCTGAACGACCTCGCCGGCGTGTGTATAACATACATGGCTGAATGTGCATTCCCAGCGTCCCGTCACGCTTTTTTCGTCTTTGTTTTCGTCTTTTGAGCAGGAGACGAACATAGCCGCCAGAGCCAAGCTCATTAGAAAGATTTTTTTCATTGTATTTTATTTATTTATGGTTAAATCATTTTCAGGAATCCCACCTGGCAAGCAGTTGGCCTTCTCAAATCATTTTGAGAAAGCCGACCTGGATGGCAGGTGGCCTTCTCAAATCATTTTGAGAAAGCCGACTTCCTTTTCAGTCAGTTCGCGCCAGCGTCCACGAGGGAGGTCTTTCTTGGTGAGGCCGGCGAAGACGGTGCGGTCCAGCTTGTGCACCTCGTAGCCGAGGGCCTCGAAGAGGCGTCGCACGATGCGGTTGCGACCGCTGTGCAATTCGACGCCGACGATGCGCTTGTCGATGGTTTTGCCGACGGCGGCATACTGGATATCATCGACATGCATGGGGCCATCCTCAAGCTCGATGCCATCGAGGAGGCGTTTCATGTCCTCCTTGGTGACGGGCTTGTTGAGCTCCACCTGGTAGATCTTGTAGACCTGGGTGGAAGGGTGCGTGAGCTTTTTGGCCAGCTCGCCGTCGTTGGTGAAGAGCAGCAGGCCGGTGGTGGCGCGGTCGAGGCGGCCGACGGGATAGATGCGTTCGGCACAGCAGCCGTCCATGAGCATCATCACGGTGCGGCGCTCCTGCGGGTCGTCGGTGGTGGTGATGAAGCCCTTGGGCTTGTTGAGGAGGAAATAGCGGAGACGCTCGCTGCGGAGACGCTCGCCGCCATACTGCACCTCGTCGCCGGGCATCACCTGGTAGCCCATTTCTGTGACCACCTTGCCGTTGACCTTGACGCTGCCGGCGGCGATAAGCTCGTCGGCCTCGCGGCGCGAGCAGATGCCGGCATGGGCGATGTACTTGTTGAGGCGCATGGCGCCTTCGGGGCGCTTGGAGGCAGGCTTCTGCGGGGCGGCAGGCTTGCGCTTTCTAGAATCTCTAGAATCCCTAGAATCTCTAGAAAATCTAGAATCTCTAGAATCCCTAGAATTTCTAGAATCTCTTGTCCCCCTGGGGGTTCTGGTTTCCTTGGCCTCTCTGGGGCTATCGTTCCTTTTCTTGTTGCTGTCTTTCTTTATCATGGTCTTCTTCTTGTTGTTTCCATTCTTCGAGGTCTTTCATGGCGCGATAGTGGCCGCCGAAGTGCATCACGTAGGGCCAAGTGTACTCCTTCTCCTGGTACTTGAGGAATTTCTCCACCTCGCGGACAAGGAGCAGCAGCGCGCCGAGCTTGCGCTGGTAGAGCCACCGGAGCGACTCCTCGTCGCGGCGGCAGGCCAGGGCGAAGCGCAGGTTGACGGGCGTCAGGCCGTTGCGCACCCAGTCGATGGCGCGCTCGTCGCCGTCGCAGGCGTTGCTGAGGATGGCCAGCCAGGCGAAGTCATGCTTGAACAGCCACACCATGGCGTCGTCGTCGCCACGGATGGCGTTGCTGAAAGCCGCCAGCTCGGGCCGCACCTCGACCAGGAGCTTGAAGAAGTCGGTGCGCCCGCTGACGCTCTTCACCAACGCCAGCAGCACCTTCACATCGTATTGCTCCAAGCCTTTCATGCTCCCTATCAACGCAAAAAAAACAAAAATATTGCACAATGTCACCCTCGGAGAAAAAATAAATTTTGCCACCTCGCAGAAATGTCGTATCTTTGCACTCGATTTCAACAGTGAAATCATCGAAGCGTTATACGCGTTCTGTGCAAAGGAACCTAGGAAATTCCATCGAAAAGCAGAATATGTGTAATGGTCTTCGCTATTTTAGCGTGGGCTTATTGCATCTTCTCTTTTCAAGGTTATTCCTAGGACCTCTTTGCAGGAAGCGGCATACGGCGCCACGCTTCTTTTTATTAACATTGCTCAACGCAGCGCGGGAGAGCAGAAATTAAAACGACAATAATACATTAAAGAACCATTTCGAAGACGATAACTGGTAGATAAAACGAGACAGAACTGTGACGCATAAAAGATATTTACAATCCTAACAAAACAATTTAATTATGAACAACAAAAACAAAGAACTTGCTAAAAAATTTCTCAACGAACATGATTTAGCACCCAAAAATGCATGGCTGATTACAGACCACATTACCGACACCAAAGGCCAAGTAGCTGCATTTACAATAACTCCCCGCAAGTTCGTTGGAAGAGGGCATATTGTTGTGGCAAGCACTGAAGAAGAGGGAGAACGTATTTTTAAAGAAGCCTATCCTGATTGTGATTGGGATATGGCTGAAATCGATGAGTTTGAAGGTAAAATAATCATCTGGGATTAATCATTAGAAAATGTTTATAAACCATTAAATCTTGAACCCGATGAAAAAAATAATCCTTGTCGCAACGACCATCCTGATACTGTCCGCATGCTCTAAAGGCAACGATGATTTGGGAAACACATCCTGGAAGTGGTCCGTATCGCAAACAGGCACATGGGTCGAAACTGGAGAAGTATCCGATGTGAGGTCAAGCTCTTTTGAGATAAAATTCGACGGTCCCACCCACGGACATGCCTACCTACACTGCAGCGATACAAACTATTGGAACGATACACCACGTATTAATTCTCTTTACGGTGTATTTGATGTATCATACTCGTTTAACAACGAGGAGAAGGAAGGCACCATAACCTTTACCAAAGAACATTGCGAGGGCGAGAACTATGCGGATGAATTCCTTGCCGAGTTCTGGAACAACCCAATAACGTCCTCCTTCTACATCTATGCCAACGACGGCAAAATGTTCCTCTATACATACCCCAGCGATATGGCATACTACAATGGACACCAAATGGTACTAACAAAAGAGTAAACAAATGAAAAGATTAATCATCATCGCCACCGCCAGTCTCCTGCTGGCAGCCTGCGCTAAAGAAGACGACACCTTGGTCGAAACCAGTTGGGGCTGGTCCTCCGATTCCCAATCGACAGTATACGAAGCGGGAGAGTCCATAACTATAAACACCCTCTCTGTCGGGATACAATTCGACACTCCCACCCATGGCCACGCCTATATACACGACAACAGAAAAATATACGGATATGAGTTCTCATACTACGCTGTATATGATGTACATTACACATACAACGAAAAAGATAACAAGGGCTCCATCACATTCACAAAAGAATATCACGAAAACAACGGCCAATTTTACGAGTCGTGGTATTCCGACACAGTGACAACATCGTTTTACACCTATGCAGGCAACAACAGAATATTCCTAGACTCCACGCCGCATAAACATATCCAGCACGTTGACCTGAACAAAAAAGATAACCTCTATTCTTATTAATCATTGAACCAATAAGAAAAATGGTTGCCGCTACGCCCAAACGATTTTGAAAACGGCAAAAAAGAGTGTCGCAAGGGCCAAACGATTTTGAAAACGGCAAAAAAGAGTGTCGCAAGGGCCAAATGATTTTGAAAACGGCTAAAATGAGTGTTGCAAAGCCCAAACAATTTTGAAAACGGCTAAAATGAGTGTCGCAAGGCCCAAACGATTTTGGAAATGGCAAAAATGAGTCATTACAACGCCATGCAATTTTAGAAATGGCCGAAATGGGTCATTACGGCACCGTACAGATTTTGAAACGAAGAACAGACAAAAACGATGAGGCCCGCGACGAATGTCGCGGGCCTCTGGATTTAAGCATTTACATCAACACCTGCGCCCATTGTGGGATGTCATCGGTATAACGTTTGATGATTGCGCCATTGGCAAAACGAAAGAGGATGCGAGCCTCACGACCGTCGACTGAATTGTCATAAACATAGACTCTGTCAGCGATGCTGGTAGCCACCTTGCAATTGATGATGGATTTTTGATAACGGGATATTATCTTGGCAATCGGAACATCATGACCTCCTTTCATCACACGCCCGGCAATACGAGCAGCGTTGATCATAGGCGATTCTGTGCAGACAAAGAACAGGCGGATGAAAAAACCGGCCTGCTTTGCCCGACGGATGAAGTCCAGTTTGTCATCGGCAGAGAAAACCGTCTCAAATATCATGCTTTGCTTATCGTCCAGACTCTGTTCGCGCCAGTCAGCACAATATATGGCGGCTTGCCTTACTGCGTCAGCCGAATTCCAGTCGCCGAAACGTTCCTGCGCCACTTGGTCGGGGTTGATATAGACCGAGTTCTCCAGCCACTCATGATGCAGGATACGCAACGTGATAGTGGTTTTGCCCGAACCATTGGGTCCGGCAATGACAATCAACACAGGACGATGGAGCGTTTCTGTCATAGCACAGCAACCTTTTTCTGCAACATGGCGCTGATTTCTTTAAAATAGTCAGCCAACGCTTTGTTTGTAGATGCTGTGGCCTCGGCTGCGGCCTCTTTCATTATGGCTGCAAGCATCTCGTCCGAAGGCTCTTCCATCGAAGTGAGGCGGTAGGCATTCAATTCCTTTTCTGACATAACAATAGTATTTTCAATGTTTCTTATCCGCGCACCTTCGCGCCCAGCTGGGTCTCGAGGGTCTTCTGGATCTTGGCCATGGTGGCCTCGATCTGTTTGTCATTGAGGGTCTTGTCCTTGTCCTGCAGGATGAAGCTGACGGCGTAGGACTTGAAGCCGTCGGCGATGCCCTTGCCCTCGTAGACGTCGAAGAGGCTGACGCGCTTGAGGAGCTTCTTCTCGCACTGCATGGCAGCCTGCTCGATGGCGGCGAAGGTGACGTCCTTCTTCAGAATGAGGGCCAGGTCGCGGCGAACCTCGGGGAACTTGGCCACTTCCTGATACTGCACCTCCTTGGTCGGGTAACCCTTCAGAAGCAGCGTCCAGTTGAGGTCGGCATAGTAGACGGGCTGCTTGATATCCATCTTCTTCAAGGTCTCGCGGCCGAGGGTGCCGAGGGTGGCGATGACCTTCTTGTTGTCGCGCAGGACGAGGTCGAGGCCTTCGGCGAAGTACTTGGCCTGCGAGGGCACCACCTCTACCCTGCCCATGTTGACGCGCATGCGCTGCAGGATGGTCATCACGTAGGACTTCAGGTAGAAGAAGTCGCTCTCGGGGCTCTTCTGCTTCCAGCTCTCGGTCAGCATGTTGCCCGTGAGGAAGATGCTGACATGCTCGGTCTCGTTGAAGCGCTTGGTGACGGGCAGTTCCTGGTTGGCGGCCTCGTCGGTCTTCACGTAGCTGCGGCCGAACTCGTAGAGCTTCTGGTCGTGGATCTTATAATTAATGTTACGCGCGATGCATTCCAAGCCGCTGTAGAGCAGCGTCTGGCGCATGACGTTGAGTTCCTTCGACAGGGGGTTGATGATGGGGATGCAGCGGCCGGCCGGGAAGTCGGGGTTCTCGTCGTAGTATTCGCTCTTGGTGAGCGAGTTGTTCATAATCTCGCTGAAGCCGTTGTCGGTGAGGTAGTCGCTCACAGCGTTCCTCAGCTTGCGTGGGTCGGGCTTCTTGCCGTAGGAGAGGCAGCTGTTGACCGTAGTGCCGATGTGGATGTTGTTGTAGCCGTAGATGCGCATGATTTCCTCCACGATGTCGCACTCGCGCGTGACGTCGGCCTTGCAGGTGGGCACCTTGAGGGTCATGCCCTCGGCGTCCTCGCGCACAATCTCGATGTCGAGCGACGTGAGGGCTGTGCGCACGGCCTCCAGCGGAATGTCCTGCCCCACGAGGTCGAACATGCGGCGGAAGTTCACCTCCACCGTAGGACACTCAATCTTGTTGGGGTAGAGGTCCACCATCTGGCCGCAGATGTCGCCGCCGGCAAGTTCCCGGATGAGCTTCACGGCGCGACGCAGGGCCCACTCGGTGATGTTGGGGTCGCAGGTGCGCTCGTAGCGGTAGCTGGCGTCGGTCTTCAGCGTGTGGCGCTGGCTGGTCTTGCGGATGCTCACGGGGTTGAAGAAGGCGCTCTCGAGGAAGACGTTCGTGGTCTCCATGCTCACGCCGCTCTTCTGTCCGCCGAAGACACCGGCGATGCACATAGGCTCCGCCTGAATTGTGTTATTGCTTGATTGCGTTATTGTGTTAGTGGCTGGCGCGTCAGCACTCACGCATTCACGCGATAACGCATTCCCACATTCACAGCATATCATCAGGTCGCGCTGGTCGAGCGTGCGCTCCACGCCGTCGAGGGTGACGAACTTGGTGCCCTGCGGCAGGCGCTTCACGATGACGTGGCCGCCGCCGATCTTGTCGGCATCGAAGGCATGCAGCGGCTGGCCCACCTCCATCATGACGAAGTTGGTGACGTCGACGATATTGTTGATAGGACGCAGACCCACGGTACGCAGGCGGTTCTGCAGCCACTCGGGGCTCTCCCCTACCTTCACATTGCGCAGCGTGATGCCGGTATAGCGCGGGCAGAGCTCGGGCTCCTCGACGGTTACTCTAATTGCGTTATTGTGTGATTGCGTTATTGTGTTAGTGGCTGACGCGTCAGCACTAACGCATTTACACGTTGACGCATTAACGCATTCAGCCACCTCCGGCCACTTAATCTTCAGATGCTTCCCCTCGCGGGTATTGCGGACAGCCACCACGTCGCGGGCCACGCCGATGTGCGAAATGGCATCCATGCGGTTGGCCGTGATGGCCACCTCCAGCAGACAGTCGTCCTTCACGTGGAAGTACTCCTTGGCGGGCATTCCCACCGGGGCGTCGTCCGGCAACACCATGATGCCGGCGTGGTCGGTACCCAGCTGCAGCTCGTCGGCAGCGCAGAGCATACCCTCGCTGACGGCGCCGCGCAGCTTGCCTTTCTTAATCTCATAGTATTCGGTGTCCGAAGTGTAGATCTTGGTGCCTATCTGGGCGCACACCACCTTCTGGCCGGCGGCCACGTTGGGGGCGCCGCAGACGATATTCAGCGGACGCTCGCCGCCCACGTCGACGGTGGTCAGGTGCAGGTGGTCGCTGTCGGGGTGCGGCTCACAGGTCAGCACCTGCGCTATCACCACATGCTCCAGACCGCCCTTGATGGTCTCCACCTTCTCCATACTGTCCACCTCCAAGCCGGAGAAAGTCAGCAGGTCGTCCAACTGTTGAGGAGTCATATCCTCAATATCCACATATTCTTTAAGCCAATCAAAAGAAATATTCATATATGTATCAGTTTATTATCAATGTTTGATGTTCTTTGCATTCAAACTGCAAAGATACAACTTTTTCTGTAACCAGCAAAGATAAATCACAATAGGTTTTCCAAATCACCGTTGAAGAACACCTCCAAAGGCATAGCAGAACCTCCCACAACAAGGGAATGTGTCGGATGAAAGCGTTCTCTGAAGGTAGCCAGGCCACTATTCATCTGGCGGTTACCGCTCTTCACTTCGATAGCCACTGTCTTGTCTCCACGAGTAATCACAAAGTCCACTTCCTCGTTGTTCTCACGCCAATAGTACAATTGGTATTCCAGTTCATCTGCCTTGTCGAGCAGGTGGCACCCCACCGCAGACTCGACCCACCGTCCCCACAGTTGCGGATTGGTGTAGGCTTTCTCAAATGTCATACCATCACTCATCACCGTCAGCAATGCATTGTTATACACCTGCAATTTGGGAATAGACTTGTATTTACGCGACATGCCAACCGTATATTTTTGCAATCCTGTGAGCAATTTGCTTTCACCGAGCACCTCCATATAACTCGCCAGTGTAGTTGCATTTCCGGCATCCTGCAGCATGCCCAACATCTTGTTATACGCAAGCAATTCACCAGAATAGCCACAACCCAGCCTAAACAGTTGGTGCATCAACGCAGGTTTATAGATATAAGTTGTCTGTAACACATCTTTCTCGATGGCCGGTGCCACAATGGCTTCTCGCATATACCTCCGCCAACGGCTCTCGTTGGGCAGGTAGCCAGCACTCCCAGGATAACCACCGAAATAGACATACTGGTTGATGTCCCAGCCGAAAGCATCTTGCATCTCCTTAAACGACCAATGTCCCATCGGTATCAACTCGAAGCGTCCTGCCAATGACTCTGTCAGACCTTTTTTCAGCAGCAGCCTTGATGAGCCAAGCAAGATCACTTTCAAATTCACATCGTTAAAGGTATCCGCATCCCATTCTTTCTTTACTTGCTCGCTCCAGTTGTCAATCTTATGCACCTCGTCGATAGCGAGTAGAAACTCTTTGCTACCAGAGAACCGCATACTCGACCGAGCTTCCTCCCACCGAGCGGCAATCCACTCGTTATCATCAGGAGTGACAGCATCGGCGTTGAAGTAAAGTGACGGCATCGAGACCTTCTCTAAGAGTTGTTTCACCACTGTTGTCTTTCCAATTTGACGTGGACCTGCAACCACTTGGATTGTCTTCCTCAGCTCTTGCAACCTGGAAATCAACTCGTTTATTTGTCCTCTTACTATCATAACCATCTGTATTTCCGATTGCAAAGATACAAAAAATCTTCAAATCTTCAAAAAAAAATCTTCAAATCTTCAAAAAAAAATCCCCGATTCTTCATCCAAAAATCCTCAATTCTTCATCATAAAATCTTCAAATCTCCAACAAAAAATCTTCAAATCTTCCGAGAATAATCTCCGATTCTTATTGCATTTACCGCTGCCGAAATACAACAACCTCTCGATAATCCATCGGCGATGTTTCGGCGGTGGTGGTTCTTCGGCCCTTCTAGGTGGGTTCTATGTGCCTTCTTTGAAATTATTGCAACATATTGATAACCAACAAAAAGCGCAACAGCCATTACAGAATAACACAAAACACTCATTTTCAACCCTTAGTCTCTTGACCCTTCGGTGATCCTTCGGCGGTCTCTTGACAGTCTTTTTTTCCCTAAATCTCATGCTCATCTCTTCCAAAAATCATGAGCATCTTTACAAAAAATCATGCTCATGATTATAGGTGAATCATGAGCATGATTTCAAGAAAATAAGAGAAAGACAACGATTTGTCTTTCGACATAATTTCAAAACATCATGTGCTTGAAATTTTGTGACTATCGTATCACCACCACTTTTCGGGCGGGCAATGTTCCAACACATACTAAATACACGCCATTGGAAAGAGGCGTCGATGGCGTTCCATTAGATAGGGTTTCAACTATGCGACCTTCCATATCACAAATAATACCACTTGCGAATTTTTCACTATGCATTATAATACGTCCATCAAAAGAGAAAATACTAATGTCGTCGCCCAGCCACGTGATATTGTCAATGGTATTTGTGGAACAATCCTCTACGATATTATAGAACTGGTTCCATCCATAAGCATGTTCATATATGCTTCTTGTATTGCATGGTACAATAAGGATTGTCGTATGATAGTTTATACCGCACGACTGAGCATTACTCACATCGAATGGGCACAAGGGTAAATTGTATGGGTCACTACCATGTACTACCACTGTGTCAACTTGCGCATATTGTGGATTTGGTCCACTGCTATAGACGACACTCCAAAAGCTATATTGTCCGACACTTCGTAAAGAAGACCCAATCGTTATTTTCTTGACGGCTGGGCAACATTTGAAGCAGTCGCGCGATATCTCTGTACACGCGTTGCCAATTACGATTTCAGTTAGAGTCGAATCGTATGAAAAACATTCATACCCTATTTCCGTAACTGTATTTGCTATCGTCACCTTTTCAAGATCAGGGCAATGGTTAAAACAGTCTCCTGGCACACTTGTCGTATGAAGATCAACTGAGCGTAATCCAGAACATCTGTTAAAGCAACTAGTATTAATTTCTTTTACCGAATTCGGAATAACAATGTTTGTTAGCTCCATGTAATCATTAAAGTTACAAGACTCAATATATTTTATTGTGTTTGGCAAAGCGATGGAATGTATCATACCATAAGTATCTCCAAGGAAAGCACCATATCCAATTCTGTTTACCTTATATGTTCTACCATAATATGATACTGTTTCTGGGATTACGACATCGCCTGATTGATAACAATGAGAAACAGCAACAACAGAATCGGCTGGGTATGCAAGACTATATTCAATGCTGTCAACATAAAAGGTTTCTGCATTTGCGACAAAAAAAGACATTAAAGCCGCAATCAAGATAGATATCTTCTTCATAATGTTATTATTTGTTGTTTGTTAATATTGTTTTTTCTGTATTCAGAAGAAGTTTGTGTACCTCTTCAATGCTCTTTTCAATCAACTCACGTGATGTTGATTTAGAAAGTTCCTTATGCGTGATTTCATTCCTGACATCGTGAAATTCCCTATAACTTGTCCATATACGTTTGATAGCTGGGAGCGAAATACCATTTTCGTTCTGTACCATTCTGTAATAGAACGTCAGATTAGATATCTTCTCATTTTCCGGATTGTCCATATAAGCAAACCGTTCTTCCTGTGCAACTTTCTTATCTTTGCATAATTCCAACATGCATATTTCCGCATACGAATAGACACGTTGCATCATCGATGCATAAAAGTCGCACAGCATATCGTCAAATATTGTGGTATCCACCGAAGGATGCCATGTCCTGACAATTTCTTTTTTGGCGTCATTATCCCATTCCGTATACTCTTCCGATACGGAATGGGCCTCTTCCTCGACTTTGTTTCTCATGTCAGAAATGTAATCTGGCACGATAGAAAGCAGTAGCTTTAGTGACTCTGCTTTGTCTTCTACCATTGCTTGGTAGTTTGTTCGACCTTTTGCAATCATAATAATAATTTTGACGCCTACTCTATGATGCAGTTTTCGGCTTCCCTGCCTATCGTTCACTGAGCAGGAAGCTGTTGTTGGGGAAATAAGGGGCATGAAGAAAGGCGTAAATCCTTTCGTTAACAATTTGTTTACCACTTATTCTTTAGATGGGTGGTCTGGAAATACCTTGGAATAAATAAGTGGGGAAAGAATCCACGCCAAAGCGTGACACTATCCGCAATCTTATTTCCATTCCAGAGTAAAAGTTTTCCAGACCGTTTATCTAAAGGAAACAAGAGCGTTCAGCTCAATATATGTCTATGTTATTATGTTCTATTTTATGTCATTGTTTTAGTTTTTATTTCCGACTGCAAAGTTACACAAAAAATCTATTTAGCTTTATCCGAATAAAAAACATCGAAATACCGCTGCAGGGCATTTGCCTCTGTTTGATAAAAATTCTTACCATAATAGTAATCGGCCATCACCTCGTAGAGACGACACAATTCCTTTAAGCCTGGGCGCTTATTGTTGGCATCGATGGTCAACGACACAAGTTCCAGCGCGCGGTCGGCGGCACGGTGGCACTGCTCTTCGTTGCCTTTGGCCTTCCATCGGTTGGCACGCGACACCTCGCTGCCGATATTCAGCATCTGCTCGGCAAGCGACATCTGTGCCCAACGGCCAGCGGCCAAATCCTTGTGTTGGAACTCCATCTTCAGCATGGCAGCAGATAGTTTACTGTGTCTATTATCCTCTGCCGTGTGTCGGCATCCTGCACGTCGCGACTGCGGTTGCCTTGACCCGGGCGGATGTTGATCATTGAGTCAAACTCCACGAAATCCTCGCCGTCCATCTCGGGATACAGGTTGATGCCCCAAAGGTCGTACTGCGACGACCCTTGTGCCAGCAGCGCCTGCTCGATGTCAGCATGCAACTCAGCATCCACACCTATCTTCTTTTGCGCAATATCCACAACTGCCTTCACCATGTCGCCAAAATAGTTCGGCATCATGGCGTTCAGTATCTTTCTGTCTGTCGGACGGTCAATAATCTGCATATCCTATTCTATAACCAATAACCTCTAACCAATAACCATTATTTTATCTTCGCCCAGCTGTCTTTGAGGGTGCAGGTGCGGTTGAAGACGGGGTGTCCGTCGGTGCTGTCGCGGTCGGTGCAGAAGTAGCCCATGCGCTCGAACTGGTAGCGGACTATTCCATCTTTCCACTTTCCACTTTCCGCTTTCCACTCGGCCAGGGCGGGTTCGCACTTGGCGGTGACTACCTTCAACGAATTGGGGTTGAGGTTCTCGAGGAAGGTGTGGCCCTCTTCGACATCGTCCGGTGCCTCGACGGCGAACAGACGGTCGAACAGGCGCACCTCGGCGTCAACGGCGCTGTGGGCGGCCACCCAGTGGATGGTGCCCTTCACCTTGCGCCCGTCGGGGGCGTCGCCGCCACGCGTGGCGGGGTCGTAGGTGCAGTGGATGCAGGTGATGTTGCCCTCGGAGTCCTTCTCAACGCTCTGTGCCGTAACGAAATAGGCATAGCGCAGACGCACCTCCTGGCCGATGGCCATACGGAAGTACTTCTTGGGTGCCACCTCCATAAAGTCCTCGCGCTCAATCCACAGCTCGCGGCCGAAGGGCACCTGGCGCGTACTGTCCTCGGCGCATTCGGGGTTGTTGACGGCCGTCAGCATCTCGGTCTGTCCCTCGGGATAATTATCAATAATAACCTTCACGGGATCGAGCACGGCCATGCGGCGCTGGGCCACCTTGTTGAGGTGCTCGCGTAGCGAGAACTCCAACAGACCGTAGTCGATGATGTTGTCGCGCTTGGCCACGCCGATGCGCTCGCAGAAAGCCTTGATGCTTTCGGGCGTATAGCCGCGGCGGCGGAAACCGCAGATGGTCGGCATGCGGGGGTCGTCCCAGCCGCTGACATAGTTCTCCTTCACCAGCTGCAGCAGCTTGCGCTTGGACATCACCGTGTAGTTGATGTTCAGGCGGGCAAATTCATACTGGTGGCTCGGCCAGATGCCCAGCTGCTCGATGAACCAGTCGTAGAGCGGACGGTGGATGTCGAACTCCAAAGTGCAGATACTGTGGGTGATATGCTCGATGGAGTCGCTCTGGCCGTGGGCATAGTCGTACATCGGGTAGATGCACCACTTGTCGCCCGTGCGGTGGTGGTGGGCATGCAGGATGCGGTACATGATGGGGTCGCGGAACATCATGTTGGGGTGCGCCATGTCAATCTTGGCTCGCAGCACCTTGGCGCCGTCGGGGAACTCACCAGCGCGCATGCGGCGGAAGAGGTCGAGGTTCTCCTCGACGCTGCGGTCGCGGTAGGGGCTGTTCTTGCCGGGCGTGGTCACGGTTCCGCGGCCGGCGCGTATCTCGTCGAGCGTCTGGTCGTCGACGTAGGCCAAACCTTTCTGTATCAGCAGGCAAGCCCAGTCGTAGAGCTGCTCGAAATAGTCGGAGGCGTAGTGCTTCTCGGCCCAGTCGAAGCCCAGCCAGTGGATGTCCTCCTGGATGGAGTCGACGTACTCGGTGTCCTCCTTGACGGGGTTGGTGTCGTCGAAACGGAGGTTGGTCTTGCCACCGTATTTCTGCGCCAGTCCGAAGTTGATGCAGATGCTCTTGGCGTGGCCGATGTGGAGGTAGCCGTTGGGCTCCGGGGGGAAGCGGGTCTGCACGGCGGAGCAGCGGCCCTCGGCGAGGTCGCGCTCGATGATTTCCTCTAGAAAGTTGAGCTGGCGTTCGGTGGTGTTTTCTTCCATAACAGGTTGATTCTTTAAATATTATAGGTACTATATATAATGAATTGGAACTACAAAGATAGTATTTTTTCCCCAATCGGCAGCGGAAATCTTTCAAAAATAGCATAAAACATTATGCCACAGCGTGTTATAAAAACCGTGATTTTTTTGAAAAAAAGTGCCGAAATCGGCCAAAATCGCACCTTCATAACAGGCTGTTTTACAGGGATATATAAGTTATAGGTTTTGCTCAACTTTTGACTTGGTAGGTGTCTGGAAGGGTCATGTCTGGTGAGAGGGAAATTTTTTTCCGGCATGTGAAAAAAAAGTCATATCTTTGCACCATGAAAAAGATAACCCTAGCATTAGCTGTCGCAGGCTCTATGATGCTGAGTTCGTGCGACATCGTCAATGAATTGGCAGGCCAGGTGCAGAGCGTGGCCAACCTCGCCAACTGTGAATTTTCGATGAAAAACGTGAGCAACGTGAGTGTTGCGGGCGTGAATGTGAAGAATTTGACGCAAGGCAAGCTGACGGCCAGCGACGTGGTGAAACTGGCTGCGGCCTACACGTCGAAGCAGGTGCCGCTGGCCATGGACGTCAACGTCAACGTGAAGAACCCCACGAAGCAGCAGGCCGCGATGACGGCGATGGACTGGATACTGGCCATCGACGGCAGCGACGTGGCTAACGGAGTGAGCAACAAGAAGTTCACCGTAAAGCCCTCGACCACCACGACGGTGCCGCTGGGCGTGAATACCGACTTGGGCAACCTCTTCTCGAGCAAAGGCGTAGAGAGCCTCAAGAATTTTGCTTCGAGCTTCACCACCGAGGGCGTCTCGTCGAAGGTGGGTCTGCGCGTGCGCCCGCAACTGTCTGTCGGCTCCACCCAGGTGCCTTTCCCCAACTACATCAAGTTGGAGAAGAAGACCGGAAAGGGCTGAAAACAAGAACGATAAAAGCGGGCTGTGCCCGCTTTTTTTTTATGCTGCGATGGGGAGAGAGCCTGAAAAAACGACATGCGGCTGTAAGATTTGCAACCACTCACGCGTCATATTATATATGATGCAGAGACTGACATTCCTACTGCTGGGCGCGGTGCTGTTTGCAGGCTGCCAGATGGAGAAGCCGACGGTGAAGAACTACCGGCGGGTGGTGGCGATGGAGAACCTCACTCCCGTCACCGTGGAGCGGCTGCGGCAGCTGATTGCGGCGGACACGACGCACTACAAGGTGGTGGTGCTGACAAGTTCGTGCTGCGGTCCCTGCCTAATGAGCATGCGCGACGTGTACCCGAAGAAGATGGCCGAATGCGACAGCAGCCAGGTGCGCTGGATTTTCGTCGAGGAAAGCTACGGAACGGCGCAGTACATGGACGAAGTGTTCAGCGCCCACCACATCGACTCGCCCCGTTACTGGATCGACGACACCCTGCCGCAGTACCGCCCGCTGATGCTGAAAAGCATGTGGACCGTGGTGTGGAACCTCCTGTGGCACCACGGAGCGTCCTTTGAGGAGTTGGGATGGGATGAGGACGAAAACCGCTTGAACAACATTGTCAACGCCATAGCGCCGCAACCACACCTCATCACCGGCCCCAACGGCACCCCCACCACGGTGATGCTCGACCCGCAGGGGCGCATGAAATGCTCCTACACCATCGACCCGTCGGGCAACGCCACCCTTGAACCCACCGACATACGCGACATTGCCGTCCCCGTGACCGAACTGGACTACACCCGCGTCGACACCCTCCGCTACGCGCCCCCCGTATGCACCCCCGACGGCAAATGTAACTGAAAAGCAGATAGTGGATCCCGAGATCCACTTTTTTTTAGCATGGCGTGTTGTGAATGGGCGGGTCGCAGCGTCTAACAGTGCATAATGGAAACAGACGAACAAAGATTCAGTGAGATGGTGCACCGCCACCGCGACCTGGTGGAGCTGCTCGAGGCATTGCCGCAGCCCGACCGCTCCATCGTCACGCTCCACGCCCAAGGATTTGGCTACAAGGAGATTGCCGAAGCCACCGGCCTCACGTGGCGGCGGTGAGCATGCGCCTGACACGCGCGCTGCGCAAATTACGCAAACACAAGCGCAGGCACTGGCCGCTGCCGCCTGCCTGGCCGCCGTGCTGATCCCGCAGAACCTACCGACACGCGCCGACGGCACCATCGCCCGCGTCGACATCGACGGCCAAGGAGGTGTACCTGCAGTATGCCGACCGCAAGGACCTGGCCGCGGCTACCTCACCTACAGCGACAGCAAGTCGCTCACCCCGTGGATCTTCTTCTTCAGCACCAAAGAGGAGATGACCCAAATCATCGACCATATCACATTAAAGACTATATAGGCTCCGCCGCCAGGCGGAAGAAGAGCTGGGCGGCGGGTTCGATGAGGGCGTCGGGGAAGTCGTAGTCGGGGTGGTGGAGTTCGGGCTGGCGCTCGCCGCTGCCGATGCCGAACATGGCACCTTTGAAATGCAACAGGTATTCGGCGAAATCCTCGCTCCAGCGGAAAGGCTCCATCTGATAACGAACACGAAGCGGCACATCCTCTGCCGCTTTTTCTATTGCTTCCACGCAATCGCCGTTGTTCTCGGTGGCGCGGAAAGGTTCGACTAATGTGCGGCTGACTGTCAGTTTGTGGCGGGCGGCTATCTCGTCGACGGCGCTGTTGGCGTCATGAATCAGGCGTTCCATCTCGTCGTTGGTGAAGGCGCGGAGGGTGAACATCACCTCGGCGTGGCCGGCGGAGGTGCCGAAAGCGGGGCTGCCGAGGTGGACGCAGATGAGGGTAGACTGGCGGAATTCGCCTTTATGTCCGTTGAAGTCGTTGAACCGCTTGATTATCTCCGCGATAGCCAGGCCGGGGTTGATGCCCAGCTCGGGCGTGGAGGCATGGGTCTCGCGGCCGTCGAGGTGGTAGACGACGCCCGTGGAGGCGGCGGCAAAAGTGCGCGGACACAGCACCACAGTGCCCAGCGGATAGCCGGGGAGGTTGTGGAGGCCGTAGAAGCGCGCGATGTTGTATTGCTGCAGGATACCGCTTTCGAGCACAGACTGCGAGCCGGTGCCGGTCTCCTCGGCGGGCTGAAAAAGCAACAGGATGTTGCTTTTAGTGTTCAGTGCTAAGTGTTCAGTGTTTAGTTTGGCGGTGTCAACAAGTTCGGCCAGACGGAGGAGGATGGTGGTGTGGCCATCGTGGCCGCAGCGGTGACCGATGGGCAGGGCGTCGGTGTCGGCGCGGAAGGCGATGGTGGGCGCCGTCGGGTCCTTTCCCCACACGGCGATGACGCCCCAGCCGCCGACATGGGTGTAGACCTTGTCGGGGTGAAGTCCTTGGAGGTGGCGGACGATGGTATCGTGCGCAAACTGCTCGTCGCCAGCGGTCTGCGGATGCTCGTGGAGGGCTTTTCGGATGGCTTTGTAGTCGGTCATAGCTTATGGATTTGCTCGGCGAAGAAGTCGCCGCGGTGTTCGAAGTTCTTGAAGGCGTCGTAGCTGGCTGCCGCCGGCGAGAGAAGCACTACCCCACCCTGCGGTGTGTGGGCGGCGCACCAGGGGACGATCTTGGTGTAGTCGTCCTCGGTTAAAATTGAAAATTGAAAATTGAAAATTGAAAGCTCGCGGTGTACCCTTCGCCCCGCTTGTCCCACAAACACCACATTTCGCAGTGGAGCGTCACGTAGGAAGTCGACCAGCGGCGAGTAGTCGATGCCGCGGTCGAAGCCGCCAAGTATCAGTGTATCAACCTTTCCCAGCGCTTTTACGGCGGCGATGGCGGCCTCGGGGATGGTGCTGATGCTGTCGTCGTACCACGTGATGCCGCGCACCTCCCCCACCCTCTCCATGCGGTGGCGCAAGCCTCGGAAGGTTGAAAGTTGAGAGTTGAAAGTTGAAATTGGCTGGCGCATTGCGAGGCTTGCCACGCGGCAGGCGACGAGGGCGTTGCCACGGTTGTGGTCGCCAGCCAAGGGACAGGCGTCGAGGAGCTGGCGTTCGGCGGCGGAGATGTTGTCGAGACTATAGGGGTGCAGACAACTTTCAACTTTCAACTTTGAACTTTCAACTAAAGAACGTAGTTCCTCGTTGTCGGTGCAGTAGAAGAAGTGGTCGCCCGCCTGCTGGCGGAGGGCGATTTGAAGCTTGGCCATCTTGTAGCCCATATAGTTCTCGTAGTGGTCGAGGTGCTCCTGGAAGAGGTTGAGCAACACGGCGATATGCGGTGCACGGTGGATATTCTCCAGCTGGTGGCAGGAGAGTTCGGCTACGACGATGCTGTCCTCGCGGATCTCGTCGAGGATGTCGAAGAGCGGCACCCCGATATTGCCCGCCAGGATGGAGCCCGGCAGCAGGTGGTGGATGAGGCTGGCGGTGGTGGACTTGCCCTTGGTGCCGGTGACGCCAATCACCTGGTCGCCATACACTTGCAAGAAGAGGTCGGTGAGGGAGGTTAATTGAAAATTGAAAATTGAAAATTGAAAATTTGGAATACCCGGCGACTTGATGACCAGGTCGAAGGGCCAGTCGTCGTGCCAGCGGTCGTCCTGGTCCAACCACTTACCGTTTTCCACCTTCGTAGCTATCGCGGGCTTGGCCTCAGGCAGCAGTCTGCCAATCAGCCGTTCGGCGCTCTGACCTTCGCGGCCGTAGCCTGCAATGAGTATGCGTCGCCCCTCGAGCAGGGCTTTCAGTTGATGTTCTCTGTACATGCTTGCTGCAATATGTTGCGCTCCTCGGACGAGAGGTTGCCGATGGGAGCTATCTTTTCTAGATTATCTAGATTTTCTAGAATTTCTAGATTTTCTAGTAATCTGGGCCGCTGCCCCTTATACCAGCGGTTGGCGGCCATCTGCAATGCCTGGCGCACCTCGCTGACGGTGCCGACGCACTCGAAGGGCTTGGTCTCGGCCAAGCCGAGGAGCTGGCGGAACTCGAGCTCGAGCGATGTGTCGTCGAGCATCGCTTTGCCGAAGATCTGGTTCAGACGGGCAGGCTCAATGAACGGAGAAAGAATGATATAGGCGAAGAGGCACTTGGCGCAATGGCCGCACCAGATGTCCTGCTTGCTGCCCACGTTGCACGAGCGGAAGACGTCGTGGTAGGCCGTGAAGCGGCTGAAAAGCATGGCTATCTGCAGCTCCGAGAGCGGACGAAGGAAACTGAAGTAATTGAATGCGTTAGTGCGTGGGTGCGTTAATGCGTTAGTGGCTGGCGCGGCAGCACTAACGCAATCACGCATTAACGCATTAACGCAATAATTCCTAAAGTCGTCCTCAAACTCTAGGCTCTTGCTGTACTGATGGTTGACGTATGTGCCGCGGACGGTGCTCTCATTGGCCGAGTTCTCGTTGCTGAGGGCTATGTTGGCGATGCCGCTGAGGGCCGACGCCAAGCGGGTGTAGAAAGCCAGCATGGCCGAGAAGGGCGTGTGGCCGTTGAGGTATCCTTCAGCGTTGAGTTTCAATAGCGTGGGGTCGATGGTGCGGCGGATGACGAGGACCTCGTCAATCGGGAAGCCCGCCACCTCGGCACACGACACTGTAGCCCCCCGGGGATTCATGATGAGCGGCCGGATGCCCTTGCCGGCACGGCGCAGCAACTCCAGCGTCACCACGCTGTCCTTGCCGCCTCCGATGGGGACAAGATAAGTTGAAAGTTGAGTGTTGAGAGTTGAGAGTTCGGCTGCCGCACCCTGACAGCTTTCCGCCTGCCATCCTCCACTCTCCACCTGCAGAAACTCCCCGGGAGTTTCGGCAATACCGTTGGTGTAGAAAAACTCGCCGAGGCCGTTCCAGTAGAGTTTTTTCCAGAAGGCCACCTGCGCCTCGGTCAGGCTGCCACACGAAACGCGCACCTGCGGCGGACAAGCACATTTCCAGTAACTCACCAGCTCGACCATGCCGATGTCGAACACCAGACGGTCGAGCACCTCGGCACCAAGGCCGAAATCGAGGAACGGACGCCGCTCCACAAGGGCCGTGGGATGGAATTCCACGTCACCCATGCGGAAGTCGAACTCCAGACGCAACCCCTCGTCGAGCACCTGGTACGAATAGCCGGCATACTCGAACAACGGGTAACGCTCGCGGAGCTGCTTATATTTGACATTACTGTTCTCCATATAGCCATCCTAACGCCGCCGGGCGCAAAATATTGCCTTGCCGGCGGATTATTGCGTAAAAAAGTGAGCCCCCGGCAGACTACCGGGGGCTCGACAAATATACGAGTGTGTGTGTTCAAGAAAGATTTCTTAGTTGGCGCGGGCAAAGATGAGCTGCATCGGGGTGCCGACAGTGTCGTTTAAGTCGCTGGCGACCATCAGGCTGACGATGATGCCGTCGTTGGCAGCGTCATAGGTGAAGGGCATCTGGTAGGTGTCCAGGTTGCCGCCCGTCAGCGTGCCGCTGAAGGTGGTGGGGTCGTACGTATAGACATAGTCCATCTGCTGAATCTCATCGATAGTGTAGCCGGTGCTGTCGTCAACAACGTTCAGGCCGATGACATTCTCGGGGAAAGTCAGGTGGGCATAGTCGGCATCAAAACTCAAGCCGAAAACCATGTCGAGGTCGATGCCATCGAGGCACTCAGCAAGGTCTTCGTCGATCATGTCGGCAAACGAGAGAGTGTAGGTCCACTCCGTACCGATCAGATCGGCAGCGCTCTTGACGAGGATCTCCGTACCCGGCATCTCGGGGAGGACGATGTCGTTGTTTTCTTCCTTCTGGCAGGCAGTCATACCAAGCATAGCAACTGCGGCGGCAAGGGCAAAGATGTTCTTCTTCATAATGTGTGTGTTTGTTTGGTTTGTAAAAATGTTTGATTGTTTTTTCACCTATAAGAACGGAATCCGGAAGCAAAAAACTACAAGACGCAATAATTTTTTTTTCAGGGACGGTCGAACTGCAGCTGGTAGAACACCTCGCCGCCCTCGGCGGAGACCTCATTCCGCGAGATTATCATCGTCGAGGAAGAAACCCAGTTGACCACCCAGCATCCGCCATAGGGAAGCAGGTCGCAGCAGATGCCGCCCTCGCCGCCCATGGTCCAGGTGCCATGGGACGTCGCGGGGGCCGAACCCGTACGGGTGCAGACCACCGTGCCGTCGTCCGCAAACTCGTAGAACATGGCACCGCCATCCTCCAGCTCAGGTACATAGAGCGCCGTCGACAGCATATAGTCGCCGCCACTCAGCGAAGTGACCGACGCATAGATCAGCTCCCACTCGCCCACCACGGCGCCGCTCTCCGTAGCCGAAAGGTCGAGCACCAGGAACGGGGCGCCCTCCGCCACCTCCATACTATTCACCTCGCCGCAGAGCGTCACCACATCGCCGAAAGCAACACCCCCGCCGAGCATCGACTCCAGATCGTCGCTCATACAGCCCTTGTGCATCAATATCAGCACCGAATCGTCGGAGACCTCCAGCGCCGCAACCAGGGCGGGTATAGGCCCCATCTCGACGCCCGGCATCGCCGTCAGCACCAGCGTCCCGTTGTAGCAGTCCGCCACCTCGCGGTGAGGCGCATTGACGTAGGCAGTGCCGCGCCACGTGCCCGAAGCGTCGTCATAGACCACACGGACCGTCTTGCCCGCCTTCTCCATCTCCTTCATCCAATCCTTCATCTCCTGGCGCGAAGTGGTGCTGAACGTCGCAGCCTCCTTGGCCGACACTGAACCCTTGGACTCCATCGACTGGGCACCGCGCGTGCTGTAGAACGTCACCTCGCTGCCCGACTGGGCCGCGTCGCAGAAGCGGTCGAGCATCGCCTCCCACTCCGCCTCGTCCTGCAGCGCACGGCGGCCCTCTTCGCCCCCGATGGCATACACCACCACACGCCCCTGCTCCGAGGCCGCGGCCTCAACCACCTCGTCGCGGCCGCAGGAAGCCACCAAAACCGTAACGGCGGCAAACGCCGCCACAAGCATAGTCAATGCAATATCGTATCTCGTCTTCATTTTCTATATAATTTATTGTAATGTCTACTTCTTGTTCTTCTTGTCGCCCTTCATGCGGTAGAGCTGGTAGTCCAGCAGCGCGTCATACTGGCGCTCGTTATCCAGGCGGTAGAAAGCCAGCGTGCGCCTCGCGTGCGAGGCCACCGCGCGGAGCACCGGACGCCCCGTCCAGCCCACACGCTTGGCGGGCCGCTCGGTGTCGGCCAGCCAGCTGACCACACCCTCCTCGCCCTCGATGCCGAACTCGACCGCCAGCCGACGCCACGCAGCCTCGTCGTCGGCCTGCAGCAACACCACGTCCACACGGACACTGTCGCACAGCTTGAAACCGTCCACCTGCGCAACCGTCAGCCCAGGACGCGAAGCATACTGCTTGTACAGCGAACCCTGCGCCAGCAGCGCCAGCGGCCACACAAGGAGCATTACTATCAACAATAACTTCTTCATCTTCACTTCGAACTTAACAACAAAACACCTCATTCATTCCATTTCAGACCTCCAGGCTCTCGGCCAGCAAATCGCCAGCCAGGTCAACCCAGTAGTCCTCGCCGATACCGGCCTTGTTGCAATGTGCCGCCAGGTACTCGCCATCGGCCCCGCCCAGGGGCAAGACACCGTTCAGCAACGGCAACGCCGCGCCTGCCAGCACCACCAGCGCCGCAGCCGCCGCAACACGGCGGCGCTGGCGCCGGCGCCAGCCGGGATACTCCGCCATCAGCGACCGCGCATAGCGCCCCGCCTCAGCACGCATCCACAAATCATCAAACTGTTCCTCTTTCATATCTATAAATTCTTAATTCTTAACTCTTAACTCATAATTCTTAACTCAAAACTCCTAACTCCCCATCATCCCCCTCAGCCGCTCCCTCGCACGCACCAGCCTCACGCTGACATTCTTCTCCGACAGCTCCAGCCGCTGCCCTATCTCCTCGTAGCTGTAACCCTCCAGCTGCATCCTCACAATCGAGCGGTCCGGCTCGCCCAGCTGCGCTATCTGCTCGTGCAGCTCGTCCAGCAGCGACCTGTCCTCGGCCTTCTGCTCGTAGCCCTCCGGCAGCGCATCGTACTCGCGGTGCGCGCGCAGCGCGTCGATCACCGCGTTGCGCGCTATCCTCCACGTCAGCGCCGCCTGCTGCACCCCCGGACCCAAAGGCAGCAACCGCTCGCGCGCACGCCACAAGGCGACCGTAGACTCCTGCACCAGGTCGTCCACGTCCAGCCCACCGTGCTTGAAGCGCCGGCACAGCGTGAAAAGCATCCCACGGTAGCGGTGGAGATACTCCTCGAATGGATCCTTCGTTCTCACATCTATAATAACGTAAGAAAAAACGTTTTTGCTACACCCGGTGAAAACTTTTTTTCCCCTACCGCCTGCCCCCCCCCTGCACCCGGCACCCATCCGGTAGGTGTCTGGTAGGTGTCTGGTAGGTGAATACTTCGACTCTTTCCCATCATTTCCCATCGATGGGAAAATAGGGGAATGCAGGCAAATCCCAATCAGAAACGGCAAGCTCCAACAAGAAACGCAACTTTTTTGAGCACCTACGCTTGCCGATTACAAAATTTTTCGTACCTTTGCAGGTTGTTTTTATATACCCAGACGTATGCAAGATATTCGTAATGTGGCAATTATAGCCCACGTCGACCACGGCAAGACCACCCTCGTCGACCGCATGCTCCACCAGGCCAAACTCTTCCGCGACAACCAGGAAACCGGCGAACTCATCCTCGACAACAACGACCTCGAGCGCGAGCGCGGCATCACCATCCTCAGCAAAAACGTCAGCGTCCGCTACAAAGGACACAAAATCAACATCATAGACACCCCCGGCCACAGCGACTTCGGCGGCGAGGTCGAGCGCGTGCTCAACATGGCCGACGGCGTGCTGCTCGTCGTCGACGCCTTCGAAGGCCCCATGCCCCAGACCCGCTTCGTGCTGCAGAAAGCCATCGAACTGGGACTGAAGCCGATAGTGGTAGTCAACAAAGTCGACAAACCCAACTGCGACCCCGAACTGACACAGGAAGCCGTCTTCGACCTCATGTTCAACCTCGGCGCCAACAACGACCAGCTCGAGTTCCCCACCGCCTACGGCTCGGCCAAAAACGGCTGGATGAGCGACGACTGGAACACCCCCACCGAAGACATCTCCTACCTGATGGACCTCATCATCGAGCACATACCCGCGCCGCAGGTGCCCGAAGGCAACACCCAGATGATGATCTCGAGCCTCGACTACAGCTCCTACCTCGGCCGCATAGCCGTCGGACGCCTCAACCGCGGCACCCTCCAGGCCGGACAACCCATCACCCTCGCCAAACGCGACGGCACCATGGTGAAAACCAAAATCAAGGAACTCTATGTATTCGAGGGACTTGGCAAAGAACGCATCAAAACACCCGTCGAAGCCGGCGACATCTGCGCCGCCCTGCTCGAACTCGACAAAAACGTCGCCTTCGAAATCGGCGACACCATCTGCGACGCCGACGCCCCCGAAGCTCTGCCCCCCATCAAGGTCGACGAACCCACCATGAGCATGCTCTTCACCATCAACAACTCCCCCTTCTTCGGCAAAGAAGGCAAATTCGTCACCAGCCGCCACCTGCGCGACCGCCTCTTCGCCGAACTGGAGAAAAACCTCGCCATGCGCATCGAAGAGACCGGCTCGCCCGACCAACTGCTCGTCTACGGCCGCGGCATCATGCACCTCTCCGTACTCATCGAGACCATGCGCCGCGAAGGCTACGAACTCCAGGTCGGCCAACCCAAAGTCATCGTCCGCGAAATCGACGGCAAAAAATGCGAACCCGTCGAACAACTCACCGTACTCGTCCCCGAAGAATTCAGCTCAAAAGTCATCGACGCCGTCACCCGCCGCAAAGGCGAAGTCGGCACCATCGACACCAAAGGCGACCGCGTGCAGCTCGACTTCACCATCCCCAGCCGCGGCATCATAGGCCTCCGCAACACCCTCCTCACCGCCACCAACGGCGAAGCCATCATCGCCCACCGCTTCCTCGAATTCCAACCCTGGAAAGGCGACATGGACACCCACAAAATGGGCGCCCTCATAGCCAAAGAGACCGGCGAGGCAACAGCCTACAGCATCAGCAAACTGCAGGACCGCGGCCCCTTCTTCATCGAACCTGGCGACATGGTCTACTCCGGCGAAGTCATCGGCGAAAGCCTCCGCCCAGGCAACGACATCATCATCAACGTCATCACCGCCAAAAACCTCACCAACATGCGCTCCAAAAGCGCCGACGACAAATCCACCACCAGCCCGGCCATCAAATTCAGCCTCGAAGAGGCCATGGAATACATCCGCGAAGACGAATACCTCGAAATCACCCCCTCCAACCTCCGCATCCGCAAAATCATCCTCGACGAAAACGAACGCAAACGCGCCCGCATCGCCGCCGGATACAAGGACGAGTGATGCTCACTGACCCTCATATACCTCAACACGGCGAAAAAAGTGCAGCCCACACACAATAAAGCAGACGGGACTGCGTTTCGAAAAAGACAAAAACAAGCAAAAACAGACAAGACATGACAGAACTGATAATACCCGACATTCCGAACGGAATGAAGACCGCCATCATGGTGGTGCTGATGATTGCCGTATTCTACCTCTTCCTCATCCGCCCGCAAAGCCAGAAAGCCAAGAAAGAGAAAGAATACCGCGACAGCCTGCAGAAAGGCGACCAGCTGATGACGGCTGGCGGCATACACGTGACATTTGTCAGCCGCGAAAACAACATGGCCACCGTCGAGGCCGCCCCGGGTTGCCGCATGAAGGTGCAGATCGACACCCTGCAACCCCTCCCCGAGCGCAAAGGCTGAGGTCGGCCATCACCACTTTTGGGTATTTTGACAAAAACTTGAAAAACTTTCTCGGTTTTTCAAGTTTTCTTTGTATATTTGCTTTTCCTTTTTGCAAACCGACCTGCACTACAGATCTACGTAAGCACTTCAAGGAGAATAAAATAGAACCTGATGGAAGCAGACAACAACAAACAGAAAATCATAGAGACGGCCCTTGCCATGTTCAACGAACGCGGCTGCCGAGGGGTGACGATGGACGACATAGCGCAGGCGCTGCGCATGTCGAAACGCACCCTCTATGAGACCTTTGACGGCAAGGAAGAGCTGCTGACCGCATGCCTCACCCTGGTGCAGGAACGCACCAACGAGCGCCACCGCCAGGCACACAAGCAAGTGGACGAGCCGTTGCTGGTGGCCATGTACATGCTCCGCACCAATGCCCTCTTCATCCACAAGTACCACCGCCTGATTGAGGAGACGGAGCGTTACTACCCCGAAATCCACGACCGCTTCTTCAAAATCCGCACCGAGGGACTGCGCGAGAAGATGCAGTACGGCATGGACTACGTGCGCAACCACGGCTACCTGCGGTCCGACGCCGATGTCGACATCGCCATCGACTTCTTCTGCAACCTGATACAGCAGAAGCGCATCGCCAAGGTGCCCGACCGCGAAGAGTACGTCCACCGCATCAACGAGATGTGCTTCACCTACCTGCGAGGGCTGATGACGACAGACAGCCTGATACGCTACGACAAGGAGGCGAACCACTTTGCCGACGTGGTGCGCAAACTGGACGATGAGAGAAGTATAAAATAAATGTAATATATATAATAAGATGAAACTGAAAAGACTGACACTGACTGTGGCGCTGGCTGCGCTGGCCCTCGGGGCCACGGCGCAGGAGCGCACCACACTGCGGTTGAGCCTCGAAGAGGCTCAACAGTATGCCGTGGACCACAACGCGGCAATGCAGAATGCCAACCTTGAGGTGAAGAAAGCCGAGTGGGAACGCTGGAAGACCCTTTCGACAATGCTGCCCTCGCTGAAAGCCGGCTTCGACTACCAGAACATGCTGGGCTACAAGATGAACTTCGGCGGCGGCGGCTCCATGATGTCGATGATGCCCGACTCGGTCACCATCGGCGGCATGACAATGCCCATCTCGTTCCCCTCAAGCGGAAGCACCGAAAGCTCGGAAAGCACGGGCATCGCAATGAACCCCAACGGCACCTTCAGCCTCACCGCCGCCATCGGCCTGACCGGTGCACAGGTGGTGGGCGTCATGCTGCAGAACCTGGCCATCGAGATGACCGACATCTCGCGCCAGCAGACCGAACAGCAGACCCGTGCACAGGTGAAGAACGTCTACGTCTCGCACCTGGTGATGCAGCAGACCATCGGTCTCCTCGACTCGTCGCTGGCCAACCTCGAACAGCTGGCCGCCACGAGCCAGGCCGCCGTCAACGTGGGCGCCGCCGAGCAGGTCGACGCCGACAAACTGCAGGTGCAGGTGGCCACCCTGAAAAGCAGCATCAACAGCACCAAACGCTCGCTGCAGGTGTTGAAGAACTCGCTGCTGCTGCAGCTGGGGGCCGACGTCAATGCCGACATCGAGCTGACCACACGTATGGACGACATACTCAGCGTCGACGCCGCCGCTCGACTCATGCAGGAACCGTTCCACATCGAGGACAACTACAGCTACCAACTACTGGCCAAGAACGAAGAGCTGGCCAAACGGCAGGTCAACATGGCATGGATGGACTTCATGCCCACCGTGTCGGCCTACTACCAGTACAGCTCCAAGACCTACTTCGGCAAGGACGAAGGCTTCAACATGACGCCGCCCAACATGCTGGGCGCCTCCATCAGCCTGCCGCTCCTCACCAGCGGAACCCGCCTGGCTGGCGTCAAGAGCGCCCGCATAGCCCTGCAAGAGACCCAGAACAGCCGTCGGCAGGCCGAAGACGGGTTGCGCTTGCAGTACAACCAGCTGCGCTACGACCTGGCCTCGGCGCTGGAGAACTACGACATACAGAACCGCAACCTGGAGGTCACACAGCGTGTCTTCGCCAGCCTGTCGGAGAAATACAAATACGGCCGCGCCTCGAGCCTAGAACTGACCACCGCCAGCACCGACATCATCACCGCCCAGAGCAACTACATACAGGCCGTGATGAACGTCATCAGCGCCCAAGTGGCCCTTGAAAACCTGTTGAATAAATAAAACATACCAATATGAACAAGTACATCAAAATTGCGACAATCGCACTTGCCGTGGGCTCCATTGCCACAGCCTGCGGCGGAAAAGGCGGCGACAAGGCTGCCACAACGACCAAGAAAGAAGTCGAGAAGGTGAAAGTGATGGCGCTGCAGAGCGAGCGCATCTCCAAGACGCTCGAACTCTCCTCCACCCTCGAAGGCTACGAGACGATGAACATCGCCCCCAGCGTGACGGGCCACATCGAGCACATCTACGTGCAGGTGGGTTCGCGCGTGAGCAAAGGCACCATGCTCGTCCGCATGGACCAGACCCAGCTCAACACCACCCGCATCAACCTGGCCAGCACCAAGACCGAGCTTGACCGCGTCACCGCGCTGAAAGCCAGCGGCTCGGTCAGCGAGCAGGTCTACGACCAGACCAAGGCCGCCTACGACCAACTGGTTGAAAGCGAGCGCTTCCTCGACGAGAACACCTTCGTCAAGGCCCAGTTCGGCGGCGTCATCAGCGCCAAGAACTACGAGGACGGCGAGATGTATGCCGGTCAGCCCATACTGACGCTGACCCAGATCAGCCGCCTGAAAGCCATCATCAACATCCCCGAGACCTACTTCCCTCTGGTGAAGAATGGCATGAAGGTGGAGGTCGAGAGCGACATCTACCCCGGACAGGTATTCCCCGCCACCATCGAGATAGTCTACCCCACCATCGATCCGCAGAGCCACACCTTCCAAGCCAAGCTCAACATCCCCAACAGCGGCGAGAAGATACGGCCCGGCATGTATGTCCGCACCCGTCTGGGTGTTGGTGAGGTCGACGCCATCGTGGTGCCCTACCAGAGCGTGCTGAAGCTCACCGGCTCGAATGACCGCTATGTCTTTGTGGCCGACGGCAATAAAGCCCGCCGCGTCGCCGTCACGCTGGGTCAGCGCTTCGACGACCGCATCGAAATCATTCCCGTCGAAGCTGGCGCCATCAAAGCCGGCGACCGCCTCGTCATCACCGGCCAAGCCCGCCTCGTCGACGGCGACAACCTCGAGATAGTGGGAAGTGAAAATTGAAAAGTGAAAATTGAAATTATCTGACACAATGACGGGTAACGCCCTTCACGACAAGAGCCTGCTCTTTGCTGTGCGAACGGTGAAGTTCTGCAAATACCTATCCGACACAAAAAGGGAGTTCGTGCCAAGCAAGCAGATTCTGCGAAGCGGAACCAGCATTGGTGCCAACATCCGCGAAAGCAAAAACGCAGAAAGTAGCTCCGACTACGTGCACAAACTTTCGATTGCCCTGAAAGAGGCCGACGAAACTCAATTCTGGCTAGAAGTCCTGTCACTGTCAGACATTATCAATTTGGACGAATACGATTCAATGAACAATGATCTCAAAGAAATCATTGCACTTCTCACAACAATAATCAACAAGATTAAAAGCAAAGAAAACAACTAACTTGAACTGCGAAAATTGGACGCAATAATTTCAATTTTCAATTTTCAATTTTCAATTTAACGAAATGGCCATTTACAAAACAGCAATCAACAAGCCCATCACGACAGGCCTCATCTTTGTGGCCGTCATTGTGCTGGGTCTCTTCTCGCTGACGCGTCTGCCCATCGACCAGATGCCCGAGATGGACCCGCCCTATGTCACCGTGATGACCACCTACGCCGGCGCCAATGCCAGCGAGATCGAGACCAATATCACCAAGCTCATCGAGAACTCGCTCAACTCGGTCGACGGTCTCAAGAACATCACCTCCAACAGCCGCGACAACATCTCCGTCGTCACGCTGGAATTCGAGTGGGGGGCCGACATCGACGAGTCGCTCAACGACATACGTTCCTACGTCGACCTGCTCTACGACAACCTGCCCGACGGCGTCAGCCGCCCCATGATCCTGAAACTCAACTCTTCGGCCATGCCCATCATGGTCTATGGCTTCACCGCCAAGGAGTCCTACCCCGGCCTGGACCGCATCCTGGAAGACAACGTGGTCAACGTGCTCAACCGCGTCGACGGCATCGGCAACATCACCGTCAGCGGCGCCCCCGAGCGTTACGTCTACATCGACCTCGACCCCAAACAGCTCGATGCCTACGGCATACCCCTAGAGCTGGTCGGCCAGGCCATCTCGGCCAACAACCTCGACCTTGCCTCCGGCACCGTCAAGATGGGCAAGGAGCAGTACCAGATGCGCGTCAAGGGTGAATACGTCGAAAGTTCGGAGATAGCCGACATCGCCGTCACCACCACGATGACCGGCAAGCAGGTCTTCGTCCGCGACCTGGCCACCGTGCGCGACACCATCAAGGACCTCTCGCTCGACGAGAAAATCAACGGCCGCGACGGCGGACGCCTCATCATCACCAAGCAGACCGGAGCCAACACCGTCGCCATCGCCCGCCAGGTGCGCGCCCAGATGGAGCAGATTCAGAAGACCCTGCCGCCCGACATCGAGACCACCCTCATCCGCGACGGCTCCGAAGAAATCGTCAACGCCATCAACTCGCTGGCCGAGAGTATCTTCTACGCCCTCCTCTTCGTGGTGCTGGTGGTGCTGGTCTTCCTCGGCAACTGGCGCTCCACCATCATCATCGGCCTCACCATCCCCATCTCCCTCGTCACCTCGTTCATCTACCTGCTCATAGCCGACAGCTCGCTGAATATCATCTCCTTGGCCTCGCTGACCGTGGCCATCGGCATGGTGGTCGACGACGCCATCGTCGTTTTGGAGAACATCACCAAGCATATCGAGCGCGGCGAAAATCCGCGCGAAGCCGCCATCTGTGCCACCAACGAGGTGTGGACCTCGGTCATCGCCACCACCCTGGTGCTCGTCGCCGTCTTCGTGCCGCTGACCATGCTTCCCGGCATGGCGGGCATCTTCTTCAAGGAGCTCGGCTGGATTGTCACCATCGTCGTCTGTGTCTCCACCACCGCGGCCATCACCCTCATCCCCATGCTCTCGAGCAAGATGTTGCGCGAGCGCCCCTTCTTCTTCAAGAAAGAGGAGGAGGAAGAGTACAACCGCAAGCAGGAGCGCAAACTCTGGAGCCGCACTATCGGCCGCGCCTTCGAGGCCACCGAGGCCGCCTATGCCAACCTGCTCCGCTGGTGCCTGCGCCACAAACGAATCACCCTCCTCGCCGCCCTCGTTGTCTTCATCGTTTCCCTGCTGCCCATCATGACTGGCGCCATCGGCATGGACTTCATGAAGATGCAGGACAACGGCCAGATCGCCCTCACCGCCGAGCTGCAGCGCGGCACCCGCATCGAAGAGACCCTAAAGACTGCCCGCCGCATGGAAGAGGATATCAAACGCATCATCGGCGACGACCTCATCGTCGTCTCCACCTCGGCAGGCTCCAACGAGGATGCCGGCTTCGCCGCACTCTTCAGCTCCACCACCAACAACAAGATCTCGATGACCATCCGCGCCACGAAGAAGTACGAGCGCGACCGCTCCATCTTCCAAATCCAGGAAGAGCTGCGCCGGTGCCTCGCCGAGTACCCTGAGCTGGTCACCTACCAAGTGTCGCAAGGCGGCTTTGGCGGCGGCAACAACAACTCGCTCTCTGTCGAGATTTACGGCTACGACTTCGACCAGACCACCAATTTCGCCCAAAGCCTAAAGAAGCGCGTCGAGCAGAATGTCGCCGGCGCCCGCGACACCAAGATCTCGCGCGACGAGGACCGTGCCGAGCTGAAGATCACCTTCGACAAGCAGAAGCTGGCCCTCCACGGCCTCAACGGCTCCACGGTGGCCATGTATGTGCGCAACCGCGTCAACGGCATGGCCGCGGGCTTCCTCAAGGAAGACGGCGAAGAGTACAACATCGTCGTCCGCCTGCAGGAGAAGTACCGCTCCTCCATCTCCGACATCGAGCAGCTCTCCATCCCCACCGCCACCGGCCGCATCATCAAACTCGAAGAGCTGGCCAAGGTCGAGGAATACTGGTGCCCGCCCACTATCGAGCGCAAGAACCGCCAGCGCTACCTCACCCTCACCGTCATGCCCTACAACACCTCCCTCGGCGAGATGGCCCAGCGCGTGCAGGCCGAACTCGACAAGATGGAAGTCCCCCAGGGCATACAGGTAGCCCTCGCCGGTAACTACGAAGACCAGCAGGAGACCACCGCCGACATGGGGCTCCTCGCCCTCATCATCATGATGCTCGTCTACATCGTCATGGCCTCGCAGTTCGAGAGTTTCTCCAAGCCCTTCATCATCATGTTCTCCATCCCCTTCGCCATCAGCGGTGTCATCCTAGCCCTGCTCGTCACCGGCGAGAACCTCGACATGGTCGGCATGCTGGGTATCGTCCTCCTGATCGGTATCGTGGTGAAGAACGGTATCGTGCTCGTGGACTACATCAACCTCATGCGCGAACGCGACATGCCCCTCGGCGAGGCCATCGCCGTCAGCGGCCAGTCTCGTCTGCGCCCCGTGCTCATGACCGCCTTCACCACCATCCTCGGCATGATACCCATGGCCGTCTCCAAGGCCGAAGGCTCCGAGCTGTGGACCACCATGGGCATCGTCGTCATCGGCGGCCTGCTGGTCTCCACCCTCGTCACCCTCATCGTCGTCCCCGTCCTCTACGGCGTCTTCAACCGCCGCGGCGACATCGAGAAGAAGGAGAAGGAACGCAAGAAATTCGTATTCATGAACATAGAACTTAACGAAGAATGAAAAGCATACTGATAGTCTACAACCAAGCCAACAACGAACGCGTCGAGTACATGCTCGACACCCTCGGCATCCGCGGCTTCACCTTCTGGGAGAACGTCCAGGGCCGTGGCCACGAAAAAGGCGACCCCCACCGCGGCACCCACACGTGGCCCGAGCTCAACAACGCCATCCTCACCGTCGTCCCCGACGACCGCGTCGACGACCTCCTCACCGCCGTCCGCAAACTCGACAAGCGCAACGAGGAAGTCGGCATCCGCGCCTTCGTCTGGAACATCGAGCAGATGGTCTGACGCCGCTCCGGCCGCCCCCACAGCCCCCTCGCACCCAACAGCGAGGGGGCTTTCTTTTTTCCCACCGGCGCCCCCTCTCCCACCCCGCATGCCTACCCCTGTCCTGCCACTCACCTACCAAGTCAAAAGTTAAGCAAAACCTATAACCTACAACACACTTATAACCAACTGTTTACAAAAGTGCAATTTTGACCTTTTTTTCAACTTTTTTTCAAAAAAAAACGCGTCTTTTTTCACCCGCTCCAGCACCCGTCCGGAAGCATTTTGTAACACTTTTTCCATCGCGCGTACAATAATATTATACACCTTGCGTTACATGCAGTGGAAACATCATCACCCGACATGGCAGAGAACGAAAAAGACATCATACAAGAAGTCACCAACAAAGAATACGAATTCGGTTTTACCACCGACATCGACACCGAGACCATCCGCAAAGGCCTCGATGAAGAGGTCGTGCGACTGATATCCAACAAGAAAGGCGAGCCCGAGTGGCTCCTCGAGTTCCGCCTCGAAGCCTTCCGCCGCTGGCAGCAGATGAAAGAGCCCGACTGGGCGCACCTCGAGTACGAGACCCCCAACTACCAGGACATCATCTACTTCGCCGCCCCCAAGCCGCAGAAGAAAAAGAGCATGGATGAAGTCGACCCCGAGTTGCTGGCCACCTTCGACAAGCTGGGCATCCCCCTGCGCGAACGCGAAGCCCTGGCCGGCGTGGCCTACGACGCCATCATGGACTCCGTCAGCGTCAAGACCACCAGCCAGAAAGCCCTCGAGGAGAAAGGCATCATCTTCTGCCCCATCAGCGAAGCCGTCCAGAAGCACCCCGACCTTGTCCGCCAGTACCTGGGCTCCGTCGTCCCCAGCACCGACAACTTCTTCGCCGCCCTCAACAGCGCCGTCTTCTCCGACGGCTCCTTCTGCTACATCCCCAAGGGCGTCCGCTGCCCCATGGAACTCTCCTCCTACTTCCGCATCAACGCCAAGGGCACCGGCCAGTTCGAGCGCACGCTCATCGTGGCCGACGAGGGCAGCTACGTCTCCTACATGGAAGGCTGCACCGCCCCCCAGCGCGACGAGAACCAGCTCCACGCCGCCATCGTCGAAATCGTCGTCATGAAAGACGCCGAAGTCAAATACAGCACCGTCCAGAACTGGTACCCCGGCGACAAAGAAGGCCGCGGCGGCATCTACAACTTCGTCACCAAACGCGGCATCTGCAAAGGGTCGCACTCCAAGCTCTCCTGGACCCAGGTCGAGACCGGCAGCGCCGTCACATGGAAGTACCCCTCGTGCATCCTCCAGGGCGACTACTCCACGGCCGAGTTCTACTCCGTCGCCGTCACCAACAACTGCCAGCAGGCCGACACCGGCACCAAGATGATACACGTAGGCAAGAACACCCACAGCACCATCATGTCGAAAGGCATCAGCGCCGGCCGCAGCCACAACTCCTACCGCGGACTGGTGCAGATTGGCCGCGGTGCCGACAACGCGCGCAACTTCTCGCAGTGCGACTCGCTGCTCCTCGGCGACCAGTGCGGCGCCCACACTTGGCCCTACATCAAGGCCGACAACCGCTCCGCCATCCTCGAGCACGAGGCCACCACCAGCAAAATCTCAGAAGACCAGCTCTTCTACTGCCAGCAGCGCGGCATCAGCCCCGAGAGCGCCGTCGGCCTTATCGTCAACGGCTACGCCAAGGACGTGCTGAAAAAACTGCCCATGGAGTTCGCTGTCGAGGCGCAGAAACTGCTCAGCATCAGCCTCGAAGGCAGTGTGGGCTGACACGTCAGCCACTGCTGCGGAAACAAAAAAGAAGCCAAAGGTCGACCTCTGGCTTCCTCTTTTAAACATTTCCTAATGACTAGGCATAGAGCTCTTCGAAGATCTTGCGCAGCTCGGGGCTCTCGCGGAGCTCCTGCAGCGTGAACTCGGCATGGCCCTTGGTGTAGCCGTTGCCGATGATCATGTTGGTGTCGGCTCCGATACCTTCGGCACCGAGGGCAGCCTTGGTGAACGAGGTGGCCATCGAGAAGAAGTAGACGATGCCGTCGTCCTTGGTGCAGAGCACGGCGGTCATCTCCTGGTCGGGCACGTTGACGCAGTTGATGGTGACGTCGGCCATCTTGCCGTTGGTGAGGCGTTCCACCATTTCGTAGACCTGCACGGGGGTCATGCCGGCGGCAGACTCGACGATGTCGCAGAAGCCGAGGTCCTTGATACGCTGGGTGCTCTTGGGGCTGTTGGCGATGCCGATGACGGTGCCGGTGACGCCGACGCGCTTCTTGGCCTCGTAGCAGCAGAGCATGCCGCTCTTGCCGCCAGCGCCGAGGATAACGACGGTCTGGCCATACTGGCAGAGCTTGGCGGTCTGGGCGGGAGCGCCGGCCACGTCGAGGGCGCTGAGGGCCAGCTTCTCGGGCATATCATCGGGGATTTTGGCGTAGATGCCGCTCTCGAAGAGGATGGCCTTGCCCTTGATGTCGACCTGGTCGATGTTGGGGCGGATCTCGAGGATCTCGTCGATGCGCAGGGGGGTCAGCGAGAGGCTGACGAGGGTGGCGATGCGGTCGCCCTCTTTGAGGTCGATCTTTCCCTTCAAGGCGTCGCCGATTTTCTCGACCTTGCCGAGCAGCATACCGCCCGAGCCGGTACGACGGTTGCGGTGCTTGCCCTGTAGCTCGACGTTGAGGAGCATCTCCTTCTTGACCTCTTCCATGACCTTCTCCTCGCTGGCGCCGGCGCCGGCCTGCTCCTTGGCGTAGTTGTGGATGTCGGTGAAGGAAGCCGAGTCGATGTTCAGGGTCTGGACGTCGATGAGAATCTCGTTGTCGTAGATCTCGTCCATATTGTTGTCAAGTTTGTTGGCGGGCTGGGGGAGCACACCCTTGGGCTCGATGACGCGGTGGGTACCGTACTTATTGCCTTTTTTCTGCATAATTGTTTTTTATTTTATTGATTATTAATTGAATTAACTTCTGTTCGCAATACTTTTATGAGTACAAAAATACAACTTTTTTTATATCTGTGCAAAAAAAAGTGCATCCTGTCTCATTCGCGCACGAGGCGGACGGCGTAGCCCAGGTGGCGGTTATGTCCGTAGACGGCGCCCAGGCTGGTGGCGTTGAAGTAGAGGTTGCCTGCGCCGTTCTCGTCGTAGGGCGAGGAGCTCCAGTAGTGGCCTTCGGCGCCCACGCCGCTGACATTGCTGCCCCAGCGGCTTCCGGCGGCGGGCAGGAAGATGGCGCCCGAGGTTTCTATGGTCTTCCACTGTTCGGCGGTGTAGCTGTTGACGTCGTAGCTTGTGAATTCGGGTGTGAAGGCGATGCCTGCCGGGCGCACCCATCCGTCGGGCACGATGATTATGCCGCGGCAGGTGGCGGCGATGGTAGCGGCGCCGCGCTTGTTGGGGGCGTCGGTGCGCAGTTCGAGCAGGTAGTGCCACTCGTCGGCGGTCAGTGTGCGCCACATGCCGCCCAGCGCGCCGCCGTTGGCTATGGGGTTCTGGCCCCAGTCGGCCTGTGCGAAGTCGCCGGTCAGCGAGGCGGTGGTGCTGCCGCCGGGGCGGTAGTCGGCCGCGTTGGTCGAGGTGTCGCAGGGGAGGTAGGCCACGGCGCCGCTGTTCCAGCCGCTGGTGCCCCAGCCAAAGAGGTCAATCCAGCCGTCGTAGGTGGCGCTGACTTCGGCATTGGCGTCGCCGGCGCAGTCGTACTGCTGCTCCGCCAGCCGCCACTTGTCCGTCGAGGGGTTGTACTGCAGGTTGCCACGCGAGAAGTGGACGCGCGTCGAGGAGCCTACGGTGAAGTAGTCGACGGTGGCGCCATAGTCGTCGAAGCCGCCGACGGCGGGTGCGGGCAGGCCGTCGCCTTCGTCGTCGCATGCCGTCAGGGCTGCCGAGAGGAGCAGCGCGGCCAGGGGGAGTAGGTATCTTGCTTTCATATAATTGGTATTATGAGTTGTTGTCAGGCTTTTTTTTTAGAAGGCGGGCCGCCCCGCTGGGGCGGCCCGCCGTGTATGACTCTGTCGACTGTGTGTCGGTGTTAGTCAAGGATGGTGTTCCAACCGTGGACATCTTCGGCCTCGCCGAGCTGGATGGCGCGGAGGGCGTTGTAGAGCTTGGTGCTGTAGGGGCCGGGCTCTTTGCCGAAGACGTAACTCTTGCCGGTCTCGGGGTCGTCGAGGCGCTCGATGGGGCTGATGACGGCGGCGGTGCCGCAGGCGCCGGCTTCCTGGAAGGAGGAGAGCTCTTCGACGTCGATTGGGCGGCGCTCGACTTTCATGCCCATGTCCTCAGCGAGCTGCATGAGGCTCTTGTTGGTGATGGAGGGCAGGATGGAGGTACTCTGCGGGGTGATGTAGGCACCGTCCTTGATGCCGAAGAAGTTGGCGGCGCCGGCTTCGTCGACGTATTTCTTCTCCTTGGCGTCCAGGTAGAACTCGCAGGCGTACTGGCCGCCGTGGCAGGCCTCGGTGTGGGCCTTGAGGGAGGCGGCGTAGTTGCCACCGACCTTGTAGACGCCGGTGCCGAGGGGGGCGGAGCGGTCGTACTTGCGGGTGATGACGTAGGGGTTGGCCTTGAAGCCGCCCTTGAAGTAGGGGCCCACGGGGGTGACGAAGATGAGGAAGAGGTACTCGTCGGCGGGCTTGACACCCACGGTGATGCCGGTGCCGATGAGGAGCGGGCGCAGGTAGAGGCTGGCGCCGGTGCCGTAGGGCGGGATGAATTTCTCGTTCAGCTTGATGGCCATTTTGCACATCTCGACGAACTTCTCGGTGCTGAGCTCGGGCATCATGATGCCGCGGCAGGTGCTCTGCAGGCGCTCGGCGTTGGCTTCGGGGCGGAAGATGCGGATCTTGCCGTCCTTGCAGCGGTAGGCTTTCAGGCCTTCGAAAGCTTCCTGGCCGTAGTGCAGGCTCGAGGCTGCCATGTGAATTTCGATGTTTTCGGAGCTGGAAACTTCGATTTCGCCCCACTTGCCATTGCGGTAGTAGCAGCGCACGTTGTAGTCGGTTTTCACGTAACCGAACGGGAGGTTTTGCCAATCTATATTCATGATATTCATCTTTTTAGGTTGATATTAGTTTTATTTACATCACCGCAAAGATAAGAATATTTTGCGGATTGCGTAAAAAAAATTTTACCATGTCGAAAAAAAGTAGTACTTTTGCACTCGATTTCAGCAACAGAAATCACGGCCTCTTAGCTCAGTTGGTTAGAGCAGCTGACTCATAATCAGCGGGTCCTTGGTTCGAACCCGAGAGGGGCCACAAGGGAAATTGAAAATTGAAAATTGAAAATTAAGCGTCTTGATTTCAACTTTCAATTTTCAATTTTCAATTTAAAGACTATGGGACGCATAATGGCAATAGACTATGGCGCGCGGCGCACGGGGCTGGCAGTCACCGACCCCCTGCGCATCATTGCCACCGCCCTCGCCACCGTCGACTCCCCCACCCTGCTCCCATATATAAAAGAATATTGCGCGCGCGAGGAGGTGGACCTCTTCGTCGTCGGCGAAGCCCGCCGCATGGACGGCTCGCCGTCGGAGTCGATGAAGCTGATCGAGCCTTTCGTCACGGCGCTGAAGGAGGCCTTCCCCGGCAAGGAGGTGGCCCGCATCGACGAACGCTTCACCTCGAAGCTCGCCTTCCAGAGCATGATCGACAGCGGCCTGCGCAAGAAAGACCGCCGCAACAAGGGAACCGTCGACCAGGTGGCCGCCACCATCATGCTGCAGGACTACATGCGCACAATCAACTGATTACAGAAGTCAGTCCACAAAATCAACCGAAGAACAACCGAAGAACAGACGAAGAACAGACCTACCAGATACCTAGAGAACACCAAGAAAAAACCTAGCAAACACCCATAGAGATGATACTACCCATCGTAGGCTACGGCCACCCCACCCTCCGCAAGACGGCAGAACCCATCACGCCGGACTACCCGAACCTCAAGGAACTGGTAGCCAACATGTACGAGACCATGTACAACGCCGACGGCGTGGGCCTCGCCGCCCCGCAAATCGACCTCCCGATACGCCTCTTCGTCGTCGGCTTCCGCCCCTACGACGAGAAGACCAACACCTACGGCGAACCCACCGAGGAGCACACCGTCATCAACCCCGAGATAGTCAGCTTCGGCGACAAGAAGGACTGGTTCAACGAAGGGTGCCTCTCGGTGCCCGACATCCACGAGGACGTGCTCCGCCCCACCACCCTCCGCCTCCGCTGGATGGACGAGGACTGGCAGCAGCACGAGGAAGAGATCGACGGCCTCTTCGCACGCGTGGCGCAGCACGAAATCGACCACCTCGACGGCAAAGTCTTCACCGACCGCCTCTCCTCGCTCCGCCGCACCATGCTCAAGCGCCGCCTCAACGACATCCAGACCGGACGCATCCAGACCCGCTACCGTATGAAACCCAACAAAAAATAGCACCATGAAACGCACACTCCTCATCGCCGCCACCCTGCTGCTGGCCGCAGCCTGCCACCAGAGCCCCAACCGCGACAAGGCCATCGACGAAATACGCACAGCCGAGAAAGCCCTCAGCCAGCTCAACATCGTGACCGACGAACAGCGGGCCCACGACCTGATAGCCCTCTACCAGCACTTCGCCGACAACTTCCCCGAGGACAGCCTCGCTCCCGTCTACCTCCAAAAGTCGGCCGACATCAGCCTCAACCTCGGCGACTACGAGCAGGCCCTCACCATCCTCGACACGCTCATCGCACAATACCCCGGCTACGAAGACATCGCAGGCTGCGTCTTCCTCAAAGGCCAGGCCTACGAAAACAACGAGCAGTACGACCTCGCCCGCCAGACCTACACACAGTTCGTCACCGACTACCCCGACCACGTCCTCGCTCCCGACACACGCAAGATGCTCCCCTACGTAGGCCTCGCCCCCGAAGAAATGCTCGAAGCCATCCTGGCAGCCTCTGCCACCGAACAGTAAAAAAACACCATCGGCATGACCATCAGCGCTTTCCGCATACGGGCCAGCTACCCCAACTACCACATGGTAAGCCTCTACGCCCGCTGCGGGCGCGAGATATTCAACCACGACAGCGAAGACCCAGACAACCGCCTCGAAGGCAACAAACCCGGCACCGTCATCTACCGCCTCGAAGGCGACCCGCCCAAGACCGTGCGCGAATTCCCACCGCGGTGGTACGACATGTACAGCCTCCTCAAACTGCGCAACGACGAACAGCGGCACTTCCTCGAACTGCTCCTCGCCGAACGCGACGGCACCCTCACCGACGACACCCGCCGACAACTGGCCGAACGACGCGACCAGTTCCTACACCAGTGCCAGACCTTCGTCGCCGACAACCCCCTCTCCGACAGCCCCGACATCATCACCACCCTCACCCAGGGCGACTTCACCGACGAGGAGATAAGCTACAAAGGACGCATGCTCCTCGACCTCACACGCAACTGCTACCCCGTCCCCGACTTCTGCATCCTCACCTCGCGCTCATTCAACCAGCCCGAACGCCTGCCTCAACTCCTCGAACAGGCCATCGCCAACCTCGAGACCATGACCAACTGCCGCCTCGGCGACAGCCACAACCCACTCGTCTTCGCCATCCGCTGCGCCATGCCGCAGTACATACCGGGTCTCATGCCCACACTGCTCAACATCGGCGTCACACGCACCGCCTACACCGCACTCTCGCGCATGTACGACCCTCAGATGGCCAACCGCGTCTACCTCAGCACCCTGCACACCCTCAGCGAGATGCTCGGCATCGAACACCGCTACCAAACCTCCGACATCACCCTCGACAACGACCAGCAGTTTCGCCGCATCGACGAACTGGAAAAGCGCATCATAGGCACCGACCCCGACGGACTCCGCCTCGTCACCGACGCACACTACCAGGCACTGCGCCTCACCGAACACGTACGCCACTTCTACACCAACAACTCCGACCTCATACTCACCTTCATGCAAGGCAAGCAAGCCTTCCCGAGCCTCATCCTGCAACGCATGGTATGGACCATCGGCAACAACGAGAGCTACCCCGGCGTCCTCTACAGCCGCCACTCACGCACCGGCGAAGGCAAGCAGATTGAGAGCTACCGCAACATCTTCGGCGAGGAAATCATGACCGGCGACGTCACCACCGAAGACCTCGCCTACACCGACCGCTCCGAGATACGCACCGCCTTCCCCGCCGTCTACCACTTCGACCCGCTGCTCAAAAAACTCGAATACCGCTACAAGACACCCGTCACCATCGAGTTCGCCGTCGAAAGCCGCCCCCACCAGCTCAGCCTCTTCTCGGTCCTCCAGCTCAACGCCTCCGAGATGACCGGCCGCGCCGCTCTCATCTCCTCCATCGACCTCCGCAACGACCACCTCATCTCCGACGCCGAAGTCACCGACCTCATCAAACCCTACCACCTGCGGCAAATCATCTCCGCCTCCATCGACGAGCGCTCGCTGCCCTCGCTGCAGTTCTTCGGCCACGGCCTCTCCGTCCTCCCGCGCACCGCCATCTCCGCACGCCTCTGCTTCTCCACAGCCAAAGCCCGCGAACTCAAAAGCCGCGGCGAGAACGTCTGCCTCTGCCAGCAGCACTTCGTCCCCGAGGACACCATCACCCTCAACGAAGTCGACGCCATCCTCTCCGTCATGCCCGCCGCCATCCACGTCGTCACCGCCTGCCGCGGCTACGGCATACCCGCCTTCATGGACCTCCAGAGCTACGGCATCGCCATCGTCGACGGACACCTCGCCAACAGCTTCGGCCTCGCCATCGAAGAGGGCGACATGCTCACAATCTCCTCCAAACGCCAAAGCATCTACCGCGGCCAGGCTGCCTTCAAGCCGGCACGCTTCACCAAATACATACAAGGCGACCCCGTCGAACTCAACGACGACGAGAAAGGCTTCTTCGAGCGCATGAGGGTGGCCTACAGCCAATACCAGACCATCGTCACCTCCAACCGCGCGGCCTACATCACCGACCTCGGCAAGCTGGCGCGGCTCATCCGCTGCGACCTGCAGAACCGTCCCAAGATAGCCACCGAGATAGTCAACAACTGGTACGCAGGCCGCCCCGACGAATACGTCAGCCAGGTCCTCGAAAGCCGCATGGGCGACCACAACGACCAGAGCCGCCTGTTCAACATGCTCGAGCTGAGCCATAAGGTCGACTTCTTCCAGCGCGCCCACCGCGTATGCACCGCCTCGCGACGCTCCGGCCTCACCGCCGGCAGCTTCATGCTCGGACGCTTCGTCGCACGCCCTCTCCCCAAGAAGATGTGGGACTCCCTCAGCGACGCCATCGTCGCCTTCCTCATGAACGAATACGTCCTTTACGAAAAATACCAGCAGGTGCTCCAGGAAGTCGGCGAGATAAAACTCGCCCGCGCACACAGCCGCATCGAGACCGAGGGCATCGACAACATGGTGGTCCGCAACTTCGACCTCACCAACTTCGTCCCCCTGCTCTACTCACAGCACGATTGGCAGCGGATATCCGCCGAGCTGGGCAACATCGAGCACCAGGAGAACACCTACCTGCTGATTGAGAAGCTCAGCCATCCTATCGACGAGCTCTTCGACATGCAGACCCCGTGGAAACGGGCCGAGATCGAGTCCATCCTGCAATCCGCCAACCGGCAGTAACAACAAAAAAAAGGCAGGGGGCTATCCTCATCGGACGGCCCCCTGCCTTCCTATAGTCGCAACCCATGGCCTAGACCTCCTCGGAATAGGTGTCCGGGCGCCCAGGGTTGAACGTCTCGTTGCAGTACATGACAGTCACCAAATCCTCCGTGCCCCTTCACCACGATGAACTGCTCCCATTTGGTATGGTGCCAATGCTGCCCCTTGGTGATGCCGGGCTTGGAAATGTTGATGCTCACCTGCCCGCAGTCCTGAAGGTGCACCAATTCGGTGAACGATCCGCGTGGGTCGACGTTCATCTTCAGCGGCACCGCCACCCGCTCCTTGGGCAGGTAGCTGAGGTAGGTGGCATAGAGCTTCTTCTCGAACGACCCTGAAGGCATACGGGGCATATCCAGCGTCTGCGGCTGTTCATGGAAGCGGTTCAGCAGTTCCACGATGCGTCCCAGCATCACCTTGTGGGTGACCGGCACATAGTAATAGCGGCCCTTAGCGTCGGGAGCACCTCCTGGCCGTCGAACTCGCAGCGGTGCGCCTCTCCTTTGAGGCAGGCAATCATTTCATGCACCAGATCGTCGATATAGAGCAGCTCCAGCTCCACCGCCGGGTCGTTCACCTGTATGGGCAGCCCGTTGGCTATGTTGTTGCAGAATGTAGCCACCGCCGAGTTGTAGTTCGGACGGCACCACTTGCCGAATAGATTCGGGAAGCGGTATACCAATACCTGGGCGCCGGTTTCGACGTAATGGACAAAAATTAGGCTGTAATCTTTGTAACACGTGTAATAATTAGCAGGATACAGCGTTCAAATATCATGAATAAAAAAATTGCATTTAACCAAGAAAAATGGCAAGGTAAACGGGCGACAATTGTACAAATGCCATGTCTGTGGCAAGCAATTTCTGGGTGGCAATCGCATCAAATTGGACGCATTGTGGCGAGAGTATTCTGAGC